>CAZVMQ010000006.1:0-94045 GCA_964628755.1 uncultured Halanaerobiaceae bacterium
ATGGAAGGCCTTTTCGCCACCGTGACCAATGTCAACTTTTCCGAAGAGGATTTTCAGGAATGGATCGAAAAAGTTCTGGAAATAAGAGATAAGGTCGCCGAAAAATGTCAGCAGCTTTATAGACAAAAACATGGTGAAGAATACAGCGGTGAGCTGCCCGAGCCGGCCACCTGGACACCTGATTCCAGTGATGAGATAGAAGCTAAAAGCCAAGAAGTTGGAGTACTGCGGACAGAAAACGAAGATGTGCGCTCTTTAAGAGAACTTCTTATCTACGGCATTAAAGGTATCTCTGCCTATGCCGATCATGCTTATCTGCTGGGACATGAGGACGAAGAAATTTATGAGTTTATGCAGCACGGTCTGGCCGCCACATTAAATGACGACCTCAGCGCCGATGAGCTTACTAATCTGGTGCTGGAATGCGGAGATTGTGCAGTCGATGCCATGGCTTTGCTGGATGAAGCCAATACTTCTGCCTATGGCCATCCTGAGCCCACCGAAGTTGATCTGGGCACGGACAATAATCCCGGTATTCTGGTCAGCGGCCATGATCTGAAGGATTTTGAGGAGCTGCTGGAACAGACTGAAGGTGAAGGTATTGATATCTATACTCACGGTGAAATGCTGCCCGCTCAGGCCTATCCTGCTTTCAAAGATTACGATCATTTTAAAGGAAATTATGGCGGTTCCTGGTGGAAGCAGAAAGAAGAGTTCGAGAAATTCAATGGCCCCGTTCTTATGACCACTAACTGTCTTATGCCCCCCAAAGACAGCTACAAAAATAAGGTATTTACTACAGGAGTAGTAGGCTTCGAAGGTTTAACCCATATTGAAGATAGACCAGAAGGCGGCAACAAGGACTTCTCTCCGGTTATAGAAGCAGCCAAACAATCAGCCCCCCCGGAAGAGCTGGAAACCGGTACAGTTATGACCGGCTTCGCCCATAATGCCCTCAGCGAAAGAGCTGATGCTGTTGTGGAGGCTATTCAGAATGGAGATATAAGTAAATTTGTGGTCATGAGCGGCTGTGACGGCAGATATAAAGATAGAGAATACTTTACAGAGGTTGCAGAAGAACTTCCAGAAGACGCCATAATTCTTACCTCTGGCTGTGCTAAATATCGCTATAATAAGCTGGACCTGGGAGATATAGGCGGCATTCCCCGGGTGCTAGATGCCGGTCAGTGCAATGACTCCTATTCTCTGGTAGTAATTGCTCAAAAGCTGGCAGAAGCTGTCGGTACTGATGACATTAATGAACTACCCATTTCCTATGATATAGCCTGGTATGAACAGAAAGCTGTGGCAGTTTTATTGGGGCTGCTGGCAGCAGGAGTCAAAGATATCAAACTGGGACCTACCGTGCCCGCCTTTCTCTCCGATAATGTGCTCAATGTACTGGTAGATAAATTTGGCATCGCTCCTACCAACGGAGCGGAAGAAGATGTAGAAGAATTAATGGCTTAAAAAGTCAAAATTTCAAAATAAAATTTAATCGTTAAACAGGATTAAATTTCTTTTTCCCTGCACCAGCTATTCTGAGGATTGGTGCAGGGTTTATTTTTTTTATTCATATCAGGATAGGAAGAGAATAGGAGGAGGTCGGTAGGTTGATTATCAACCTACCGACCTCCTCCTATTCTCCTCCAGCAGAGAGTCTGAATTTTAACAGGAAAATCAAAGAAATTTTTGGGCTGTATTGACATATATCACAGCGATAACTGCTGTCCCATGTTATTATTGTTAGTGAAAGTTGATTGAAGTAATAAACTTAAACCCAGATGAAATTATAAATATTAATTTTAAAGAGAGGATGATAAAAATGGTTAAAAGAAGAATAGTAGAAATTGATGAGGAAAAATGTAACGGTTGTGGCGAATGTATACCCGCCTGTGATGAAGGAGCAATAAAAATTGAAGATGGAGTGGCAAAATTAAAAGAAGAAAGGCTTTGTGATGGCCTGGGGGATTGCCTGGGAGAATGTCCTAAAGATGCCATCAAAGTTGTAGAAAGAGAAGCAGATGAGTTTGACGAAGAAGCAGTTAAAGAAGAGCTAAAAAAGATGGGAAAAGAACCTGAGATCAACCACGAATCAAAACCTGCAGACAAAAGTTCCAGTCATTCTATCCCTGCAGGCGGTGGCTGCCCGGGCAGTAGAATGCGTAACATGTCTGGTCAAAAAGAAACATCAAAATCCCGGACCCCAAAAGACAAAAAAGCTGGTGTCAGGGCTGAGAACAGTGATGTGCAGATTTCCATCAACAGCCAGCTGGAGCAATGGCCAGTACAGTTAAATCTACTGCCAGAAACTGCTGCTTTCTTTGCCGATGCTGACCTGCTGGTAGCAGCAGATTGTGTACCCGTTGCTTATCCCGATTTTCACTTAGACCTGCTCAAAAATAAAAAAGTTGTTGTTGGCTGCCCTAAACTGGATAATTTGGATAATTATAGGCGTAAGTTAAAAGGAATTATTGAAAAAAATGATCTCAACTCAATATCGGTAGCTATCATGGAAGTGCCCTGCTGCCAGGGCATGGCCCGGGCGGTAAAACAGGCTGTCGCCCAATCTGATAAAGATTTGGAAGTAGAGGAAATAATAATCTCAGTTGAAGGAGAAAAGAAATAGCCAGGACCAAACAGCTAAATTTTGAATGGATTTAAAACAAATATTTTGTAAACTCTGCCCGGGGAATGAAACTAACTGCTCCCCGGGCAAAATTTCCAGACTATATCTCTGTTTTAATTTCAATTAACCGCCCTGCGGCTCAATGCTATTCTCTCCCGACGCTCATCTACCTCTAAAACCTTTACTCTTACGACATCTCCGACCCTGATTATCCGGGTGGGATCATCAACATAATGCTCGGCCAATTCAGAGACATGAATTAAACCGTCAACTTTTAAGCCCACATCGACAAAAGCGCCAAAATCAACCACATTACGCACTGTTCCCTGTAAAATTTCACCTTCTTCTAAATCTTCCAGATCCATAATCTCAGTTCTAAACACCGGTCCGGAAATTTCTTCCCGGGGATCACGTTCAGGAGCTTTCAGAGCAGAAATTATATCTCTGATAGTGGGGAGGCCTGCCTCCATCTCTTGGGCAAGCTCTTCTATTTTAAGGCGCAGAGGATTAATTTTTTCTTCCAGCTCTGCCTGAAAATCATTTCCCTTATTTTTCAGGTCATCAGGTTTCAAACCTGCTTTAGCCAGCAATTTTTCTGCAATTTTATAAGATTCCGGGTGTATGGGGGTTCGGGCCAGAGGATCTTCTTCACTTTTTAATCGCAAAAAGCCCGCTGACTGCTCAAAAGTTTTAGGTCCTACGCCTTTAACATCCAGTAACTGCTCGCGTCTGGTAAAAGCACCTTTTTCCTCTCTATAATCGCATATTTTCTCCCCCTGCCCGGAATTAATTCCTGCAACATAAGATAAAAGCACGGGTGAAGCTGTATTGAGGTTTACTCCCACCCGATTAACCACGGATTCAACTACAGTTTCCAGTTCTTCCAGCAGATCACCGCTGTCGATATCATGCTGATAAAGCCCCACTCCTACTGAACGGGGATCTATTTTGACCAATTCTGCCAGGGGATCCTGTAACCTGCGGGCAATAGAAACTGCCCCCCTGAGGCTCACATCCAGATTGGGAAGTTCCTGTCCGGCCAGTTCCGAAGCGGAATATACAGAAGCTCCCGCTTCATCAACTATAGTATAGGGTATTTCCTTTTCACTATCCTGATTAAGCTCACTCAATAACTTCTCAGTTTCCTGAGAGGCAGTACCATTTCCACAGGCTATAACATCAACTGCAAACTCCTCGACTATATTTAAAAGCTCATCTTTAGCTTCCTGCCAGCGAGAACGGGGCTCATGAGGATAAATTTCTCCTGTAGTCAGAACATTCCCTTCGGTATCAATGACAGTTATTTTACAACCTGTGCGATAAGCAGGATCGATCCCCATGATGACATTGTCAGGAAGGGGGGGTTGAAGCAGCAGAGATTCCAGATTATCAGCAAAAACTTTCCGGGCATGAGCCTCAGCTTTATCGGTAAGATCTGAGCGTACCTCCCTTTCCAGAGCAGGTCCCTGCAGTCGTTTAAAAGCATCCTCGATAATTTCTTCCAGTTCCTGTTTCAGGGGAGAGTTTTTACTTATTACCTCCCGGGCCAATCTATCAAGAATACTTTTTTCCGGAGGGTCGATTTTAACCGAAAGTATTTCCTCCTCTTCTCCCCGATTGATGGCCAGAATGCGAAAGGGAGGAATTTCCTTAACAGGTTGAGAAAAATCATAATATTGTTCGTAAACACCCTTCTCATCACTATCAGCATCTTTTATCGAACTGACAATTGAAGCCTGCTGCCAGTAACGCTGACGGGAAAGAGCTTTGAGCTCGGGGTCAGCAGCAATTCTGTCTGCTAAAATATCACGAGCACCAGCCAGAGCCTCTTCTGCCCCGGCGACCTCATTTTCCGCATCCACAAAATTTTTAGCTGTTTCCAGCAATTTTTCCCGGGAAATTTTTTGCTCCCAGATTTTTTCTGCTAAAGGTTTTAATCCCTTTTCTACTGCTTTATCAGCCCGGGTTTGGCGGCGGGATTTATAGGGGTAATAAATATCGTCCAGCTCCTGCAGGGTCTCAGCTGCCTCAATTTTTTGGGAGAGTTCAGCTGTCAGCTTATCCTGCTCTGCAATTTTTCTTTTTATATCTGACTTTTTTTCCTCCATCCTGCTGACATAATCCAATTTTTCTTCCAGCTCGCGCAGCTCATTTTCATCCAGTCCCCCGGTATTTTCTTTGCGATAGCGGGCTAAAAAAGGTATAGTATTACCAGAGTTTAATAGTTCAATAACAGTATTTATCTGTTCCCTGTTAATATCCAGCTCATCGGCAATAAGCTCTATAGATTGCTGAGAAACCTCGTAACTCACCAGTTAATCCTCCTCTAAATTCGTATTAAACTGCCTGATTTTGCAGCCAGAGTTAACTTTATAAGTATGTAAATTATTTTCCCGGCCGGTCATTTCTAATTGTACAAAGGCCATAACTAATAAGATGGCAAAAATTTATACTCTTTTGTTGCTTAATGTTTAATCTAAACGAATTATATTACAATTAAATCCATCTGTCAAAACAGTTTAGGCTTAAAATCCTTACACAACTGGCAGTTAAGTTGTAAGTGGTTAAAAAAATATAATGCCAATTGTGTTATATTTTTCAGAGTAAAAAAATGACTTATAATCAAAACAGTGGAGACTATTAACATTGCCATTCCGGTCATAGAACCAATCTTCATAAAAACTTTCCAGAGCCCTTTTAAATTAAGTGTCTTCATAAAGGCATAAGTAGCTATTATTGCATAGGCAGCGGTAACTACTGATCAACCGGACTTTTAGATTCCTCTTCAGCAATTTCAGAAATACGCATACCATTCCATTCAGGTGTTTCAGGTAAAGACAGCACCAGTACCCCCTTCCACCCTCCAGCATTAGCAACAAAATTTTCCCAATTTGATCCTTTATTATTTTCAATCCAGGCTATAACTTCCCGAGCATAAGAATTATTTCTCACCAGCAAAACATAAAATTAAGCTTAATTAATAACAATCAGAATTTATTTTTGCATTTTTACTGCTGATAAATTATACTAAGAAATGTAAGTAAACTAATCAACTCAAGTTTTGTTTTTTGCTTCCATCTATTTTTCAACAGGAGGGAATATATTGACCACTCATAACAAATCTCTGGATTCACTTCTTAAAACTATAGGTAAAACACCTCTGGTGAAATTGCATGAATCCCCGGCTGAAGTACCAGTTTATGCCAAAATTGAAACTTTCAATCCAGGCGGCAGTGTCAAAGACCGCATTGGGTTGTATATGTTGAAAAAAATGCTGGAGCGGGGAGATATTAAACCCGGTGGAACCATTATTGAACCTACCGCCGGTAATACCGGAATAGGTATTGCTATTGCCGCCAATCTGCTTGATCTGGAGGCAGTTTTCGTGGTACCGGAAAAATTTAGCCAGGAAAAACAGGAATTGATGGCTGCTCTGGGGGCTAAAGTAATCAATACCCCTACAGAAGCAGGCATGGATAAAGCAATCGAACATGCCCATGAACTGGCCTCCCGTCGGGATAATGCAGCAGTCCCCCAGCAGTTTTCCAATCCTTTAAATGCTGAAGCTCACTATGAAACTACAGCTCCGGAAATTTATCAGGCTCTGGAAGGAGAAGTGGGCGCGATAGTCATGGGGTGTGGAACTGTGGGAACATTAATGGGAACAGCAAAATTTTTCCGGGAAAAAATCCCCAATATTTATGTGGCCGCAGTTGAGCCTCAAGGCTCACTCTTCTCAAAATTTTTAGGAGGCGATCCCGAAGAAGCAGACTATAATATTGAGGGTATAGGTACTCATGACATTTCTACCAACAAACTTTTTCAGCCTGAGCTGGTAGATGAGGTCATAAAAATTAGCGATAGAAAAGCTCATTCCGAAGTTCAGCGGCTCGCCCGGGAAGAAGCACACCTGGTAGCTTCCAGTTCCGGGGCAGCCAGTGCGGCCGCACTTCAGGTTGCTGATTCTATCGACAATGATGAGATAAATGTCCCTTTCAATTCCGTGGTTACAGTATTTCCCGATTCCGGCGAGCGTTATCTTTCCCGGGGAATTTATAAATCTTATGAGGAGTGGATAGATAGTGAAAAATAATAATGACAAACACTTTGCTACCAGAGCTATTCATACCGGTCTGACCCCCGATGCTGCCACAGGTGCCCTGATTACACCCATCCATGCCAATTCTACCTATATACAGGATCAGCCCGGTCAGCATAGAGGTTATGAATATTCAAGAACGGATAACCCCACCCGCTCTGCTCTGGAAAATAACCTTGCTGCTCTGGAAAATGGATCTCAGGCCCGAGCCTTTGCCAGTGGTATGGCTTCTATCAATACAGTTTTGAATCTATTAGAAGCCGGAGACCATGTGGTGGCAGGTTCTGATGTTTATGGAGGAACCCATCGTTTATTTACCCAGGTTTTCGAACAGTATGATCTTTCCTTCACCTTTGTGGATACTACTGATCTTACCAGAGTTAAAAAAGCTTTTCAGAGCAATACCGAACTTTTATGGGTAGAAACACCCACAAATCCTCTGCTGGCGATAAATGACATAAAATCGCTGGCCGAGATTGCCCACAAAAATGAGGCGCTGTGTGCTGTGGATAATACTTTCGCCACTCCTTATCTACAGCAGCCGCTGGAGCTGGGAGCAGATATTGTTTCTCATTCACTTACCAAATACCTGGGTGGGCATTCAGATGTAATTGGAGGAGCCCTGGTCACTGATGATCCGGAGCTGGATGAAAAATTGGGATTTTATCAAAATAGTATTGGAGCCACTCCGGGCCCATTTGCCTGTTTTCTGGTTTTGCGGGGGATAAAAACCCTTTCAGTGCGGATGGACAAACATTGCAATAATGCCAGGAAAATCGCCTCCTGGCTGCAGGAGCATAAACAGGTCAGCCAGGTATATTATCCCGGTTTGTCTTCACATCCCGGGCATGAGCTGGCTTCCCGGCAGATGGATGATTTCGGAGGTATGCTGAGTTTCGAGCTGGCAGCCGACCTGGAAGAAACTGCTGAAGTCTGCTCCTCCACCGAAATATTTACACTGGCGGAAAGCCTGGGAGGTGTAGAGAGCCTCATTGAGCAGCCCGCAGTCATGACTCATGCCTCTATCCCCCGGAAAAAACGCCTGGAAGCCGGTCTCAAAGATGGTCTCATTCGGCTCAGCGCAGGAATAGAGCATCCAGAAGATTTGCGAACTGATCTGGCTCAGGCCATAGAATCAGTTCTATCTGCCGGCTAATCCTGTCCTGAGATATCCTGTTCAATTTTACGGCCTGTTTCTGTAGCAGCCAGTCCAGCTTCAGCTGTTTCTTTTAAGCTGGCTGGCAATAAGTCGCCTATTTGTCCCATGGCTGCGATAACTTCATCAGGAGGAATAACACTTTCTATGCCGGCCAGGGCCAGATTAGCCGCAGTCAGAGAGTGGGTGGCTGCAAAGGCATTTCTTTTTACACAGGGTACTTCTACCAGGCCGGCTACCGGGTCACATACCAGTCCCAGTAAATTTTTCACAGCCAGGGCAAAGCCATGGATTATTTTACGGGAATTATTCTCAAACATGGCCACAGCTGCTCCCGCTGCCATCCCGGAGCCCACACCACATTCTGCCTGGCACCCTCCGGCAGCTCCAGAAAGTGTGGCAGTTCTGGCTGCAATTTTCCCCAGGCCTGCTGCTGTTAATATACCTCGTATCTGCTTTTTCCGGCTAAAATTATATTCCCGGGCCAGAGACACAACTACCGCCGGGACAATCCCACTGGCACCAGCAGTAGGCCCGGCCACAATTTTGCCCATGCCGGCATTTACTTCGGCAATGGCCAGAGCTGCTTCTGCTGCTTTTTTGTTTAAATCACAGCTCAAATCAAATTCAGAATCCACCAGCTTACGGGCATCGCCCCCGCTCAAACCTCCCGGTGACTCTAAACTGTTTTCTTTGCCTTTCCTGATCGCTGACTCCATCACCTCTAGCTGCTCTTCTATTCTGGCTGTGATCTGCTCGCGGGTTGTTTCTTCCTCTGAAATCTCCTGCTGTAATATCACTTCCCACAGTGGTATATCTTCATTTTCTGATAGTTGTTTTAAATCTGCCAGAGATTTATACTCCATCAATAGCGCCTCCTTTTAAATGACTCTTATTACAGGTGCTTGCCTTTAATTTAAAGCAGGAATCCGGCGGACAAAATTAATATCAGGTATATTTGTCAAATGTTCTAATAAAGCTTCCGGAATATCCTGATCCAGCTCAATAATACTGGAGGCCCTCTCTCTTTTTTTTCGCCGCTGATTTTTCATGCTGGCTATGTTAACCTGATAGCTGCCCAGCAGCGAAGTTATTCTGCCGACCATTCCCGGCATATCTTTATGCACCAACCACAGGGTGGAATATTTTCCCGTGATCTCAACTTCATATTCATCGATTTTGTTTATCATTACTTCGCCTCCGCCCAGAGAAGCACCTCTAACAGTTAATCTACTATTATCTTCTGTGCTCAATTCAAAGACAACAGTATTGGGATGGACACCCCGCAGCTCAATTTTTTCAAATTCATACTGAAGGTTCTTTGCTTCTGCCTGTTTAAAAGCCCGGCGAATGCGAACATCATCCAGGTCAAAACCAAGCAGGCCAGCTATCAGGGCTTTATCAGTACCATGACCCCTGTAGGTGGTGGCAAATGAGCCATGTAATTTCAAAACAGCTTTTTTAACCTTTCCTCCGGCAATGAAACGGGCCAGCCTGGCCAGCCTGACTGCTCCGGCTGTATGAGAACTGGAAGGACCAATCATAATCGGTCCCATAATCTCAAAAATGCTCATGAGCTGTATTTTAAACCTCCTTTTTCGGCTGGAATAAACTTATCCTCTCATTACCTCATAATAGCTAATGGCTTTCTAAATATGGCTTCTTGCTCATAAATGACTGTCATATCTGCAATTACTTGTGATGATTGTTAGCAATATTGATAGCCTGGATAACCTGGATTTAAGTTTATTCCCCTCTGTATCCAGCAGAGTCAATCTCCCGGAAAAATACTAATCCTCAACATAATATGTAGGATAACTACCCAGCATCTGCAGATGAGAGGATTTTTTTGCTACTCCCCTGAGAGCAGCATTTATCTCCTCCTCAACCCGAGAACCATCCAGATCGATAAAAAACAAATATTCCCCCAGTTCATTTCTGGTGGGCCGGGATTCAATTTTAGTTAGATTGATATTCCGAAGAGCAAACTCCTCTAAAATTTCATGCAGAATTCCCGGTCTATTCTCTACCGGAATAGAAATTAAAGACGTCTTTTTATCTCCTGCCACCTGAGGCTGGTCCTGGTTGCCAATCACTATGAATCTGGTCCAGTTGTCCTCGTTATCCTGCACATTCTCTTTTAAAATTCTGCAGCCATGTAATTCCGCAGCTTTTTTAGTGCCCAGGGCAGCAGTATCACCGGCAAAATTTTGCAGACTTTTGACAGCTTCGGCTGTACTGGACGCTGTTTCGGTGGTCACATTTCCCGGTATTATCTCCTGCAGAGTCTGACGGCATTGAGCCAGAGCCTGAGGATGGGAGATGATTCTATTTATATTATATAACTTTTGGGCAGCTTTTCCAATCAAATTATGAGTTATGGGCAGATTGATCTCGGCTCTGATATTAACTTTAACTTCATGGGCTAACAGATTGAGAGTTTCATTCACCGAACCTTCCAGAGAATTTTCCAGAGGGATGATGCCCTTTCCCTCCTGATGTTGTTCAACTTTATGAGCAAGTTCGCCTATATTCTGACAGGAATGAAACTCATGTTTTTCAGTCCGCTCAGATAATTTCCCGCGAAAATAATGAGCAGCTCTGGCCGTAAATGTACCTTCAGGTCCCAGATATAAAATCTTCATGGTAAATCAGCCTAAAATGAGACTGCTTCCTGCAGAATATCATCTACAGGACTCAAGGTTTTTAGCTGATCTATTTCCTGCATTAAACGAGCAAATTTCTCCGGCTTTAATGATTGCTGTCCATCAGACAGAGCCTGTTCAGGACGGGGGTGCACTTCTATCAGCAGACCATCAGCTCCACAGGCTACAGCTGCTCTGGCCATAGGAGGCACCAGCTCCCAGCGTCCTGTCCCGTGACTGGGGTCTGCAATAACAGGCAGATGGCTTTTTTCTTTTACTAAAGGTATTGAACTTAAATCCATAGTATATCGAGTTTTTTCTCCAAAGGTTTTTATACCCCGTTCACAGAGCATAACCTGATGATTGCCCTGAGCCATTATATATTCAGCAGCCAGCAGCCAGTCTTTCACCGGGGAAGCCATACCTCTTTTGAGCATAACAGGTTTATCCAGTTTTCCCACAGCTTCCAGCAGCGAGTAATTTTTCATGTTGCGCGAGCCAATCTGGATAATATCTGTGTATTTTGCCACCAGGTCACGATGTGCAATATCCATCAGCTCGGTTATTACTTTGAGACCGGTCTCCTGTCTGGCCAGATCCAGCAGTTTCAGGCCTTTTTCTCCTAAACCCTGAAAAGAATAGGGAGAAGTGCGGGGTTTGTAGGCACCCCCACGCAGTATTTCAGCTCCAGCCTGACTAACCTCTCTGGCTGTGGTGATAATCTGGTCCTCATCCTCTACCGAACAGGGGCCGGCCATAATGGTAGGATTGCCATCACCAATTTTAACTCCATCGACTTCGATAACCGAGCCTTCTGGCTTTAATTTGCGGGACGTAAGTTGAAAGGGTTCAGATATAGAGATAACCTTTTTAACTGCTTTAATTGTCTGCAGTCTTTCCTGTAAATCGGCAGAATACTCATCTTTCATTTTTTTAAGTTCTGCTACGATTATTTCAGTACTGGCGGAAAACTCAAACACCTCCCAATCTTCTCGGGGCAAAATTTCTTCTACCTCCTGCTTTACATTTTGCTCAGACGAATCTAACAATATTAACATGATAATTCCTCCTTATGAAAATAATATTTGTTCAGCCAATTAAAAAAAGCCGCCCCTTATCAGGGCGACTTTACTCGCGGTACCACCTGATTGAACCTAAAAACAATCTTTAGGTCCTCTCTTTATTGGAAGCAATCACTTCCTCACCGGATAACGACGGAATACGGCCCAGCTTACTCATTATTTCAGCCGGCAATTCCAGGGTGAAATTCAGCTTACCACTCACTGCAGAGCAGCAGCTTACTTAAGCCCTTTCCTCATTTTTTTACTTTATGAAATTATTAAAATGAAGTATAACAGAAATTTTCAGCTAAATCAAGGGTTATAGCTATTATATTTAGAGCAGATCGTCTGCAGGGTTAATTTTTATACTTTCATCGTCCAATCAAATTTGTCCTCTTTTCTGCCTCGCTGGATACCTGTTAGATGATCATACAATTTCTGGGTCATTCCCCCGGGCTCTTCTAGATCTATTTCCAAAGCCAGGTCATTCCACTGCAATTTGCCGATTGGAGCCACCACAGCTGCCGTTCCGGTCCCAAAAGCTTCCTGAAGGCTGCCGTTATTATATGCATCCGCTACTTCAGAAATGGTGATTTTTCTTTCTTCAATATTCTGGCCCCAGTCCTGTAAAATTTTGATGATAGAATCTCTAGTAATTCCTGGCAGTATAGTCCCTGTCAGCTCCGGGGTCACCACTGTATCATCAATTTTAAAGAAAACATTCATCGCCCCGACTTCTTCCACATATTTTTTCTCTCTACCATCAAGCCATAAAACCCCATCATATCCCTGTTCAGCTGCTCTGCTCTGGGCTTTAAAACTTTTAGCATAATTGCCGGCAGTTTTGGCTTCCCCTGTACCTCCCTGAACAGCACGCACATATTCAGTTTCCACCAGTATTTTAGTGGGCTTTAAACCTGCCGGATAATAAGGGCCTACTGGTGAAGCAATAATTATAAATTTGTATTCATCGGCCGGCTTTAACCCCAGATAGGTTTCTGTTCCCAGAACAAAAGGACGAATGTATAAAGCAGTTCCCGCTTTTTCTGGTATCCATTTTTTATCCACCTGGACCAGAGTTTTTATGGCCTCTACAAAAAACTCCGGATCAACTGCCGGCATACACATTCTTTCATTGGAATTTACCATTCTTTCTCCATTTTTCCGGGGGCGGAAAAGCCTGGGGTTGCCATTTTTATCCCTGTAAGCTTTCAATCCCTCAAAAGTCATCTGTCCATAATGGCAAAAAGATGAGGCAGGATCGATCTCCAGATCCTGATATGGTTCTATCCGGGGATCATGCCAGCCATCTTTCTTATTATAATCCATGATGAACATATGGTCAGTAAATATCTGACCAAAACCAATTTCATCATCCGGAGGAATATTTTTAGGACGTTCAGTTTTGTTGATAGAAATATCTCTATTCACAGTCATCACTCCTGAATTATGTTATTTTTGATTTTAAGTGGTTTCCACTGCTCCTTAACTGCCAGCTAACAGTTAACTTCTATTATAACACACCGCAGATATAATTTCCCAGTTCTGAAGTGGAAAGCTCTCCCTTCATATCTACAGTGATTTTATCCTCCTGTAAAGCGCTAGTAACAGCCTGTCTTATTTTGCGGGCATAGGGGGGATAACCAAGCTTTTCCAGCATTTCTGCTCCGGCCAGAATTGCTGCCAGGGGATTGGCAATTCCCTCACCTGCAATATCGGGGGCAGAACCATGAACTGGTTCGAACATTGATAAGCCCTGAGGATTAATATTTGCTGAAACTGCCATACCCATTCCCCCCTGCAGTTCAGCTCCCAGATCAGTAATTATATCCCCGAAAATATTGCAGGTAACTATAACTTCCAGTTCTTCCGGATTTCTAACCAGCTTCATAACCAGAGCATCTACCAGAATATGATTGCGAGAAACTTCGTTAAATTCTTCTCCCTTTTGCCTAAAAACCCTCTGCCATAAGTCATGAGCATATCCCAGAACATTGCTTTTATCACATAAAGTCAAATTTTTATTTTTGTCTGCGGCAAAATTATAAGCATAATCTATAACTCTGCTAACTCCGTAATAAGAATTAACCATCTCCTGAATAGCAATTTCCTGTTCCGTATTTTTTCGCACAAAACCTCCGCTGTCCACATAAAGCCCCTCAGTGTTTTCTCTAATTACCATAATATCGATGTCCGCAGGTTTTTTATCCTTAAGGGGAGTATATTTTTCCTGTCTTAATTTTATGGGACGCAAATTTATATACTGGTCAAAAGAAAATCTAATATTTAACAGAATTCCTTTTTCCAAAACTCCCGATTCCACCCGGGGGTCACCTACTGCTCCCATATAAATAGCATCAAATTTTTTCAGGTCAGCTTTGGTTTCTGCCGACAGAGTTTCTCCGGTGCTCAAATAATGATCTGCTCCCAGAGGAAAGCGGCGAAAATTCAGTTTAAGCTTCTCCCCCTCAGTAACATTTTCTAAAACTTTCAATCCTTCTTCTATAACTTCAGGCCCTATACCATCCCCGGGAATAACTGCTATATCTGCTGTTTCCATATTATTTACTCACCTTTCTTCTGGTATATTCTATTAGTCCGCCGGCTTCGATTAACTTCTGAATAAAAGGAGGAAAAGGATCTATGGCGTATTTTTCTTTTTGCGTTATATTTGTAACAATCCCCTCATTTAAATTAATTCTGACCTCATCCCCCTGTGATATTTCCGAAGCAGCCTTTTCGCTTTCCACTATGGGAAGCCCAATATTAATAGAATTGCGATAAAAAATACGGGCAAACGATGCTGCAATTATACAGCCTACACCTGCACCCTTGAGAGCAAGCGGGGCATGTTCGCGGGAACTGCCACAGCCAAAATTTTCGCCGGCCACAATGATATCCCCTGTTTTCATCTTTTCCCTGAATTCTGCATCAAGATCCTCAAGGCAGTGTCGAGCCAATTTGTCTGGATCCGAAGTATTTAAATAACGAGCGGGAATAATAACATCAGTATCAATATCATCGCCATATTTCCATACCTGGCCACTTATATTTTTTAAATTCACTTAAAGCACCTCCCGGGGAGCAGTTATTTTTCCTGTCAGAGCTGAGGCCGCTGCTGCTGCCGGGCCTGCAAGATAAACTTCGCTCTCCGGATGTCCCATTCTGCCCACAAAATTTCTATTGGTGGTAGCAACAGCTTTTTCATTTCTGGCCAAAACTCCCATATGTCCACCCAGGCAGGGACCACATGTTGGGGTGCTGATAGCTGCACCTGCCGAGAGAAAAGTGCTGATAATACCGGATTCCAGAGCCTGCTTATATATTGTCTGAGTGCCGGGAATCACGATCAATCTCAGACCTGCAGCTTTTTTTCGTTCTGCCAGTAACTCAGCCGCAATTTGCAGATCCCTCAGACGCCCATTGGTGCAGGAACCTATTACTACCTGGTCTATCTCAATTTCCCCAATTTCACTTATTCCCACGGAATTTTCCGGCAAATGGGGCAAAGCAACCTGAGGCTCTAAAGAACTTACGTCATACTCAATTATTTCTTCATATTCAGCATCTTCATCACTTTCATAAGCAGTATAATCTTTATCAGTCCTTTCCTGCAGATAATTTCTGGTTTCTTCATCCACGGCCATCAAGCCACATTTTGCCCCGGCTTCAATGGCCATATTGGCCATTGTCATTCTCTCACTCATGGGTAAATTATCGATAACTTCACCGGTAAATTCCATGGCTTTATATAATGCTCCATCCACTCCAATATCACCTATAGTCTGCAGAATCAAATCCTTACCGCCCACCCATTCATCCAGCTCTCCCTTAAAGACAAATTTCATGGTTTCTGGAACTTTAAACCAGGCTTCACCTGCCGCCATAGCTGCAGCCATATCGGTGCTACCAACTCCGGTCCCAAGGGCCCCCAGAGCTCCGTAAGTACAGGTGTGAGAATCAGCACCAATTATGATCTGTCCCGGAAGCACCAGCCCGGCCTCTGGTAACAGGCAGTGTTCTATTCCCATTTCTCCCAGCTCAAAATAGTTAGTTATTTGCTGTTCCCGGGCAAATTCTCGCAGAACTTTGCACTGGCGGGCAGAATCAATATCCTTATTGGGGGCAAAATGATCCGGAACCAGGGCAATTTTGTCCCGGTCAAAAACTTCATCTACTCCTATTTTATTGAATTCTTCTATTGCCACCGGGGCGGTAATATCATTACCCAGAACCAGATCAACTTCTGCTTCCACTATCTCCCCGGGTTTAAGCGAGTTTCTCTCAGTATGGGCTGAAAGAATTTTTTCTACCATGGTCATAGCCATCATATTTTCCTCCTATTTTTCTGCGGCCAGCATCCTATTTGTAGCATTTACATAAGCAAGGGTGCTTGCTTTTAAAATGTCGGTGCTGACACCCCGGCCCAGGTAAATGCCACTGTTATCTTGACCTGCTTTTGAGTTGCTTTCGATTTTTACAGTAACATGTCCTAAAGCATCTTTGCCTCCAGTTATGGCATCTATTTTAAATATCCGAAGTTTACAATCATGGCCTGTTATCTGATTGATAGTCTCATAAACAGCATCTATAGGACCACCTTCCGAGCAGGCTGACTCCAGCACTTTTTCTCCAGATTTTTCCATATGAACTGTGGCCGTTGATATGCCCAGACCGGTAGTCACCTGAACCTTCTTCAATTCCAGGACCTGATCCCCCTGTACCAGCTGACCTTCCACTATAGCCTCCAGGTCCAGATTGGTAATCTCTTTTTTACGATCGGTGAGTTCTTTGAATCTGGTAAAAGCATCATTTAATTCTTCCGCGTTTAACTCAAAACCCAGGTCAGTTAATTTTTCTTTAAAGGCACTGCGGCCAGAGTGTTTACCCAGGACAATTTTATTTTCTTCCAGACCGATGGTTTCCGCATCCATTATTTCATAGGTAGTCCTTTCCTTCAGCACCCCGTCCTGATGAATGCCAGATTCATGTGCGAAAGCATTTTCTCCTACTACCGCCTTATTGGGCTGTATATCCATACCGGTTAGATTGCTGACCAGGCGACTGGTGCGATGAATTTCTTCCAGATTCAGGGATGTTTCCTGCTGATAATAATCCTCCCGGGTGTAAAGAGCAAGGGCAACCTCTTCCAGGGCCGCATTACCAGCTCTTTCTCCGATGCCATTGACTGCACATTCCACCTGGGCCGCTCCTTTTTCTACCGCAGCCAGAGAATTAGCGGTTCCCATTCCCAGGTCATCATGACAGTGTACACTGATCTCTGCTTCCGTTATATTGCTGACATTGTTTATAATGTAAGCAACCAGGTTTCCGAATTCCCGGGGGGTAGCATAACCCACAGTATCAGGAATATTTACAGTAGTGGCCCCTGCAGCAATAACCTCCTGAAAAAGCTGACAGAGAAAATCTCTATCACTGCGAAAAGCATCTTCAGCTGAAAATTCCACATCATCTGTATAACCTTTAGCCTGTTGAACAGCCTCTACGGCCTGCTGTTTCACTTCTGCTGGAGATTTCTTCAGTTTATGTTTCATATGTACCGGAGAGGCAGCTATAAAAGTATGAATGCGGGGTTTTTCAGCTGCTTTGACTGCTTGCCAGGCTCTTTCTATATCACCGCTGTTAGCCCGGGCCAGCCCGGCAATAGTTGCCCCAGAAATTTCGGCAGCAATTTTTTTGACCGAACGAAAATCACCTTCAGAAGCCACAGGAAAACCGGCCTCAATTACATCTACCTGCAGTTTCTCCAGCTGTCTGGCGATTCTTAATTTCTCTTCTGCATTTAAATTTACCCCGGGAGATTGTTCGCCATCCCTGAGTGTAGTATCGAAAATTTTGACTGTCATCACTCATCCTCCTGTAAATTCATCATTTCTCTCAATTTTTCTCCTACTTTTTGCTGATACACCTGTTTTTGCCCCGTATCGGGAATCAACATCTGAACAATATCTCCCTGTTCTGCCGCCTCTGATACAGTCACCGGCTCAAATCCATCTTCTACAGCCCGGTCATAACTTTCACCTTCTGGCCGCAATCCTAGCACCACATCAACTCCTGAATCTCTCAGGTTTAGAGCCTGTCCTCTTCCCTGATTACCATATCCAATGATCGCAAACTTTTTGTCCTCCAGATAAGTTAGCTCCGCATCCTGTTCATAATATACTTCGGTCATTTTTGTATTCACCCCTTGAAAATAATAATTAGGCTCTGGACTAAAACAGTATTTTTCAACTTTGTCTGCAGAAAAACTGAAACATTTTCAAATTGAAAAACCCTTTCCATCTCCGGGAATAGAGACGGAAAGGGCCGCGATACCACTCTATATTAATCCATAAAAATTCATAAATCCGGATTCACTCAAACTGAATAACGATTATAAATAATAAAACCGGACCATTCTTACTTGCCGATAGTAAACGGGTTCAGAGGCCTGCTCCAAGGGGATTTTCAGTTATATATTTCAGGGAGATTTCCAGCCGCTGTTCTCCCCTCTCTGAGAAATGAATATAACCTACTCTTCCTTTTCAGCGCTTTTATCTAATTTTCAATTTAACATATTAAATTGAATTGATTTTAAACCATTATAGCTAAAGGAATTGCATTTGTCAAGGATCTAATCAAAAGCAAAAACTCATAATTATAATAATATTATTTTTCTCAAACCACAGCTCTAATAATGAACAGAACCTGTTCCTGCCATATGAGCGGCTTCCATAATACTTTCAGATAAAGTTGGGTGCGGCATTATTGTCTCAGCCAGCTCTTCAACAGTTATTTCCAGGTTCATTCCCAGGGTGGGGCCAGAAATGAGCTCACCCGCGTTAGGCCCAATAATATGGGCTCCGACTACCTCATCGTATCTATCTGCTTTGATTATTTTAACAAAACCATCTGTTTTGTTCATGGTCATAGCTCTACCACTGGCTCTAGCAGGATATACATAAGTTTCGATGTCTCCGTATTTCTTTTTAGCTTCTGATTCTGACAACCCTGCTGCCGCAACTTCTGGATGGGTATATACAACCCGGGGAATAGCTCCGTAATTTACTTTTTCGGAATAACCGGCTGCATTTTTGGCAGCGGTTATTCCTTCAGCAAAAGCTACATGGGCCAGTTCCGGACTATCAACTATATCTCCTATGGCATATACATCTTCAAGGTCTGTTTGCATATATTCATCTGTTCTGACATAACCGTTATTTTTAACAACTTTTATACCCATATCCGCGGGAAGATTGGGCTCTCTTCCTACAGCCATGAGGACTTTTTCAGCTTCCACCACAGAATCATCGGCCAGATTTAATTTCAATTTGTCCCTGTGCTGCTTCACATATTTAAGTTCAGAGTTTAACTCGAATTCAACCCCCTGTTCCTGCAGGCTATCGTAAAGTTTTTCGGCTACTTCCCTATCTTCAAAGGGGAGGACCCGATCTTCTATTTCAATGACGCTCACTTCGCTTCCCAGAGCATTGAATATATAGGCAAATTCCAGCCCTATAACTCCTCCCCCAATTACAGCAAGACTGGCAGGGATTTTTTCCAGAGACAGCAGATCTTTGCTGGTCAAGACTCCTTCCTGATCAATGCCCGGAATGGGAAGTCGCATAGGTTTAGAACCCATAGCCAGAATTGTTTTTTTCGCCTTGATTGTTTCATCTTTTTCCCGCAGCAGTATTTCCTGCCCGGAAAGGGGAATTCCTTCATCCCTATAAATATCAACATTATTTCTTTGTAACTGACTTTTTACGCCCTGAACTAAAGTGTAAACCACTTCATCCTTCCATTCATGCAGTCCGGAAAAATCAAAGTCAAAATCGTTTATCTGAAAACCTGGATGGTAGTCCGAATTTAGCTCAAATCTTTTTGCTGCCCCTTCAATCAGGGCCTTAGTTGGTATACATCCCCAGTTAACACAGGTGCCACCAATATTTTCTTTTTCAATTATTGCTGTATCTAACCCTAGCTGCCCGGCTTTAATTGCAGCACTATATCCACCAGGACCTGATCCAATTACAGCCAGATCATAATTCATTTCCTTCTAAACCTCCTTAAAATTATACCTGCTTAAATTAATTTTATTTCACTTTGTTTTGTATATTTATAACATGTTATAAGGATTCTGGACGAACTCCTCAAAGGTCTGCAGAAATCTGGCTCCCTGGGCACCATCAATAGCCCGGTGATCAATACCTAATGTGAAATTAATCCTTCGTTCATTTTTAATTTCGTCATCTTCTTTTATCACATGATTTTGCACTTTCCCTACAGCAAGTATGCCAACCTGGGGAGGATTTAAAACCGCGGTAAATTCATCAATACCATACATACCCAGATTACTGAGAGTGAAAGTGCCTCCCTGATATTCCTCCGGTTCAATCTCACCACTTCTTGTTCTTTCAATTTTATCATGCACATTTTGAGCTAATTTTTTAAGGGTCATTTTATCTGCCCGGGGAACAACTGGCACTATCAATCCTGAATCTACAGCAACAGCTATCCCCAGATTAACGTCTTTATGCCGGTTAATCTGACCATCCTGATACGTGGCATTCAAATCAGGATGCTCCATAAGAGTTCTAACAGTTACCAGAGAAATTATATCATTGAGGGAAATATCTATATCATCATCCCGGAAAGATTCCAGAACTGCAAAAAGCTTTTCAACATTTATTTCCGAACGGAGATATACATGAGGGGCTTCCCAGCTCTTACTCATATTCTCCGCAATTGTCCTCCGCATTTGAGACATCTCCACCTGTTCCACCCTATCTGCTGAACTTGGCTCAACAGAAACTTCATCTCTGGTCTTCAGAAACTCTTCCACATCATCTGAAGATATTCTTGAACCGCTGGCAACTTGTTTTACATCCTCCCGGGAAAGCCCGTGGGTATCCAGCATTTTTTCTGCTACTGGAGTGATTTTTATTGCCTTCTCTTCTTGGGCCTTCTGTTCTGTTTGCGCAAAGATTTTAACATCTTCCGAAGTTATACGTTCTCCTTTGATGATTTCTACATCTTCCAGATTTACATCCAGTTCTTCGGCAGCTTTTTTAGCTTTAGGAGAAGCTGGTTTCTCCAGTTCTCCATTTCCCCTTTGCTCAACAGAAACTTCATTATCAACAGAAGTAACCTCAGCAGTTTTTTCAGTTTCGACTTCTGAGCCTCCAGAAATCTTAGTTTCATCCTGCTGCTCAAGCTCTGATATCTCACTTTCATTTTCCGCAATTAAACCCAGAACTTCTCCTACTTCTGCTACTTCCCCTTCAGCAAATTTTTTCACTGCCAGAATGCCTTCCGATTCAGCTTCCACTTCATTGGTGATTTTATCACTTTCTATCTCAACAACAATATCACCTTTATTTATTTTATCTCCTTTATCTTTTACCCATTTAACCACCGTGCCTTCTTCCATGGTTAGTCCAAGTTTAGGCATAGCAACTTCGCTGGCCATTGTAAAATTTCACCCCTGTTTTAATATATTTTAATAGCCGCAAGTTACAATCACATAAAATTGCCTGCTATAACATTCCAAGCATTGAAGGAACAATTGTAGTAATCGCAGGGAAAAGGACAATTAAGATTAATGCAATTAGCACCCCTGCAATCAAGGGTAGAGCTTCTTTCGATAACCTTTCCAGAGATATCCCGGAAATATTGGAGCCTACGTATAAATTGACAGCGACCGGAGGAGATACCTGGCCGACAGCCAGATTAACCGTCATGACAACACCAAACCAGATAGGATCCCAGCCCATCTGCATCATTATGGGCTGAAGAATTGGAACATATATATAGTATATGGAGACCGGATCTATAATCATGCCGGAAACCAGAACTATCAAATTAATAAAAAAGAGGGTTATAAGTTCCGAATCAGAAATCCCCAGGAGAAAATCAGAAGCATCTGCTATAAATCCCAGATTGGTTCCTATCCAGGTAAAAAGAGTTGCACACCCCAAAACCAGCATAACTACTGCTGTGGTATTGGCAGCATCTACCCCTATTTTAAACAGGCTTTTAAAATCTAACGTCCCATAAATAAAGTATCCTACAAATAAACCGTAAAAAACTGCGACTGAAGCAGCTTCTGTGGGAGTAAAAATTCCTCCATATATTCCCCCCAGAATAACAACAGGTGTCATAAAGGCCCAAAATGCTCCTTTAAAAGCCTCCCATAATTCATCAAGGCTTTTCCACTCTTCTCCTTTGTAGCCCCTCTTACGAGAGATTATAAACACTACTAAACATAGAGCCAGCCCGACTAAAACTCCAGGAATAATACCCGCTATAAACAATGTACCTATGGAAGCACCTGCCACCTGACCATACACGATAAATGCGATACTGGGAGGTATAATTATAGCCAGGCCGCTGCTGACAGAAATTACTGCTGTAGCAAAGTCTTTATCATAATTGGATTTAACCATCCCCGGTATCATAATTGTCCCCAGAGCAGCCACAGTTGCCGGACCTGAACCGGAAACTGCTCCCCAGAAAAGAGCTACTATAACAGCTGAAATAGCCAGACCACCTGGAATTGGACCAACGAGCATTCTCATAAAACGGATCAGTCTTTTTGCCATTCCGGTCTTCTCCATGATCACACCTGCCATTATAAAAAAGGGAATGGCCAGAAGTGAAAAGCCAGCTATACCTCCGCGAAAGTTATAGGGAATCATGGTCATGCTCAAACCTGCTCCATAAACTCCATAGATAGCTGATATGCCCAGAGTAATTGCAATGGGAACTTTAAGAACTAATAGGACAAAAAATATTACAAATATTGTTAAAGTTACATTGCCAAATAACGCCATATTTATTCACTCCTCTTAGGCGGCTGCCCGCTCAATTCCTGATATATTTTCCAGACCATCCGTAAAATTATTAAGCCACTGCCCAGTGGTAGACCAACTGTATACCACCAGCTGGGTATACCCATTGCTCCTGTAGTCAGCCCCATCTCTATTTCATCTACTGTCTGATTATAGCCTGTATATAAAAGCACAGCAAAAAATAATATTATAACCAGATAGCCAAAGATATTAATTATTTTTTGTTTTTTAGGTGATAATCTGTTTACCAGCACAGAAACTTTAAGATGATCATCATTTTTAAAAGCTATTGCTGCCCCAAACAGGGTAAGCCATACGAACAGATTGACAGAAATTTCATGCATGTAAGCCAGGGAAAGACCCAGTAAGTATCTTGATAACACATTAACAAAAGCTATAGTCACCATTATCCAGATCAAAAGCCCTGTAAAATATTCCTCTAAATTCCCCAGTAATTTTTTTATGAATTTAATGGCCCAATCACCTCCAGAAGCAAATTCACAGATCTCCAGTTATTTAATGAAGAAGCAGGGCCTGGCAAATCAGGCCCTGCCTCAACTATCTTAAAAACTCTCAGGGAAAGCAGCTTAATATGGCTTTAGCTTATCTGCCCATATCTTCTAAAGCTGCTTCATAAATGTCTTCACCGATGCGAGGAATCCATTCATCATAAACACCCTCAGTCTCCTCTTCAAAAACTTCTCTTTCTTCCTCGGTCAATTCATTTACCTGCATCCCCTGTTCTTCTAAATAAGCTATGGGATCAATCTCACCATCATCCAGTCTGATCTCATCCAGGTAATTTTCGGCATAACCTCGATCTTCCCCGGTCTCAATCATCTCATCTATATATTCTTTAGCTGTACCATCATCAAGATTATATCTGGTCAACATTCTGCCAAATTCCAGGGCATCATCGGCAGCTTCTAAAAGAATTTCCTGATCTTCTTCTGTAAATGTATTGAATACTCCTTCATTGGTAAAGAATACCAGTGGATCTGCCAGATAATTCCAGATTGTCAGATATTCATGAAATTCCCAGATATAGGTGGGAATTTGTACACCCAGAATGGGATTTTCCTGGCCATCAACAGTGCCCTGTTCAAATCCTGTAGTTGCTTCTCCCCAGGGCATTGTCAGAGGATCTGCTCCCAGTTCATGGAATATATCTATATAAATTTCAGAGCCAACAACCCGAAAACTGAGATCACTCATATCCTCGGGTGAATGAACAGGCCGGACATTATTGGTTAACTCTCTAAAACCATTTTCACCCCAGCCGACTCCTACAACTCCCATATCTTCCATTTCTTCAATTAACATCTCTCCTGCTTGACCTTCTAAAACAGCATCAAGATCTTCATAACCATCAAAGAAGAAGGGGAGAGAAAATAAATTCATAGCAGGAATCTGAGGTGAAATATTGATAGTCGACTCAATAGCCATATCAATAGCTCCAGCTCTTACCATGGAAAAAACCTCAGTTTGATCGCCACCTGCTAACTCGGAGCCACCTACAGCGTTGATTTCAATTCTGCCATCTGTCCTTTCCTCAACTTCATCTACAAAATATTCAACTGTCATACCCCAGGGAAAGCCAGGTGCTACATTGTAGCTAAGAGTGTAAGAATCGCGATAATTTGCCTCATCAGCAAGTGCCACCCCGCTAAAAGCGAACATTATTACCAGAGCAATAACCAAAGATTTTTTAAACAAAATAACTCACCCCTTAGTTGTATTATTTGCAAATATTTGCTGAACCATTCATACTGTGATTGTTTTTTAATTTACCTCATCATAAATAGTGAACTTGCGGGCCTCTTCCAGCACATTATCCGCATCTGGCATAATAAATTCTTCCTGAGTAGGCGCAAAAGAGTTGGGTACATTATAAGCACCAACTCTTCTTATAGGAGCATCCAGATAATCAAAAGCATTTTCTTGAATATACGAGGCTACTTCAGCACCCCAGCCAGCTCTGCGCCAGGTTTCATGGGTGATTAAAATTCTTCCTGTTTTCTTAACAGACTCCAGTACCGTTTCTCTGTCCCAGGGAACAAGAGTTCTAAGATCAATAACTTCAAGAGATATCCCTTCTCCAGCCAGTTCTTCGGCAGCCTTAAGACTTTCATGAGCCATTCTGCCCGTGGTAATTACAGTAATATCACCTCCTTCTCTCTTTATATCTGCATCTCCAAATTCGATGGAAAACTCATCGGTGCTCACTTCCCCCTCCCTGTCGTACAGCATCTTGTGTTCAAAGAAAATCACAGGATCAGGCTGATTGAGGGCAGTTTTATATAATCCGTAAACATCTCTCGGGGTGGAGGGAATTGCAACTTTAATACCAGGAACATGCATAAATATGGTTTCTATACTCTGTGAATGCTGAGCCGCCGCAGACTGAGCCCTGCCGTCAGGACCACGCAAAATAATCGGGAGATCGCCCTGCCCACCGGACATATATCTAATTTTCATGATCTGGTTGGTTATAGCTGTCATGCCGGTAAAAAGAAAATCAGCAAAGTGAAACTCCACTATAGGTCGAGTTCCGGCCAGGGCAGCTCCAACTGCCGAGCCGTATATAACCTCTTCTGAAATAGGGGTATCTATAACTCTATCACCAAATTCATCGATTAAGTCACTATACTGACCAAAAATCCCCCCCTGCTCTGCAATATCCTCCCCATAGGTAAAGATGGTATCATCTTTTTCCATTTCCTCTTTTATGGCCCTACAGATAGCATCAGAATATGTGATGGTCTCATTACTCATCGGCATATCATCCCCTTTTAATAGATAATAATAAAATTTAAATTTAATATTGATAACCACTGTCGTCGGCAAAAAGATCTTCCAGCGCTGCTTCTGGCTCGGGATAATCTTCGCTTCTGGCAAATTCTACAGCTTCTTCTATTACTTCCTGGCTTTTCTGCCAGCTTGATTTCAGTTCTTCCTGGCTTATCTCTGTATTATTTATCAAATAATTTTCATATCTGCCTATTGGCTCTTCTTCCCACCTTTTTTCAACCTCTTCATCATCGCGATATTCTTCCGGATCTCCGACAAAATGTCCTTTTAGGCGATAGGTTTTACATTCCAGCAGTACTGGCTCTTTGTTTTCTCGAACTTTTTCTATAAGTTCACTGGCTGTTTCATAAACTTCCACCAGGTCATTTCCGTCAATAGTATGACCTTCAATGTCATATCCCTCAGCTCTAACAGCGATATCGTCTACTGAGGTAGATTTCTCCCGCTTGATTGTAGAGGCATAACAGTTATTTTCCACAACAAACAAAATGGGAAGCTCATAAATAGAAGCCCAATTTAAAGCTTCGTGAAAAGCCCCTCTATTAGAAGCACCATCTCCGAAAAAAGAAGCAACAATTTGATCGGTTTTAGTAATCTTTTTAATGGCCAGGCCGGCTCCTGAGGCTATCGGCAAACCACCAGCCACTTCCCCATTGGCTCCTAATACATTGAGATCAAAATCCATAATATGCATTGAACCGCCTTTGCCGCTACAAAAACCGGATTCTTTTCCGTAAAGCTCCGCCATCATCTGGTTTGGATCTGCACCCTTGGCCAGCATATGTCCATGACCTCTATGGGTGCTGGTAATAAAATCTTCTTCTCGCAGCTGGGAAATTATACCAGTGGCTATAGCCTCTTCACCCATATAGAGGTGTATAAAACCAGGAATTTCGTTATCCAGGAAATTCCTTTCAGCAGCTTTTTCAAATTCTCTTATGAGAGTCATCTTTCCATGTAAATCCAAAAGTTCATCATTTTTTAGATCCAATTTCACACCCCTCCAAATGAAATTTTGTTTTATAACAAATCCTCACTTATAAACATATGCAAAATCCATTCCAGGAAGAGATCGTCGCCATAACGGCAAAGTAAAATCTAATATATCATTTATGTTTAGATATTATACACCAATTGTTGAGATTTTGCCCATATGTGTAATAAGTACACGGTATGCTGAAGGTCTTATTGATAGATCTTTATCAGTAAACTCTGCACGATTAAACTCTGAATTGTGCAGTTATATCATCCAGGTCCTGGGCTATTTCGGCCAGATTTTCTGAAGACCTGACAATTTCTTCAATTGTTTCCTGTTGTTCCTGGCTGGCGGCAGTTACTTCTTCAGCATTGCTGGAAGACTGTTCACTAACCGCTGCAATCTCCTGCATAGCTGCAGATATTTCACTGCTATTTGCAGCCATTTCATTGGCACTGTCTACAACCTGATCTATAAACTCTAACAGCTCATCTACAGCTCTATCAATTTCATCAAAGGTCTCACTGGTGTTCTCCATAGCATCAACACTTTCATCAACCGCTGCCACTGTTTCATCACTTCTCTTAACAGAGCTATCAACTCTATTCTGAATATCTGCAATCAAACCAGCTATTTCTTCAGTTGCCTGAGAAGTTTCTTCAGCCAATTCTCTTATTTCTTCGGCAACTACACTAAAACCCTGGCCTGCCTGGCCGGCTCTTGCCGCCTCAATTGCTGCATTCAATGCCAGTAAATTGGTCTGCTCTGATACATTACTGATCAAATCAACTATATCGCTGATCTCTCCGGACAGCTCACCCAGCTTGCTTATATTTTCGGCTACCTGTTCAGATTTTTCGTCCACACTTCTGATCTTTCCGAAAGAATTTTCCAGAGCTTTATTGCCTCGTTCAATTTGGGCTGTCACACTTTGAGCTTTTTCTCTCATCTCTTCTGCTCTGTTAGTTACCGTATCTATACCTTTGCTTAACTTTCTCATATTATTCTGAGTTTCGTCAATTTGGGCCGCCTGCTCTTCTGCCCCGGATGCTACTTCTTCTATGGCAGTGCTTACTTCTTCAGCGGAAGCAGACATTTCCTCGCTTTGAGCCGAAAGCTGCTGACTGGAAGAGGCCAGTTTTCCTGCCATTTCCTGTTCGTCATCTACAACTTCGACTAAATTTTCCCTCATGCCAAATATTGAAGAAGCAATTCTGCCAATTTCATCTCCTCTGCCACTGTAATTATCCATTTTACCTTTATCTGCCAGCTTTAAATCGAAATCAGCAAATTTTTCAACCAAACTGGCCAGATATGTAATGGGTTGAGAAATTCTGCGCGAGATAAAATAAGAAATCACCGATATTAATATAGCCGCCCCCACTACTAAAATTAACAGATAATTTCTTAATTGATTGGCCCCGGCAAAAATTTCCTGCTGATCTATTTCAATCACTAATCCCGCGGCTGAATCCCCATAATTTACAATTTCATGCTGGGCCAGGACAGGTTCACCCCGATAATCTGTATATTCAACAGTTTCTCTATGGGAAAAATTTTCTTCATTAATAGGATTGGCAATATGTGTAAGAAGCTCTGTTTCTATACTTTCCTGTAAAGCAGCTCCTTCGGCCCACTCACCCAGCAAAGTATCGGTCAGAAGCATTCCTTCTCCATCAATTATATAGGAATCAGCAGTGGCTCCGAGCTCCTCCACACCTCTATGAATTATCTGGTCTATTTCTTCAGTTCTTATTTCCAGATTAATTGTACCTACAATTTCACCTTCTAACCCTTCACTTCTAACCGGTGAAGCCAGGGCAATAACATTATCTTCCAGAATTTCCGAATAATATGGTTTTGACCACATGATTTCCCCCGCCAAAACTTCCTGGAAATACTCCCGTGCGGATAAATCTACTCCTAAATTTTCTTCTTCTGTAGAATAAGCAATCCTGCCCTGAGGATCAGTTAAGGATATAACTTCATAATTAGCATTGGCCTCAAGCATGCTTGCAACTATTTCATTAACCTGAAACTCAAAATAGTCCAGATCCCATGTTTCTCCCTCTGCTGTTTGATCGATCATTAAATTCATATTTTCGTAAATTTCATTATTATTGACAAAGGTATTTATATCCGCTTCTCTCTCCTGCCAAAAATCAGCCAGATTATTCTCTATCTGCGTACCCATCATAGCAATCGAATTGTAGGTTTGCTCTCTCACTTCCTCCTGCGAAGTATTTACTGATATTAACCCTATAACAATTAGTGGTATAACTCCTATCAGCAGAAATAGCAGCATCAATTTGAACTTGAGATTTAAATTAGAGAGCTTCATTATTTTGTCCTCCCCCATAAATATTGTTTATTTCTCTGGAAGCGGAATGAAATTAAAATATTTTTTTGTTTTTATGTATTGTATTATTACCATAAATTCCATAAAAGTATCCTCCAAACAAAATTCCCCCTTTTGCTGCAGGGGGATAATTTTGTCCAAACTCTCCTCTATTAACATTAAGATTGCAACTTTTATTCCAGGTAGATCTCGCCGACATACAGGCAAAGATAATCTCTACTGTTAAATTGTGTGTAAAAAATATACAACTGAAGTTAAATAATTAAACATTAGTGTAGAAATTATACAGCTAATCTGATAAAACTTTAAACCTGCCCCCGGATAATCCGACAATAGAAATTCACGGATCTTCTCCATATCAGATGGTTGATTATAGTTTCAGTCATTTTCGTAATGCATATAATTGCAAGCTATAAGGCTCTGCTCACCAGGAAATTTTTCCAGTATCACTTCGCTTTGTAACTTCCAATACTCTATAAACCCCGGCAATTAAAGGTATAAGTAGTCCTGGTGATCCAGCATATATGGCAATTCACCAGCGGATCTGGAGAAGAACCAAATTTACTAATTATTCATCCAGCCATTTATAAACCGTTCTCCGGCTTACTTCCAGCAGTTCAGCTGCCCGAGAAATATTATTATCACAACGATCAACCACTTCTTTAATATAGGCTTTTTTCTTATCCTCCAGTGGAATTATTTTATCATTTGAGGTTAAATCTCTGTTACTGGCAAATTCAGTTTCCTTGGTTTCATGTAATTTAATCATTAATTTATAGTCGATATAATCTTTCTCACAATAATTTGCTACTTTTTCAATAATATTTTCCAGCTCCCTGACATTACCAGGCCAATCATAATTCTTAAGATAGTTTTTAGCAGCTTCTGTGAAACCTTTAATATTTTTATTGAGTCTTTGAGAAATTCTCTCCAGAAAGTTTTGGGCAAGCAGAATTATATCACCTTTTCTCTCCCGCAGGGGAGGAATATGCAGGTTAAGAACATTTAAACGATAGTATAAATCCTGCCTGAAATTGCCATTTTCTATTTCCTTTAATAAATTTTTATTGGTAGCACATATTACCCTGACATCTACAGGTATATATTCATTGCCTCCAATTCGAATTATCTGTTTTTCCTGCAAAACTCGTAAAAGTTTAGCCTGCATATTAAGGGGAATTTCTGCAATTTCGTCCAGTAGAATTGTGCCACCATTGGCCAGCTCAAATTTACCAGGTCTACCACCCTTTTTAGCTCCCGTGAAAGCCCCTTCTACATAGCCAAATAACTCACTTTCTATTAGCTGAGGTGAAAGGGCCGCACAGTTTAAAGCCACAAAAGGCCCATCTTTGCGCCTGGATTCCCGATGAATAGCCTGAGCAAATAATTCTTTACCTACGCCGGTTTCTCCCTGAATAATAACATTAGAATCTACTTCTGCAGCCAGTTCTGCTTTTTTCTTACATTCCTTTATTTTGCTGCTCCTGCCTTTTATATCATCAAAGTCAAATTGAGCTTGAGCTCCTGTTAAATTATTAACCATTTTCTTTATGCGTTTGATCTCTTTAAAAGAATCTACTACCCCGCGAATATTACCCTCTTTGTCACGTAAAACTTTTGTAGTTTTAATGAAATGTAACAGTTCACCGTCTGACTTAAGATAAAATTCTTTATCCTCATAACCTTCACCACTTTCCAGTACATCAAGAATTACCGGTCTGAAATCAACAATCTCTGTAACATGTTTATTTATTGCTTCTTCTCGATCAACGTTCAATATTTCTGCCCCGGTTTTATTAATAAATTTTATAATACCATCTTTATCAACATACAGGAGCCCTTCAGAAATTGAACTCACGATTGCTTTTTCCATTTCATTTTTTTGCTGCAATTTTTTGTTGAGATTTTTTAATTTTAGCTGGTTATTAATTGCCCGGGCACAGGTAACCACCATTCCCAGAGTATCGGAATTTACTGTCCCGCTTAACCCAGATATCTTAAGAACACCAAAAATATCTCCCTCTTCATTTCTTACTGGTGCTGCTGAACATCCCCAATCATGGAAGACTTTACAGTAATGCTGGGCTCCCACAACCTGTACAGGTTTTCCCCGAATAAGAGCCAGTTCACTGGCATTATTGCCCACTTTTTCTTCAGTCCATTTAATCCCGGGATAATAACTGAATTTTTCTGCAAATTCGTTTTCTAAATATTCCTCGCCCAATACTTCTAAAATGTAATTTTCTTTATCAATAAAAGAAAGCAAGTACCCGCTGCCCCGGGTGAAGTTATATAAATAATTCATGTATTTTTTAATTATCTTAAGTTCGCGGCTGAGTTCTTCCCGCCTGGAAGCCAGTTCCTCTTGAGAAATTGGCTCAAGATCGATATCCTCTTTATAAGGAGATAGATCAGTTTTTTTCAAATGTAACCAGGAATTCATTATATGAGGATCTATTTCTTTATTTGTCTTACCGGTCTCCATGAATTCCTGCCAGGCTGTAAACATATCATGGGTTGGAATAGCAGCTATTTCTGAAATTGGTCTTCACCTCCATATTAATCAACCTAACTGTTTTTAAGACTGAAATTACATCTCAAAACTTGTCAACAACAACAAAATTCGATATTATTAATTAAGATTTAGTAATCCTTCAGAAAATATTATAATACTTTAAAATATCTACTGCTACAGGTCCAATCTGTTTTTTTAGTAATTATCACCCCTGTTCGGAGGTAAAAATATGCCCACTAACAACTCCAATTCTTTAAACCTGAAAATTCTGCACTCTGTTTCTACCAACCCCTGGTACAATTTAGCGCTGGAAGAATACATGTTAAAAAATATGGCTGAAAATAAGGTTATATTGTTGACTTATAAAAATAAAAATTCTCTGCTTATAGGCCGAAATCAAAACCCCTGGAAAGAAAGTAAATGTGAGGCCTTAGAAAACAACAATGGTTTTCTGGCCAGACGATTTTCAGGAGGAGGAACAGTTTATCATGACCTGGGTAATTTAAACTATTCCTTTTTACTGGCCAGAAATTTATACGAGGAAACCTTAATTTTTAAGATTCTGACACAAACTCTAAAGCGCTGGAGATTAAAACCAGTAATAACTGATAACAAGGACATTAAAATACAGAACAAAAAAGTATCAGGAACTGCTTTTCACTATACCCGTAACAAAGCCTGCCATCATGGAACCATGCTATTTACTTCCCGGCTTGCTGACCTGCGTCAGTATTTAAAACCTTCAATTTCGATAATCGAAGGCAATCAGGTGTCTTCTACTCCCTCTTCGGTAGAAAACTTGAATCAAATCAATTCTGATATAACCTGTGAAAAATTTAAACGGGTACTTTATAAGAATTTTAAAAACAAACTGGCCCGATATTATTGTAAAAATAGAGACTTCTCCGAAGCCACAGTAAATCCAGACATTGAAAAAATTGAACCGCAAAAAATGGATGAGCTGCAGTCTCTCTACCAAAAATATTCCTCCTGGCAGTGGAAATACGGTCGCACACCTGATTTCAAAACAAAATTAACCCATAAAAATATACAGCTTATCATCTCAGTTCAGGGAGGAATCGTTAACAGTCTTGAAATTTCATCATCAATGAACAATAATTCTAAGAGACAAAATTCAAATTCACTGCTGAATGCTGAAAAACAGTTGAACCACAGGTTAAAAGGAAATAAATTCGTTTTAAAAAGGATCAAAAATCAGGTAAAAAATGTTATATAATTTATAAAATGATTTCTAATTGGCTTACTCAAATTTAACCTGCTTTAATTATAATAAATATATTTTACGTATGCAAAATTTACACAGATATGCTGTGATCAGTTATAGATGGTTACAATTGAAGTTAGAAATAGGTCTCACACCTTTATCAAATTTATAAAAATTTGAGAATCTGAAGGTGTGAGACCTGTTTGACTTTACTTTATCACTTTTTTACCACCCATATAATCTCTCAGCACTTCCGGGACAGTCACACTGCCATCTTCATTCTGATAATTTTCCAGAATGGCTGCCAGAGTTCTGCCTATAGCCACTCCAGAACCATTTAAAGTATGGACATAACGAGCAGAGGCCTCCGGCTCAGGTCGATACTGTATTCCGGCTCTGCGTGACTGAAAATCTTCGAAATTACTGCAGGATGAAACTTCCCGGTATTTATCATAAGCAGGCATCCAGATTTCCAGGTCATAGGTCAGAGCTGAGGCAAAAGTGAGGTCCCCGGTACATAATTTGACTACCTGATAGGGTATACCCAGTTCCTGCAGAATATCCTCCGCATCCTGTGTGATATTTTCCAGTTCGTCATAAGAAGTTTCCGGCTCCACAAATTTTACCAGCTCCACCTTATTAAACTGATGCTGGCGAATAATTCCCCGCGTATCACGACCGTGGGAGCCGGCTTCAGCCCGAAAACAGGCCGAATAAGCTGTATAATTTAAAGGCAAATCCTCTACTGATAAAATTTCATCCTTATGAAAATTTGTAACTGGAACTTCAGCCGTAGGAATCAGGTAATAATCATAGTCTTCCAGTTTAAACATATCATGCTCAAACTTGGGCAGCTGACCTGTTCCTGTCATACTGTCAGAATTAGCCAAAAAGGGCGGGAAAAGTTCCTCATAACCATGTTCTTCCCTGTGATAATCTATCATGAAATTTATCAGAGCTCTCTCCAGCTGTGCTCCTGCTCCCTTCATAAAGGTAAAACGAGAGCCTGCTACTTTGCTGCCGCGGTCAAAATCCATAATATCCAGATCTCTTCCCAGCTCCCAGTGAGGTTTATGATCAAAATCAAAATCTCGGATCTCACCCCAGCGCCTGACCAGTTCATTATCACTTTCATCTTCACCAATGGGCACTGAATCTCTCGGTACATTAGGTATATTTAATCTCACCTGTCTCTGTTTACTTTCAACATCATTTAATTCTTCCTCTAACTCGTCAATTCGAGACGAAACTTCCTTCATTTTCGCAATCAAATCATCGGCGTCTTCTCCGGCCTGTTTTAATTCACCAATTTTTTCTGATTTTACATTTTTCTCATGTCTTAACTCTTCAACTTCCTGCAATAACTCCCGTCTTCTTTTGTCCAGCTGCAGGAAATCATCAACAGGATCTGGTTCAAGTCCCCTCCCTTTCATTGCCTCTTTAACCTTTTCACTATTTTCTCTAAGAAATTGCAGATCAAGCATTATAAATACCTCCCTCTTTAGAATGTTTTATCTTTTCCAGATATTCGCAAATTATTTTAAGTTAATTTTATTAAGAAATAAGAAAAGCCCCCACCCCTGCAAGGGGCGCGAGCTGAATACTCACACGGTGCCACCCTTATGCTGTCCATAGTCTGCCAGACAGCTTACTCGGTTGGTGATGAGATAACGGTTCACCAGACCGGGACCCATTACTCAACTGTAAAACAGCACAATAAATATCTCTAAGCTAAGCTGACAGTTTTCGCAGGTCCGCTCCCGGGTGGAAGTCCCGTTCTACACTTTTTTCTGATACAGGATATTAATTTGCTGTTTTTCTTTTGCAATTATTTGACTATATTATATTACAAAGAATGAGAAAAAACAACCCTTATGCACTTATTTTTCAGCTGTTTTTTCTGGATTATTCTTATTATTCTATCAGCTTCAGCGGCCGCTGATTTGAATGTCCGGCACCAATAAGTAAGGGTAATAACCAAAATAACCGGGGTAAAGTTTTCTGCCCACACCTTCTACTTGCTTAAAATCATCATAAATATTACCAGAAATCATGACATCTTCCAGCCGTCCCTGCAGCTCTCCCTCTTTAATATGATAACCATGAGCCTGAACGGAAAAATGTCCCTGGCTGTAATTGGAAGAATGAAATCCTACGATATTTTCCACCATGATTCCTTCCTGTAGATCAGCAATCAGATCCTCTTTTCTACTGCTGCCAGGTTCTATCACCGGATTGACCGGAGAAGGATTTACTGGCACTTCAATCCCCGAAGAAAATAAGCTGCGTTTGAGTCCGTTACCAAGGGGTTTGGCATCCAGGCGGGAAGCATATTCCAGATCATAAAGATATTTTTGCAGTACACCTTCCTCGACTAATTTTTGCTCCCGGGTAGGAATCCCTTCATCATCAAAATATCTGCGATTATGAGCAGCTTCCATATGAGGTTGATCAATAACGGATATATTTTCGGAGAAAATCTTTCTTTCTCTGCGATCCTGCAGCGGGGAAATCTCCTGATAAATATTGGCAGCACTAATGCCCTCTTTAAATGCAACCATAAAAAAGTACAGGGACCTGGGAGTAAAAATCACCGGTAGATTGCCGGTTTGCGGGCAGGAAACTTCGGAAGCGGCAGAGAATTCCCGTAAAAATTGGTTTAATTCAACTTCTGGTATGGTGCCAAACATCTCCGATTGTTCAAAATATCTGGCAAATTGAGAGCCTCCTCCCGGAATAGGTACGCTGACCACCAGCCGATAGTTAGTTTTATTTTCCCGCAGCCGGGCTGAGCGTGAAGTCTGCAGAGTTATTTTTTCGTAAGTTTTACTTAAACTAACATTGAGGGTAAGGTCTGAAGCTGAGGCCCGAAAAAAATCCAATAATTTTTCAATAAAGAAGATTATATCTTCAGGCCGGGAGGCATGAAAATTTTTTTCCTCGCGTTCATGGTAGGAATTAAGACTGTGCTGGGAGAAAGAAAAAACCGCCTCATCGCCATACTGGGCTGATTTTCCCGCTCCTGTTAACAGCTTATGCCAGGATTTATCGGACTGGCCAAAGCTGGTATTGCTGCCCAGGCTTCCTTTTTCAATCACTCTGAGAGAACTCCGGGTTAAATCACTGCTGGAGATGTCTTCCACCTGCCAGTTTTCCACTTTAATATTCAGTTCTTTGTTTTCGGTTGTGAGTAATTCAGCCTGATCAAATTTACTGCTCAATTCCTGCTGTTTTTCCATCTTATTTACCCCCAATTGTGACATCATCTATTTTCACATGTGGTGAGCCTTTGCCAGAGAACATATTCAACTGCATGGGGCTGCCTTTGCCACATCCCCCGACTTCTGAAAAAGTGAGGTCGTCAGCAATCATGGAAATATTTTTCAGGGTAGCAAACAGCTCTCCACTCAAGTTTATATCTCTAACCATTTTTTCCTTTTCTCCCCTGTTAATTTTATAGCCATATTCGGCCCCAAAGGTAAACTGATCTCCGGTAGTCTGGCCCCCGCGGCTGTTGAGCAGGTAATATCCCTCTTCAACTGAGTCAAAAAGCTCTTCCACCTTATGTTCACCGGCTGCTATAAAGATATTTGACATCCGGATTAAAGGTGTATAATGACAATCTACAGCCCTCATATTTCCGCTGAGCGGTTCTGAAAAGCTGGCTGCAGTGGCCCGCGAGTGGAGACGGCCGTTAAGCTTGCCTGCTTTGATCAATTCAGTTTTACGACCCTTTTGACCTTCATCATCATACTTATAAGAGCCTGGTTTATGCTCAAGATTAGGATCATCAATTACTGTGAGGTGCTTTCCTCCCAGTTTTCTGCCCATCTGCAGCTTTTCTCTAAACTCCGGATTGTTTTCAATGCCGTCAGCTTCTGAAAGATGCCCAAAGGCCTCGTGAATAAAAACGGAACCCAGTTCCGGATTGACCACCACGGGATAGCTGCCGGCTGAGATGGGGTCGGCGGCCAGCATCTGCTGCAGGATATCTATATTTTCTTTGACCTCTTCCTCTCTATCTATTAAATTGGAAAACTCAGGATAAGCACCAAATTTAACCCTTTTAGTCTGAACTATATCACCCTGACGGGCATAAATCCGGCCGGAGATATAGCCCCCCAGCAGCTCATATTTAATTGCGGAACCTTCCGTATTTAAAAAAGTTCTCCGGGAATAAAAATCATTATATTTAAACTCAGTTTTGATTACTTTATTCTCATTTAAAGCCAGACGATTATACTTTTCTACCAGTTCTTTTTTGGCAGAAAGGGAATGGTCCCGGGGATCACTATCTGCTTCTATTTTTACCTCATCCTGATATACAGGGGCTTCTTTTAGTCTTTTCTTTTCCTCATCCAGTCTGGAAGATTTCTCTGCCAGCTGTAATAGAGATTCTCTGATTCGCCGGGCCTCATCCAGTGAAGTAAATGAATTTACTACCTTGCGCCCCTGCTGAAAAAGACGCAAATGACCTCCTTCTCGATAGGAAGATTTTATGTCTTTTAACTCCTGATTTTCCAGAGAAATTGTGGTGGTTTCATTTTTTTCGTAACGGACATCTCCGTAATCCAGGTTTTTCACATCAAATAATGACTTGAGTTTCTTTTCCACTTTTTCTCCCCCTTACTAAAGTTCTTCCTGTGTATGGGTAAATGGATATGAACAAAAACAAAGAACTTTATTCACCGTGGTAAACTCTGGGCACTCTCTTCCCCAGGCGGGAAACGATCTCATAATTTATGGTGCCTATCATCTCCGCCATTTCGCCAGCAGTAATTTCCTCATTATTATCCCGGCCGATCAGGGTAACTTCATCTCCAACCTCTACATTGGAAATTCCAGAAACATCGACCATGATTTGATCCATACAGACTCTTCCCCGGATGGGAGCTCTCTGACCGTTAACCAGAACTTCAGCTTTATTGGATAATAGCCGGGGATAACCATCTGCATAACCGAGTGGTAAAGTTGCTATTCTTTCTTTATCTTCTGTGACATAGGTTCCCCCATAGCTTATGGCGGTTCCCGGAGGTACAGTTTTGAGAAAAACTATTCTGGCCTTTAAAGTCATAACTGGTTTCAAATCGAAGCTTTGATTTACCTGGCGGGAAGGCGGAAGTCCATACATCATAATACCCGGTCTAACTATATCCAGAGCATATTCTGGCAGATCAATCACTGTAGCGCTATTGGCCACCTGGCATTCGAGGTCCTCGCGTTTTTTAATTCCGGCCTTTTCTACCTGCTTTACAGCACGAGAAAATTTATCGAATTGTTCATGAGTATACGCTTTATCAGCTTCATCAGCTGTGGCAAAATGGGTCATCACACTGTCAATCTGTAAAGCAGAAGCTTCTTCAACTTTCTGCAAATAAGCAGGTAGATCATCCGGTTCAATACCAATTCGGCCCATACCGGTATCTATTTTAATGACCACCGGCAATTTTTTATCATGTTCCTGAGCCAGTTCATCTAATTTTTTGCGCGAATCCTCACGGCAGATAGTGGGAATTAAATCATATTTCGGGAACAGGCGAAATTGCTCCTGAAGTGTTTCCCCCAGCACCTGTATAGGGGCCGATATTCCCGCTGCCCTCAGCTCCATACCTTCTTCGGGCAGAGCAACTGCCAGCCTTTCAGCACCTGCTTCTAAGGCGGCTTTGGCTACCGGCACCGAACCATGACCATAACCATCTGCTTTCACCACGGCCATAATATCAGTCTCACTACCAACCTGTCTCCTTATACTGTGTATCTGATATCTGATGTTATCCAGATTAATTTCTGCCCGGACCGGACGACTTTTAGCGACCAAAAGAAAAACCCCCTGATTTTGACTGCTGGGATAAAAAGCAAAGGCAGATAAGTATTATAAAAATTAAGCCAGTGAGATTGGAGGTGATCTATAACAATAACTTCAAAATAACCTCCAGCCCCACTGGAATATTTACTCTGCTAATATTGTAATTCAAGATTTAAGCTCCATTTTCCTCCAGATCACCGCGTAATTTTTTGACAATAAAGCTGGCAACCTGTTCACCGCTGGTACCCCGGCCAAAACCGGCATCCATACCACAATTTTTAGCAATTTCATCAGTTACCTGAGTGCCTCCACCGATCAAAATCAGCTGATCACGAATACCCCGCTCCCGGCAGAGGTCATGGAGCTTCTGCATATTTTCTCGATGTACATCATTGTGAGTTATTATCGTACTGATCATAATTATATCAGCATCAGTTTCAATCGCTGCATCTACAACTTTGCTGATAGGAACTGAAGTCCCCAGATATTCGGTTTTAATACCATATTTTTCAATACCACCATGTTTGATATCTATAATTTCTCTAAGACCGACGGAATGCTCATCTTCACCAACTGTTGCAGCTACCACCTGCAGGGGGTTATCCTCGAAAAATTCTCGAATCTCATCTTCAGGTAAAGGTATATCTTTTTCCGGAATCTCCAGCTCATCCAGATCGACTGCAAAATCGACTTTGCCCTTCATCTCTATCAGGGTTCCCTCTTTGGGATGCATGGTTTCCCGGTGAATAACTTCTACATTGTTTAAACCCATCTTTTCTCCAATTTCCTTGGCAGCTTCTTCTGCTATCAGCTCCTCAGCAGGTAAAAACATGGTGACTTCCAGCCAGCCATCTCCGCTCCACTCTACTTCCGGTTTGAGTTTGCTGCCCTGGCGAAACTCTTTGTTCTCCTCCAGTCTTTTATGGACATTATCTTCCGGGTCAAGTTCATCTATAAATTCAATTTTATCTCTATCTTCTAGAGTGCAGCCATCAATTAAGTCACAGCCCTTTTCTAAACCTTCAGGCAGATTATTATAACCAAAATGATGGCAGACAGGTGCCATGTAATCATCATCGCGGGGAACTATACTCTCAGCGGCAACCCCTCCATCCTGTTCACGGGCAATTCCATCACCATTTCTTTCCGGATAATAGCCGGAATCTACAAAAAATCCTTCGGAAACAGCATCAAAATAACCGCCGGTTTCCAGTATTTCTTCCATGAACAGAACCGCTCTTTCTTTGAGTTCACGGGCATCCTGTCGCAATTTGCTGCCCTCATCATCTTTTAATTCTAGCAGCTTATCGAGACCGTCAAGCCCGGCAAAGGTCTGTTTGGCCGTATCAACTGCTTTAATATTATTATAATGCCAGGGAACATTGCGGCCTTCATCGGGAGTAATAGTGCTCTGAATATCTGCTGAAGTTAAAGCTGAAATTAAAAGATTTAAAGTGTGGGTAACTGTAGCTTCTCGTACAGAAGATTCCATGTATTTAGTATTTTGCTGGGCCCGGAAACGGAAACCAGAAAATAATTCCCGCAGGGCTATTGCATAAGGTAGATTCAATTTGAGATCCGGGGCCGGTGGAGCTGCCGGAGGAACAGTGGACAAAGCTATCAGCTCTTTCTTCATGCCCGCCTTCAGGGAAAATAAGGAGTTAATTGCGTGCTGAACAAAAAGTTCTGGCATAACCTTCCAGGCTTTACGGGCTGTGGCATTGGCATTATGAGCCCCATCTATCTGCAGCATATCAACGGAGGCCATAACCTTTTTAGCTACTGCTGCATCCACAAATGATCTGTACATATTTACATTGCGGTATAACACATTATACTGGGGATCCTGATGAGCTCCATTCACCCCTTCTTCCGCGAACAGTACTCCTATTTCCGGTCCAGCCACGCCACTGACATAGGAATGGAAATTAAGGGGTCTGCCTACTTCGTCTTCAACCAGGTCCAGAGCTTTTCTGGTAACCCGGATCTGTTTTCTGGTAATGGGAATACCACCTACACCTTCAGGTGTTCCTTCAATCAGACCATCAAAATGACTCTGGCCTGCCGTTCTTATTACCATGAGGTGATCGGCTCCATGCCAGGCCGCCATGCGCATCCGACGAATATCATCTTCAAAACGGCCGGAAGCAATCTCAGTGGTGATTACCGGCTCTGGCTGAGGATCTATACCATCAAAACTGCGGGCAGCAGGCAGAGGGACACTATTATCCATCGGCTCACTCATATCATCATAGGTAAAATCTCCCAGTTTTAGATTATCAACCTGCTGTCGCCAGGTCCAGCCCCAGCGTCGGGGGGTATAATTTTCAATATTTTCCAGCAGAGCTTCTATATCAATTTTTTCATCTGGAGATAATTCTGTCATTATTTCTCACCCCCGCTAAATAAATTTTGCAGAGACCTGGCTTCAAAGTTACCATTTTTGATTTCTAATCCTGCTTCTTTGACCTCCAGGTCTTCTTTTTCGGCCAGGCGATAAATTACATGCCCGGCTCCTTTACCCAAAAGTCCGGCTTCATTTATTTTCTTAACGATGGCTTTAGCATCAACACTGTTAAAACCCATCCTGAGCAGCACGGATCTTTCTATCGAAGGGGAAGTATGAGTACTGGCCAGTTCCATAATCGGCTCAACAATCTCTTCTGCCAGCTCCCAGAATTTCTCCTCCAGTTCCTGTTCACTAAGATCAGCGAGGTGCTGCCTTCTCCGGGCAAAATCATCTTCACGTTTAGAAGGCATGTTAACACTCCTTTTTTAACTAGTTTTCAGTTCCACACAAAAATATTCATGACTGGTTAGTATTTCCTGTTTCTGCCTGTTTATTTCCTGATAACCCCAGACTTTTCTGCAAAAGTTTAATAGCTGCCCGGGGATGATGCTGGCTCATCACACCGACAGATGCCATGATATAATCATTATCCAGCAAAATCTCTGCTTCTGGAGGAGGCAATAACTGGCGGGAATGTTTGCTTAGCAGAGAAGCAAGAATTTCTCGGCCTCTGGTTAACCTGGTTAAGGCTCCTCCGGTACCGATAATCCATTTAACAGCTGTGAGATCTTTACCCTCTGCTACAGTCTGTCTGCCCCCGGAAGTGTAAAAATCTCTGAACTTTCCGGCATGCCGTTCCAGGGCAGTTTTAGCTGCCTGGCGGGCCAGACGATTAACCACTTCTTCTTCCTCTTCCGAGACGGGGAGAGGAGATATATTATTTAGGTGGGAAAAATCTTCTCCCAGCAGTGCAGCTACATGGTCAGCATTGCGATAAACCCCCAGATCTCCCTCTACCGTTCTTTTGGCCTCCGGTTCCGGGCTTATTAACATTTCAGCAACTTTGCCGGATTCCTCGCAGACTGAGTGCACATCGGTGGTAGCTCCTCCTACATCAAAAACAACCAAATTACCTATTTCCTGTTTGAGCAGTTTGGCTGCTTCCATTACAGCTCCTGGAGTAGGCATCATAGCAAAAGAAAGCCAATCTCTAATCTTTTCCATGCCCGGAGCCTTAACTATATGACGGGCAAACACTTCATGAATTAATTCTCGAGTAGGCTCAATATTTAACTGGTCGATCTCCGGATAGACATTCTCAGCTATCAGGGTTTCCATCTCAGCGGCAGCAAAGATCTCTGCTATTTCTTCTCTGATAGCTGTATTGCCGGCATATATCACCGGTACTTGAAGCTCTGAATCGGCCAGAGTTCTAGCATTATGAAGAATGATTTCTTCTTCTCCATAATTTACTCCCCCGGCCAGCAAAATTATATTGGGAGCTATCTCTTCTATTTTGTCAATCTGTCTGGGTTTTAAGCGACCGGCTGTCACCTGTTTAATAACGGCTCCAGCCCCTAGTGCAGCTTCTTCGGCAGCTCTAACAGTCATATCTTTGACCAGACCATGAACGGTCATTTTTAACCCACCTGCGGCACTGCTGGTAGCAATAAATTCTTCCCAATCCAGTTCAGTCCATTCCAGATTGCTTTTTAAATTTTCTATCGCTTTTTGCAGGCCGATCATTACGTCGCCCTCTTCTACAGTGGTCCGGGCCAGACCCTGCCCCAGATGGCGTGGGTCTTCCGCTATATTTGCAAAAGCATTTACCATGGTAGTTGTGCTGCCAATTTCAGCAGCCATAATATCAACTTTTCCCATTCAGACAGAGCTCCTTTCCAGATTACATATTGATATTTACATCTATATTTTCCTGGATTAATTCTTCGACCTTATCTGCTGGTAAATTTGTTTCAGCGGCCAAAAATTCAATCTCTGCCGGCCCTAACTCAGTTAGACCGCTTTTCTCTATAGCTTTATCCATATAGGAAATTCTAATCCTGTTCAGATCCAGATCCTGTCCCTGTATCTGTTCTGGATGCTCGGGAATAATTATAGATTCTCCCGGCTTTTCCTGTTTGGGAGCACCCCGTTTAATCTTTACGCCCATTTCCCGGGCGAAGTTCAACTGAGATATTGGATGCTTGCCAGCCCCGGTGTATTCAGTCTCCTGAACCACAATTATTTCGTCGCGGTCCAGCTCCTGAGCCAGGCTGAGTGCCGGAGCCAGAGATGTATTACCGGCCGGACCTCTTTCCATTCCTTCCAGTTGAGCCAGGGCTTCTGTTATATAAAATACTTCGCCCTGAGTAACAGTAACATAACGATCCATATAACGCATGGCTCTGGCCGCATTTATGGGCACATCAGCTCTATCAGGCCAGGTGGCAAAGGGAATGCCAAAGCCCGTATGACCGGTTGTGAAGGATTTGCGATTAAAGTCTTTATCACTGGCCATATGCAGGCCGCTCAAATCAACACTGGCCCCCACAATTCTGGTATCATCTGCTCCTGCTTTTTCCACCCCGCGAGCAGTACCGGTTAAATTTCCTCCTCCAGCATTGGTGCAGATTACAGCAGCAGGATCCTTTCCTTCTCTGTCCCGCAGCTCCTGTACAATTTCATAGCCAAGAGTTTCTACTCCTGCAATTCCAAAGGGGGTATAGAGGGAGGCATTAAAAAATCCGGTATCTTCCAGCACTTTAAGAAAAGTGTAAAATAGTTCTGGTCCTACCGTAAGCTGGAGGACTTCAGCTCCATAAGCTTCACATTTTCTTCCTTTTTCCAGAATTTCTGGCTGGCCCCGGCCCTGACTGTCATAAACTTCCTGGACAATAATAGAGTCTAAATTGCGAATATTAGCCTGAGAAGCTACCGCTGCTCCATAATTGCCGCTGGTGGCCGCTACCACCCCGGGATAACCTTTCTTCTGGGCATGATAAACGGAAACTGATGCCCTCCTGGGTTTATAGCTGCCGGAAGGATTGGCCGCTTCATCTTTCAGAAAAATTCGCGCTCCCTTACCGGAAGGAGCAAGTTCTCGGGCCAGAGAAGTTAAGTTTTTCAGCTCCAGTAGAGGAGTATTTCCTACTCCTGCACCCTGCTGAATTTCTCGAACTTCATCCAGATCATAACCGGCTTTTTTCATCATAGATTCATAAGCAAATATAAGCTCATTACGGCGAAACTGATCATAATCTATTCCTACAGCTTTTTTCATTATTTGATTGCGGCGGGCCATAACCTCTTCATAATCGTTGACAGACATTATTTATTTCCCCCCTTCAGAGCGTATTATTTCTCTTAATTCCTGACCGATAGGCAAAAGTTCCGGTACCGGGGGGCCATATACATGCTCATAAGAAGGCTCAGGGTCATGCAAAATCCCCTCATATTTATGACCTAAAACTGTTTCTACTTCTGCTTTTTCACCTTTTTCGGCCGGTGTAGTTAAATAACCTTTAACTCGCATTGCCAGTGGCACCTCAGCAGTATCTTCAGGAACCTGTGGGGCCCTGTTGCCGGCTTCCAGCACAGTTTTGCGAATTTCTACCCAGCTACCAGCAGATATTTCTTCACCCATTTTTTCACCCCTCTGTAAAAAATTTATATTAAATTAGTTACATCCCCCAGCATAGCTCCAGGCACAGGTAAATCAGCCATAGTCTGCAGTCCAGAATCAGCTTTTATGACCTGAGGAATCATATTTATAGTTACGGCCATAGTTCCTTTACCGCCTGGTATTTCAGGTTTTATAGCCATATTAACTCCGGGATCGCCGATAATTTTAATGTAATCCCCTGTATCCACACCTGCTTTTTCCGGATGAATCTGCTGAGGATGTTTGAGCACAATAACTTCTTCTCCTTCGATATAGCCTCTGGCAATATGTTTGCAACCAGCTACCATACCGGGCTCAACTGTTACATGTTCTGTTTCACGATGACTATCAGAAACTATCGGTTCCCGGCTTTCTTCCACCTCATCGAGTTCCCAGCCCAATCTATCGGCAACCATATAAATCGATTCTTTAAAGCCTATATGTCCTACTATTTTGCCCGATTCAACCCCATTTTCAAATTCCTCTACAGTGGTTCCTACTCCCTGAGTTTTCATCACTGTTGGGCCAAACGGAGAAAGGTCATTTACACGAGAAGCTTCAATTTTTTCTACGGTGGAGCAGGCTCCACTAAGATTGATAATCAACAGATCAAGAACAAAGCCCGGATTTATGCCGGTACCCAGCACAGTAACATCATTATCCCGGGCTAATTCATCTATTTCCCGCGTAAATTCACTGTCGCCAGCCTGCGGATAAGCCATTTCTTCAGCAATGGAGATAACATCACAGCCAGAATTGATGGATAATTCAAGTTCTTCCCTGACATCCTGCAGAAAAGAACTGGTAGCATTGAGTACAATATCCACCTCTGAATTAAGGGCTTTCTCGGGATCATTGGTGGCTTTAGCACCTAACTCATAATCCAGACCAATTAATTCACCTAAATCCTTTCCTGCCTTCTTTTCTCTGCTGGCGATACCGCCAACAATTTCAATTCCATCTTTGGCAGCCAGCATTTGTCCCATACCGCTTCCCATAGAACCAAGTCCCCACAAAACCACTTTGATGTTTTTCATAGATATCCCCCTAAATTGATTTTTTTCTAACAAGTTATCATAAAAAAATAAGATTTTAAAAGCCAAATTTTTAATACTAACTACTCAGGTAGTCAATATTAATTATAATGTTTGCACCCTGTTTTTGCAAGTTTTATTTAGCTTGATTTTTTCTCCTGCATTAGCCTGCGGGCTGAATGAAATAAAATTTTAACACCCAGGGGCATAATTTCTTCATCAAAATCAAAACGGGGGTTATGGTGAGGGGCATCAATATTTTTTTCCTCATTTCTTCCCCCCAACCAGAACATGGTACCGGGCCTTTCCCGCAGAAAATAGGCGAAATCCTCGCCGCCCATGGTGGGAGCAGAAACCTGGACCACATTTTTCTGGCCTACAATCTTTTCTGCCTGATTATTTACCACCCGGGTCACATGATCATCATTATGGAGGGGAGGATATAAATTTCTATAATCTAGCTGAAAATCAACACTATGGGCCTGGCAGATACCGGAAACAATTTCTCTAATTCTGGTTTCCAGCTTATCTCTCATACCTTTATTGAGAGATCTAACTGTTGCTTCCATAGTTACTTCATCGGCAATTATATTTCTCCTGTCTCCACCTTCTATCTTACCAATAGTGATCACAGCTGGATCCACCGGATCAACTGAACGGCTGACTATATTCTGCAGGGCTTGAATTATCTCACTGGATACCACTACTGCATCTTTTCCTTCATGAGGACTGGCACCGTGTGAATTTTCTCCAATTATTTTTAGATCAAATTCATCTATAGCGGCAAAACTGGAGCCGGACTTTACCCCTATTTGACCAGCTTCGGCCGCAGCCCAGATATGAAGGGCCAGCATATAATCCACCCTGGGCTCATCTAAAACCCCGGCCTCAATCATAGGTTTGGCTCCTCCGGGCCCCTCTTCTGCAGGTTGAAAAATAAATTTTATTTTACCGGGCAGATAACTTTTCAGTTCTTTAGCCAGCATAGCTGTTCCCAGCCCCATAGCTACATGACCATCATGTCCACAGGCATGCATACAACCATTTATGCGGGATCTAAATTCATGAGTGTTTTCCTCCTGCATGGGCAGAGCATCCATGTCAGCTCTGATGCCAATCACCGGACCACTATTATCTTCTCCCACTAAAGCAGCTATTCCCGTTTGCGCAATACCTGTTTCATGTTCAATCTCCCACTCATCCAGCACTGAACTTATTAAAGCAGCAGTTTTAGTCTCCTGAAAAGCCAGTTCCGGATAACGATGTATTTTACGCCTTATCTCCAATATTTTTGGTTCAATACTTTGCAAAACTGATTCCAATTTATCCTTCATTACTCTACTCCTCCTCAAACTTGTTCAGACTTCTGAGATTATATTTATCGCAGGCCCAAAAATTTTATATGCCCAAAACTGTTTGCTTAGGATTTAAGTCTAAATATACATAAAATTATTAAATTTGCAGGGAAAAATATAATTTCATTAATTTAGGGGGGCTTAATGCCCCCCTATTAACACTTATTTATTTTTTTTGATTTTAGCTTGAAAATGTTTCCAGAATTTCTTCTACAGGAGTATATTCCATATCAAAAGCATCAGCTACTGCTTTATATGTTACTTCTCCCTGATACGTATTCAGTCCCTGGGCCAGTCCCCTGTCCTTCAGCATAGCTTTTTTATATCCTATATTTGCCAGTTTTTTGGCGTAAGAAATAGTGGATTTGGTGAGACCAAATGTGGAAGTTCGGGCCACTGCCCCGGGCATGTTAGCTACACAATAATGAACTACCCCGTGTTCTACATATACAGGATCACTGTGAGTTGTTGCTCGAGAAGTCTCTGCTATACCTCCCTGATCAATTGCAACATCAACAAAGACTGAACCATCAGGCATGCCTTTCAGCAATTCCTCGGTAACAAGTTTAGGAGCTTTAGCTCCAGGAATTAACACAGCACCTATCAAAAGATCAGCCTGAGATGATTCCGCATGTAAATTATATTCGCTGGACATCAAAGTTTTAACCCGCCCCTGAAAAATATCATCGATATAACGCATCTGTTCTTCACTTTTTTCCAGTACTGTAACATCGGCTCCCAACCCGACCGCCATCTTAGTAGCATTAAGACCAACAGTACCTCCACCAATCACTACAACTTTACCGGGTTTGACTCCTGGAATACCACCCAAAAGAACACCATTACCGCCCTGAGGTTTTTCCAGAAATCTGGCTCCTGCCTGGGTAGCCAAACGTCCTGCCACCTCACTCATAGGAGTTAAAAGTGGCAGATTGCCCTCTTCATCTTCAATTGTTTCATATGCTATGGATGTTATATTTTTTTCACATAAAACTTCGGTTAAATTTTCAAAAGCTGCCAGATGTAAATAAGTAAATAATATTTGTTCTTTCTGTAGAAGTTCATACTCTTCCGGTAGTGGTTCTTTCACTTTCATTATCATATCAGCACGTTCAAAAATTTCTGCAGGTTCATCCACCATTTCAGCCCCTGCTTCAATATATTTCTCATTAGAAATTCCGCTGCCAACTCCACCATCAGTCTCTACCATAATTTCATGCCCATCATCTTTTAAAGCTTTAACTCCACTGGGGGTAATAGCAATCCGATTCTCACTGTCTTTGATTTCTGCTGGTACACCAATAATCATCTTATGAAACCTCCCTTTTTTATTTTATAAAAACATTCACATTTATGAGTTGAAATATGGCTGCTCAAGGCAAAAAAAACCCCGGGTGAAAACCAGGAAAATAAATCAGCTGATTTCAATAAGGTTTCAATGATTATATTCTATCTTACCGCGGATTCTCCTGCTTGACGGAGGAAGAAAGTTTTTTATTTCACCTGTATTATTTTCTTATTTAGGATTGATCATGTTTCATTTTTGGGTCCAGAGCATCGCGCAGACCATCGCCAAATAAATTAAATGCCAGCACAGCCAGCATTATTGCCAGCCCGGGGAAAGTTGTCACATGATGGGCGGTCCTGATATAGCCTCTTCCCTGGCTCAACATCGCCCCCCATTCAGGAGTGGGAGGCTGGGCTCCCAGACCTAAAAAACCCAGACCTGCTGCCCACAAAATAGAAGTGGCTACCAGCAATGAAGATTGTACTATGATCGGGGCCAGACAGTGAGGTATAACATGTTTTACCAGTATCATAACATCGCCCCGGCCTATAGCTCTGGCAGCTTCCACATGTTCTTCATTTTTTATGGAAAGCACCGAGCCCCTGACCAGCCGGACATATATCGGGATGGATATTATACCCACTGCTATCATGGTATTTACCAGCCCTACCCCCAATACAGTAACAATAACTATGGGCAAAAGAATAGCAGGAAATGCCATCATTATATCTATAAACCTCTGAACTATAAGATCTAATTTGCCTCCATAATAACCGGATAATGCACCTATCGGCACACCAGCAGCTAAACCAATGGCCACAGAGATAAAACCGATTGTCAGAGAAATTCTGGTGCCATAAATTATGCGGCTAAATACATCTCGCCCCAGGTCATCGGTACCCAGTGGATGTTCCCAGGATGGGCCTTCCAGAGTGCGGAAGAAATCCTGAGCATAAGGATTATGAGGAGCAATATAGGGTGCAAATATTGCTATGCCGAACAGGATAATTAATAATATCATACCAACAAAAGCCGGTCGATTGCGTTTTAGTCGTTTGTAAGCATCACTTCTTAGAAATCGTCTGATAGCATTCATGGTATCTCTCCTTAATCATATTGTATCTGGGGATCGAGAAAAGCATAAAGAATGTCAACGAAAAGATTTAAAAAGACAAAAGTTACAGCCAGTAACAGTACTCCTCCCTGAACAACGGGATAATCACGGGCCAAAATAGAATCAACCATTAATCTTCCCACGCCCGGCCAGGAAAATACTGTTTCAGTCAGAACTGCTCCCCCCAGCAAAATACCAAATCTTAAGCCAAGAATGGTAACTATGGGAATGAGAGCATTTCTCAAGGCATGTTTTATATTTATGCTTCTTTCTGTTAAACCTTTGGAACGGGCAGTAGTGATATAATCTTTTCCCATTGTTTCCAGCATACTGGACCTGGTCATACGAGCAACTATGGCGGTAGACTGAGCAGCCAGGGTAATACTGGGCAATACAAAATGCCAGGGGGTTCCCATCCCGGATGAAGGCAGCCAGCCCAGCTGAACTGAAAAAATCAGCATTAAAATCAAACCGAGCCAGAAAACTGGCGCAGAAACTCCAAATAAAGAGAGGACCATACTCACCTGATCATATATAGAATAAGGTCGGGTGGCCGAAATCACCCCCGCTGTTATTCCCCCAACTGTAGCAATTACTAAAGCTACAGCCGTCAGCTGGAGAGTATTGATAAATCTGGGCCAGACTTCCACAGCCACCGGCTGTCTGGTACGGGTCGATCTTCCTAAATCACCCTGTAACAGATCTCTCATAAATATTCCATACTGTACCGGTATAGGTTCATCTAATCCCATTTCAGTTCTAACATGTTCAATATACTCCGGAGTGGCATGAACACCAGCAATAGCCACCGCTGGATCTCCTGGCATCATTCTTACCATACCAAAAACAATAATAGAAACTCCCAGCAAAACGGGAATTAATAATAGTAAACGCCTTATAATATATATACTCAAAGTATAATACCTCCTGCTGTTAATTAAGAAAAAGAATAAAGTATGGGGCCCTAGCCGGGCCCCTTTATATTATTTTCTGAGATTTTATATCAGAAAAAGTATCTCCTAACTACTCTTCCACTATATATGCTTCCTCTGCTGAAATGTATTCACGGGGATGATGAATTAGACCTTCAACTCTTTCTCCCTCTGCATTAATCTGTACCAGGCTGTGCAAATAAATCCAGGGGGCTTCCTCCCAGAGTATTTCGATGGTCTCTGCATACATTTCTTCCCGTTCTTCTGTATCGGGAACTATACGGGCTTGATCCAGAAGCTCATCCACCCTCTCATTGCCCAGATAGGAGTAATCGTTACCATAAGGAGCCTGCTGGGTGGAGTGGAAGAGTGCGTAGAGGCCGTAATCGGCATCACCTGTTACAGTACCCCAGCCCAATAAATACATATCATGTTCGGCTTCTTCCGGTGACTGCTCTAAGAATTCCAGATAGGTAGCCCATTCCATTGTCTCCAGACTGGCATCCACACCGACATCGGCCAGCTGACTCTGCACGGCCTGGGCTACAGTTTCGTCCATTGGGTATCTACCTACGGGATGATGGAATGTTATCTCAAATCCATCTTCATAACCTGCTTCAGCCAGAAGTTCTTCCGCTCTTTCGGGATCATACTCATAAGGTTCCTGACTTTCATAGCCAAAGATATCGGGTGCTATGGGAGCATCAGAAGGTCTTCCAGCCCCATCCATGATCTGCTCTACTATGGCTCTATTATCTACTGCATAATTAAGAGCCTGGCGAACTCTAACATCATCAAAAGGCTCACGCTGGGTGTGCATACCTATATAAATTGTCCTCAGACTGGAATGCTGAACCACATTAACATCTTCCACATCCTCAAGTCTATCTACATCTCGGGGAGGCACTGTAACCATTGCATCAGCTTCACCTGTTTCAGTCATAACAACTCTGGTAGAATCTTCAGGTACTACACTAAATGTCACTGTGTCCAGATAGGCATTATCTCCCCAGTAATCATCATTGCGCTCCATGACAATTTCTTCACCGCGGGTCCATTCTACAAATTCGAAAGGACCGGTACCCACAGGATTAACTCCGAAATCCTCACCATGTTCTTCTACAGCTTCGGGACTGGCCATGGCTACAAATTCATGAGAAAGATGGGCCATTAAAGGAGCAAAAGGCTCATCTGTATAAAGTCTTAATGTATAGTCATCAATCACTTCAATATCGGTAACTTCATCAATTAAAAAGGAAAATGGAGCCTCTTCATCCAGAAAGCGCTCCAGATTGAATTTGGCCGCCTCAGCATCAAAATAAGTTCCATCGTGAAACTCAACACCTTCGCGCAGATAAATATCATATTCCAGTCCATCTTCAGATACTTCATAATCTTCAGCCAGCTGAGGTACAATGTCACCTTCTGGAGTCATATCGAAGAGAGCTTCCATGGAATGCAGCATTACCATGGCTGCCGGTGAAGAAGAAGCATCTACGGGGTCGAGTGATTCAGGGTCAGAAACAATAGCAATATTCAAATCTCCACCTTCTTGCTGAGCCTGAACAGTACCCAGCGGAAGAACTAAAGCTACAGCCAAAACCAAAGCCAGAACAAGAAATTTTCTCTTCATCCTATCAGACTCCTTTCTTATAAAAATTAATATTATATAAATCTGTTTTGGGCATTGTTTTATATTCTTGATATATTATAATTTTCCTGCATTATTAAGTTAAATTATCTCTTTAAAAAAATGAGAGTGATACCCCGGTAAAAAAATCAATACCGGGGCAATAATAACAAACTAAATTAATCAGGAAACAGTATCCTCCTGCTCTGAATTCATCAATTCTTGTTTGGAATTTACTACATCCAGAGAGACTACTTCATCATCATCTGCCAGTTTCACCACTTTTACCCCTTTGGTATTGCGGCTAAATTTAGAAATTTCCTCGACGGAGATCCTGATAATTTTACCCTCTTTGGTGATAAAGAATAAATCCTGAACATCACTATCCTTAACTATCTCAGCATCCACAAGGCTGCCAATTTCTTCTGAAAGATTAACGGTTATAAGTCCTTTACCACCTCGTTGCTGAAGTCGATATTCAGAAAGAGATGTTCTTTTACCATAGCCTCTGCTGGTAATTACAAACAGGTCATCACCACTGCTTGCTTGATCCATAGCTATAACTTGATCATCATTTTCAAGTCTGATACCTCTTACCCCACAGGAATTTCTGCCGGTACTTCTAACTTCCTGTTCGGAAAAACGAATTGCTTTACCATTGCTGGTAACAAGTACTACTTCATCCTCCCCTGAGGTTTTTTTAACTTCTACCAGCTCATCATCATCCATCAAATTTATCGCCTTTAAACCGGAATAGTTAGAATCATACTGGTTTAATTTTGTTCTTTTTACCTGGCCTTTTTTGGTTGCCATAATTACATAACCATCTTCTGCGAAATTTTTCAGGGTCAATATTCCACTTACAGTTTCATCCTGTTCTAGAGAAAGAAGATTAATTATAGCAGTACCCCGAGCAGTTCTGCCTGCCTGAGGTATTTGATATCCTTTGAGTTTATACATATTTCCCCGGTCAGTAAAGAAAAGAAATATATCATGGGTGGAAGCAGTGATGAGACTGTCCACTACATCATCTTCCCGAATATCCATGCCAATTACACCTTTTCCGCCACGATGCTGACTGCGATAGGTATCGATTGGCATTCTTTTTATATAATCTCTATGGGTGAGAGAAACCACTATTTTTTCTTCGGCTATAAGATCCTCCATCGCCAGGTCAGTATCCTGATTTAGAATTTCCGTGCGTCTGGTGTCATCATATTTTCTCTTGATTTCCTGTAATTCGTTTGTAATCTTAGACATTAATTTTTTTTCACTGTTTAAAATTGAACGCAGTTCTGCAATTTTTTGTTTTAAATTTTCATATTCATCTTCAATTTTTTCTCTCTCCAGAGCTGTCAGTCTTTTCAGGCGCATGGAAAGGATAGCATCCGCCTGTTTTTCAGTTAATCCGTAACTATTCTGTAATTTTTGCGAGGCAGTATCACTATCAGGAGCTTTTTTAATTAACTCCACTACCTCATCAATAGAATCAAGAGCTATGCGGTAGCCTTCCAGAATATGTGCTCTGTTTTCGGCTTTTTCCAGATCGTAAGCTGTGCGCCTTCTTACCACATCTTTTTGATGTTCAAGATAATGATAGATCAGCTCTTTTAAAGATAAAAGCTGAGGCTCGCCATCTACTAAAGCTAACATGATAACACTGAATGTGGTCTGCAAACGAGAATTTTTGTAAAGCTGATTTAGTAATACATCGGGATTGGTGCCCTTTTTCAGCTCTATAACAATTCTCATACCGTGTCTGTCAGATTCATCTCTTAAATCTCTTATACCTTCAATTTCATCATTTTTAACCTGATCAGCAATTTTCTCGATGAGTTTGGCCTTGTTAACCTGGTAGGGCAATTCATCAACTATTATTCTGGGTGTACTGCTTTCTCTGCTCTCTATTCTGGTTTTTGCTCTTACCCGCAATTTTCCCCGACCGCTGCGATAAGCCTTAAGAATTTCATTCTGATTCATTATCGAACCACCGGTGGGAAAATCGGGGCCCGGAATAGAGTCCATCAAATCTTCCACGGAAACATTGGGGTTGTCGATCATTTTAATTACCCCATTTATAACTTCTCCCAGATTATGAGGTGGAATACTGGTGGACATTCCTACCGCAATTCCGGCGCTGCCATTTACCAGCAAATTGGGGATGCGGGCAGGTAATACATCTGGTTCATCCAGTGTATCATCAAAATTTGTGGAAAAATCAACTGTATCTTTGTTAATATCCCTCAGCATTTCTTCGCTTATAGGGGACATACGGGATTCAGTATAACGCATCGCTGCAGCGGAATCACCGTCAACAGAACCAAAGTTACCATGACCATCCACCAGAGGATAACGATAAGAAAAATCCTGGGCCATTCTTACCATGGAATCATATACAGAAGACTCTCCATGGGGGTGATATTTACCCAGGACTTCACCTACTATTCTTGCCGATTTTTTATGAGATTTATTAGAAGTTATTCCCAGATCCTTCATGGCATAAAGAATTCTTCTGTGTACTGGCTTCAGCCCATCTTCAACTCTGGGCAGTGCCCTGCCCACAATTACACTCATTGCATAATCCAGGTAGGCACCTTTCATTTCTTCATCTATCGGAACTTTCTTTACCCTATCTGCTTCTACCATATTTTATCCCTTCCTTAGACATCGAGATTCTCGACTTCATTGGCATGCTCCTGTATAAATTCTCGCCTGGGAGACACTCTATCTCCCATCAGAGTCGTAAAGGTTTCATCCGCCAAAATTGCATCTTCAATCTCTACTTCCAGCAGCACTCTATTTTCGGGATTCATGGTAGTATCCCACAGCTGCCCGGGATTCATCTCTCCTAAACCTTTGTAACGTTGCAGCGAGAAATTTTTATCGCCATGTTCTTCCAGCAGTTGATTTAAAGCCTTATCATTATAGGCATATTCTTCTTTTCTGCCAGCAGTTAACTTATAAAGCGGGGGTTGAGCAATATAAATCCGCCCCTCTTCAATTAAAGGTTTCATATAACGATAGAAGAAAGTTAACAGCAGCGTTCTGATGTGAGCACCATCAACATCAGCATCAGTCATGATAATAATTTTCCCGTAACGAAGATTTTCCAGATCGAATTCATCCCCTACACCTGTACCGATGGCGGTAATTAAAGCTCTAATTTCTTTATTGTTAAGTATGCGATTTAATCTGGCTTTTTCTACATTCAAAATTTTACCTCTCAGGGGGAGAATAGCCTGAAAACGCCTGTCTCTACCCTGTTTTGCGGAACCACCGGCAGAATCTCCCTCAACAATGTAAAGTTCTGATTCTTCTCTTTCCCGGGTGGAACAATCTGCCAGTTTGCCGGGAAGAGCTGTTGAGGTTAAAGCGTCTTTGCGTCTGGTGAGATTTCGTGCTTTTTTTGCAGCTTTTCTGGCTTCAGCGGCTTTTTTGGCCTTGGCCACAATTTTTTTGCCGATAGCAGGGTTCTCCTCCAGCATTTTACTCAGCTCGCGGCTGAGAATAGAATCCACAAAACCTCTCATCTCACTGTTTCCCAGCTTAGTTTTGGTCTGACCTTCAAACTGAGGATCGGTCAATTTTACACTGATTACCGCGGTAAGCCCTTCCCTGATATCTTCACCTTTAAAATTATCCTCATCTTCTTTTAGCAAACTTTTACTGCGAGCATAATCATTTATTGTTCGGGTCAGAGCCCTTTTAAAACCACTGAGATGAGTGCCTCCTTCCCGGGTATTAATATTATTAGCAAAGCTGAAAATCGTTTCATTATACCCCTGATTATATTGAATGGCTATTTGAGCTTCATGGGTATCCTCTTCAGCTTCTATATAAATTGGATCAGGAAAAAGGGGTTTTTTATTCTTATTGATATTTTCTACAAAAGATATTATTCCACCCTCATAACAATAAGATTCTGTTTTTTCCTCCTGCTGGCGGCTATCTGTGAATTTAATTTTCAGACCACTGTTTAAATAAGCCAGTTCTTTGAAACGCTGAGCTAATGTTTTATATTTAAATTCTATCTCGTCAAAAATCTCTGGATCAGGGCGAAAGCGAATTTCTGTACCTGTACAATCTTTTTCACATTCACCTATAGGCTTTAGATCTGAAACAGGTTTCCCCCGTTCAAATCTTTGATAATAAACTTTACCATCCTTCCAGGAAACTTCTACTTCCAGCCATTCGGCTAAAGCATTGACAACAGAAACTCCAACACCATGTAATCCTCCAGAAACTTTATAACCCTTGCCGCCAAATTTTCCTCCCGCATGCAGAGTAGTCATTACAACTTCCACAGCAGGCCTGTTTACCTGGGGATGGCTTTCAATAGGAATTCCCCGGCCATTATCACTGACAGTCACAATATTTTCCGAATTAAGTTCCACTTCTATTTGATCACAGTAACCACTCATAGCTTCATCGATACTGTTATCCACTACCTCAAATACCAGGTGATGTAAACCCTCAGAAGCAGTAGAGCCCACATACATTCCCGGACGTTTTCTTACAGCTTCCATGCCTTCCAAAACCTGAATATTTTCCGCTTCATAATCCGTTTTATCTCTCATATTTCTCATAACCATCAATCTCCTCCGGTTTCTGTGACTAAATTTCTCATCCTTCGGGCCAGTGTGGTGGAAGAAATCATAGAAAGATAGATAGTTTCACCGGTCAGAATAAAAGAACGTACTTCTTTATTTTCTGCTCCGGATTTATCCACCACAAAACCTTCTTCTTCCGAAATAGAGAAAAACTCCTGGGAGATATCAGAGTTCAAAATCCGCTCATAATCTCCTATTAACACAATCTCTGAGGCCGGAACCATATTATCATTCCCGATGTGCAAAAACATATTTTCACCATCCCTCAGTGAGTGCTCCCTGTTCAATTTTAAAAAAATGCTTTTTCTGGGTGGTGACTTCTTCTGCCATAATTTTATCAGTTGTAGTCAAAAAAGTCTGTACCCTGCCTCCAATAAAATCCATGAGAAATTGTCTTCTGCTGCTATCAAGTTCAGAAAAAACATCATCAAGCAGAAGTACAGGGTATTCCCCAGCTTCCGATTTCATAAATTCCAGTTCTGAAAGTTTTAAGGCCAGAGCTACGGTTCGCTGCTGTCCCTGGGAACCAAATTTACGCACATCAAAATCGTTTAACACCAGTTTCAGATCATCTCTATGGGGACCACAGGTTGTATAACCGCGCTCAATTTCTTTTTCTTTATTCTGCTCCAGTTCTTCAGTAAAAGATTTCTCCAGCGATTCATATTTATGCTCAAAACTTATCTGATAGGATATTTTTAGATTTTCCTCATTATCAGTTAGACGCCTTTGATGCAGACGGGCTAAAATTTTCAGTTTTTCTACTACTTCCTGTCTTTTAGCAATTATATCACTGCCCAGATCTACCAGCTGCTCAGTAAAAACAGGTAATAGGTCTTTATTTTTGTTTCGACCGGCCCTCAGATCTTTGAGTAAATTATTGCGCTGTTTTAAAACTTTATCATATCTTTTCAATTTTCGATAATATTTAGAACTCACCTGAGATACCTCTACATCAATAAAATCTCTGCGCTGTGAGGGGCTGCCTTTGACCAGCTGCAAATCTTCTGGTGAGAATAAAACAACATTTAAATAACCAATAAAAGCTTCTAAGTTATCGACTTTCTCATTATTAATTTTATAAACTTTATTCCTGGTTTTTAATCTTAGAGACAGTTTGTCTTTAATATCATTTTCCCTGTGCAGTTTTATCTGAACAACTGCTGGTTTATCAGCTTTGTTTTTGTTTATAAGTTCAGAAGTAGTGCTGGTCCGGTGGGAACAACCTGTCCCCAGATAATAAATTGCTTCTAAAAGATTTGTTTTTCCCTGACCATTAGCACCCAAAATAATATTCAAATCCTGGTTAAAATCAACTAAGACGGAAGATAAATTACGAAAATTATCAGCATAAAGTCTGGTTATATGCAAATTTAATCCCTACTGCTTACGAGATATTTATCATCTGCCTCAGTAAATTCAACTTTATCACCGGGACTTATTTGTCTTCCTCTACTGTATTCTATTTCTCCATTAACCATCACTTTTCCTGCTTGAATTAAGTTTTTTGCTTCTCCTCCACTTTTTACCAGATTGGCCCATTTCAAAAATTGGTCCAGTTGAATTGTTTCTGTCTTTATTTTTACTTCTTTTTCCAAGAAAAAAACCTCCTCCTTATTGATTTTCGGGTCTGATAGGCATAATTAAATATATGTAATCATCACTTTCGGGATTTTTTAAGGTGAGAGGATTAACAGGACCGATAAGTTCTATCCGGGCTTCTTCTTCATCTAAAACTTTTAATCCATCCATCATATAAGAAGCATCAATTTTGATTTTCTGGGGTTTGCCAGAAAATTCTATATTTACTTCTTCCTTACCATGACCTTTATCTGAGGCAGTAGATTCTATAATTAGATTTTCCTCAGAAAAATCAAGTTCAATAACATTAGAATCCAGACGAGCTATGGTGGATACTCTTTTCACAGCATTTTGTAAATTACTTCTGGTGACATTAACTTCCGCAGAAAAATCATTGGGCATAACCTGTTCATAATTGGGAAATTTACCCTCTATAAGACGAGAAGTTATTGTTATATTATTTCCTATAAAACGGCAGTGACTGGAATCAAGAACTACCTTTATTTCATTATCTTCATCTTCTGTCAGCAGGCGGCTTAATTCATCCAGAGTGCTGGCAGGAATAATAGCTCTACTTTTATCTTCTAGATCAAGTTCCATATCTTTCTTATAATAGGCCATTCTAAATGTATTGGTAGCAACCATTATTATGGAATCCGAACTTACAGTTAAAAGAGCACCGGTTAAACCAGGCTGAGAATCTTTATTGGAACAGGAAAATTTAACTTTATCTATCATATCTATAAGATCAGCTTCTGTTATAGTAAATTCAGTTATTGTTTCTACTTCTGGTAACTCCGGAAATTCATCCGGTTTAAAACCTTTCAAAACAAAATTAGAAGATTTAGTGGTAATTTCTGCTGAATAATTATCCTGGTCAATATCAATGTTAATAGTTTCCCGGGGTAATTCCCTTATAATACTGCTTAATTCATCTCCTGGGAGAACAATTCGTCCGGGAGATTTTACATCTGCACCCATTTCCATTACAATACCCATTTCTAAATCTGTGGCAGTTAAGGTCAGATTTCCTTTTTCATCACCTGTAAACAATATACCTGAAAGAATTGGCATAGTATTGCTGGTAGAAACTGCTCTATTAACCTGTGAGAGAGCATTGTGGAAAACTGACTGTTGAATAGAGAATTTCATTTTTATGCACCTCCACAATTATCAATCTTATTCAATCTAGTAAACGTAGTAGTAGGACCCTGTTAACATGTGTAAACCTGCTATAATTATTGATATGACAGGATTTTAGTTTGTGTAAAAAGTGTTAATATGTTCTTAGTGGTTATCCACATATAAACAGAAATTCTGGCGGGGAAAATCATCCACAAAATAATCCACAAGTAGTCCACAAATTTTCAACAGAGTTGTTAAGAAGTGCCTTCTCCTCTTTCCAGTTTTTGCTGTAATTTTTCTAAAGTTTGTTCAAATTCATTTTCTTCCTCTTTTCTATCAGCAATTTTATTGTGGGCATACATGACTGTTGTGTGATCACGATCTCCGAATTCTTCACCTATCGTGGGTAAAGAGGAATCAGTAAGCTCTCGAGCAAGATACATGGCAACCTGGCGAGGTAGTACTATATTCTGAGTTCTTCTTTTAGAATCCATTTCCTCTAAGGTAATATTATAATGTTCGGCAACTACTTTTTTTATAGCTGCAATATTCAACTCTACCTCCTCTTCACTTTTTTCTGTAACCAGATCTTTTAAAGCTTCTTGAGCTAATTCCAGATCCACATCTCTATCTACGAGTTCTGAATAGGCGATTACCTTAATTAAGGCCCCTTCTAATTCTCTGATATTTGATTGAATTTTGTTGGCTATGTAAATTATTACTTCATTGGGTATTTCAAGATTTTCCAGGTCGGCTTTTTTGCGCAAGATAGCAATTCTAGTTTCCAGATCTGGTTTTTGTATATCTGTAATTAATCCCCATTCGAATCTGGAACGTAATCTTTCTTCTAGAGTAGGAATTTCTTTGGGGGGGCGATCACTGGAAATAATTAATTGTCTATTAGCTTCATGTAGGGCATTAAATGTGTGAAAAAATTCTTCCTGGGTTCTTTCCTTCCCGGCTAAAAATTGAATATCATCTACTAATAGTATATCTATATTACGATACTTATTGCGAAAGTCTACGGTTTTATCATCTTTTATGGCATTAATTAATTCATTGGTGAATGTTTCGGAAGATACGTAAACAACTTTCTGTTTAGGATTGTGATCTAGAATAAAATGAGCTATAGCCTGCATTAAATGAGTTTTACCGAGGCCAACTTCTCCATATATAAAAAGAGGATTATAAGCTTTAGCAGGTGCTTCGGCAACAGCTAAAGAAGCAGCATGGGCAAAGCGATTACTATTACCCACTACAAAAGTGTCAAATGTGTATTTTTCATTTAAACCATTTTTTAACTGATTATTGTCTACATCTTGAATAATTTTACCTTCATTTTCCTGTTCACTCTGACCTTTATCTGGTTCATTTGTCTGCATTTTTTCAAGTTCTTCTGGAGTTAAAAATTTAACCTCTACCTCTTCTCCACTTATTTCAGAAAGAGTTTCAGCTATAAGGGAATTATAATGAGATGATATCCATTCCTGAATAAATTCATTGGGAACTTTAAAGTGAATAATATTATCGCTGGTAACTTCAACAGGTTCGGTATCAGAAAACCAGGTCTTAAAACTTGGATTACTTATCTGTTCCTTAATTTTTTCCAGTGATTTTTTCCAAATTTCTTCCAGTTGATTTTTATTAAAACTCATAAAAGATATACCTCCTGATTGGACTAAGAGAAAACTTATTAACAGCCTGTGGATAATTGTGGATAAAAATTGATAGTTTTCCACAGAAAAACATCAACCCTTTAAACTTATCACAGGGCAGTAAGATTAAAAATTCAGCTGATAATTTTTAACAGCATTGTGGAAAAAATATAGTTTTTTTAACAGGTTATCCACAAAAAAAGAGGAAAAACAGTCAAATAAGCCCGGTTATTAACAATATGTGGATAAAAACTTGTGTTCTTGTGGATAAATATCCACGATATTATTTTTAGCCAACCAGAGAAATTAATGTGGAAAATTAATTTTTCACATTGACATTTTTATCATAACCGGAATTTTATGCAGTTTTCCACAAGAAGTGTTAACATAATAACAGATTATCAACATTTTATCAACAAGTTTTCAACATCATTAGTTTCTTGTGGATAACTAATTCCTTGACTACCTTAACTAAATAACATATAATTTATATTGTACAGTTTCAACTTAGGATGGGGGGAATGTGACATTATCAATACCCTTAAAAAAGATAGTGAATATCAAAGGGTTTATGAACAGGGGAGTTCTAAAGCAAGTTCTTATTTGGTAGTTTTTTGGCTGGAAAATGATCTGGGGTATAATCGATATGGTTTCTCTATAAGCAGGAAAATCGGTAAAGCTGTAAAAAGAAACCAGCTAAAAAGACAGTTAAAAGAAATTATCAGGCGCTGGCTTTCACCTTTAGTTGATATTGGTTACGATATTGTAATTATAGCCCGGCCCTGGATTAATTCTCTGAATTTTTATGAGATCAAAAAAGATCTGCAGCAGCTTTTGTGTAGCTGTGATTTAATTCAGAAAAACTAATAATCTGTAGGTGAATATAATTGCTTAAATCTTTACTTCTAGTTTTAATATCATTTTATCAACGTTTTATTTCACCTTTTCTCCCCAGCAGTTGCAGATTCTATCCCACCTGTTCTTCTTATACTAAGCAGGCAATTAAAAAATATGGTGCAATAAAAGGCACCTGGAAGGGTATAAAACGCATAGTTCGTTGTCATCCCTTTAATCCAGGTGGAATTGATCCGGTTGAATAGGAGGAGTTATTAAATGTTCGCACTTTTTGGACAGCTGGTAGATTTTTTGAGTGAAGTTATAGTATTTCTTTATGGATTTGTACCCAGTTATGGTTTAGCCATCATTCTTTTCACAGTTCTAATCAGGCTGCTTTTGCTTCCTTTAATGATAAAGCAGACCAAGTCAATGAAAGCTATGCAGGATTTACAGCCCAAGATGCAGGAGATAAAGGATAAATATGGAGACAATAAAGAAAAACAGCAGGAAGAGATGATGAAATTATATCAGGAGAATAATGTCAATCCTCTGGCTGGTTGTCTGCCACTTGTAGTTCAGATGGCAATTATCATTCCCCTTTATCGTGCTATTTTACAGTTGAGTGAGACAATACCTGAATTTGAAGATTCAGTTTTTCTCTGGATCGGAAGATTAACGGATGGGTCACTGGCCGAAACTGATATAGCTCTGGTATTGTTGACAGGGGTAGTGATGCTGGCTCAATCTAAAATTACCCAGAGTTTATCTGCCGGTGGTGGAGGTAAAGCCGGTATGATGATGTGGTTTATGCCTCTATTTATTATATTTATAGGATTTCAGCTTCCGGCCGCAGTAATGCTGTATTTGTTTACTTCTACTTTGTTTATGGTCTTTCAGCAATATTATGTCAAACGGGAGCCAGAGGAAGACGAACCAGAAACAGCCGTTGAGGAGGCTTAACGAATATGGAATGGACGGAAAGCCTGGTTAAAAAAGGTGAAACAGTAGACGATGCTGTAGAAGAAGCACTGGCTGAACTGGGTATAACCCGGGCTGATGCTGAAATTGAAATAATAGATGAGGGTAGTTCCGGATTCTTTGGTATTGTGGGAAAAAGACAGGCAGAAGTTAAAGTGATACAGTTAAAAGATGAAAAAACGATTGGCAAAGAGTTTCTGGAAGAAGTTTTACAGGCTGGCAATCTAAATGTAGAAGTAGAATTTTTACCACAGAAAACAGATGAAAGCCAGCTTGCCTACAATTTAAGTTCTGAAGACGAACTGGGATTAATCATCGGTCATCGAGGTGAAACACTTGATGCACTGCAGTATTTAACTTCGTTAGCGGTTAACAGAGAATCAGATGAATATAGAAGAGTCATGCTTGATGCAGAGGGTTATAGACAGCGACGGCGTGAAACTCTGGAAAGGCTGGCCGAAAAGATGAAGCGCCGGGCTATTGAAACTGGAAGAAAAGTAATGCTTGATCCTATGCCCCCACATGAAAGGCGCATAATTCATCTTGCTGTTAAAGATGATTCTCGGGTTAAATCATATAGTGAAGGTGAGGAGCCTTTTCGCAAAGTATTGATCGAAACTACCATGGATGAAAAATCCAAAGTTGATTAAATAACATCGATACAATATTTTGCAGAGGTTAGGATTAAATCAAAAGGGGTAAAATATTTTTAAGCAATAATCTCCCAGTGGGGCAAACCTGCTGGGTTTTTCTTCTATATATTGCTTATTTTCCTCTAAAGAGGTGGGAATTTTGACTGATAATAAAGAGGAATTACTGGAACAAAAAAATAATCAGCAAAACTTTTCTTACGAACAGGAAGAGACTATAGCTGCTATTGCTACTCCTCCTGGTAGTGGAGGGCTGGGCAAGGTGAGAATCAGTGGGGAAAAAGCACTTGAAATTGCTGATAGAGTATTTAAATCTCCAGCAGGTAAGAAATTAACTAAGGCAGAGGGTTATACCATCCATTATGGCTATATAGAAAATGAATCTGGTGAGAAAATAGATGAGGTTTTGGCCCTGGTCTTAAGAGCTCCTAAATCCTTTACAGGTGAGAATAGTGTTGAATTTGATTGTCATGGGGGTATGATGCCTCTGAATGGAGTATTAGAAGCAGTATTGAATCAGGGGGCACGTATGGCTGAGCCAGGAGAGTTTTCCCGCAGGGCTTTTTTGCATGGGCGAATTGATCTAGCTCAGGCTGAGGCCATAGTTGATTTGATTAATTCTCAAACAGAAAAAGGTAGAGAGCTGGCTCTGCAGCAGTTAGAAGGCCAACTTTCCCAACGAATAAAGGAGTTACGGGAAAAAATGGTCCAGCTGCTTGCCCAGCTGGAGGCCACCTGTGATTTTCCGGAAGATGAGATTCCAGGATTTACGAGTGAAAATTTACAGGAAAGAATAAATATGCTGGTTGATGCTCTGGAGGAGCTTATTGCCAGCAGTAAACAGGGCCAAATATATCAAGAGGGTCTGGAAACTGTTATTGCCGGGAAACCCAATGTGGGCAAATCAAGTTTACTAAATACTCTTTTAGAAGAAGAGAGAGCTATTGTAACCGAGATACCAGGCACTACCCGTGATGTAATTTCGGAGCTGGTTAATTTAGAAGGTATACCCTTGAAAATAACTGATACAGCTGGTATCAGATCAACAAATGATAGAGTGGAAAAAATAGGTGTGGAACGCAGTGAAAAATATTTAAGAAGAGCTGATTTAGTTCTTTTAATGCTGGATGTCAGCCAGGGTATTACCGAAGCAGATCGGAATATTTATAAGCAGGTTAAAGACAAACCTTTAATTATCCTGGTCAATAAAACTGATCTGCCTGAAGATTTGAAGGAAGAAGAGGTGGAAAATAATTTCCCCGGTGTTCCCGTTGTTTTTATTTCTGTGGAAGCACAAAAAGGTTTGAAAAATCTAAAAGATGTTATAGTAGAGCAGATTTTTTCCGGGAAAGCTCAGGGGGGACATGATTATATTGTAACCAATCTTAGACATAAAAGAGCCTTAGAAAAGGCAAACAAAAATTTAAAGCAGATGCTGGATTCTTTACAGCAGGGAATTCCTGAGGATATGCTGGCAATAGATCTCAGAGAAGCTCTTAATCAACTGGGCCGAATTACCGGGGAAACAGTAACTGAAGATATAATAGATAGAATTTTTTCTGATTTTTGTGTTGGCAAGTAAAAGCAAATTATGTTTCACGTGAAACATTTTGTTGAAATATCGATATTTTAATTTAGAATTTTTAGGAGGAAACTAATTTATGAGCCCCCATAATAATTCTGCTGGTGAATATAACTCGGTTTTTCCACAGGAGTATGATGTGATAGTTGTAGGGGCCGGACATGCTGGATGTGAAGCCTCACTTGCTTCTGCGCGTCTGGGACATAAAGTTTTGACTTTAACTGTTAATCTGGATCATGTGGCTTTCATGCCCTGCAATCCCTCTCTGGGTGGGCCTGGCAAAGCTCATATAGCCCGGGAAATTGATGCCCTGGGGGGAGAAATGGCTGTTAATATGGACGAGACAATGACTCAGATTCGCATGGTTAATACCAGCAAGGGTCCAGCTGTACAGGCTTTACGGGGACAGGCTGATAAAGTCCGCTACCACGAGAGAATGAAGCAGGTTTTGGAGGAGCAAAAAAATTTAGATTTGAAACAGGATGTGGTAGTTGATCTGCTGGTTGAAAAGGAAGAAATAGCTGGGGTTATTACCAAGACCGGTATGCTTTATCGAGGCAGCAAAGTAATTTTAACAACTGGAACATTTTTGCGGGCAGAAAATATAATTGGTGATGCCACCTACAATGCTGGCCCCAATCAGCAGTATCCAGCTAATGAACTATCGAATTCCCTGGAACGAATTGGCTTTGATTTATTAAGATTTATGACTACTACTCCCCCGCGGGTTGATGGGACCACAGTTGATTTTACTCAGATGAAGGAACAGCCAGGTGATCAGGGCAGTTTAAGTTTTTCATTTGTTTCAGAAGGACCTTTGCAGGGGAAAGACCAGGATTCCTGCTGGTTAACTCATACGAATGAGCAAACCCATGAGATAATCAGGAAAAATAGAGACCGGGCTCCCCTTATCTCGGGCCGGATTGAGGGAACTGGCCCCCGGTACTGCCCTTCTGTTGAGCATAAAGTCATAGAATTTCCGGAAAAAGATAGCCATCAACTTTTTCTGGAACCGGAAGGACGTTCAACCGAAGAGTACTATATTTCGGGGCTATTTACTGGCCTGCCGGTAGATGTTCAATATGAAATACTGCATACTATTGAAGGTCTGGAAAATGCTGAAATAATGAGACCGGGTTATGCCATAGAATATGATTGCGTAGCTAGCGGTCAATTTGATTTAAGTCTGGAGACAAGACCGGTTAAAGGATTATATACAGCCGGGCAGATAAATGGAACGTCCGGATATGAAGAGGCCGGAGGTCAGGGCTTAATTGCTGGTATTAATGCTTCACTGGACCTGCAGGGACAGGAACCTCTTATTCTTCAGCGTTCAGAGGCCTATTTAGGTGTTTTAATAGATGAATTGGTCACTAAAAATCCGCGCGAACCATATCGCATGCTCACTTCCAGGGCAGAATATCGACTACTTTTAAGGCAGGACAATGCTGATAAGCGCTTAACTCCCCGGGGAAGAGAAATAGGCCTGGTAAGTGATGAGCGCTGGCAGAAATTTCAGAACAAGCAGAAACAGATAGAACAACTGGAGGAATATTTGAATAATACAAAAGTTACTCCCACCAAAGATGTACGTGAAGCTTTAAGAAATTTGGAAAGTGGCGGTTTGAAACAGGACGCCACGCTGGAGAAAATCCTGCGCAGACCAGAAATATCTTATCATGATCTGGGCCAAATTGTTGATAACCTGCCGGAATTTCCTCAAGAAGTCATCGAACAGGTAGAGATAGCCAATAAGTACCAGGGTTATATTGATAGACAGATGCAGCAAATTAAAGAATTTGAGAAAATGGAAAATAAAATTTTACCCGACGACCTTGATTATCAAAGTTTTGACAATTTGCGGCGGGAGGCCAGAGAGAAATTGCAGAAGGTTCAGCCTCGTTCTTTGGGACAGGCTTCAAGAATCTCTGGGGTTTCCCCGGCTGATATTTCAGCCCTGATGATATATCTAGAAAAAAGACAGCAGGAAAGCGGAGACGAGAAAAATGATTGATAATCATAATTTTGCAGTTATTCGAACTGGTTTAGATAAATTACAAATAGATTACAGTGAAGATAAGCTTAAACTTTTAAAAGCTTATCTTGAGTATCTAGTTCAGGAAAATCGTCGCTATAATCTAATTGGGACGGAAGAGATAGAAGATATAATTAGCAAACATTTTTTGGATTGTCTTGCGCCTCTGTCTCTTTCTGATATGGATATGATTTTTGATGGACCAGTGATCGATCTGGGAACCGGAGCTGGACTTCCGGGCATAATCTGGGCAATTTTTAATCCCGGAATTGATATATATCTCCTGGATTCACGTCGTAAGAAGGTAGATTTTTTAAAAAGAACCAGAGAAAGACTTGAACTGGATAACTGTTATCCTTTTCAGGCTAGAGTTGAAGATGTAGGTCAGGATAAAGATTTTAGGGAAAAGTTTAAATTTGTAACCGCCAGAGCAGTAGCTAAAATTAATGTTCTTCTGGAATATGCTTTGCCCCTGGTGAAAATTTCCGGCAAGACGGGATTTTTCAAAGGTCCTGCTTATCAGCAAGAATTGGTCAACTCTGAGGCTATAAGCAAAAAATTGGGCGGGAGTAGTTTGACTATTAAAGAAGTAAACGTGCCCGGGTTAAACGCAGATAGATATATGATATTTGCAGAAAAGATCAGGCAGACTCCGGGAAAATATCCGCGCCAGACCGGAATACCCAAAAAAAGGCCCCTGTAAGCAGGAGATAAAATTACCGCATGGAATATTATTTATAGACTAGAAAGAATATTATTTATGGTTCTCTCCAGAACCGCTGGTGAAATTGCCATATATGCTGGATTAAGGACTAATTATTCTTTTAATTGCCGGGGCTTATAAAGTATTGGAAGCTATAAAGCGAAGTGATACTGGAAAAATTTCCTGGTGAATAGAGCTTTATAGCTTTCAATTATATGCATTACGAACTGATATGGAGAAGATCTTTATTTATAAGCTAGAAAAAGTTTTAATATATTTTCACCTGTTTTTAAGCTTACTGTCAGAACTAGCAGGGGGGATTTTACCAGAATGAATACAGCAGGAAGAGGCAGGGTGACTGCCATTGTAAATCAAAAAGGCGGGGTAGGGAAAAGCACCACAGCAGTCAATCTGGGTGCTGCTCTGGCCCGCGAGGCCAATAAGACGCTGTTAATTGATATTGATCCCCAGGGAAATGCTACCAGCGGACTGGGGCTGGAAAAATCTGAATTAAAATTTAGCATTTATGAACTTTTACTGCAGGAGGTAGAATTCTCTCAGGTGGTTGTAGACCTGGAGAAAGAGGAGATGTCTTTAATCCCCTCGAATATAGATCTGGCTGGAGCTCAAATTGAACTCGTTTCTAGAATTTCCCGGGAAAAACGCCTGGCTCAGGCTCTGGAAGGCGAAATCGCCTTGTATGATTATGTTTTGATTGATTGCCCACCATCTCTGGGATTGCTCACTTTAAATGCTCTTTCTGCAGCTGATGATTTAATTATTCCTATTCAGTGTGAATATTATGCGCTGGAAGGGCTGGGACAGTTGCTAGATACAATAGATCTGGTGCAAAATAATCTCAATCCGCAACTGTCTATCAGGGGAGTGCTTTTGACCATGTATGATGCTCGCACAAATCTTTCTTCTCAGGTATCAGAAGAGGTGAAAGAATACTTTTCCAGTAAAATATATGATACTGTGATTCCCCGGAATGTACGATTGAGTGAAGCGCCCAGCTTTGGTGAATCCATTTTCGCTTATGCTCCTTCTTCACGAGGGGCTAAAGCTTATAAAGAATTGGCCCAGGAGGTTATGACAGATGAATGATAAAAATAAAAGCAGGCTGGGTAGAGGTCTGGATGCCTTATTGGGTAATAAACAGGTTGAAGAAGGTGATTTAAAGAATATAAATCTGGAGAGGATTGAGCCCAATCCTTACCAGCCCAGACAGGAAATTAGTGATAAAAAGCTTAAAGAGCTGGCTCAGTCCATAGAGAAAAATGGAGTATTACAACCTGTAATATTAACATCAGCTGAAGAAGGTTTTCATCTGGTGGCCGGGGAGAGGCGCTGGCGTGCTGCTAAAATGGCCGGGCTTGATAGGATACCGGCAATTGTTAAAGATATTGATAGTGATCAGATGATGGAGCTGGCTTTGATAGAAAATATTCATCGCCAGGATTTAAATCCTTTGGAAGAAGCTGGTGCTTACCAGCAGCTCCTGGATGAGTTTGATATAACCCAGGCTGAATTAGCTTCTCGTTTGGGCAGGAGCAGGTCAAGTATAAGCAACAGTTTGCGCCTGCTGAAACTGGCACCTGAGGTTCAGGAATATGTTTCACGTGAAACATTGTCAGCCGGTCAGGCCAGAGCAGTAGCTGGTCTGGAATCTTATCAACAGCAGATAGAAGCTGCTGAAAAAATTATTGAATCAGAAATGAGTGTTAGAGAAGCAGAAAATTATATAGCCGGATTGAAGAACAAAAAAGACAATAAAAATGCTGATGAAGATAAAGTGCTGGAAGAATTGGACCGCCTATCAGATGAGTTAGATGAGGCTGAGGAGCAGTTAGAGACTGAAAGCAAATCTTTGACAGATTGGGAAGAGGAGGAGATCTGGCCGGATAGAGGCAAACGTTTAAAAGGTTTGAAAGAAGAATTGGAGGATATTTTACAGGCACCGCTGAAGTTAGAGACCAGGGGGGAGACCTGGCAGCTTAAAATTGAACTTAACGGCGTAGAACAGTTAAAAAAACTCATAGAGCGCCTGGAAGAGTAAATAAATTTTTTATAGTATTTGTGAAGAAGTTAACTTGAAATTTACTTATGTTTTAACCAGCAAATTTTACTCGCAAAAATTTAATGGGGGGCTAATTAATGAAAGTCATAGTTGTTGGTGGCGGTAAAATGGGCAGGTATCTTCTTAATGAATTAGAGAGAAACAAACATCAGGTTACCATTGTGGAACAGGATAAAAATAAATGTGATAAATTACAGCAAAGATTTAAAGCTGATACTGTCAACGGAGATGGAACTGAGCCAGAGGTTCTCAAAGAAGCCGGAATTAAAGAAGCGGATGTATTACTGGCTGTCACCAAAGATGATCAGGATAATCTGGTCATATGTCAGATAGCCGAAAGAAATTTTGATGTGCCCCGAACCTTCACCACCGTAAATACTCCGGGCAATGAGAGATTGTTTGATTGGCTGGGAGTTAATGTTGCTGTCAGCAGTGCATCAATTCTGGCAGCTCTGGTAAATCAAGAAGTACAAATGCAGGACCTTAAAGGTCTTCTTTCTCAAAATCATGAAGAACTCGAGCTTATAAGATTAAATGTAGAAGAAAATTCTCCTGTTGATGGCAAAAAATTAAAGGAACTTGATATACCCCTGGAGATAGTTATGGTTTCAGTTTTGCGGGGAGATACACCACTTGTGCCCCGGGGGGAAACAAAATTATATTCCGGGGATCTAGTTATATGCCTGGCTCATAAAGAGGCTGTGGAAACTATAGAGGAAAGCTTTAGTTCAGAATAATTTGTAGCTGTATGAAAATAACTGGCATTATGCTAACTTCCTATACAGCAAAAACTTAGAAATATAGGGAGGAAATTGGCAGTTCGAAAAGAATAATACTAATAAGAGTGAAAGTATTTTTAAGGTAAAACCAAAATATCATCAAATTTTTAACTCATCTATCTACTGCTAACAGTCTATTATTGCCGGTATTGCCGGAAAATTTATAAAAAAATAACATTACCCATCTAATGATACCTGCAGCTGACATCTTCATTATGTGTCATTTCCGGTTGAAGTTTAGGGGAGAGTCCCATCATGGGCGCCGAAGGTGCAAGGTTCCCCCGGGAACTGAAACTCTCAGGCTCCAGAACCCTGAATGGACGGAACTCTGGACAGGTGACTGAACAGGGGGAGGCTATAATCTTATAGTCTCCCCCTTTACTTGTGCTTAAAAGCACAATATTGTTCAGGTTTCTATGATAACTGATCAATTTAATGCAAACAATTAAAATCTGGAGCAAATATGGAGGTGACTCTAATTAAAAAGACGCCATTAAATGATATTCACAAAGACATGGAAGCAAAAATGACGAATTTTGGTGGCTGGGAAATGCCTGTGGAATATGAAGGTATAATTGCTGAACACAGGAATGTAAGAGAGAATTGTGGCCTGTTTGATATATCTCATATGGGCGAAATTATGATTTCTGGCACTGGCGCTGAAGAATTTTCCGACTATCTATTAACAAATAATGTGGCAGGTATGGAAATTGGCAAAGTAATATACAGTCCTATGTGTTATGAAGATGGCGGAGTTGTCGATGATTTAATGATTTACAGACTGGAAAAAAACAAGTTTATGCTGGTCGTTAATGCTGCTAACACAGAAAAAGATTTTGAGTGGATTGAAAAACAGGCACCAGAAGATGTAAAAATCGAAAACGCCACCCAAAAATATGGACTAATAGCTTTACAGGGGCCAAAGGCAGAAGAGGTTCTTCAGCAGGAGACTGAATATACTTTAAGTGAGCTTCAGCCTTTTCATCATACCAGAGCTGAGGTTGCCGGAACAAACATGATATTTTCCCGAACTGGTTATACAGGTGAAGATGGATTTGAATTGTATCTGCCGATTGAAAATTTACAGGAAGTCTGGCAAAAGTTATTAGATGCAGGAGAAGAGGCTGAAATAATGCCGATTGGACTGGGAGCAAGAGATACTCTGCGCCTGGAAAAAACCCTCTGCTTATATGGACATGAACTGGACGAAGATATTAATCCTTTACAGGCCAATCTGGGCTGGACTGTAAAATTCCAGCAGGGAGACTTTATTGGTAAGAAAGCATTACTTGCTTATAAAGATAATGGTTATGAAAGGGAATTGTCAGGCTTCATAATTAAAGGGCGTGGAATTGCGCGACAGGGTTATAATATTGTCAAAGCAGGTGAGTTAATCGGTGAAGTCACCAGTGGTTCTTATTCTCCAACTCTGGATGAAAATATTGGTCTTGGTTATATAGATAGAAATTACGCAGAAATTGGTAACGAGATTGAGATTGAGATCCGCAGGCGTAAAATTACAGCTGAAATTGTGGAGACCCCTTTTGTATAACAGCATTTATAAAAAGGGTTGAAGCAAATTATAAAAATTAAATTTAAAATTAGGTCTGGATTTTTAAATTAAGCACATTAAGCACATTAAATTATAAGGGGGAAAAACTAATGGAAATTCCAGAAAATCTATATTATACGGAAGATCATGAATGGGTGAAAGTGGAAAACGGTACAGGTAAAGCAGGCATTACCGACCATGCTCAGGATGAACTGGGTGATATTGTTTTTGTAGAGATGCCGCATGTGGGAGATGAGTTTGATCAGCATGACAATTTTGGAGTGATCGAATCTGTTAAAGCTGTTTCTGACATGTATATGCCAGTTAGCGGAGAAATTGTGGCTGTAAATGAAGAATTAATGGATAGTCCTGAATTGATCAATGATGAACCTTATGAAGGGGGTTGGATTGTAGAATTTGAGATAAATGACAGGGCAGAAGTTGAAAATTTAATGGATTCAGAAGCCTATAATAAATTTCTGGAGGAGGAGGCCTAAATGAAATACATCTCCAACACCAGCTCCGAACAGGAGAAAATGCTTTCTGCTGTTGATGCAGAGGAGATTGAAGAGCTATTCTCAGCTATCCCTGACAGGGTAAAATTGGATAGACCGCTGGAACTTCCAGAGGGAATGTCTGAGATGGAAATTATGGAACTGGTTAACGAAAAAGCTGAAAGAAATGTCAATCTTGACAAGATTGATAGTTATTTAGGGGGCGGTGCTTATGATCATTACCTGCCGTCTATAATTGATCATCTTGTGCTGCGTCAGGAATTTTACACTTCCTATACTCCTTATCAGGCGGAGTTGAGTCAGGGCACATTACAGTCAATTTATGAATATCAGAGTATGATCTGTAAGCTTACAGGTATGGGGATTGCAAATGCTTCCCTGCTGGATGGAGGTTCAGCAGTTGGGGAAGCGGTATTGATGGCGGAAAGATATACCCGCAAGAAAAAAGTTGTCATGTCTCAGACAGTTCATCCTGCTTACAGAAAAATTGCCCGCACCTATGGTGGTCCAAAAGATGTCGAATTTGATCTGGTTTCTCATGAAAAAGAAAGTGCTGAAATATCACCTGATAAGCTGGCTGAAGCTGTTGATGATAATACAGCTGCCCTGGTTGTACAATATCCAAATTTTTATGGATCGGTTGAGGATATGCAGGAAATTTCCCGCATTGTTGAGGATAAAAATGCCCAGTTGATAGTAGTTGCTAACCCCATATCTCTGGGGCTTTTAACTCCCCCGGGTGAATTTGGGGCAGATATTGTGGTAGGAGAAGGCCAGCCTTTGGGCAATATGATTAATTATGGCGGGCCCTATCTGGGATATATGGCTATAAGAGATGACCGTGGATTTCTGCGCAGTATGCCCGGAAGATTATCGGGTAAGACCACCGATGATGAAGGAGAGGAAGGTTTCGTTATGACTATGCAGACCCGGGAGCAGCATATCAGACGTGAGCGAGCTACATCCAATATTTGCACCAATGAAAATCTCAATGCCATTATGGCTGCCATTTATATGGGGACAATGGGCAAACAGGGCTTACAGGATGTAGCCCGGCATTGTTATCAAAAAACCAGTTATTTGAAAGAGAAACTAAAAGCAGTTGAAGGAATCAGAATAATAAATGATAATAATCATTTCCATGAATTTTGGTTAAAGCCAGATAAATCTGTTCAGGAGCTGGAAAAAGCCATGGTAGAACGGGGAATACTGCCTGGAATAGATCTGGCCCAATTCGGTGAAGTAGAGGGACTGCTGGTAAATGTAACCGAGAAAAAGTCCAAAGAAGATCTGGATAATTATGTTTCCACCCTGGAGGTGGTGATGCAATGAAAGAGCCTCTATTAAAAGATTACAGCACTCCGGGAAGAAAAGGATATTCTCTGCCAGATATAGATGTGCCAGAGGTAGAGCTGGACAAATATTTGCCGGATAATTTAATTAGAGATGAAGCTCCGGATTTACCTGAAGTAAGTGAAGTTGATGTAGTGAGACATTTTACCAGTCTATCAGAAATGAATTACGGGGTAGATTCAGGGATTTATCCTCTGGGTTCCTGTACAATGAAATATAATCCGAAAATAAATGAAGATGTAGCTAGAGTACCTGGTTTGACAAAATTACATCCATATCAGCCTGCCCGACATGTACAGGGTTCTTTATCTTTACTTTATGAATTAAAACAATTTTTAGCAGAAATTAGCGGTATGGATGAAGTGAGCCTACAGCCTGCTTCCGGAGCTCACGGAGAATATGTGGGGCTGCAAATTATACTTTCTTATCTGGAAGATAAAGGGGAAGGCCACAGAAATAAAGTAATAGTGCCTGATTCTGCTCATGGTACCAACCCGGCTACTGGGGCTATGTGCGGAATGGATGTTGTAGAGATAGAATCTAATGATCAGGGTATGATTGACCTGGAGGAACTGGAAAAAGAGGCTGATGAAGATGTAGCTGCCCTTATGTTGACTAACCCCAATACTCTGGGAATTTTCGAAAAAGATATCTGTGAAATAGCTGAAATCATTCATGATGCTGGGGGTCTTCTATATTATGATGGAGCAAACATGAATGCTGTACTTGGATATGCCAGACCGGGAGATATGAATTATGATGTTATTCATTATAATCTTCATAAGACCTTTTCTACTCCCCACGGAGGAGGTGGCCCGGGATCCGGCCCGGTAGCTGTAAAAGAACATCTTGAACCCTATATACCTGCCCCGGTTTTGAGCAAAGACGGAGACAGGTATTTTTGGGATGATGATAGACCGAAATCTCTGGGTAAAGTTCATGCTTTTTATGGGAATTACGGTGTTATGTTAAGAGCATACTCTTACATTCGCGGACACGGAGCTGAGGGATTAAAAGAAGTAACAGAAAATGCAGTACTGAATGCCAATTATTTGAAACATCAATTGCTGGAGGAGTATGAACTTCCCTTTGCTGCTGCTAGCCTGCATGAATTTGTGCTGTCAGGTAAAAGACATAAAAAAGAATATGGGGTTACCACCCAGAACATTGCCAAAAGACTGCTGGATTATAATCAGTATGCTCCAACTATTTACTTTCCACTCGTCGTGGAAGAAGCATTAATGATAGAGCCAACAGAAACTGAAAATCTCGGTTCTTTAGATAACTTTGTGGAGACCATGAAGAAAATTTCCCGGGAAGCAGAAGAAAATACCGAACTGGTTAAGGAAGCTCCTCATGATACCGTAGTTGGACATCTAGATGAAGCTGAGGCAGCCAGAAATCCTGACCTCTGCTGGGATTAAAAGCTGGGATTAAATATAATAATCAAAATACAAAGTTTAGGCAAGAATAATGAATCTTTCAAGTGCCTTCATCGCTAGCGATGAAGGCACTTTTTATATTCTGATTACTGTGGTATAATGTCATAAACATCTGAAGTAAATAATCCAGTGTTTTTACAGGAGTGTTATCTAGATGAAAGAGGAAAAATATCTGGAGCAGGCGCCTAAAAAAATTGAAAACCTTTATAATGAGGGAACAGAAAAAATTGATATCGGAGATGAAGAGGAAGGCGAGGAAATTTTACAATCCATTCTGGAAAGAGATAATACCTTTGTTCCGGCTCTAAATAAACTGGCAGTTTTGAAGGTTCGCCAGGATGAAGTGGATAAAGCCCGTCAGCATATCGATAGAGCTTTAGAAATTGATCCCGAATTTCCTCCAGCTTTAAATAACAAAGGGAATCTGCTGAAAGAAGAGGGAAATAGACAGAAAGCGATAGATTTTTATGAAAAGGCTATCGATATAAATTCCGACTATGGTCCTGCATATAATAATATGGGAGTTATAAAAAGGGAAGAGGGTGAGTATAAAGAATCCATCAAGTACCTTAAAAAAGCTCGCAAACGAGGAACATTATCTATTAAGCCTACGGATAAACCAATCTATAAAGACCCTGGATGTATGGTGCCGATAGTAATGGCAATTTTTTTAGTAGCCTTTCTTTTATTATGGCTGTTATAAACCCGATGATGTGTTTAATGATTAATATTAAGCTGATTAATACAGAACAAAAAGTCAATCTGGAGAGATGAGTAATGAGTGAAGAAAAATTAAAGGCAGGAGACAAAGTAAAAATGAAAAAGGAGCATCCCTGCGGGGAAAATTGCTGGGAGATAATAAGAGTGGGCATGGATTTTAAGGCCCGCTGCTGTGGATGTGGCAGATATATAAGGCTAAAGAGAAAAAAATTTGAGAATTCAGTTGTTAGAATTTTGGAAAAAAGTGAGGAATAAGTTTCATAACAGGGGGAAATTGTAATAATGGAATTGGGAATTGTAGGACTACCCAATGCAGGTAAATCCACTTTATTTAATGCTCTGACTCAGGCGGGAGTTGAAGCGGATAGCTATCCATTTTGTACTGTTGATCCCAATGTTGGAGTAGTTGAGGTAGAAGATCACCGACTTGAAGATTTATGCCAGTATTATCAGCCGGAAAAATGCCAGGGGGCCCCAATAAAATTTGTTGATATTGCGGGGCTGGTTGCAGGCGCCAGCCGGGGAGAGGGACTGGGCAACGAATTTTTGTCTCATATTCGCGAAGTTGATGCCTTAGTACATGTTGTTAGGCTGTTTAAAGGAGAACAAATTTCTCATGTTGAGGGAAGTATAGATCCGATACGGGATATAGAAATTTTGGAAACAGAGTTAATAATGAAAGACCTGGAAACTATTCACAGGCGCAGAGAGAAGACGGAGCGAATGCTTAAAACCGGCGAGAATAAATATAGAGAAGAAATTTCTTATTTAGATTTTCTTCAGGAAAACTTAGAAGCCGGCCATCCGGTAAGATTGCTGGAATATTCTGAAGGAGTGGGAGATCTGATTTCTGAATTGTTTTTGCTTACAGCTAAGCCCACATTGTATGTAGCGAATCTTAATGAAGCCCAGCTGCAGAATAATTCGGTTGAAAATTTAGAGAAGCTGCGAAATTTAGCAGCTAAAAGAGAAGAAGAATTGGTAGAACTCTCTGCTTCTTTTGAAGAAGAACTGGTGGATTTAAACCCGGAAGAGCAGGAACTGTTTATGAGTGATATGGATATAGAGGACCGGGGTTTAAAAAGATTGAACCAGGCCAGTTATGAACTTCTCGATCTTATCACGTTTTATACTGTGACTGGAGGAGATGAGGTAAGGGCTACACCTATTCCCAGAGGTTATACTGCTCCGGAGGCAGCTGGAAGGATTCATTCCGATATGGAAGAAAACTTTATTAAAGCAGAGGTCATTAATTTTTCTGACTGGCAAGAAATTAAAGATATCTCCCGGGCAAGACAGGAGGGTCGAGTAAGAACTGAAGGGACCGATTATGTTGTACAGGACGGGGATATATGCCATTTTAAATTTTAACTATGCTTGCATGTTATCCTGTTGGGTGCTATAATAAATGAGGTATGGTTTTAGATCGTTTCAAAATTTAGTTTGAATTATAATTTTTCTTCCATGCTCTATTCTGACAAAGAATAGAGCCACAAGCCCAAGTGGAGGAGGTGTATTAAAAATGCCTGAAACTGTAAGAGAGTACGAGACTACTTTTATACTTAACCCCGAACAATCTGAAGAAGGTCGTGAGAGATCTTTGAACCGCATTAAGGAAGTTATTGAATCTTCCGGTGGGGAAATTGAAGAGATTGAGGAATGGGGAGAAAAGAGACTGGCCTATGAGATGTATAACCATAATACTGGTTATTATGTCGTCATCAGTTTTTCTGGCCCCACTGAAGTCACTGATGCTCTCGAACGAGAATTTGGTCTAATCGGAGATGTTATGAGGCATCTCCTTGTTCGCAAGGATAATAAGTAATTGAGTTTGTGGTGGGGGTGAAGAGATGTTAAATAAAGTTATACTTATCGGGAGACTGGCTCAAGATCCTGAGCTTCGTTATACAAGTAGTGGTACGCCAGTAAGTAATTTTACCCTGGCAGTACAAAGAAACTTTACCAATCGTGATGGTGAAAGGGAAGCTGATTTTATTCCCATTGTAACCTGGCGCAAACTGGCTGAAAATTGTGCTCAGCATCTGGGCAAAGGAAGAATGGTAGCAGTCAGTGGCAGGCTGCAGATTCGTAAACGTCAGGCAGAAAATCGCACTTTTGTTAATCCTGAAGTGGTAGCAAATGATGTGACATTTTTAGACTGGCCTGATGATAGCAGCGGCCGCGATCAGCAGGCTCCCAGGCCTGAACAGGCCCAAAAACAGCCTGCTGGTGAAGATGATACATCCACACAAGAACCTTCACCTGCTGAAGATATGCTGGATGATGATGATTTTGAAGTGCCATTTTAAAGTTTTGGAATAAAGGAGGGAAGATTTATGGCTAGAGGAACAAATCAGTCCTGTTACTTTTGTGCTAACGATGAGCAGGTTGATTATAAAGATTTAAACACTTTAGATAGATTTATCAATGATAGAGGCAAAATAATACCCCGAAGAATCACCGGTAATTGTGCTGTCCATCAGCGCAAGTTGACCAAAGCTGTCAAAAGAGCCAGACAGCTGGCTTTAATACCCTATGTAAAAGATTAATTTTAGTTAATAAATGGTGGGAAAAAAGGCAGGGGTATTCATCCTCTGCCTTTTGTTAGCTTTACGTGGTAAGGGGGACTGTTTTTAGTGAATAACAACGAAAGTAATGAGCAAGATCCACAGCATAACAAATCGCGCTTACAATTTTTCTATAGTCTCCTGGCAGTAATAGGATTAACCTTTGTAAATGTTAGTATTCCTGTATTTACTATTGCAGTTGTGATCATCTGGCCTCTGCCAGTGGTCTATCTTGCTATTAATCAGGGGCAGCGCCGGGCGGGTATGATGATAGTTCTGGCGGCAGTAATTAATGGACTATTATTTAATCCGCTCATGAGTATGGTCACTGTGGTAGGATTCGGATTTATAGGTTTTGTCATGGCTGGAGCCCTGCAGGAAAATTTTCCGCCCCGCAGAGTATTATTAATGACTGTGGGGGCAGCGGTTTTATCCAATTTAATCCTGGCAGGATTTTTGACATTAGGTTATGAACAGGGTTTTAGGCAGGGTTTTGCAGAAATGATTAGAGAATATGCTGCTCCTTTGATTGAGGGCGAAGATATGACGACCATGCTGGAAATTCAGCTGCAATTTATTTTGCAGCTGCTGCCGGCTCTGCTTATTGTTTCCGGAGTTATCACAGGCATATTGAACTATTATTTTGTCCACTGGTTCTTAGCTTTAAAGAATATTAAAGTAAAAATATTCAAGTCTATAGCATACTGGAGATTTCCCGCAGGAATTCTTTCTTTTTTAGTGGTTATAGGACTTCTTTTGCGCCAGAATATAATTATGTTCAACTTAACTGCTCTGGTGTTTTTCTTTATATTTATTCAGGGCTTTGGTGTGGGACTTTATTATGTAGGTAAGCGCACTCGTTCATCTCTATTTCGCTGGTTTTATGTTTTGGCTGTAATAGTTATTCCAATTTTCCCGGTAATATTGATGGCAGTCGGTTTGCTTGATCTCTGGCTGGATTTACGCAAAATCTCTTACAATTGACTTTGTTTAAGCAGAAAAATATCATATAAATAACTTTATAGTTCGTTGGAAAGGAGGTCCAACATGAAAATTATTTTAACTGAAGATGTTGAAGATTTAGGTGAAGAAGGAGAAATTGTAGAAGTAGCAGATGGATATGCCCGTAATTATTTAATTCCCAAGCGTATGGCAGAAATGGCTACTGAGGGCAAAATTCAAGAAATCAGAGAACGACAGCGGGCCCGCAAACGTAAAAAGGCTGAACGCCGGGAAGATGCAGAAGAAATGGCGGCAGAGCTGGCAGAAGAAAGTTTTGAGATCTCTGTTAAAGCTGGAGAACAGGATAGATTATTCGGCTCTGTAACCACTCAGGATATAGAAGAAAAACTTGCAGAAGCAGGTTATGAGATTGACCGCCGTGATATTGATCTGGATGAAAATATAAAAGAACTGGGTGAACATACTATACCTGTGAAACTATTTGAAGATGTCACTGGTGAAATCAATTTAAAGGTGACCCCTCTGGAAACAGAGCAGGAGTAGTAACCGGCCTGCTGTAACAGAAATTTAAATATAATTAGTCTAGTTTAGAGGTAAAATGAAAACCCTCCCCTTAACTTGTATATTTATCGGGGAGGGTTTTGTCTTTATAATTGACCTCTGACCAGCAAATCTATTCCGACAGAGTTGCTTTTTGATCCAATCTGCCCTGGAGAAAGTAATAGATAAGACCGGATGATATAACCAGCAGAGAAAGAAGCAGCCAGCTATAATGATAGTGCTCGAAATAATCGCCCAGAGCTCCAAAAACAGGCGGACCTATAACCACTCCTAAACGCAAAAATATCAGAGACATCCCGGAAGCGATTCCAGTTTGTTCCGGGGTGGCCCTTTCACTTACAACTGTAAAAAATAATCCGCTCCAGCCTAATGCAGCAACTCCCAGCAGGAAAGAAATTATAAACATAAACCAGATATTACCTGCCAGAAAAGAGCCGGCAAAAGTGTTGATAAATTTAAGAATCACAATCACTATCATGATAAGCAAAAAGCTATTTTTGCGGTCTCCGGAAAGGGGAACATCACTTATCCAGCCCCAGAGAATTCGGCCTATAACACCACCTATTTGTACCAGCCCCAGAGAAAATCCAGCTACTGCTTCCGGGTAATTTAAATCTAATGTTAAATAAAGAGTATAATGAGCAGGGATTGCTCCTACAGCCAGACCAAAAGAAAGTCCCAGGCTGCAGGCAAGCATAAGCTGTTTGTTTTTTATAATTGAGCTAAATTGTTTTTTGAAAGCTGTATCTTCCGGTGCGGTCTCCCGGGAACCTTGATCACTATTAGCCTGCAAAAAACGGGAGATCATAACCGCTAATAACAAACCGATAATGCCAGAAATTATTATAGCTGTTCGCCAGCCCAGATAATTGGCGATTATAGGAAGTAATGTAGCACCGGTAAATCCTCCAATTCCACTCCCAGAATGCATTATTCCCATTGAGATAGCCCGGCGGGCAGGTTTGACTTTTAGCATTAAAGCTTTATTAACCGCCGGGGTTATAATACTAAATCCCAGCCCGGTGAATAATGCCAGAAAAAGTAAAATCCCAAACACCGGTGCCAGTCCGTGCAAAATCATTAAAATCCCCATACTGGTTACCCCGATCAAAAGTCCTGTGCGTGAGCCAATTCTATCAACTATATTGCCACTAAATATAGCTATGATAGTGGCAGTACTGAATAAAAAGGTAGAATATAAACCTGCCTGGGTTCTGGTAATGCCAAAATCTTCTCGGAGAAATGGCATTAATGCCTGGATACCCTGAATACTTAAAAAAGAAGCCATATATCCACTGGATAATAATAGTAAAAATTTCCACTGCAAACTGCCTATTTTACGTTTTAACACTGTAAGCATAAGGTTAATACTCAAACTCCTTTCAATTCTATATTAATTATTTCAATATATTTATTATCTACTTACTGATATATATTTACATCACTATTCATTATAACTGATCTGACAGCAGTTGTCATCTTTTAATTGGAAATATTTGCAGGAGGGGAAATTAAAAATAAGCTTTATTATAAAAATAAAAAGGCATAACCTCTATATTGTTTGCAGGTTATACCTTTTACAAAAATATATAATTTTGTCCCTGCAAGTAAAATATCCTGAATTACCTGAGATCTGAGTCCAGCTGCCGGGAATAATTGTCAAAACAGTCCAGACATACATTTTTACCTTCCTGAAGTCTGATAGCATATTCTGCTGCCCCTTCTCCACACTTTTCACATTTTATAGTTTCGAATATTTTAGCCTGATCGGGCAGCTGATAATGAGGAGATTTCTGTGTAAATAATTCTTCTGGTTCTTTATGCAATAATTGGCGGGTTGCCTGAGCTTTATCCTCCGGCAGGTTATTTGGCCTGTTGAGGATCAGTCTTACATTCTGGCCGCTGGTCCGGGCATAAAAAGAATAGGCCTGTTTGCCGGTTGGTCGATAGATCAAATTACCTTTGCCGAAAGTGCAGCCAGTGATTACTTGAATAGCATCGACACCACAGGCATCATTTTCACAAACACATACCAGCTCTTCATCTTGAGAAAATTTTATATTGAACTTATCCTGCACCAATCTGCTGGCCTGAAACCCCATTACCAGGCCCGGGCAGGAATGTCCGTGAAAGTTAATACATTTTTGCCACAGATCCTTGTCGTAATTTTCCAAACTAAATCACCTCCTAAACATCCAGGGATTTATACAGCTTTACTTTTTTTATTAGAACAAATTGGTGTAACTACAGGCTTGCCTTCACACATCCTTATTTCTGCTTCTATATCGTAAACTTCAGAAATTGTCTGCTGGTTAATTATTTCTGGGCCACCTATGCTGTGGATATTTCCATCAGCTAAAATCACAAACTTATCGCAGTAACGGCCGGCCAGAGTTAGGTCATGCATAGCTATTAAAGCTGAAATATTTTTTTCGGTTTGCTGAGATATTACTTCTAAGACCTCCAGCTGATGCTTAAGATCAAGACTGCTGGTTGGTTCATCCAGTAAAAGCAGTTCTGGTTCCTGGACTAAAGCCCGGGCTATCAGAACTTTTTGCTGCTGGCCGCCACTCAAAGAATTAAAATCCCTGAAAGCTATATTTTCTAAATTTAGCTCTGCAATTACCGCTGCGGCTTTCTCTTTATCTTCTTTTTTCGGTCTATAATTTATATGTGGTTTTCTGCCCATAAGAATCATTTCAAAAACCGGGGCCGGAAAACTGCGCTGTTCCTGCTGGGGAACATAAGCAATAAATTTGGCCAGGCTGGCCGGTGATAGGTTTGTAAGTACTTTGTCTCCCAATTTTATTTTGCCCCGGTCGGGCTGCAAAATACCATTAATACATTTTAGAAGAGTGCTCTTTCCTGAGCCATTGGGCCCCAGCACAGCAGTTAACCCGTTATTATCGGCTGTGAAATTAATATTTTCCAGAGTCCAGTCCCGGGCGTATCTGAAATAAATGTCATGTAAATTTAGCTCCACATGTACTCCCTCCCTCTTAAAACAAGATAAAGAAACAAAGGAACTCCTAAAAATGATGTAAGAATGCCCACTGGAAGAATTACCGGCGCAAATAGAGTTCTAGCTGCTGTATCGGCTGCCAGCAGCAGCAGACTGCCGATGAGAGTAGAAAAAGGTATAAGAAATTTCTCGTCAGTGCCGATTAATTTTCGTCCAATGTGTGGGGCAACAAGGCCGATAAAACCGATGATCCCTATAAATGAAATTATGACTGAGGTAATTAGAGAAGCTATTAACATTCCGAGAAGTCTAACTTTATCGACAGGAACCCCCAGACTTTTAGCAGTTTCATCGCCGGAAGCCATTAATTTATAGTTCCAGCTGTTTAAAATAAAATAGATTAATGCCGGCAGCAATATTAACAGCATAATTCCATTGTTCTGCCAGGTTGCTCTTCCCGCATCACCGAATGTCCAAAAAACGATAGCTGACAGCTCAACATCATCTGCTATATACTGTAAAGCGGTTGTCCCGGCAGTAAATAAAGATCCCAGGGCTACCCCGGTTAAGATCATAGTTTCTGGGGCCGCTCCTTTAAACTTAACCAGCAGCATAATAATGCCAGTGGATAATAGTGACCAGAAAAAGGCCGAAAGAGTTGTCACATGAATTTGCTCCAGAATCACGGCACTTTCTCCTCCACTCTGGAGAGTTCCGGCTCCCAAAAAGATTATAGAAAAAGCAGCTCCAAAACCCGCTGCCTGAGAAACTCCCAGAGTAAACGGAGAGCCCAGAGGGTTTTTTAAGATGCTCTGCATAACCATTCCTGCTACAGCCAGCCCTCCTCCTCCAATTATGCTGGCTGCTACTCGGGGCAGACGAATATTCCAGATTATTAGTTGATTGCTGCCTGCCTCCGCTCTCACCAGGGCGGAAAAAACATCAGAAAGTGATATATCCAGAGCACCTGTAGCAGTGGAATATACTGCCAGCAGCAGCAACAGCAGCAGCGCTATAACTGTAGTGAATAATTTGCTCCGGTTTAAATCATCGTAATCAGAAATTAATTTTTTCTTTAATTCAGTACCATCATTAACTTTTTCCTGCAAAATTTATCTCCCCCTGCCGGAATTACAGGTCCACTGGACCAAAGCCGCCAAAATTATCTTTCATCTCCTGATATACTGGTTCTCCCAGAATTGTTTCATAAATTTCTGCGGCTTTTTTTTCGGGTTCTATATCGGAAAATTGCTCCGGATATATTACTGAACCAGCGTAGTAGCTGTTGGCCAGTACAGTAGCAAAGTTCACATGATAAGAAGCATAGGGCAGCAGACCGTAAACCTCTCCGGCCTGTATAGCTTTTAGCACCGAATATTCTCGATGATTTTCCCAATCCTGCTGCACCAGATGGTAATTCCCCAGGTCAACAAATACAATTTCTGGATTCCAATCCAGCAGCAGTTCCCGGCTCAATTCCACATGGGTCATGGTTTCATAATCTAGATGATCGTGGGTAACATCACAGGCATTGATAAATTCAAAAGGAGGGAAGGGATAGCGTACCGAGTTAAACCCATGGGCTCCTCTATATGACATACCCCCGGCATAAACGTCAGGACATTTATCCGCGGTTATGTTCTCTGTGCGTGCATTCAGATCGGAAATTTTTTTGTCAAAATAATCTATTAGTTCCTGCGCCCGCCCGGGTTTATCAATAACTTCTCCCATAAGCTCTAGAGATTCGTAAAGAATATGGCGCTGGTTGTAAATATCTCCGAATTCAAACATGACCACAGGTGTATCCACCTTTTGCTGCAGATCTCGAGCTTCGGCAGGTTCCCCGCTAAATAATATTAGCTCAGGATCTACCCCAGCAATTAATTCTGCATCTCCACCGTGCTGTGGTCCTACACTGGGTTTATCGGTTAGCTGAGGATTGGCAAGTTGATAGGGAGCTACGAAATCATCCTGATCGTGTTCCGTATCTTCGACTCCCACGATTTTATTAACTGCCTGAAAATAGGCAACTTTACGCATCATGCCGGCCCCTAAAGCCACAATTCTTTCCGGAGATTCTGGCACCCGTATTTCTCTACCCGACATATCCATTATAGTTTTAGTTTCGGCCTTCACCTCCACCATTCCTATAGAGAAAATTGCAATCACAAGTAGTAAAACTAAGGTGATTTGTAATTTGTTGATATTATTTATGGATTTAATTTCAGGTTTGAAACTTCTCATATTATCCTTCCCCTTTTAGAGTTCTACCGGTAAAATTCTACCAGCCATATAATAACACTATAATAAATTTTGTGTTATTATATACTTCAATAATTTTATTCTGTCTCCTGCAAAATCCTGATATATTTTCAAAAATCCCCGGGGACCGGTGCCCATTTGCTTAAATCAAATTATTCCAGTTCTGCATTAAAAGTTTGACATAATAGGAAAACTGGGATAATATATGTATACATATTATATAGTTTAAGGAACAATATTTATTAGCTATGGTCTGGTTAGCAATTTTATTCAATTATGATATAATTTTAAACAGTAAGTATTAAGCAGGTAATATTTCATCAGAGAAAGGAGGCAGGCTCCTCCGGGAGCAAAAATTATGATGAGAGAAGAAAGATCAATCGTTTATCTGGTTAGAGATGGGAGAATAGAACTGGAAAAAGCGTTAGAACAACTGGATATGGAGCAGGATGATCTTTATTTTCAACTGGAAGAAATTATAAACAGGCTAAATGATATCGAGCGGGAGCTGGAAGAGAGAGAAAGTGGTTCTGATTTTGATGAAGAAGGGGGGGAGGAGCATCAGGAAAGTTTTCTGGAAAGTAAACAGCAGGATTATGTAGAGGATGATTACTTTCAGAATTTATAATAGCTGCAAATAATCTTCGAAAAAGTTAAAGTCGATTCTGGATGGGGTGGTGGCGCCATGAAAAAACAATTTTTTTATCTGTTTTTTATTGCTTTAATATTAACCGGTTTGATTAATTCTCCGGTACAGGCTATAGATATTGGGGGAGAGCTTGAGCTAAAATCAGGCGTTTTGTATGAGGACGAGCTGCACAGTAATTTTTGGGGGCGGGGAGAACTGGAACTCTATCTTCCCCGGGCAGCTGATTTTTCTTCCCGGGCTGTGTTTCAGGGGCAGCTGGGAAATAGCGGTGAAAATAAAGATGAGCTGGGATTTAAATATCTCTATCTGCGGCATCGGCGCGATGATGGCCATTTTACAATAGGCCGACAGCCTGTTTCCTGGGCCTATGGAGCTATGATAAATCCTTATGATTTTGGTTTTGGGCTGGAAGGTCTGGCCGATGAAACCAGAACTCCAGCAATTGATGGGTTAAGGTCATTTCATAATCTGGAAGCTGGCAGGAGTCTGCAGCTGGTTGCTGAATTTGCAGATAGTCATTATACTTCCCCCGATCATATGGGCTATGGTGCCAGATTTCGTCTGCCTTCTGCCGGCCAGGATTTGAGCTTCAATCTGGTATATCAACCAGTTGTTGATATTTTATCTGGTAGTAGAGATAACTTGCTTCGGGCCGGAGGCACTTATAGTGGTGATTGGGGACAGGCCGGAATTTATGGGGCTTTGGGCTATTATCGGCTGCGAGATTTAGCCCGGGATGATTATGTAGCTCAGCTTGGACTGGATTACAGCTGGCAGATAGGGCCGCAATTTCAAGAGAGAACCGTTTTTCTGCAGGCGGAATATCTACGGTTTTTAAACAAAGAATTAGGACTGCTATTTTTTCAGCAATTTGCTGATGATTTAACTATCCAGGATTCAGGAGAAGCCGCTGGAAATGTAACGGATGATTTCGATCAAATTCCTGAAGTGTATGATATGCTGGCAGCAAATATATCAATACAGCTCGATCCTTTTACCCAGGTTGGCACAGCCTTTATTGGTGAAACCGGTGAAGGTTTAATGACTTTAATACCCTTTTATCAGTCAGAGCTGGGGGGAGGCGTAGAACTAAGGATTGAGGGCAGTTTGATTCATGATTTTCAGGAGGAAATAGGTGCTGGAATTTCCGCAGGTTTGAGCTATTATTTTTAACAAAAAAAGCACCCCGCCAGTCGTAGGCGGGGTTGCAGTAGGGGAGTTTTTTACCGGTTTAAACCGGTAGACACTAATATTATCTAACATTATAACTTTATATACAGTAAGATATTTTACACTAAAAAAAGATTTTTTGTGGTACCATGAAAAATTACAGAGGGAGGTGGCTAAAAATGTGTGGACACATTCAAATTTTAGAAGATTTGAAGGAAGGGGCAGATCTGGTTAGATTTGCAGATAATCTTTTCTTTGTCTGGTTTGGCAGGGAAAAAATTAATGTTTATAGTGAAGGCGGCCAGTTAATGGATGGGATTTCTCTTGAAAATAAAGCAGAGATTAGTGATGATGCTGTTGTAGGTGAAATTGACAGATACCTGGAAGCACGGGAGGAAACTGCCGAAGTTTAATTTTCGCAAAATTTTGGCGGCAGGAAAAAAGGATTTTAATTCTAAATCAATAATTATACTATCAGCAGAAAACATTAAATTTAAATTTTCCGGGAAAACATTTTCAATAGAATATATTTATGCTCGGGTGCCTTCAGTTACGGCTGAGGGAGAATAGGGAATCAGGTGAAAAGCCTGAACGGGCCCGCCACTGTAACCGGTTAGCTGGTCATTTATTCCACCTGAATGTTAGAAGTCGGGGAAGGATATAAACCAGAAGCATGAGCCGGAAGTCAGGAGACCTGCCCGATCATTAACCTACTTGTTCTTCGATGGCAGGAAAGGTAGGTAATTAGTGTAGGTTTGAAAGTTTTCGCTAATTACCCTCAATCGTGAAATTTTTTGCCAGATTGAGGGTTAATTTTTTTAAGTTATATCGCAGGGAAAATTTTTGCCTGTTAAGCCTATGCTGATTAATCCCCACCTAAAGACATCGAGGGTGGGGTTTTTATATTGGATAGGTTAACCGGTTTCTCTGCTGCGAGCTGAGGTGAATAATATAATTTTTAGAAGGTGGGTGATTACTCGTATTTTGCAGATAATGTAACTTTCAGCGGTTCTGGAAACAGGGAAGCCGGATGGAGGCTTAACTTTAACAAAGGGGCTATCAGGAATCCAATTCTTGTTCAGGGCAGATTTTGGTAACTGCAGCATGTTTAACTTAGCTTTATTCAGATTTGTAACTTTAACGAAAGGAGCAGATATATTTATGGAAAATAGTGCGGTGATTTTACTGGGGCATGGCAGCAGAGCGGATAAAGCCAATGAAGAATTTGCCAGTGTGGTAGATAATCTTGCGGCCAGGCTGGATTATCAATATGTAACAGGAGCGGCTATGGAATTAACAGAACCCACCCTGGCAACAAAAGTAGATGAATTGGTGGAAAAAGGAATCGAGAAGATAATTATTTTACCTTTGTTTTTATTCCCCGGAATTCATGTGCAGAACGATATTCCTGCAATGGTTGGACAGCTCAGGGAAAAATATTCTCAGGTAGAGTTCAAAATGGGAGATGTTATTGGAGATGATGAGAGACTGGTAGATATTTTACAGGATAGATTGAAAGGGGTTAAATAGGGTGGATATAATTACTGATCCAGTCAAAATTCAGGAAAAAAGCCTGCAAATAATCGATAACGTACTTTCCTCTCTCGAACTTGCGGAGGAAGAGAGAGAAATTATATACAGAATAGTTCATGCCACAGCGGATTTCGATATAGGGGAAGTTACAGTCATATCGCAAAATGCAGTGGAAAAGGGCCGGAAAGCTCTGCAGTCAGGAGCAGACATAATTACAGATGTTAATATGCTTAAAGCCGGAATTAGTTTAAAAAAGAGCAAAAAGTGGAATTATGAGGTTAAATGTCATATAAATGACAGAGATGTTCGAGAAAAGGCTAAAAAAGCAGGAATAACTCGTTCTATGATGAGTATGCGCAAAGCCGCAGAAACATCTGGCGAAAAAGTTTTCGTAATAGGTAATGCCCCTACCGCTCTGGTAGAGCTGATAAATCTGATAATAACCAATGAAGTTAAACCAGCATTGGTTATAGGCACTCCCGTTGGATTGGTAGGAGCCAGAGAGGCAAAACGAGAGCTGGAAAAACTGTCTGTTCCCCATATTACCATTAAAGGTAAAAAAGGTGGAACTGCAGCAGCAGCGGCGGCAGCTAATGCTTTAATCTACCTGTAAGATTGAGGGCTTAATTTCTCATTAAAATTATCTGTAAATTTATAAGGCGGTAATCTGTATGTATTCAACCGGCAGTAATAGTGAAGAAAAAAATTTAAATACAGGCCCTAACAGGAAAATTGATTTCACCGGTGACAATAATCAGCTGTCAAAAGGTTTTACAACCGGCAGTGCTGCAGCCGGAGCAGCTAAAGCAGCGGCTTTAATGTTACTTGAGCAAAAATCTATTTCCACAATAGAAATTTCCACTCCCGAGAACATAAAACTAGAACTGGAAATTGCCCGGGGCAGATTTGAGAAATATCAGGCTGAAGCTGCTATCAGCAAATATGCGGGAGATGATCCCGATGTGACAGATGGCATGGAAATTGTGGCCCGGGTTGAACTGCTATCAGAAGAAGCGGGAATAAACATTGCTGCTGGGGAGGGAATAGGTAAAGTTACCAAGCCCGGTTTAGCTATCGAAGAGGGAAAAGCGGCTATTAATCCTGTTCCCCGCAAAATGATACGCCAGGAGGTCGAAAAAATTTGCAGCAAAGCTGGTTATTCTCCAGGGGGAATTTGTCAGCAGAAATCAGGCAATACTGAAAGCAATGTTACCGGCCTCAAGATAACCATTTCTGCCCCCGAAGGAGATGAGATAGCCCAGAACACTTTTAATCCCCGGCTGGGAATCGAGGGGGGAATATCAATTCTGGGAACAACTGGTATTGTAAAACCCATGTCAGATAAAGCTTACAAGAACTCTCTGGCTCTCAATCTTTCCCAGGCCCGGGCTCAGGGGCAGGAGAATATTGTACTTGTCTTTGGCAATTATGGTAAAGATAGGGCTTTAGAACAGGGTTTTTCCGCGGATCAGATAATCAAAATGAGCAATTATGTAGGATTTATGCTGGAAAAATGCTGTCAGGAAGAGATAAAACAGGTTTTGATTATGGGGCAAATTGGCAAACTGGTAAAAGTTGCTGCGGGAATTTTCAACACCCACAGTCAGATTGCAGATGCCCGCCTGGAAACTCTTGCCGCTCATGCAGCAGCTTTAGGAGCGGATACTCAGGTGGTGCAAAGTATTCTGGCGGCTAATACCAGTGAAGAGGCAGTGGATATTATCCAGGCTAATAATTTACAGGAAATCTTTCCGGTATTAGGAGCTAAAATCAGGGAAAGAATTAAAGATTATATAGATTGCAGGTTAAAGCTGGGGGTAGTTTTATACTCTTTACATTCAGGAGTGCTGACAGCAAAAGGAGACACTGATCTGCTGACAGGAAGGGAAGGTCTTTAAACCTATGAAAAAAACTAACAGTTTCACTGTGGCCGGAATTGGCCCGGGCAACCGTGATTATCTTCTGCCCATCACCGCTAGAGCGGCCCGGGAATCCGAGATATTAATCGGGGGAGAACGGGCCTTAAAACTTTTTTCCCATCTGGAAACAGAAAAATATGAAATTACGGCTGATCTGGAAAAAGTTCGCACTATTATAGAAAATAATTATACTGACAGAAAAGTTGTGGTTCTGGTTTCAGGTGATCCAGGATTATACAGTCTGGCCGGATATCTGCGAAGATTTTTTGGCCGGGATGAGATGGTAATTATTCCGGGAGTCAGTGCCATGCAGCTGGCATTTGCCCGGGCTAAACTGCTCTGGCAGGATGCCCGCTTTCTCAGTTTGCATGGCCGAGAAAATTTATCAAGACTGCATAAACTGGTCCTGAGTGAGCCAAAAGTGGGAGTTTTTACCGACAAAAATTACACTCCTGCCCGAATAGCGGAATATTTATTACAGCAGGGCTGCCCTGATAAAGAGGTATTTATAGCAGAAAATTTGACCTATGAGCAGGAGACAAATATTAACTGTAAGCTCTCACAGCTGGCCGGTCAGAACTTCTCCGCTCTCAATGTGATGGTGATATATGATGAGAAATAGAAAAGATGGACAGGAAAATTTCTGGAATTACAGCACACCAGGCATCCCTACGAAAAAATTTATTCAGAGAGATCTGCCTGTGACCAAAAGAGAAGTGAGAACAGTGAGTATTTCCCAGCTTCGCCTTAATTCCAAACATGTGGTATACGACATTGGGGCTGGTACAGGAACAATTTCAATTGAAACTGCTTTACAGGTCAGCCAGGGTAAAGTTTATGCCATAGAAAGGGAACAAGCCGGTATAGATCTTATCAAAAAAAATGCGGAAAAATTTGCTGTTTCCAATATAGAAATAGTTAAAGGTGAGGCGCCTTCTGTGCTGGGTGAGCTGCCGAAATGTGATAGAATTTTCATTGGGGGAAGTGGTGGTAAGTTACAAGAAATTATAGAGGTGGCCGAAGATAAATTGAAACCAGGAGGGCGTATCGTGATAAATGCTATCACCATCAATACTCTAACCACTGCCTGGAGGGAATTACGAGCCCGCAATTTTCACCCTGAAGTAACCCAGCTGACGGCTGCCCGCAGCAAAAATATCGGAGATTATGATATGTTAAAGGCTTTAAATCCAGTATTTATTATTACTGGTGAAGGAGAATTAAGTCAATGACCGGAAAATTATATGGTGTAGGAGTAGGCCCGGGCAATCCCGCACAAATGACATTACAGGCCCGGGAAATATTACAGAAGGTAGATGTAATCTGCCCCGCCACTTCCAGACCAGATAAAAGAAGTCTGGCTCTGAAAATTGCGGCCAGGGCAGCAGATCTTAATGCCGAAATTGATAAATTGATTTTTCCTATGACTGATGATGAGACTAAAATGCGTAAAGCCTGGCAACAGGCCGGTGACAGAGTTAGAAAGCACCTGAATAATAAAAGAGATGTCGCCTTCATTACTCTGGGGGATCCCCTGCTTTACAGCACCTATATATACCTGCTGGAAGAGCTGCAGGGTCAGAAGCAAAAATTTGCGATTGAAACCATTCCCGGAGTCAGCGCTATTACAGGCTGCAGTAGCTGTATAAATTTGCCTTTAGCCCGGGGCGAGGAAAAAGTGGCTGTAGTTCCGGTGCCGGGGGAACAGGAAAAGAATAACCTGGCCGGGGAAATAAGCGAGATTTTACAAATTTTCGACACTCTGGTTTTGTTGAAAGTTTCCCGGAATTTCAGCAGAATTAAAACAATACTGGACCAGCTTGGACTCAAGCAAAAGGCAGTTTTGATCAGTCGCTATGGCCAGAAACAGGAAGAAGTTATTACAGATATAGACGAACTGGAATCCGAAGAGATAGATTATCTAGCGTCTCTGGTCATAAATAAGAACAGCAGTTTACAGCCGCAGAAAGGGGTGGACTGATGGAAAAAGTTTATTTTGTGGGAGCAGGCCCGGGTGATCCCGAATTAATTACGGTCAGGGGCAGGAAACTTTTAAATCAGGCAGATGTGATTATATATGCCGGATCTCTGGTTAATCCAGAGCTCCTCAATTACGCGGAAGGAGCTGAAATTTACAATAGTGCCGGCATGGATCTGGAAGAGTTAATTGAAAAAATGCAGACAGCGGTAAAAGAAGACAAAAAAGTTGTAAGATTACATACAGGTGATCCCGGTCTGTATGGAGCTCTGCAGGAACAGCTTGATCTGCTTTATGAAGAGGGAATTGAGTGTGAAATTATTCCAGGTGTAAGTTCTTTTCAGGCTGCATCAGCAACTCTTAAACGCGAGTATACACTGCCAGAAGTGGCTCAAACTCTGATTCTAACCCGGATGGAGGGCAGGACCTCCGTTCCCGACAGTGAACAATTAAAGTATCTCAGTCAGCATAATACTTCCATGGCCATTTTTCTCAGTGTGCATATGATTGATAAGGTGGTGGAAGAATTAAAAAAAGAATATCCAGCTGCTACTCCGGCCGCCGTGGTGCAGAAAGCATCCTGGCCGGAAGAAAAAATCGTAGCAGGAGACCTCAATAATATAGCGGAAAAAGTCGATAGAGCAGATATAGATAAGACTGCTTTAGTACTGGTGGGAGATTTCCTGGCGGCGGGTGACTACGCTTTTTCCAAACTTTATGATAGTGAGTTCAGCCATGGTTTTAGAGAAGCCAGGCCCGAAGGAAATGAAATCGAATGAAGCTGGCTGCTATAGCAATTACAGTCGGGGGTTTAGAACTTTGCGGAGAACTCAAATCAGCACTTCCGGATATAGATATTTACCTCACCGAAAAGCTGGCAGACAGCAGAGAGAAAATGGCTGCTGATTTAGCTGCAGATATAAAAGTACTGGATTCCAGTTTAAAAGCCAGGATGGAGGAGCTAATGGCCGAATATGACGGGCTCATTTGTTTTATGGCCCTGGGAATTGTGGTCAGAATAATTTCTCCCTGGCTGCAGCACAAAAGAGAAGACCCGGCTGTTGTTACAGTCGATGAAAGCGGCAGTTATGTCATCAGTACACTTTCCGGCCACCTGGGGGGAGCAAATACTTTGACAAAAAAAGTTGCCGATATTCTCGCGGCCCGGCCGGTGATAACCACTGCCACCGATGTCAGCAATAAACCTTCTCTGGATCTGCTGGCAGCAGAATTAGATTGTGCTCTGGTCCCTTTTGCCAGGGTAAAAAAAGCCAGTGCAGCTCTGGTCAATGAGAGTAAATTGAATATTTTTTATAAAAATAGAGAGTATAAACAGGCGCTTTTACAGGCTACTGCCAGTGAGAACACAGCCGGAAATTTTGCCGGGGAAAATATCGAGTTTATCTCTCTGGCTGAAAAGAGTCCCGGAGGAAAAACTTCGGCTAAAATAGAAGCAAAACCCGGATTTTCTATAATCTTTACCAATCATAAATTCTCCGGCTTGAATTTGCAGGCAGAGGATACAGGTGATATTGTACAGATGGTACCTCACAATATAATTATAGGCATTGGAGCCCGCAGAAATATCAAGGCCAAAAAAATTATTGCAGCTCTCCAAAACGTAAGACAGGAACTCAATCTGCGGCGAGAGAGTCTAAAATCTCTGGCAACAGTGGATATCAAACAGCAGGAGCCAGGACTTAAGCGAGCGGCCGAAGCAATGAATTTACCTCTAAAAATTGTAAAAAGAGAAGAGATTGCTCAAGAAATGGAGAATTCCAGCTACAATTATAGTTTTTCTGAATTTGTAAAAGATAAAATAGGAGTTGGTGGAGTATGCGAACC
>CAZVMQ010000007.1:0-82908 GCA_964628755.1 uncultured Halanaerobiaceae bacterium
GTCCCCGGCTCAGGATGTGCCGGGCTGAGCGCAAACTCAGGGAAGAGCTTTCGCGCAGGGAGCACTATTTTTTTGGCCGAAAACTAAATCTAAACACAGGAAAAATTTCCTGGTGAACAGAGCCTTATAGCTTTCAATTATAGGCATTACGAAAATGACTGAAACTATATTCAACCAACTGATATGGAGAAGACCCTAATTTAAATATTCAGTCTCATTTTTTTATAATCGCTGGTTAATATAAGAATTCCTGATAAAAAATCTGATTCCTGCCTGCCTAGATAAATAATAGCATTTTTTCTGTCGGTAAAATTTTATGGTCTGCTTTTTTGCCAGTAAGCATCCTGGATTTCCAGAGTTGTTTCGCCCGGAGAACCATTACCAACTTTTTGACCTTCAATCTGTACAACCGGCATGATTTCGGTGGTGGTACCCGCTAAAAATATTTCTTCAGCCGCCCTAAAACGCTCTACTTCTATACTCTCTTCTCTAACTTCAATATTTTTTTCTGCTGCTAACCCGATAACTGTGCGGCGGGTTATGCCATTTAAAATATAATTGGAGGCAGGCGGAGTGACCAATTCATCACCTTCCACGATAAAATAATTGGAAATAGATCCTTCCAGGGCAAATCCATTGCGGATAAATATTGCTTCAAAAGCATCAGATTTTTTGGCAGCTTTTTTGGCCATAACATTGGGCATTAACTGCAGTGATTTGACATTACAGAGGGCCCATCTTCTATCGGGATAGGTTATGACTTTTACTCCCTGAGAAAAATATTCCTGCGGATGAGGTTCAACAGGAGAAACATTCATCATAATATCCGGCCTTAGCCCCCGGGGGTAGGCATGCTGGCGAGAACATGTACCCCGGGTGACCTGGATATATAATGTGACGCTCTTCCCTGTATCCCGGCCCAGACATTCTACCCCGGCCAGATATTCACGGGCCTCCTGCCTGAACCAGTCAACTGAAGGCAGGTCAATATCAACCCGGGCGGCAGAACTGGCCAGACGCTGCATATGTTCATCCAGCTTAAAAGGTACACCATCCCAGACAGCTACAACTTCATAGACCCCATCTCCAAACTGATGGGCTCTATTTTCTATATCAACCTGAGCCTGACTCCGTTCAATCATTTCGCCATTAATATAAACTAAATTTTTCATTGCAATTCCCCCGGGATAATAATTTTTGGCCGGGCCGGTAAATCCTGGTTAAAACTGCCCTAACCGAATATAGATAGCATCACGCCCGCTGCTACAGCTGAACCGATCACTCCGGCAACATTGGGGCCCATCGCATGCATTAAAAGAAAATTGGAGGAGTTCTCTTCCTGACCCAGTTTTTGCACTACCCTGGCAGCCATGGGAACTGCGGAAACACCTGCCGCCCCAATCATGGGATTGATTTTATTCTTGCTGAATTTATTCATCAGCTTGCCTAAAATTAATCCGGTAGCGGTTCCAAAGGAAAAGGCCAGAACCCCCAACAAAAGTATCTGCAGAGTATCGGCCCGGAGAAACTGATCGGCAGAAGCACTTGCTCCTACCGCCACTCCCAAAAATATGGTGACAGCATTGATCAAGGCATTCTGGGCAACTTCATTTAATCTATCCACAACTCCGGCTTCCCGGAATAAATTACCCAGCATCAGCATGCCCACCAGAGGTGCAGAAGCAGGCACCAGGAAAACTACCACCAGAGCAACGGCGATGGGAAACACAATCTTCTCCCGCTGGGATACAGGTCGCAGCTGTTCCATTTCCATTTTTCTTTCCTGAGGACTGGTCAATAATTTGATTATAGGGGGCTGAATAATGGGCACTAAGGCCATGTAAGCATAGGCTGCTATGGCTATAGGCCCCAAATATTCCGGAGCCATGAGCGAAGAAAGATAAATTGCTGTAGGGCCATCGGCTCCCCCGATAATCCCGATTGAAGCTGACTGGGGACCGGTAAAGCCCAGTATAATTGCCCCGATAAAAGTAAGGAAAATGCCGAACTGGGCCGCTGCCCCCAGCAGGGCACTTTTAGGGTTGGCCAGCAGCGGACCAAAATCGGTCATGGCCCCTACTCCCAGAAAGATCAGCGGGGGGAATATACCCAGGGCATTTCCCATATAAAAATACTGGAATAATCCCGCCGGCTGCCCCCCGGCGGCCTCCTCCATCAAACCGGTAAGAGGCAGGTTTACCAGCATCATGCCAAAACCAATGGGGATTAACAGAAGTGGTTCATATTTCTTTACAATCCCCAGATATAATAACAGCAGAGAAATTGCTATCATTAATAATTCCTGATATCCAATCCAAAAAATACCTGACTGTGCTATAAAATCTAAAAAAGCCTGACCCAAATTTTTTACCTCCCCGGTTTCAGTTCTATATTTTGTTATCTAACATTTGCCTTATTTCGCTATTGTTAATGACAGGACTAAGCAATTGACATAATATGATCGCCAGCTTCCACTGACTGATCAGGTTCTACCGCAATATTTTCCACCGTACCGCTGCAGGGAGCATATACTTCATTCTCCATTTTCATGGCTTCCAGAACCATGATCAAATCTCCCTGATTGACCTGGTCGCCCTCTGCTACTTTTAATTCCAGCACTTTTCCGGCCATAGGGGCTTCAACTTCACCATTACCCCCACCGGCCTGAGACTTATCTTCAGTTTTGCTTTTGCTTTTTCCGCCCGCAGGAGCATCCACTCGTTCCCGGGCTGGCTGCTCCTTGCTGGACTGGCTCTGTGAGACTTTATTGCTGGTCTCATTAACAGCAGAAGAAGTTTCCGAGCTCCCTGCTGAATTTTCTCCGGTTATTTCTTCCACTTCAACCTCATAAGTTTCGCCAGCTACAGTAATCTTAAATTTTCTTTTCATACTCTTAAGTTACCTCCCTGTTTTCACTTCTGGTTTCCCTGGCTTCCGTATCCGATTCTATCTTTCTCATCCAGGCAGAAACCGGCCTGGATTTTTTCTGCACTCTTATTATGCGAAATTTTTCGGAGCGCTGACCGTAAAAAGCCTGAATGGAGGCTGTGATGGCAGCCATAACCTCCGGCTTTATTTCTCCTTTTTTTTCTGGCTTTTTGTGCCCGCTAGATTCGGCAGCCTTTTCCTGCAGGCCGGGCTTTTTCTCATCCACAGCTGAGGACATTTTCTCAGCAGCTGCTTTGCTGCCGGCAAATTTTTCAATAATTTTGATGGTAATAAGCAGAATCAAAAGAATGGAAAACACAATCACCATTCCCAGCACAGCCACCTGAGCACCTGCATAAAGCTGTTCAGCTGTGCTCATTTCTGCCAGAGCTTCAGCATCCTGAATCAATTCCAGTGGTGACATATCTTTACCTCCTGTCTTGCATCTAACCTATATTTCCTAAATCATTATACCAGTTTTTCAATATTTATACGGGAAAGTTTCCGTGCTTTTTGGACGGAAGCTGCTGTCTTTTATCTCTGATGGCTTCCAGAGATCTGATAAGCTGTGGTCTGGTCTCCTCCGGAAGTATTACATCATCCACATAGCCCAGGGAAGCAGCCTGATAGGGATTGGCAAAATTATCCCGATATTCATCAATTTTTTCCTGGCGAACCTCTTCCGGATTATCAGCATTTTTGATCTCTTTTCTATAAATGATGTTGGCAGCCCCCCGGGGTCCCATAACTGCTATTTCAGACGTGGGCCAGGCGAAAACATAATCACCCTGCAGATGGCCGCTGCTCATAGCAATATAGGCCCCTCCATAAGCTTTTCTTAGGATGACATTCATCAGGGGTACGGTTGCTTCGCTGTAGGCATACAGAAGCTTGGCTCCGTGTCTGATTATACCGCCATGTTCCTGTTCAACTCCGGGGAGATAACCCGGCACATCGGTAAAGGTTAAAATCGGAATATTGAAGCTATCACAAAATCTGACGAAACGGGAAGCTTTATCAGATGAATCAATATCCAGACAGCCTGCTTTGACTTTAGGCTGATTGGCTACTATTCCTACACTGTGACCACCCAGACGGGCAAAACCAATAACCATATTAGGAGCAAAGTAAGGCTGGACTTCCAGAAATTCGCCTTTGTCCACCACTGGTTCAATTACATCTCTAACATCATAGGACTTTTTGGGTTCATCGGGCACGATATTTCTCAGCTCTTTTTCCTGGCGGTCCAGAGGGTCATCATTGTCCTCAAAGGGTGGTAGTTCCCGATGATTATCCGGTATATAGGAAAGTAATTTTCTCATGCGGGCAAAGCAATCTTCCTCTTTATCATCCAGAAAGTGCGCCACACCGCTGTACTGATTATGAGCCATCCCACCGCCAAGCTCTTCATGTGAGACCTCTTCTCCGGTCACAGATTTGATTACCTGAGGACCGGTGATAAACATCTTGCTGGTTTCATCCACCATAAAAACAAAATCCGTGAGCGCAGGAGAGTAGACCGCTCCTCCAGCACAGGGACCCAGGATAGCTGACAGCTGGGGGACTACCCCGGAATTGATTGAATTACGATAAAATATGCCGCCGTAACCGGAGAGGGAATTAACACCTTCCTGAATACGAGCCCCTCCTGAATCATTTAAACCAATGATTGGGGCACCAGCGCTGGCAGCTTCATCCATTATCCGCCAGATCTTTTTAGCGTGCATTTCCCCCAGGGATCCGCCCATGGCAGTAAAATCCTGGGCGAATACATAAACATTGCGCCCATGAATTGTACCCCTGCCGGTGACCACGCCTTCTCCGGGCACCTCTTTTTCATCCATGCCCAGCTCCTGAGCTCTATGTTCCACAAATTTTCCGATTTCCTGAAAGCTTCCTTCATCCAGGAGCATATCTATTCTTTCCCGGGCGGTGTATTTACCTTTATCATGCTGTTTTTGTATCTTCTCTTCTCCCCCGCCCTTTTCAATCTTTTCTTCTTTTTGCTGCAGTTCATCAATCTTATCTTCCATGCTTTATGCCTCCTCTTTCCGGAGTTTTAAACATTATAAAAATATAAATAGCCAGCTTGCAAGTAAAATTTTGCAGTCGGGCAATTAAATCCAGCCGCGATATTCCATGGCATCACTCAAACGCTTGATGGATTCCGCATAAGCAGCTGTTCTCATATATATCTCTCTTGCTTCAGCCATATCATTTACCCGGTTGAAAGCATCTACCATCATATCTTCCAGGCGCTCATCAACTTCTTCTTCGGTCCAGTAATAATTATAGTTGTTCTGTACCCACTCAAAATAGGATACTGTTACTCCTCCACAATTGGCCAGTATATCTGGAATAACCATAATATCCTTATCAATCAGTATTTCATCAGCTTCCGGCAGGGTGGGCCCATTGGCAGCTTCGGCCAGAATTTGGGCATCAATCTGCCGGGCCACATCTTTATCTATCTGATTGGCCAGGGCAGCAGGAATAAGAATATCACAGGAGGTGGTGAGCAGTTCTCTATTACTAATATCAGTAGTCCCGGGAAAACCCTTTACAGTTTTATTTTCTTCATAGTATTCTTTAAGTTCACAGGCATCTATGCCTTCTGGATTATAAGCACCCTCAACCTGTTCGGTTCTAGGATTAAAAACAGTAGTGCCGATAAAATTTGCTCCCAGATTCTGCAGAAAAACGGCACTATAACTGCCGACTGAACCAAATCCCTGGACAATCACATCTGCTCCTTCCAGGCCCAGCCCTATGGTTTTAGCGGCCTCCCTGACTGTATACATAACTCCTCTACCGGTAGCATAACTTCTGCCTTCAGAGCCGCCCAGAACTAAAGGCTTACCCGTTACCAATCCCGGACTATAGACACCTTTGTTCTTGGAATATTCGTCTACAAACCAGCCCATCACCTGAGCATTGGTATTGACGTCCGGGGCAGGAATATCCTTTTCCGGGCCAATTATGGGCTCGATTGCCTGAATAAATTCACGGGACAGACGCTCCATTTCCCGCTCACTCAGCCGGGAAGGCTCACAGATCAAACCACCCTTAGCCCCACCATAGGGAATATTGGCCAGAGAACACTTGAAAGTCATCCAGGCGGCCATAGCTTCAACTTCGCCTCTATCAACATCAGGATGATATCTTATACCACCTTTGGTAGGCCCCAGGACATCGTTGTGCTGACAGCGAAACCCCCTGAATACTTCCACACTGCCATCATCCATTTTAACCGGAACTTCTACTTTCAGGGTTTTCATGGGATTTTTCAAAAATGATTTCACCTGAGATTTTAAATTTAATTCTTCGGCCGCTATATCCAGCTGGGTTACTACCATATCATAAATATCAAATTCTCCACTCATTATTAAACTCCCCCCAATTTAAAATTAAACTCAAAATTTTTAGGTGCCTGGCCATCAAAATAATCCGGAATAAAATTAACCCATCAATCCTTCTGTCGATAGTTTGGCAAGAGCAATAGAATTAAATTTGGTCCGGGCGGTGTCAGCTCTGGATGTTAAAACCAGGGGCACTTTAGCACCATATACCACACTGGCCGCCGGAGTTTTGGCATAAACTATCATAGCTTTATAAAGGATGTTTCCGGCTTCAATATCCGGAGTAATGATAATATCAGCTTTTCCGGCAACTTCCCCACCTATGCCTTTATGTCGAGCAGCTTCTTCAAACAGAGCATTATCGAGGGCAAAAGGTCCATCAACCAAACAATTACCAATCTGCCCCCTATCCTGCATTTTGCTGAGCACAGCAGCATCACCGGTAGCCGGCATATTGGCACTGACATTTTCCACAGCCGTCAGCAGGGCAACCCGGGGTTTTTCCACACCTACAGCTCTGGCAATAGTGACAGCATTTCTGATTATATCAGCTTTATCCTCCAGATCAGGGCTGGGATTCATCCCGGCATCACTCATAAATATCATATGATCTTGATCATGCAGATCCATTAAAGTTACCAGGCTCAAAAGTTTATCCTGCCTGAGGCCATATTCTTTGTTCAACAGAGCCCGCAAAATAACACTGGTACTGAGCATGCCTTTCATGGGAAAATCCGTTTTTCCCTCTGCGGTCATGCGCACAGCTTTGTCGGCTGCCTGCTGATCATTTTCCGCAGCAACTATCTCAAATTCAGAAGGGTTCTCCCCTAAATCTGTTAGTATTTCTGTAATTTTATTCTGATCACCTACCAGCACAGGTTCAACCAGATCATTTCTTCTGGCTTTTGTAACACTCTTTAGAACCACTTCATCTCCTGCGGCCGCCACCGCCATCCGGGAGGACGGGGCTTTGCTGGCAGCCTGGATGAGTTCTTCCATGCTATCCCACATTATTTTACCTCCCATAAGATTTTATACTTAAATTTAAGCAGAAATGATTAGTAGATCGTGTATATATACATGATATATGAAAAAATGCCTGGATTTAATCCTGACAGAGCTCCAGCAAAACTCCATTTGTACTTTTGGGATGGATGAAAATTATCTGTTTATCACCCGCTCCAGCTGAAGGCTCATCACCGATAAAATCGACCCCGTCAGCCTGCATTTTTTCAACTTTAGCTTCGATATCTTCTGTAACTTCAACTGCCAGGTGGTGAATGCCTTCACCTCGATGCGCCAGATGACGGGCAATAGGGCTTTCGTCGTGTAACGGCTCCAGTAATTCAATTTTGCTTTCACCCACCTCTAAAAAAGCAACTTTTACTCCCTGATCTTCAACTTCTTCCTGACCTTTATAATTCAAACCCAGAGCATCACGATAAAAAGGCAGAGCAGATTCCAGTTCTTCCACGGCGATACCTATGTGATCTATTTTCATTCCCACTTCACCTCCCTGTTGTTGACAAAAAAATTTAACGCCTGCATTTTTGTCTTACGAATTAAATTCGGGTCAGCAGGTCTTCCACCAGAGAATAAGGGTCCTGAGTTTTTTCTACCACCGCCTGCAGCCCCCGGGAAAAATCCTCGTCATTCATAACAGGTGTAATCAAGTTATTGCGAACTTTTTCTTCCAGCAGATGCAGAATATGTCTTTCTAATACAACTTTTCGGTGTCTGTTTATCTCTCCGGTCTCCTGCAGATATCTTCGGTGTTCTTCTACCATATTGACTGCTTCCTCCACTCCCTCTCCAGAAGTGGCCACAGTTTTGATCAGCTGAGGGAATTTGCTATCATCATTATTATTGCGACGATTTAGCATCTGCTGCAGGACAAGCTCCATTCTGTTAACCCGGGGATTGTCCGCTTTATTTAGCACGAAAATGTCGCCTGCTTCCATCAAGCCGGCCTTGAAAGCCTGAATTTCATCACCTACTTCGGGCATGGTTACCACCATGGTGGTATCGGCCAGATTAACAATATCTATCTCATTCTGACCTACCCCTACCGTCTCAATAACTATACGATCATAGCCGGCCGCTGATAAGACCAGAACTGTATCAAATATAGCCGGATTTAAACCTCCCAGATATCCCCGGGTGGCCATGCTGCGGATAAATACATTGGGATGAGAACTGATGCCATCCATGCGAATTCTATCTCCCAGCAAAGCCCCCCCGCTGAATTCACTGGAAGGATCTATAGCAATCACAGCAACTTCTTCTCCTGCCTCCACCCAGCTGGCAACCATCTTCTCCACCAGGGTGCTTTTGCCTGCACCAGGTGGGCCGGTAACCCCCAGCAGATAGGCTATATCACTCTCAGCATACAGTTTTTTCAGCAGATTTAAAATTTCCGACCGCTCATTCTCAACCAGGGTAATAGCTCTGGCGATAGCGGGTTTACTGCCGCCTTTAATATCTTCAGGAGAGATCTGCATCAGGCGGCACCTGCATTTTCCCTGATAAATTCAACGATTTTTTCTATGGAAGTGCCGGGCTGAAATATTGCTTCTATACCCAGTTCATAGAGGTCTTCATGATCTTTATCGGGAATGGTTCCCCCGGCCATCACCAGCACATCATCACGGCCGGCTTCTGACAGCTTTTCCATAATGACGGGAAAAAGCTGCCTGTGAGCACCTGATAAAATACTCAAACCTATTACATCTACATCTTCCTGGACAGCGGCATTTACGATGTCTTCAGGAGATTGACGCAGACCGGTATATACAACCTCCATGCCTGCTTCTTTTAATCCCCGGGCAATCACTTTTGCCCCACGATCATGACCATCCAGACCAGGTTTAGCTATGAGAACTTTAATATTATTTTCGGCCATTATAGTCCCCTCCTGCTGACATTTGTATATTGTTTGGCACCGAAATTAAAAGTGTTTTGCTTCATATTCACCAAATTCTTCCCGCAGTACTGCACATATTTCACCGAGGCTGACATAGTCTTTAACAGCTTCGACCAGGGGATACATAAGATTTTCCTCTTTTTCTGCTGCTGCTTCTATAGCTTTGAGATGCTGATCAACCGCAGTCTGATCCCGCTCTTCTTTGACCCGGCTTAAACGCTGACGCTGATTTTCCTCCAGCTCTTCATCTACAGTGAGGATTTCTTCTACCTGTTCTTCGCCCTCTTCCTGATACTTGTTGACTCCTACAACAACTCTGTCTCCCTCTTCTATCTCTTTCTGCATATCGTAGGCGGTATCCTGGATCTCTTTCTGCACATAACCGGTATTGATTGCTTCCACCATACCACCCAGTTTATCGATTTCATCAATATAATCTCTGGCCTCCTGTACGATCCTGTCAGTCATGGCTTCGATGGCATAGGAGCCACCCAGAGGATCTACCGTATCAGCCACCCCGGTTTCCTCGGCAATAATCTGCTGAGTCCGGAGGGCTATGCGCACCGATTCTTCGGTGGGCAGACTTAAAGCTTCATCATAGGAGTTGGTATGCAGAGATTGGGTGCCGCCCAGCACTCCGGCTAAGGCCTGAATTGCCACCCGAATAATATTATTCTGGGGCTGCTGAGCTGTCAGGGCGGCTCCCGCTGTCTGAGTATGAAATCTCAACATACAGGATTTCTCTTTTTGGGCCCCAAATCTATCTTTCATAATTTCCGCCCATAACCTTCTGGCCGCCCTAAATTTAGCTATCTCTTCCAGAAAGTTCATCTGAGCATTAAAGAAAAAGGAAAGTCTGGGGGCAAATTCATCAACTTCCAGCCCCGCATCCATAGCTGCATTGACATATTCTATGCCGTTGGCCAGCGTGAATGCTACCTCCTGCACAGCATCTGAACCTGCTTCCCGAATATGATAGCCGCTGATACTTATAGTATTCCACTTCGGCATCTCCCGGGAGCAGTATTCAAAAAGATCAGTTATCAATCGCAGAGAAGGTCCGGGGGGGAAAATATAGGTGCCGCGTGCAATATATTCTTTAAGAATATCATTCTGAGTTGTTCCTGTCAGCTCAGATTTATCAACCCCCTGCTTTTCTCCTACAGCAATGTACATGGCCAGCAGCACAGCTGCCGGAGCATTAATTGTCATAGATGTGCTGACTTTATCCAGGGGGATCTGATCAAAGAGCACTTCCATATCTGCTAAAGTATCGATGGCTACTCCTACCCGGCCCACTTCTCCCCGGGCCAGATCATGAGTGGAGTCATAACCTATCTGGGTTGGCAGGTCAAAAGCTGTACTGAGTCCTGTCTGTCCCTGATCCAGCAGATAGCGGAACCTTTCATTTGTCTCCTGAGCAGTTCCAAACCCGGCATATTGCCGCATAGTCCACATTTTACTGCGGTACATGGTGGGATATACTCCCCGGGTAAAAGGAAACTGACCGGGAAAATTAATATCATCAAGATAATCTATATCTCTGGTCTCCTCGGGAGTATACAGAGGATTTACCTGTATTCCGGAATCGGTTGTAAATTCTTCTTTGCGCTCACCAAAGGAATCTTTCGTTGGCTTATATTTATTTTCCCGCCACTGATCGTACATATCTTTAAAATCTGACATATCTGTTTTTACCTCCCCTGAAACCTGTTAAATTAAATTTTTCAGGATGAATTTCTATAAATTATTTTAAACTAATTTACGGCCGGCGGCAAATGCTGCCAGATTTTTCTCTTCTGTTCCTTCCGGCACTCTGGATCTGATTGCCTTTTCTATTGATTCCTCATCCAGGCCTGGCAGAAAATGGCTGACAGCTCCCAGGGCTACCATGTTAGCAGTCAATTCCATGCCAATTTCATCTCTGGCAGTTGCGAATATAGGCACCTGGAAAAATTCACCCTCGCCGGGAGGTGTAAAACCATCAGTATTAAGGCTTTCATCTACAATTACAATGCCATCTTCTTCCACCTCAGCTCCGTATTTTTCCAGGGCTTCATCTGTCAGAGAAACCAGAATATCAGCTTTAACAACTTTGGGGTAATCTATTTCTGCCTGACTCAATACAACTTCTGCCCGGCTGGCTCCTCCCCGGGATTCAGGACCGTAAGATTGGGTCTGAACCACGTTTAAATCTGGATGATAGGTGCTGGCTTCAGCCAGAATGATACCACCTAAGATCATGCCCTGACCTCCGGCACCACTGAGTCGGACTTCCAATCTTTCCATGAATTATTCACCTGCCCCTGTCTGTGCATTACTGATTAATTTAGCATATTTTTCAGTGTATTCCTCGCGTCTATCCTGATAGAGTATACCAGCAGGAAGTTTATCTTCCCGTTCTGCCGGCTCTAACTCTTCATATTTTTCCTGATCAATAATATGCTCCTGCTGCCAGCGCAGCATATCCACAGCATCCCCTATATCATTGCGGCGACCAAAGTTAACCGGACACTGGCTCATCGCCTCTATAAAAGAAAATCCCTGATGTTCAAATCCAGCCTGCAGGGTTTTGATCAATTTGCGCGGATAAGCCGAACCACTGCGGGCTACAAATGTTGCCCCGGCTGATTTGGCCAGATCACAGAGGTCAAAATTTTGGTCGATGTTGCCATATGGTGCTGTGGTAGCAGTACAACCTGTGGGAGTTTGCGGGGAAAATTGTCCGGCTGTCATTCCATAAATATTATTGTTGAATAGCACTATATTCAGGTCGATATTGCGCCGACAGCCATGAATCAAATGATTACCACCGATAGCTGCTCCGTCTCCATCACCGGTGACCACGATAACATTTAATTCCGGATTTGCCATTTTTACTCCTGTAGCATAGGTGATAGCCCGACCATGGGTAACGTGCAGAGTATCAAAATCAAGATATCCCGTGGCCCTACCGGAACAGCCAATGCCAGACACTACTACGGTTTTATCCTGCTCAAAGCCAGCTTTATCCAGAGCTCTGACCATACTGGAAAGAATGGTGCCATGTCCACAGCCAGAACACCAGATATGAGGTAATTTATCCTGACGGAAATATTGCTCGACATCTCTAGCCATTATTGCACAACCTCCTCTATATGCTCAAGAACTTCTTCCGGGGGTATTAAAGTTCCATCATATCTGTTGATACCAGAAATTTCTGCTCGACCGGCTGCAGCTTTTTCTACTTCCCCGATCAGCTGTCCCTGATTTAATTCCGGAACTATAATGTGTTCTACTTCTTCGGCCAGTTTTTTCATGTATTCCTCGGCAAAAGGCCAGATGGTTTTAAGTTTTACCCAGCCTGCTTTCAGGCCCTGCTGCCGGGCACGTGAAACAGCACTTATTGCAGTTCTGGCCGTTGAACCATAGGCCACCACAACTACATCTTCATCACCATCCAGGTCTTCCTCTATCCGAATGATGTCATCTTTATTTTCTTCTATTTTAGCGGTCATTCTGTCCATTAAAACCCGGGCATCTTCAGCAGTACCCCGGGGAAAACCGGTTTTATCGTGAAAGAGTCCGGTTGTATGATAGCGATAACCGGTACCGTAATCTGGCATGGGCGGAATATGATCATCAGTCTGTTCGTAGGGATTAAACTCGGCCGGATTCTGGTCTGCAGCAGGTCGCTTACGATCTACCAGCTCCACTTCCCCGGGATCGGGCAATATAACTTTTTCTCGCATGTGCCCAACTATTTCATCCAGCAGCAGAATAACGGGTATCCTGTACTTTTCAGAAAGATTAAAGGCTGTAATGGTCATATCCACTGTCTCTTTAACCGAGGCCGGGCTCAGAGCAATAATAGGATGATCTCCGTGCGTACCCCAGCGGGCCTGCATAACATCACCCTGGGAAGGAGAAGTAGGCAGACCAGTCGAAGGGCCGACCCTCTGCACATCAACTACCACGCAGGGCGCCTCTATCATTATTCCCAGACCGAGATTTTCTGCTTTCAAAGACATACCGGGACCACTGGTAGCAGTGATAGCTTTTTCCCCGGCCAGAGATGCCCCTATAACACAGCCCATGCTGGCCAGCTCATCTTCCATCTGAATAAATTTGCCGCCTCTTTCCGGCAGTTTTTCGGCAAAGCCTTCAGCTATTTCCGAAGCAGGAGTGATAGGATAACCAGCAAAAAAGCTGGCACCTGCCAGCAGTCCACCTTCTACTACAGCTTCATCACCCTGTAACAATTTTCCCTGCTTACTATTGTTCTTCATTTTCATTCACCACCTTCAATACGTAATCAGGACAGCTGAGCTCACAATTTTCACAGCCTATACAGTTATCAAGTTCTTCTATTTGAATATGGTCCTCTCCCAGCTTCATTACTTCCACCGGGCAAACTTCAATACAGATACCGCATCTTTTGCACCAGTTAGGGTGTTCGATCTTCACCTTATCATCTTTACCCACCAGTATCAGCTCCTTTTTATGCCCTTTAAAAATTATAGATTTAACTAAATGTCAGTTCCAGTAATTTCACTTCCATAAAAAGCCATTATTTCCTGCTGATTTTACAAAATTTAGCATCACAGTTTAAAATTAGAGTTTTAATAGGTTAAAATTTCCCCGGGGATATTAGCCAGAGGCATAATGCTGAATTCAACTCTTGTTCCTGGCTCCCCCCATTTCTGCATGTTTTTTTGCGAGCCCCATATCATCACCGTCTGACCCTGCGTCCGGGCCAAACGTATATTTATTTCAGGGAAAAAAACCTCCTGCCCTGTCCTCACAAATAAGCCATTTTGCTCTGCAAACTCACCCCTGTCCAGAGGCAGACCCGCCCCCTGAGAAGTAAAAGTGGTTTTATCCAGCACAAATCCTTCTCTGGTAACCTGAAAGTATTCATTTACTTCCCCTTTTTCTACTGAATGAGTGTAGCTATATACCAGTTCATTAAATCCAGGGATGACAGGTCTCAACATAATTAAGCCGTTTTCACTATTAATAAAAAGCACCGGGAGCTGGAAAAAAGCGATAATTATGATAGTTATAGATATAAACTTTATCATTCTCATGCAGCTCCCCCCTCCTCCAGAACTGCTTATTACTAATATGAATTATTTTGAGAATTGAGGAATAAGCGGCAAATTAGCTTTACGTCGCTGAATAACATAAATGACTGCCAGCCCGAAGAGACCGATGATATCCATAAAAACGGTAGGTATGACTACCATGATCCCAAAGACAAAGAGGGCTATTCTTTCCAGCCAGCTGGTTTTAGTGAAGAGAAAATTCTGCACACCTGCTGACCAGCCATACATTCCTATCACGGCTGTTATTGCGACCCAGGCTACCTCCAGCGCTCCGGCATCGATCATCAACATCTCCGGTGAATATACAAATATAAAAGGCAGCATAAAAGCAGCCAGGGAAAGTTTAAAACCCTGAACCGCAGTTTTCACCGGATCTCCCCCTGCTACTCCAGCAGCAGCATAAGCTGCCAGTCCTACTGGAGGTGTTATATCAGCTAAAACCCCGAAATAAAGGATAAATAGATGAGCAGCAATTAAAGGAACTCCCAGTTGAACCAGAGCTGGAGCAATCAGAGTTGCTACCATAATATATTTCGCTGTAGTTGGTACTCCCAGTCCCAGCAGTAAAGAGGCAAACATGGTCAAAAGTAAAGTTGCAAAAATATTTCCCCCACCGAAAGCAACCAGCAGGCTGCTCATCCGCAGTCCCAGCCCGGTCAAAGTAACTACTCCGATGATAATCCCGGCACAGGCACAGGCCATGGCGATAGCAACCATCTTTTTGGCGCCTTCAGCAAAAGATTCACCCAATTCCTTCCAGAAAGCTTTATTGAGACCCTTTAGTGTAAATAAACCGCCTTTGCTCTCTTTAGTAGGGTCTATCGGCAAATCACTTTCCTGAACTGTTCCGGACTGCCATTTCTTCTTTCGGCACCAGTATAGCAAAAATATTTTTACCAGCAGGCTGACCACAATTGCCGCCAGAATCCCATTATAGGCCGAATTCAGGGGGGTAGCTCTGACCACTACCAGCAGATAAATTAGAATTGCTATGGGTATGAGAAAATAGCCTCCCCGCAGTAAAGTGGGGATAAAAGGAGCTTTTTCCTCTTTGGGTATCCCGGTAATGCCGGTCTTAAGTGCCTGCAGGTGAACAATACCAAAAATAGCTATATAACTTAAAACAGCCGGCAGGAAAGCCGCTGATACTATATAGAAATAGGAATAGCCGGTAAATTCTATCATGATAAACGCTGCTGCCCCCATGATAGGCGGCAAAAATTGTCCGTTAACAGAAGCTGCTGTTTCTACTCCGCCGGCAACCTCATTGGAAAAGCCCATCTCTTTCATTATAGGAATGGTAAATGATCCGGTGGTCACCGTATTGGCGATCGAGCTGCCAGAAATCATTCCCATCAAACCACTGGTAACCACTGCTGCCTTAGCCGGCCCCCCGCGCTGGTGTCCCAGGCCAGCAAAAACTGTTTTAATCAGATAACTGCCAATACCACTTTGTTCCAGCACAGCTCCAAAAAGCACAAATAAATAGACAAAGGTGGCAGAAACACCAATAGGTATTCCAAATATTCCCTCGGTTGTTAAGTAAAGATGAGAGATCAATCTGGTGAGAGAAAAACCTCTGTGAGCTAGAGGCCCCGGCATATAAGGCCCCAGAAAACTATAGAGAAGAAAAACAACTGCAATTATAGGCAGAGCAGCATTTATGGTTCTTCTGGTTGCTTCTAATACCAGTAAAATAGCCAGACCACCCATTATAAGGTCCAGAGTTTCTGGTCGGCCGGCCCGCATAACCAGTTCCCGGTGGTTAAAATAAATATACATAGTTACAACCAGCGAAAGACCGATTAAAATCCAGTCATACCAGGGCACCTTTTCCTCCTGCTTTTTGCTGGAAACTATGGGATACATGACAAAAGCCAGCACCATTAAAAAAGCAACGTGCAGTGAACGCTGTTCGAAGGTTATTAAAGTGCCGAATCCTGCTGTATAGAAATGAAAAATGGAAGCCAGGATACCAATTACCATTACAAGTAGAGCCCAGAAACCCTTTAAATTTCTATCACGGGAAAGTTTATCTTCAATTTCTTTTTCCATCTCTGCTTTTTGTTGTAAGGTTTTATCAATATTGCCTTCTTCCTGTTTATTGGCCGTCATCGCTTCTCTCCCCCTACAAAACGTAATTTTTATTTCTCCTTCACAGTTAAATGGAGCCGGCGGAAACCGGCTCCATTTTGCCGTGAGTTTAGCTGAAATTTTATGGTTGCACTGCATAAAGTCAATTTCATAATATATAGATATTATAATCACCTTCATATCAAAGGTCATGTGAATTAATTTATCAGTAAAATTATTTTTCGCAGTGCAATCATTTTATTTAAATAAAGCTGATATATTTAAAGATCCAGGTGATCATCTACATCGAGATGTTCTTCAAAATATCTTCGAGCTCCGGGGTGCATTTCTATCGGCATGCCGTCCAGAGCACCTTCCAGAGTAACATCTCGACCCCGCTCATGAATTTCACCCAATCTTTCAACATTGTTGAATACTGCGGCAGTAGTTTCATAAATGAAATCTTCGGGTGTGTTCTCATTGGCGATGATCATGGCCAGAACTGCAACACTTTCCGCATCAGCTTCGATACCATCATAGGTGCCGCCTTCTATGACATGACGGGTATAATAAGGATACTCATCCAGAATGTTTTCCATTCCTTCTTCCGTTATATTAACAAATTTAGGATCATGGGTAGCGGCCAGGTCAACTACTGAACCGGTGGGAATACCGGCGGTGAGGAAAGCTGCATCTACATGACCATCCCGCAGCTGATCCACAGCCTCGGCAAATGAGAGATAGTCAACGGTCATGTCATCATAGGTGAGACCGTGAGCTTCAATAATCTGGCGGGCATTTGCTTCTGTACCACTTCCAGGTGCACCTACTGCTATGGTTTTACCTTCAAAATCTGCCACTGTATCTATACCACTGCCTTCCAGAGTTAAAATTTGAATGGTTTCGGGATAAAGTACAGCTATACCTCTTAACTGATCATAGGGTTCATCACCTTCAAACATTTCAACTGCGTGCTTGGAATAATAAGCTATATCATTCTGAACTAAGCCCCATTCGACCTGCTGGTCCTGTACCAGACGTACATTCTCTACTGAAGCTCCGGTTACCTCGGCCGTGGCGTTAGTGTCAACATGTTCGTTAATAATTTCTGCCATACCGCCGCTAAGAGGATAATAGGTTCCACCCGTACCACCACTGGCAATAGACATAAAATCTAGGGCCATAGCGGAAGCAGAAAAGACCAGCGCCACACCAACTGCAAGAGCGATTATCAGGGAAAACTTTTTAATCATACTAACTGCACCTCCATATTTTATTTTTTTTATTGGTCACCTGCTGATTTTACCCAGAGTTAAGCTGCAAAAGTAATTTCTTGCCTTATTTTATCCTTCCCGGCAAAATCTTTACCCAATCCTTAAACAAACCCCTCCTTAAAAATTAATCCCCCCTTAGTTATAGTATTTATCTATCTTTTTATAATCTGGTATATTTATTGGATAATAATTATTTTATTCACTGGATGAAGTTAAATAAACAAATAATTAAAAATATTTCATTCATTGCCAGAGCTGCTGGCCTGATAGACAAAAAAATATAAATAATTTAAGTCAATAATCCAATAAATTTCTCGACTGATTCGTTACATTTTTCTCTAACTTAAATTATATATCATCGCTATAAAACTGTAAAGATAAGAGGAATTTGTATACGTGTATACAGGTATTTTATATTAAAATTTTAATTTATTTATTTTAAGATAGTAGTTATAGAGTTAAATTTTGAAAATAAATATAGATAAATTCTGGGCGGCTCTGTCATCTTGCTGGTATATATGTTATAATTATTTTACCTGTATTAATTGGGGTCCCGGATATACTTTATTGCTAACTATTGATGATAAGAGTTTTAAAGCATGATTCTTCTCCAGAACTGCTGGTGAAATTGCCATATATGCTGGATTACCAGGACTGCTTATACCTTTAATTGCCGGGGCTTATAAAGTACTGAAGTTATAAAGCGAAGTGATACTGGAAACTTTTCAAGTTCAGACAAGAGCTTTCGCGCAGGAAACACTATTTTTGGGCCGAAAACTAAACCTAAACACAGGAAAAATTTCCTGGGGAAAAGAGCCTTATAGCTTTCAATTATAGGCATTACGAAAATGACTACAACTATATTCAACCAGCTGATAGGGAGAAGATTCTAAAGTATAAAATATAAAATTGTAAATGGGTGGATAAAAAACATGGTCAATTTAAATTTACCAAAACTTGATTCTTATAGCTATGAACCTTTGCGGGAACAGGTATATAATGTTTTGAAAAATGCTGTTATCAATGGTGCGATCGCCCCCGGACAAAAAATAAAGGAAACCTGGGTAGCTGAAGAATTAAATGTAAGTCGTACGCCTGTGCGTGAGGCTCTGCTGATGCTGGAGCTGGAAGATTTAATCAAAATCTCTCCCCAGGAAGGTTTCATAGTCCAGGGAATCACCACCAGAAAACAGATACGCAATTTATTTCAGGTGAGAGAGCCGCTGGAAGGCCTGGTAACCAGACTGGCCAGCAAAAATATTTCTCCGGAAAATCTGCATCAATTGGAATCCACTGTAGACCTGATGCGGACGAAATTTGATCAGGACGACACCGAAGATTTCTTAAAGTTCGAACAATTTTATCATCGTATTATCTATAAATCTGCTGATAATGAATATCTCGATGATATTCTCAATAAACTTTTTCAGCAGATAAACCGCTTTAGGTCAAAGAGTTTCAACAGCAAAGCAAGAATGGAGGAAGTGCTGCAGGAATTAAGGGAAATCAACCGGCATCTACAGGCAAAAGATGCAGTTGAAGCTGAAAAGGCAGCGCTAAAACATCTGCAGAAAGCCAAAAAGGCTATAATTAAATCCTTTGAATTCTAATTAACAAAGCTATAATAAAGACCCCTGCTGTTAAACAGGGGTAGATATATGCTGGATTACCAGGACTACTTATACTTTTAATTGCCGGGGCGTATAAAGTATTGAAAGCTATAAAGCGAAGTGATACTGTAAATTTTCCAAATTCAGGGCAGAGCTTTCGCGCAGGAAGCACTATTTTTGGGCCGAAGACTAAACCTAAACACAGGAAAAATTTCCTGGGAACAGAGCCATTTAGCTTTCAATTATAGGCATTATGAAATTGACTACAACTATATTCAATCAACTGATAGGTAGAAGATCCTGAATTTGTTATTCTTCTTCTCTGCCATTATCTTCCTCATCACCCATTGCTCCCCGCATTTTCCGGGCTTTTTCGGCCAATTCTTCCAGGGAAGATTCCATTGCGGCATGTACTTCCTCTACCGGCTTCTCAAAAAACAGGTCTATAGCTTCATCTATTTCTTCTATAGTATAAATATGAAAATCACCTTCATCAACAGATTCAATCACTTCCTTTTTCAGCATGAGATTTTCTGAGTTCTGGTCAGGAATAATGACACCCTGTTCACCTGTGAAACCTCTCTCTTTGCATACCTGATGAAAACCTTCTATCTTACAGTTGACTCCACCTATAGGCTGCACTTTTCCTTTCTGATTCATAGAACCTGTAATGGCCAAATCCTGTCTTAATGGTATTTCAGTCACCGAGGAAATGATGGCCAGCAGCTCAGCACAGGAAGCACTATCCCCGTCAACCCCCGAATATGATTGCTCAAAAGCCAGAGAAGCAGACAGAGTAAGAGATTTGTCCCGGGCATATCTGCCTCCTAAATAACCTGACAGTATTAGCACTCCTTTATCATGAATTTTACCACTCATTTTAGCTTCTCTTTCGATGTTTACTACTCCCTCTTCCCCCAGATAGGACTGGCAGGTTATCCGGCTGGGCCTGCCAAAGGAATGCTCACCGGAAAAATGAACTGAAAGTCCGTTTATCTGACCCACTTCTTCACCTTTAACGTCGATCATTAATCGATCTCTATCCAGCATCTCCTGAATTTTTTCTTCGGCTAAATTGGCCCTATATTCTTTGTTTTCCAGAGCCTTTCTGACATGTTTTTCCTCTACAACCTCATTATCTTCCATTTCTGACCAGGTATTAGCTTCATAAAGAACTTCAATCATCTCATTAAAATGAGTTGACATCTTTTCTGTATCTTTGGCCAGCCGGGAACTATATTCTATAGTGCGAGAAACAGCTCCACAGGTGAAATGATTGAGCTCCTCTCTATCACATACCTGAGCTACAAAAGCAGCAAATTTATCCATATTCTCTTCACTGCGCTTCATCTCCGTATCAAAATGGGCCTTAATTTTGAACAGTTTTTTGAACTCATCATCATAATTATAAAGCAACTGATAGAGCATGGGATCGCCCACCATTATAACCTTTACATCGATATCAAAAGCTTCCGGTTTCAAAGAGCTTATGGGATAAGTGCGGTACTGTTCACCAATATTTTCCACCTTTAACTCCTGGTTAATCAATGCCCTTTTTAAGGTTTCCCAGGAAAAAGGATTGGTCAGAACATCTTTAGCCTGTAAAATTAAATATCCCCCGTTAGCTTCGTGTAAAGCTCCTCCTTTGATCATGGTGAAGTCAGTTGTAACCGTACCAAATTTGGTTTTGCCTTCAATCTTGCCGAATAAGTTATAATAGGTAGGATTGGTCTCAAAAACAATCGGCCCACCCTCGGTATCAGAATTATCTACGATCAAATTAACCTCATATCTGACGAAAAAGTTTTCATCATCATCCTGCATACCAGCAAAAGGCAGTGACATCTTTTGCCCATTATCCTGCTGCAGAAATTTTCCGAGATTATCGACAATATCCTGTTTAACATCTTCCAGATAATCGGTAACTTCTTCTCCACAATCAGAATATCGGTGTTTTAATTGATCTATAATCGGCCTGACTATAGAAAGCCCCATTTCTTCTCTCAGTTCGGAAAGCTGCTCCCGGGCACTTTCTTTTTTGTCGCGAATTTTCCTCATCAGTTTGTCCAGCTGCTGTTTAATTTCCTGGCTTTTTTCTCTAATTTCTTCTCTTCTCTCATCCTCAAGATCCTGATACTCATCCTGGTCCATGGGTTCACCATCTTCACTGAGAGGAACGGGAACAGGTCCTCGTTCTGTTTTCTGCAGCATAAAACCCTCTTCTCTGATTTCCTGATCGAACTCTTCCATCATTCTATTGGACTCCTGTTGATATTCTCCCATTATTTCATTGCGTTTTTCTTCAAATTCCTCACCTTCAAACAGCTTGGGAAGTTCTTCTTTCAATTCTTCCACTACACTTTCCATATCCTCTTTTAGAGGTCGACCTCGCCCAGCCGGCACAGTAATAGCCCGGGGGGATTCAGGGTCAGCAAAATTAAAAATATAGATCATATCATCCGGAGTTGCAAGGTCATCGGCCATTTCTTCGGCTTTAGTTTGCGCATATGTTTTTTTGCCAGTTCCAGTAGGCCCGGCCATGAATATATTATATCCTTCTCGATCAATGTTAAAACCAAAATCCATGGCGTCCACTGCTCTCTGCTGCCCGATGATACCCTCAGCAAAAGGCTCAATTTCTGCAGTTGTCTCAAATTCAAATTGATCTCTTGCACAGTCACAGCGCAATTTTTGAGCTGGTAATTTTTCCATATTTTTATCTCCTCCTGCTTATAATAATAAATTTAACTTGATAATAAGGCTATAATACGTTAAAATATAAACAGAAAATGTGATATTTTTAACTATTGGCTTTTTATCTTTATTCAGTCGGGGGGCGATTGCTATGACCGAACATAATAAAATACCTGATAAAATTATTGGCAGGCTGCCTCAATACTATGCCCAGCTTAAAAAACTTTTAAAAAAAGATGAAAAATACATTTCCTCAGATAAGCTGGCAGAACTTATGGGCTTTTCCAGTTCTTTAATCAGAAGAGACCTCAGCCATTTTGGCAGTTTTGGCAAAAAAAGTTATGGTTATGATATAAAATCACTGCACAAGAACATAGCAGAAATCCTGGGCTTTTACCGGGAGAAAAAAATGGTAATAATGGGGGCAGGTTTTTTAGGACGGGCTCTGGCTAATAATGATAATTACCAGGAAAGAGGATATAATATTGCAGCTTTGTTTGACAACGACCCTGCCATCATTGGCCTGGAATTTAATAATGTTAAAGTACTGGATGTAGAACTGGCCCCTGAATTTATTCAGGAAAATAATATCGAGGTAGCTGCCCTGGCCGTACCTTCAGAAGCTGCCCAGCAGGTAACAGACGAAATTATCAAAGCCGGAATAAAAGCTATCTGGGACTTCACGGAAACTCCTCTGGAAACACCTGAGAATATTATCATTATAGAGCAGAACATGAATGATGGCCTGTGCAAAATTTCCTGCCGGCTGCTGGAAAAGAAAATTGAAAATCAGGAGCCGGATTTAGTCAACAATACCTGATCAATAAAATCTGACTTCTCTCTCGATCAGTTCTATACCATGGGTTTTATCGACTCTGTTGGTAATAGCAGCAAACATGCTTTCCAGCTGTGAACTTTCGTTGCTAACTGAAACCGCCGCAACTACTGAACGCTGCCATAAATCCTGATTTTCAACTTCCGAAATAGCCACATTGAAATCATTATCAATTTTATCCATTAAACTCTGAAGAAGTTTCCTCTTTTCTTTGAGTGAATTTATACCCGGTAGATAAAGATCCAGTTTCAAAACTGCTACCCTCATCTTAAAATAATCTCCAGACTGCCAAAGACTACACTGAGATCCATCATCAGCTCTGCTGTTTCTGCTTCCAGACCCGGAGAGCGATAATTATAATCTCCAAAACTTATAGAATTCCCATCGGGCAGGCGGGCACTGCCGAAGACCGAGCTGATATCAAACTCCACCAGCTGTTCCGGATCTAAGATTAGAGTTGTCGAGCCAAAAATCACATTTATCTCCCTGGTTTGAATCTCTTCAGCAGGAATACCACGAAAATCCACCTCGCCACTGCCGAAAATAAAGTTAATCTCATCTTCCCTGAAATCCTCGGCCGTAATTTGAGCCTCTCTAAAAATCACATTACCCGGGCCAGCATCTCTATAATTAAAGTCAAACATAGGGGTTCCCAGCAGCATGCTTACCCCCAGGTAAATCAGAAAAAAAGCTACTATCAACCTAAAAATGGGGATATGGATATCAAATGAGCGCAATATAGCAGCCAGACCCAAAACCACCAGCAGCAGCCCCCAAAAAATTTCACTAAAGATAAAACCCATTCTCATATTTTTCTCCTCCTTCATCTAAACCTGCCTGCTGGTTTATCTATAATCTTAATTTCAATCATTTACAAGCAGGCTTGATTTTCCGGCCTCTATAAATTTACCTGCCCCTCTATCACCGGTGAATTCACCCTCCTGCATGATAATTTCCCCCCGGTGAACTGTCATAACCGGGTAACCCGTGACCTCTATGTGAGAATAGGGGGAATACCCGGCGGCCGAGTGAAGATTCTTAGCTGATAATTTGATATTCCTGGCGGGATCAAACACCACCAGATCCGCATAAGATCCCTGCGAAATAGTGCCCCGCTGGGGATAAAGTCCAAATAACCGAGCAGGATTTAAACTCAAAAGCCTGCTTAAATAGGGGTAGGACATACCTTTTTTTTCAACAACTAATTTATGCAAAAGGGGCAGTAATGTTTCCGAACCGGGAATGCCCGGCAGCATGTTTAACGGATTTAAATTCTCTCTCTTCTGCTCCAGAGAAAAAGCGCAGTGATCTGTGGCTACAACTGCAAAAACATCCTGCTCTATCCCTTTTTGCAATTTTTCACAATCGCCCTCAGACCGCAGAGGTGGTACCATAAAGTATTTTTCAGGATTCTGCTTTTGCAGCCAGCTTTTATCTAAAAATAAATAATGCGGCGTAGTTTCACCGGCAATTCTGGCTCCGGATTGTTTGAGCTGCTGAAGTTGATATTTACCTGCCGCCGAAGATATATGATCTACATAAAGAGGGAGATCCTCTTTTAACACGATATCACCCAGCTGTTCAATGGCTGATTTTTCCGCGGCTGCCGGCCGCAAATCTGGATGATCTTTCAGTGCAAGCTCAGCTTCTCCTCCGACTTTATTTATCACTTCCTGGCGTGATTGTTCTATAATAATGTTGTCTTCAGCATGTACAGTGGGCAAAAGCCCAATTCTGGCACAGGCCCGCATGAGCTCAGCTCTATCTTCAGGGGGAACCATGTAGCCAACATCTTTATAGGTTGTAAACATTTTAGTGCTGCTCAAGCCGAGTTTTCTGATCTCCTTTAATTCTGAGGCTATTTGTTCGTCATAATAGTGAACGGTTTGATGTAAATTAAAATCTATCACTGAATTTTTTTCAGCCTGAGCTATTCTGTCCCGGGCTGAAGCTGCCAGGGGCCTATCCTCCTGATGGTCGGAAAAATCAATAAAGCTGGTGACTCCCCCATATGCTGCAGATTTAGTCCCTGTAAAGAAATCCTCAGCTGTGACCGTCCCCCGAGAATCCAGAGCATAATGAGTGTGGGCATCAATTACTCCCGGCATAATATAACTACCGGAGACATCAATAACTTTATCAACCCCGGGTTTACTGGAATTACGGGGTAAAATCTTCTTAATTTTTTCATCTTCGATCAGCAGATCTTTTTTTACTACTTTATCTTCTTTAACTATTTTACCATCCTGGAACAAAATTCTCATAACTTGCCTCCCATAATTGCTGAGTTAAATCAAAAAAAGCTGGCCGACTGTATAAGGCCGCCATGGTCTGGATGCAAAAATTATCATCAGTATTTTATTCTATTTCCGGTCAAAACATAGACAGTTTTTTCCCCGATATTGGTAGCATGATCACCTACACGTTCTAAAGATTTAGCTACTGTCACAAACCTTAAAGCCTGATTTATATCTCCTTCATCCTGAGTTGAATCATCTATAATCTGCAGGCTTTCTTTGTAAATTCTATCATAAATATTATCCGCTCGCTCATCTTTGCGACAGGCTGCCTCAGCCAAATCGGGGCTTTTGGTCACAAAAGCCTCTAAAACAGCATCGAGCATATCAAATACCACTTCATATAGTTCCGGGATCATAACCAGAGGTTCTAAATATTCTTCATTGCGAAGCTCCAGGGCTATTTCAGCGATATTGGTGGAGTGATCACCTATGCGTTCAAGATCATTGGCCATCTTCACCAGAGCCATGGCCAATCTAGCCTCTGAAGCAATAGGATTTTTAATGGTCAATAGCCTGGAAACTTTATCCTCGATAGTGACCTCAAAGTTATCCATAACATCGTCCCGTTTAATTACATCCCAGGCCATATCTCCATCCTGATTTTCCAGGGCCTTGAAGGAATTTTGCAGCATCTCTTCTGCTATTTCACTCATGTCACTTAAGTCATCAAAGATTTCCTGTTTTTTCTCATCATATTCATTTCCCATCTAATTTTCAAGCCCCCTCTAAATATAGATTTTCCGGATAATAATTCACAGGTTTTCCGGTGGTAATTTTATAATTCTTTGCTGACATGAGAAATCCTGCCTGCTGTAAAATTAAAGTACAAAACTTAGCACAGCATTATTTTGTCTCCAACTCGCTTTACACTTATCTGCTGGTAAGATAACATATAAACAAAGAGATAATATAAACCAGCAGCCAGCAAAAATTAATTTCAGGAGGAATACAAAATGTCAGAACAAAAGAATAATATCGGTCATCAATTTATGGAAAAAACCAGACATGATCAAATTTCCGCTTCTGATCAGCAACAGGAAATTCCTCCCCCACCTAAATTTTGGGATCTGGAAGCTGAAAAAGAAATTGAATTACCATCACCTGATAATTTTTCGCAGCCAGAAGCTGATATGTTATCCAGTATGCGAAAACGTCGCAGCCGCAGAAAATTTACCGGGAAACCTCTGAGCAAAAAGGAAATTTCTATTTTAACTTTTTATACCCAGGGAGTTAAAAAAGATCTGTCCGGTGGGGCCAGCTTACGCACAGTACCTTCAGCCGGGGCCCGGCATGCCCTGGAAACTTTTATTTATCTTGATCGGGGAGAAGGGGAGATAGAGCAGGGCATCTACCATTATCAGCCGGAAAAACATAATTTAGCCCTGATCAAGCCAGGAAATTTTCGGCGTCAGGTTATCAGAGCATCTGTAGGGCAAAAGCATGTTGGGGAAGCAGCTGCCGTCTTTTTCTGGGTGGCAGACAGTTACCGCATGACCTGGCGATACAGTGAAAGGGGATTTCGCTATCTTCATCTGGATGCCGGTCATGTATGCCAGAATCTTTATCTGGCTGCCGAAGCCATAAATGCCGGTGTCTGTGCTATAGCCGCTTTTGACGACAGCTATGCCAATGACCTGCTTGCTCTGGATGGTGAAGATAATTTTGTAGTTTACATGGCTTCAGTCGGCAGCAGGGAAAAATCGCAAAATTGACAACCACTTTAAGCCGGTGTAAAATTAGGATATACACCGGATAAAATGTTTGAAATTACCGGGAGGATTAATATAATTATGCTAAATATTACCGCTATCAAAGGCAGTGCCCGCCAGAACAGTCACAGCACTGCTCTGCTGGAAAAAGTGCTGGAGGGCTGCAAAAGCAGAGCCCAGGCACAGGATATGACTATAAATATCGAAACTATAACTCCATTTAAAATGAATATAAACACCTGCACAAGCTGTTTTAGCTGCAGTGAAACTGCCACCTGTATCTTCAATGATGATATGGATTTCTGGATTGATGATGAGGGATTTAACAACAGTGAAATTATCATTCTGGCCTCACCTATCTATTTTAATGGACTGCCTTCCCACGTGAAAAAATTGATAGACCGCTGCCAGCCAATATATGCCAGCAAATATGACCTGGAAGACTCAATTATAGACCGGGAAAAGCAGCGCCGCTCTCTCTTAATATCCTGTGCCGGGGCACCTGCCTATAACGATCAATTTACTGCCGCCCGCACAGTTTCAGGATTATTTTTCAAAACTTTGAATGCAGCTAAGTTCGATGAGCTGATTGTGCCCAATACTGATGAGCAAAAACCGGCGGAATCTCCTCAATTAATGGACGAGGCCTTCCAGCTGGGCGAAGCTCTGATCGATGAATTTTAATTTCAGGGAGGAATAAAATTGCCTCTTGACTCACTTGACCCTACCAGCAGAGTAGAATTAAAAAGAATAATTAGAACTCAGGCCCGGGCTTTCCTGAGCAAAGAGGATAATTATCAGGATTTATCGCAAAAACTCCCCACAGTAAGTGAAGATATCATTAACGCCCTTGATCAGCTGCCTGCTGAAGTCAGGCAGGAGTTTTTGCAGACCTGGCTTTCCTCACAGCTTTCGCTCAACCCGGAAACTATTATGCCTTTGCTGGAAAAGCTGCAGGAAGCTGATAATATCCCCCGGCAAAAACAGATTATTGCTGCGGCTGCTTTTTTAAAGAGGCAGAATCTGCCCCTGCGGCAGTTCTTTCTGCGGCCCCTGGCAGATCTGACCTCCAGCCCGGATCAGGCGAGCCCGCTTTCCGAAGCTATTTCTGATAGTTTCAATCTCTCTCTGGCAGAATTAATGGAGCAGATTATTCCCCTGCTGCAGCAGCAAAATCAGCCGGCAGCAGAGAATTTTTTCAGCTCTCTGCCGGAAGAACTGGATCAGCTGCTCGAGCAGCTGTTTAACCTGAGCAATATGACAGCGGAAGATGCCTCTCTGGACAGCGGTGGGTTACAGCCCCGAGAAAATCAATTGCTCTCCTCTCTCCTCGGGCTTAAACTGCTCAATTTAGCTGAAGAAGCTGGCAGCCAGGGAAAACTCAGGCTGTATCTGGAATGGCCGCCTCTGCCTCCTGGTAAAACTGAAGAACAATTTATTTTGCGCGTTTCTTCCCGGCAGGAACAGCCGGAAAAGCAGCAACAGCAGGACCATCAGACTGAAATCTATCATCTTAATTTTATCATAAAATTATCCAGGCTGGGCAAGATAAGAGCCGATGTACAGATTTATCAGCAGGATATGCAGATTGATTTCACGGTTACAAACAATCGAGCCGAGAAGCTGCTGGCTGAAAAATTTCCCGAGCTGGAGGAGCGACTAAAAAATACAGGATATGAAATACAGGAGCCGGCAATCAATCTTGCCGAAAATATATCTGAAAGTGCTTTAAAAACCGAGATTATGAAGGGCAAATTGTCCCTGGAAAGCAGCGGTGATATTTCCAGTCTGCTGGATAAATATCAACACGTGGACTTCAGAGCCTGAGGTGAAAAAATGGCAGATTATAACTCTTACAGACAGGATAATTCTGATAAAAATAAAGATTCTGAAGATATGGATTATACTATGGCTGCCGCTCTGGGATATGATATAGAAAAAGATAATGCCCCCAAAATACTGGCCCGGGGGCGGGGAGAGATAGCTCAAAAAATTATTGAAAAAGCCCGGGAAGAGGAAATACCAATTCACAGCGACCAGGATATAGTAAAAATACTGGTCAAAATGGAGCTGGGGGAGGAAACCCCGCCCCAGCTTTACAGGGCTATTGCCGAGATATTAAGCTTTATTTATAATCTGGATTCTGACCCGGATTAAACTTTACCAAAACTGCAATCAGGATATCGGCAGTTTTCGCAGCCCAGACACAGACCACCATGCCCGGCTTCGGCAATCTCTTCAGCGGAAATTTTTTCGCCGGCTGCCAGACGCACCAGCATCAGATCAAATACAGTTATTTCTGAAAACATAGCACATGCCGGTAAACCTATGATGGGAACATCACCTGCATATGCCAGCATGAACATAGCTCCCGGCAAAACTGGAGCACCGTAGGTAATAACTTCCTCGGCCCGGGCCTCAATAGCATCTTTGGTAACATCGTCGGGATCTACTGACATGCCTCCGGTACAGATCACCAGGTTGGTTTCCTTTTGTAAAGCCCGGTCAATGGCATTCTCAATTGCCTGTTTATCGTCTGGCTTGATCTCGCTCTGAATCACCCTCCCTTTGACCTCTTCAATTTTATCCACCAGCACCCCGGTAAATTGATCTTCTATTCTGCCCTGATATACCTCACTACCGGTTGTTATGATTGCGGCTCTTAATTCCTGCAGATCTTTTACCTGCAGCAGAGGCTTTTCCCCCACCCTGTTTTCTGCTCTGACAATTTTTTCTTCTTTGATTAATAGAGGAATTACTCTCGTACCGGCCACCTTATCCCCGGCTTCCACAGGAGTATTATTCTGACGAACAGCCATAATCAGACCCGGTTCCATATTTAAAGTTTTAAGACGGGCTTTATCCACTTTCAGAAGCCCGGATCTAGCTGCCCGCAGATTTATTTTACCTTCGGAAGGCTCAGAGGCAGAGATTCCTGGCCCCCGGGCTAAAGCAGCCAGCCTCTTAGCCCCCTGATTTTCATGTAGTTTATCCTGAGTATTTTCCAGAATATATATATGCTGTTTGCCCAGATCGAGCAGTTTGGGTATATCCTCTTGTTGAATCACATGTCCTTTTTTGAAAGCAGGGCCCTTTCTGACCCCGGGTTTTATTTCTGTTATATCATGGGCGAGAACCTCTCCAACTGCTTCTTCAACTTTTAACTGTTTCATGATCTGCTGCTCCTTTCTGCAGATTTATAATTTCCAGTAAAACCTCAACTTTTCCCCCACAGACGCCGCCTGTTTGGGCAACTTCCTGATTGGAAAGATCAAATGTAGAGCGTAAAACCCTGCTATTTTTTTCCATCAAAGCCAGCGATTTTTCTATAACCTTTTTTTCCACAATCCCTCCCCCGATAGTACCGACAATTTCACCTGTCTCTTTTATCAACATACAGGCTCCGTCTTCCCGGGGGGCCGACCCTGAGGATTTGATGACAGTGGCCAGAGCGGCAAAATTATTATTGTTCTCTGCTCCCTCGTTAGTTTTCAGCATTGTTAGAAGTTCCCTGACAATTTCTAAATTCAATTTTCACACCTCCTGGCCGAGACTAATGCAGCTGCTATGGAAATTGCAATCTCCTCGGGGGTTTCACTCCCGATGTCTACACCTATAGGAGCATCTACCCGCTTAAGTTTTTCTGCTGATATCCCGGTTTCTTCCTGCAGTTCCGAAAAGATCATATTTACTTTGCGAGAGCTGCCGATCATTCCTAGATATTTCCAGTCCTGACTGATAACATTTTTTATCACTTCATAATCGTGAAGATGTCCGGGGGTTACTATAACAATATAATCCTGAGGTTGGGCCTGAAAATCTTCAAGAAATTCCTGATAGGATTCCTGATGGAAACTAACCTGCTCGGGAAATCTATCTGAGGTCATAAGTTCCTGCCGGTCATCGATAACCACTACTTTAAATCCAGCCAGTTCGGCAATTTTGGCCAGAGGAGAAGAAACATGACCGGCTCCAAATATATAAAGGTTGGGACTTGCCTGCAGTGGCTGCAGATAAAACTGTAAATTTTGCTGGCAGATCTCCAGCTCTAACAGCCCCTGTCTTTTATTTTTGCCGGCCGGGATTAGCTTATTTGACAGTCTTGTTTTCAGTTTATCGTTTACCGGGCCGGACAGATGAACTTCTTTTTCGGCAATAAGAACTTTATCACCCATCTCCAGAGCCAGACTGGAATCTGTCTCTGAGACAAGAGTGGCTAAATAAGCTTCATTTTCCGCCTGTAAATTTCTTTCTATTTTTTCCAGGAACTCTACCTGCAAACTAAAACCTCCCTGTAAATTTATTTAAAATTGCTTCTAATACTCCGCCGCCAACTGCCAGGGCTTTATCGGAAATGTAATGTACATATTCTTGTTGGCCCCGGGGATCAATATCAGCCAGTTTTGTCCCCCGGGGAATTTCAATACCTGGCTGCAATAAACCCCGGATAACCCCGGAAATCTCAGCTTCTAAAACCTTTCCGTTAACTTTGCCCACCACCTGTCCTGGCTCAACAATATTACCGATGGATTGCTCGGAAGTAAATCTGCCAGCAGCAGGTGCATGTATGACTCTTTCTTCTCTCATCCCCTGAATTTTACCGGGTTTGCCGGTATAAGAATGAGCGCTCCCTTCATATATGGCCCGGCCCAGAAAATGACCTCTGCAGGTTTCTACAACTGCATCTACATTTTCACCGGCGGTAAATCCCGGGCCCAGACCTATTACCAGAGGCGCAAGATGGCGGCCTATATCTTCAGGCCGTCTTTTTAACATGCGTCCATCTATATAAACTTCATTATCATATTTATGGGCAAACTCGCTGAAATTATCTACTGTTGTCACAGGTATCTTATCCTGTTCCTGCAGCTGCCGGCATTTCTGCCAGCTCTCAATAAATTCAGCTTTAATTCCTTCGATTTCAACCTGTGATTCATAAACCGCACTGGCAAAGGCAACTTTTCTGCGCACTGCCACGGGCTCCTGCTTTTCCACAACCAGCAGGGGGAACCCACACTGGTGTAGCCTGTAAGCTGCTCCGCTGGCCAGATCTCCTCCCCCTGTGATTAAAACCTGAATTGAATTAATGTCCATGTTAATCCTCCCTGGTTAAATAATCTCCCTTCTGGCAAATATTTAATATCGTTCCTGATAGACTATCGAGAGCGATCGCTCATAATTTAAGGCGGTAAAACCTTCAGCAATATCGGCAAGGTCCTGTTTGAGCTCCCGGTTCAAACGGCGGCAAATTTTATAAAAATAATCTGGACACTGGGAAAGAATCAGCTGAGAACTGGAATAATTCGCCAGAAAACCACCGTAGCCGGGCCGGCCGGCAAAAAGCTGATGATAAAGTTTAAGGCTGACCCTTCTTCTGACCGGCTGTAAACTTTTTGACCGCCGGCTGATCTGCTGGTTATTTTTTACCAGATCGGCTCTAAAACAGTGAGGCGACTTTAACTTACGCCCCAGGGCTGAAGCTCCCTGAACCACCAGCAAATTATCGCTGAGCCGGGGAATGACAGGTTCATGTTCGGCCGGGGCTTTAATTCTGTGAGAGGCGGCCCCATCAGCTTCAACTAAAACCTTTAGGTCCTGTAATTCTCCAGCCAGAGAAGAGAGCCAGGAACTTTCCAGGCCCAGAACTTTTTCGGGACGGGCAGATCCTGGGGGGGCGGCCTGCAATTTCTGGCCCACAACCAAAATACGACGAGATCGTTGATCTGACTGTACAGCATTTCGGTAATTTCTTAAACTGGATTGCAAATCTTCAAGACTTTCAACAATTTCAAGTCTATGAGGAATATCATCAGGTAAAAGTACGGCCGTAGTTGTGGTATATACAACCCCGGAGTAATTGAATTCCCGGGCCAGCAGATTCATCGTCCCAGTCTTGCCGCCGGCCCCGACCACGGCAGTTATTTCACCGCGATTTAAAGCCCACAAATTTTTTAATTCCGGGATCTTCTTTCGGACGCCAGGTAAGTTAAACACCTTTAATCCTCCTATTCACAATCGCTATATATACTTAGATATAACGAAGTTAAAATTTTTCGGGCAGGAACTACTCCTCCTGCAGTTTTTGCATGAACTCCTGACTGAAATATTTCTCGGCCAGTCGGGAAAGATTGCTGTCAGCTTGCTCTTCAAATTCCCGAAAACGTTTAAGCAGCTTCTTACCTTCTTCGGTCAATTTTGAACCTCCTCCACCTCTGCCTCCTGCCTGACTTGTGATTAAAGAAAAACCCAGCCTAGTTTCCAGAGTACTGATAAGATTCCAGGCCTGACTGTAGGACATTTCCATTTCCCCGGCGGCTCTGTGGAGCGAACCATAGGTTTCCACAAACTCGAGCAGGGCCGCAGGTCCGGGACCAAACACTTTATTTTCTTTCTCCAGCCAGAGTTTATAATTTAGCTTAAAACTCACCATTTTCTCCCCCTGTTCTTCACCGGGATTTATCAGGATGATACTGATAATAATCCTGTTTATAATCGAGATCTACTACCACCGACTCATCTTCTACTTCCACATAATCGATGAGATCGCTGTTCTGTCGCAGCAGACTGCGCAGTCCGCCTTCAGGCTCGCCCCCTGCGGCCAGCTCATAAATTTCGGGCAGCATCTGAGCAGATAGCAAAAGTGGGTGGCCCCGGCTGCCCTGGAAGCTGGGAGCAAGCAGCAGAGACTGCTGCTCTTTAAATTCTCTGATAAGTTTATTATATATTCTGGTAGAAACCAGCGGCTGGTCGGCCAGCATAAACAGCAGACCTTCAGTCTCCGCTGGTAAATCTTCTATGCCGGTCATCACACTGCTGAACATACCCCGCTGGTAATCCGGGTTTTCCAGAATAACGGGGGAAATCTCATTATTTTCCTGTAATACTTTTTTTACTTTTTCCGCTTCAGAACCAACCACCACTCTGATTTCTCCCTCCAGCTTTGAGCGATCTAACCGCAAAATAACAGTTTCCAGAATGGTCCTGCCCTGCCAGGGTAAAAGCTGTTTCAATTCGCCCATTCTACTTCCTTCACCTGCTGCCAGCACTACTGCATTTATCATGTTAGTCAACCTCCATATCAACAACATTAATATTCATTTCACTCACAGGGATGCCACTGAAATCTTCCAGTTGATTGGCCAGTATCCAGCGATAATCATCCAGATAATTGGGAAGCACAAATCCATATTTGACAGTCAGATATATATCCAGAAACAGCCCTTCTTCTTTTTTAGAAATTGTTATATCTTCTGCCCGCTCAATCCCGCTGAAATTATCCGTAATATAATATATAACATCTGCAATAACTCTATTATACACTATGAGATTGCCGAAATAGGTAAAACGAGCTCTAACTACAGAGCTCTCTTTGCTGACCTCATCTTTTTCACTGCTGAATAAAAGCCGCAGAGAATCTATAAAAAAACCGAGAAATCTTTTTCTCACCTCTATGGTGGGAACAGGAATAACATGAGTCCCTTCCTTTTCCCGCATCTCCTGAGCTGTTTTTATCTCTTCCGGGCTGGCAACTTCAGTGATATCAAGCCTGCGGTCGATACCGCCCAGTTCCAATCTCTTGACAATTTTTTCTACCATTGATCTGGAAGTGCCCAGAATCAGTATTTTATCACCGGAGTGATTTTTCAAAGCTGTCTTTATTTCCTCACGATGATCTTCATATACCATTACAGCCCGTTTTATTGCAGCCAGTTTACTGGGCTCCTTTTTGGCGGAGCTACCGGCTATTATTTTACCATCGGCAATTAGAAGACCATCATCAAGAATCAAAGAAATCCCATGTTCATAGGCTACCTGCCGGGCTCTATGACTTTTCCCGCTGCCGCTGGGTCCCACCAAACTGTATACTTCCATCACCTGACCTCCTGAGTTAAAGCCATAACATATCCAACCTGCTGAATATACGCTATCATACTGAAGTTATTAAACTACCGGGGCGGAAATCCGCCCCGGTTTTCAGACCATTACTGCTGAACTTTAATTGCTAAATTTAATATTGAACTTTTACTAAAAAACCTGGTTTGACTGATAATATCTTATACCTGCAAATAATGAATTATATTATCGTTATTCGAGGAATAAGAAGTAGAGTACAAATATGACGAATAATACCCAGGTTAAAACACTGGTTTCATCCCTTCTGCCGGTAAATAGCTTCATCAGGGGGTAAACGATAAAACCTACAGCAATACCATGAGAAATAGAATAAGCAAAAGGCATAGTTACCATGGTCATAAATGCAGGGATAATTTCAGTATAATCATCCCAGTCCAGATCTGCCACATTGGAGGCCATCATTACTCCTACGATCATTAAAGCTGGAGCCGTTGCAGCAGAAGGCACCATACCTACAATCGGCATGAAGAAAAGAGAAAGAAAGAATAGCAGGGCCACAAATACACCAGTGAGTCCTGTTCGTCCACCTTCCTCAATACCGGAGGCAGATTCAATATAAGTAGTAACAGTGGAAGTACCAAACAAAGCTCCTCCGGTAGTACCTATAGCATCAGCCAGCAGGGCTCTATTGGCTTTGGGCAAATTGCCATCTTCATCGAGATAACCTGCCTGAGTAGATAAACCCACCAGAGTACCGGCAGTATCAAAAAGATCAACAAACAGGAAAGACAATATTACCGCAATCAGCCCCACATCAAAGACTGCGGAAAGATCGAGCTGAAACAGCACCTGATTCCAGTCTCCCATCCTGGGCATCTGTACTATAGCATCAGGAGCTGAAGTTACTCCAGGAATAAAACCAAACAAAGTAGCTCCGATAATACCGAAAAGTAAAGCACCTTTAACCTGGCGGGCATAGAGTACACCGGCAATTATTAAGCCCACCGTTGCCACCAGAGCCGGTCCTGAGATAAAATCGCCAAATGTCACCAGAGTTGCCTCATCCAACACCACATACTGTGCATCCTGAAAACCTATGAAAGCAATAAACAAGCCTATACCAGAAGATATACCTATTTTTAGACTCATGGGGATACCGTTAACCAGCTTTTTCCGAACATTAGAAACCGACAAAATTATAAATAAAATACCTTCCAGAAATATAATACCTAAAGCAACCTGCCAGGGAACCCCCATCCCTATTACTACTGAATAGGCAAAAAAGGCATTTAAACCCATGCCTGAGGCCAGAGCGAAGGGATAGTTTGTTAAAAAAGCCATGGCCAGAGTACCGAGAATGATACCAGCTATGGTAGCAATAAATACACCTTCAAAGGGCATTCCAGCCGATTCTAAAATATCCGGATTTACAAATATGATGTATCCCATTGTCATAAATGTGGTCAGTCCACCTAAAAATTCGGTCTTGACATCGGTATTGTTTTCGCTCAAATGAAATAGCCTGTCTAAAAGCCCACCATCTCCTGTAGAATTTTGGTTATTTGGCATTTTTCAATCCCCCTATTTAAAATCTTTATTACTTCCCAAATTTTGATAAATTATGTTAGAATGCTTCTCTCCTTCATTTTTATCCCTCTACATATACCACCTCCAAAAATATATTAATCCATCACCAGAGACACATGCTCAAATTTTCTGACATCAAAAAGACCATCTACTGTTAATTTAAGCTCGGGAATCACAGGTAATGAGAGAAAAGAAAGCTGCATAAATGGTTCTGGATGATTTACTCCAAAACTTTTTGCTGTCCTGCGCAATTTTTTGAGCTTTTTAGCTGATGTCTCCATTGATTTATCAGACATTAAACCTGCTATAGAAAGAGAGAGACTTGCTACAACCTCACCTGCTTTTACTGCAGCCATACCACCCTGCATGGCAATCAACTCCTCCACAGCAATCTTCATATCTGCAGAATTTTCCCCCAGCACCATTATATTATGGGAATCATGACTTATAGTGGTTGCCAGAGCACCTTGCTGCAAATTAAAACCTTTTACCAGACCCAGACCAATTTTGCCTGTTGCCCTGTGTCTTTCCACGGCTGCCAGACGTGATATATCTTCTTTCTGCATCTTTGCTGCCAGAGTTTCATCCTGTTTGATTTCCAGAATATGATCATCTGTTATAATTTGGTCCTCTTTTATTTCCATAACTCTGTATTTGGCAGCAGCAGGAATTTTAAAATCCGAAGTCTCGATCGGGCCACAATTCACAGAATTATATACCCGCTTTTTAATTTTTTCACCAATTTCTTCCGTATTTTGTTCGGAAGAAGCAGCCAGATCGCAAGTAAAAGATTTTTGCAATTTACTGTCCTTTACTAAAAACTCTCCATCTTTGATGACATGTTTGGGGTCAACAGCCTCCAGTTCAGAAAGTACCAGCAGGTCAGCCCGGTTGCCCGGAGATATGGAGCCCAGATCATTTAAGCCCAGAGCCTGTGCCGGATTTAAAGAAGCCAGACGATAGGCCCTTTCCGGTTTCATGCCCTCTGAAATAGCCAGCCGAACCGCGTGGTCCAGATGGCCTTCTTCCAGAATATCTTCCGGCTGCCTGTCATCAGTAGCAAACATAAATCTACTTGCACTGGCATCTATAACCACCGGGAGTAATTCCTGCAAATCTTTGGTCACCGAACCTTCCCGGATCATTATAAACATGCCCCGGGATACTTTCTCCCTGGCCTCTTCTGCAAAAGTACATTCATGATCGGCTCTGATATTGCCCAGCAAATAAGCATTTAATTCTCTGCCCTGGACCTCGGGAGCATGTCCATCTATGAAATAATCCTCTGCCATTTCCAGCTTGGACCAGATATTTTCCTGCCCCTGAATGACCCCGGGAAAATCCATCACTTCTCCCAGGCCGAAGATATTCTTTTCGGGCAGCAGTTTTGCCAGATCTTCCGCTGCCAGAGTAGAGCCGGATTCTTCCCAGGTAGTTGCTGGCACACAAGAAGGAAGCATAAGATGAAAATTCCAGGGAAGTTTCCGGCCTGCATAAAGTAAATATTTTATACCTTCAAGGCCCGCCACATTAGCAATTTCATGGGGGTCAGCAATTATTGTAGTTATCCCCCGGGGAATAATTTCTCGGGCAAAATTGGCCACTGATACCTGAGAACTTTCAATATGCAGATGTGGGTCTATAAAAGCGGGGGTGAGATAATCGCCGGCCAGGTCAATTTCTCTATGGCCGGCATAATCACCCCAGCCAAGAATGACGCCGCTGGCTATGGCCAGATCATCGCAGCGAATTTCCTCCTGAAAAACATCTAAAATCCTCGCGTTTTTCAGGACCAGATCAGCTTTTTTATCACCTCTCGCCTGGGGCAATAATGACTTATGCACTGTTACTGCACCTGCTCCGACAGATGCAGGGCATCAAAATTACACCTTGTCAGACACAGCCCACATCCAGCACATTTCTCTTTATCTATTATAACATAATCGCCCGTTTCATTAAGCTCTATAGCATCATATACACAGCTGTGTATGCAGAGCTCACAGGCAGTACAGTTGGCTTCTGTTACCACCGGAGGAATAGTTTCCATTCGGTCCTTTTCAGGAAGTTTATCCAGAGCTATTCCTCGCAACTCTTCCAGATTTTTGTAACCATGTTCATCCATAAAAGCTTCGATTTCTTCTACCAGATTACCATAAAAGTTAGGACCCTGTAAAATTGGAGCAGTACAGACCTGAACGGCTTCTGCTCCGACCATCAGCATTTTAACAGCATCGATGCCCCTTTGAATTCCACCTACACCCATAACAGGTATATCAACACTGGTTACTGCCTGATAGACCGCTCTTAAAGCCACAGGAAAAATTGCCTGTCCGGACATCCAGCCATAACCATGTTCACTTCCAAGCAGCGGCCGGCCATCTTCCACTTCAAAATCAAGGGTAGGCCCCAGAGAATTTATTAATGCCAGACCATCTGCACCGGCCGCTTCCGCCGCCCGGGCAAACATGGGTATATCAACCTGGGGACTAAGTTTGACAATCACCGGAATATCACATGCCTCTTTGGCTGCTTTCACGCTCTCTTCGACGGGGGTGGGATCATCACCCAAATAATGCGTGGAAAGTTCAACTGCTTCTGCATATTCTTCTACTCGCTCTGAGAGTTCCCGTATCTCTTCAGAAGAATAGCCTATGCCTGCAATAATCGGCAGGTCAAGTTCAGCTATCTGCGGATATTCCTGTTCAAACCACTGTTCCGGGCCCATCTCTGACCAAAGTTCCGCGTTGAGAAAGCCCCCGCGAATAGCAGCCATATTGGGGCGGGGTACATCTGCTGCTTCTACTGATATTGTCTTGGTAACCAGAGCACCTGCACCACCCTCGGCAGCTTTTTTGGCCGCTTCTGCATCTTTGACAGGTGGACCGGCTGCCGGCATAACAGGATTATTCATCTTCATTCCTAAAACTTCCAGACTTAAATCTGCCATATTAGCAACACTCCTATTTTAAAATTTAAGTTTAATGTTAAATGTTTTTTTCCAGTTCAGCTTTAATTCTTTCAGGTTTTAAGGGCAATTCTGTAAATCGAATGCCAATCGCATCATAAACAGCATTATTAATTGCTGGCGCTGCAGCAATTGTAGTTGGTTCACCAATACCCTTCGCTCCAAAAGGACCATCGGCAGCTTCATCTTCTACCAGGGCCGACTTAATCTCCGGACAATCCATGGTGGTAGGCACAAGATAACGGCTGAGATCGGGATTCTGAATCACCCCATCATTCACAACAACTTCTTCGGTCAGGGCCATGCCGATTCCCTGCGCTGTGCCACCTTCAATCTGTCCCTCCACACCTTGAGGATTGATAGCTTTTCCCACATCCAGACCGCTGTAAATATTTTCAACTGTGACAATACCGGTATTTAAATCTACTGCTACATCAGCAATCTGAGTATGGAAAGTATATTCCACATATACTTTTTCAGCCTGGCCGGTCTTCTCATCAGGTTTATAGGTTTTGGGGAAGAAGGTACCTCGTCCCTTCAGTTCAATATCCCGGTGAGAAAGCTTATCTTTTAGATCCCAGATGCTCATCTCATCATCAGGATTTACATGAGAATAAACCCGGCCATCTTTGACTGCCATCTCGGGGTGATTGGTGGTAAATTCTTTGCTGGCATAATGGTATATATTACCCATTAAATCTTCTGCCGCTTCCTTCACAGCGTTGCCGGTGAAATAGGTCTGCCGGGTGGCTGAAGTAGAGCCTGCATTCTGAGTTGTATGGGTATCTCCGGGAGCTATTTCGATATATTCCGGATCAAGTTTTAAGACCTCAGCAGCTATCTGGGTTACAACAGTCCTCACACCCTGGCCCACATCTGCTGCCGAAGTCCTGATCAGCACTGTTTCTCTATCGGTGAGCTCAATCTCAGCTATCGAGTGATCGGGAAAACCTTCACCATAGCCAAAACCAAACATAATAGTCGCTATCCCTCGGCCAAAAGCCACATCCTCATCTTTTTTGTTATCTGCATTATCTGCAGTCGAGGCTGCCTCCGGCTTAAACCCGGGCAATTCTAATTCATCCCGGGGGCTACCTCCGGCCAGTTCACTGGCCGCCTCAATGGTTTCTACCGCCTTTACACTCTGATTTAACTGCTGTCCATTGGGAGTTGTAACCCCCTGACGGTAAGCATTCTGGTGGCGCAATTTCAGCGGATCCATATCCAGTTCATGAGCTATACGGTCCATATGGTTTTCGTAGGCATACCCCATCTGGGTAGCACCAAAACCTCGCATGGCTCCACCATAAGGATTGTTGGTATATACTGTATGGGAATCTCCCCTGACATTGGGAACCTCATAAGGACCAGTACAGTGATAGAGACTTTTATGAACTACAGCAGGACCACTGGAGGCATAGGCTCCAGTATCACCAAAAACTTCAGTTTCCCAGGCTGTCAATTTGCCTTCCTCTGTCACACCGGTTTTATGCTTAATAATCATGGCATGTCTTTTCGACTGGGCTACAAAAGACTCCTCCCGGTTATAAATTAATTGGACCGGGCGTTTGAGTTCCCGCACCGCCAGGGCCAGATGGATATGGACTGATATATCTTCTTTTTTGCCAAAGGCCCCACCAATTTCCGGCTGTTTAATTCTTATCTGATCTTTTTCTAAATTCATGGCCTGAGCCATGTCTGCCTGGGTATCATGCAGCCATTGGCTGGCTGCCCACAGAATTATGGTATCTTCCTTTTCGTCATATTCAGCTATACCCTTTTCAACCTGCATGGGCACCTGATCTAAAAATTGAGTGCGATATTCACCTTCTATAATATAATCTGCTTCTGCAAATCCTGTCTCTACATCACCTTTGCGGACATGATGATTGCAGACGAGATTGTCACAGCAGAGATCATCATCTATATAGTGAGTGACTTCAATATAATCATCTTTATGAACCTGGGGGCAATCATCCTGAATAGCCTGTTCCAGGTTATCAACCACTGTCAGTTTTTCGATTTCCACTTCTATTTTTTCCCTGGCCTCCAGAGCAGCCTCATCGCTCTCTGCCACCACCAGAGCCAGGGCATCACCCATATAGCGCATTTTTTCATCTATTCCAACCAGCACAGGCTGGTCTTTTATAATCAAGCCAAAATTATTCAGCTCGGGAAAATCAGCTGCGGTGAAAACATCTACCACCCCTGACACTTCCCGGGCTTTACTGACATCAATATCGCGTAAATAGGCATGAGGATGAGGAGCTCTTTTCACCCGCATATGCAGAAGATCATCATAATTATTGGCCAGATCTTCAGTATACTGAGCTTCTCCTGTGACTTTATGCCGGGCATCAACTTTTTCAGCTTTTTTACCTACACTTCTCTTACTCAAATTCACCACTCCTTCCCGACAGCTTCTCAGATGCTTCTTCAACTGCATCCACAATTTTTTGGTAACCTGTACAGCGGCAAATATTGCCGGCAAGAGCCTCGCGAATTTCCTGACGATCAGGCGACTGCTTAATCTCCAGCAATTTTTTCGCCGTTAAAAGTATTCCCGGTATACAAAAGCCGCACTGCACAGCTCCGTTATCGATAAAGCTTTCCTGTAAAGGATGGAGCTTCTCTCCCGGAGCAAGTCCTTCGATTGTTTCAATTTCAGACCCGTCGGCCTGAGGTGCCAGGATCAAACAGGAGGCAACTGGTTTATCATCCATTATAACAGTACAGGCTCCACATTCACCTTTGCCGCAGCCTTCTTTGGCTCCGGTTAACCCCAGGTCCTGTCTTAAAACATCGAGGAGACGTTGATTGGCATTAACATCTAAATTTCGTTTTTCCCCATTAATTGTGAAGGTTATTTCCATCAGGAATCATCCTCCTGCTTTTCCCTGAAAGCTTTCAGAGCTTTTATAGTTATATCCCGGGTTACCTGACGGCGATAGGTTTCGGTTCCGCGTATATCATCTATAGGGGCCACACTCTCTGCCGCCAGCTCACCCACTCGTGCGATATTTATCCGGGCAATTTTATTGCCGCGCAGATAATCAGCCACATCATCGAGCATTATAGGAGTAGGGGCAACCGCACCGTAGCAGGGACGAGCTTCCTTTATTCTGCCGTCTTCAGCATATTTCAGGTTCATAGCGATCGTCAAACTGGAAATTATCATGGCCTGTCTCTTGCCAACTTTTTCCCAGTAGTGAAATTCATCTTCAGAAGGTCGCGGCAAAATTATTTCCAGCAAAAGTTCACTGGGTTCCAGGGCATTCTGTTTGGGCCCCAGAAAAAATTCTTCAGCCGGAATTTCTCTTTTACCCTCTACACTGCCCACCACAAATCTGGCCTGATGAGCCAGCAGCGGGGCCAGTGTATCTCCGGCGGGAGAAGCGGTAACAATATTGCCTCCAATCGTTCCCCGGCATCTTATCTGCCAGGAACCAACTTCAGCGGCTGATTCGCTCAACAACGGCAAATTCCTCCGGATTTTCTCGTTTTGAGCCAGTTCCTGATGAGTAACCATACTGCCAATTCTGATTTCTTTGTCTGTAAACTCTATTTGCCTGAGTTCATCTATATTGTTGAGGTCAAGCCAGTGTTCAACCCGGTGCAGTTCTTCAAAATGATCAACCATCACATCAGTACCACCAGCTATTACAACGGCATGATATCCCAGTTCTTTGCGAATTTGCAGGGCTTTGCTTAGATTTTTGGGTGAATAATAATCACCCCTGCGCTTAAAATCTTTTCCAGACATCCCGGGCCTGTTCTCTGCATTGCTGTCTGATTCTGTCATTATTTAGAACCTGCACCTCCCGATCTTTCATGATAATTTCTCCACGAGCTAATGTGGTAACAACATCTCCACCCTTAAGCCCCATCAATAGATGAGCAGAGATATTTTCTGGCTCAAGCGGAGTCGGTGGATCATAATCTGCAATTATTACATCAGCGGCTGCTCCAGCCTCCAGGCTGCCCATTTTCCGACCAAAAACCTCTGAAGCCAGCTGGCTGTTAACCTCAAACAGCATCCACTCAGCCAGCCCTCCCCCAGCACCGGGATCTCCAGTCTGATGCGAGGGAACCAGGTCAGCCACCTGTAAGCTTTCCCACATATCAGTAGTATAACCATCTGTACCCAGACCAATATCAAGTCCGGCTTCTTTAGCTGTGAGCAAATCAGCTGTGCCCACCGCATTGGACATGTTGGACTGGGGATTATGAATGAGATAACAATTTTGTTCAGCTAAAAATTGATATTCTTCCGCTGTCAGATGCACTCCATGGATAGCTAGAGTGCCCGGACGCCAGAGTCCGTATTTATGCAGGCGCTCAACGATATTTTTGTAACCTCTTTTCTGGCTGTCCTCCACATCAGCTTTGCCTTCCGCAACATGCAGATGCAGGGGAACATCAAACTCATCCATGATTTCAGCAGCTTTTTTTAATGTGGTTTCATCTACCGTAAAAGAAGCGTGCATTCCCATTTTACCGGCCAAATAATCACTTTCCTGCTGGCTTAAAGCCTCCAGAAAGCGAATATTTTCCTGTAAACTTTTTTCCCGGGCTTTTTCGCCATGGCGATCGGAGACTTCAAAACATAAACTGGCTCTTAGTCCCACATCTTCCACCGCCTGACGCAAAACATCCAGAGAACCTTCTATCAGCCCATAACTTGCATGATGATCAAAAACAGTAGTAGTGCCATTTTCAATACCTTCCAGCAGCGCATATACAGCACTATAATAAAGGTCTTCTCTGGTGGCCAGGGTCTTATCCAGACGCCACCATAATTTTTCCAGTATCTCCACAAAACCCCCGGGCGGCTCGTCAGTTTTGAGGTCCATCCCCCGGGCAAAAGTGCTGTAAAAATGCATGTGAGTGTTGATCAACCCGGGCAAAATTACCCCTTCTTCTGCATCTATAATTTCGGCCTGCGGATAATTTTTTTCCAGGTCTTCAGCAGGGCCAACCTCTTTAATGTTATCACCATCTATTAAAACCCCACCGTCTTTTATCACTTCATTCTCATCATTGAAGGTAATTACGGTGCCATTTTGGATCAGCTTCATCAGATTTAAGCCTCCTCGGCCAGCATCCGGCCAGCAATCTCATTGGTTTTACGTGCCACCTTTTGTTCAGAAATAGTCTGAACTTCTCCCTGGCGAACAACAATTTCGCCATCTACCATGGTCAAATCAACCTCATTATTTATTCCGGTATTTATCAAAGCTGATACAGGGTCAGATAACCCTCCTGCCAGCGGCAGCCTGCTGCTATCCAGTAAAAAGAGATCGGCAGCCTGACCTTCTGATAAACTACCTATTTCCGGCTGCTGCAAAATCTCACTGCCTCCACTGGTTGCCAGCCGCAATACATCTTCCGGCCCCAGGGAAGTAATACCATGAGATAGCTTGTGCAGCAGCAGTGAGGTCTTCATCTCAGCTATCATGTCAGAACCATCATTGCTGGCACTGCCATCTACTGCCAGACCTACCGGAACTCCAGCTTCCAGCATTTCTGGTATAGGAGCAACTCCAGAAGAAAGCTTCATATTAGAAACAGGACAGTGGGCTACCCCTGTGCCCTGCCCGGCTAATTCCTGAATTTCTTCCGGGTTCAAATGCACAGCATGAGCAAAAAAGACATCAGGCCCAACCCAGTTCACCTCTTTCATATATTCCAGAGGGCTCAGCCCGAATTTTTGCTGGCAAAATTCATCTTCATCGGCAGTCTCCGCCAGATGAGTATGAGCCAGCACCTCGTATTCACGGGCCAGCTCTATTGACTCCTGCATCAGTTTCTTAGTTACTGAAAAAGGAGAACAGGGGGAAACAATGACCCTTTTTTGGGCAAAAGGCTCAGGGTCATGAAACTTTTTTATAACTCGCTCTGTATCCTGCAAAATCTCCTCTTCACTCTGTACAACTTCGTCCGGAGGCAGCCCCCCGTCTTTTTCGCCCAGAGACATACTTCCCCGGCAGGCATGAAGTCTGATCCCTATTTTTTCGGCAGCGGCAAATTCTCGGTCTATTAAATCACGTCTTTCCTGGCCAGGAAAAACGTAAAATTGATCAACTGAAGTGGTACAGCCGGATTTTAACAATTCAGCTGCTGCCGTCAGGGTGCTGTAATAGACAGCTTCCGGATTCAGATGTGACCAGATAGGGTATAGATACTGCAGCCAGTCAAATAGCTCCACATCCTGAACTTCTCTGATATTACGGGTCAGGACCTGATAAAAATGATGGTGCGTATTTATCAGGCCCGGAAACATAAAATAATTTTCCGCATCTATAAACTCGACTTCATCCCGCTGCAGGTCTGGCGGCAGAGATAAATTTGAACCCAGAGCAGATATTTTGCCATCTCTCACCAGTAAATCACAATTTTTTAACCGCCTCTCCTGCTCATCCATAGTAATTATTTCTTTCACATTTTTAAAAAAAGTTGGCGACAAGAGCTATTCACCACCCTGTTCGGCAGCGGCTGCTTCTTCAACCGCATCAACAATCTGCTGATAACCCGTGCACCGACAGAGATTCCCTTCCAGGGCAGTTTTTATTTCTTCCCTGCTGGGAGAATCATTCTGGTCCAGCAGCGCTCGGGCCGACATCAGCATACCCGGAGTGCAAAAACCACACTGTACAGCCTGATTATCTATAAAAGATTTCTGTAGTGGGTCTAATTCACCGTTGACTTCCAATCCTTCAACCGTGAGAATCTCACTGCCCTCAGCCTGAGCTGTGAGCACCAGACAGGCATTAACAGCTTTGCCATCCATTATTACAGTACATGCTCCACATTCACCTATACCGCACCCTTCTTTAGTACCCGTTAAATCCAGCTTTTTTCGCAAAGTATCAAGCAATCTTGCATCCGGTTCAACATTGACTGTTTCTTCTTCTCCGTTAAGTGTAAAGGTTACGGAAAGTTTACTCATTTACTTCTACCTCCTTCTGCAGCCCCTGGATAGCCCGACTCACTAAAGACTTAAGTGCAGGCTTCTTATAAGGGGTAGACCAGCGTTCGCCAGTTATATCCACCATTTCTTCGGCAGCAATTTCTCCCAGTTCATCAGGATTAAGATCTGAAATTCTCTCACCGCGAATCTCACCTTCAACTTTGCCAAACGGTTGAGGCACCGGAGTAGCTGAACCGGGCACGACTCTGATATATCGGACTACCTCGTCCTCAATCCGGGCCGCCACAGCCAGACTGACTCTGGTAATAGCCATGGCCTGTCTTCTGCCTATTTTTTGAAAATTGCTGAACATATCTGCTGCCGGTAGAGGAAGACGAAACCTGGTCAGAAGTTCATCTGATCTCAATTTAGTCTGATAGGGCCACTCTACAAATTCCTGAGCCGGCATTACTCTGATACCAGTAGTTGACTCCAGAACCGCATCGGCTTCAAAAGCAACCAGGGGCCCGAAAGTGTCCGCACAGGCCGCAGCATTGCAGATATTGCCTCCTATTGTTCCCCGGTTGCGCACCTGAGGAGAGCCAATAGCTGCCGCTGCTTCGGCCAGGGCCGGATAGTTTTCCTGCACAAGGGCAGAATTTATTAGGTCATCATGAGTCACCAGAGCCCCAATTTCAATATAATCTCCTTTTTTCTCAATCCCCTGCAGCTCTTCTATATCGGTCAAATCTAAAATACCGGTGCATTGAGCAAGGTGATCCTCTTCCTGTCTGATATCAACCATGAGATCTGTACCGCCTGCTATAACTTCAATATTTTTATCTTCTGCCAGCAGCTCCAGAGCAAATTCCAGATCAGTACTGCTGTAAAATTTAAGATTTTCAGTCATAGTTATTCATCCTCCTTGCTCAGATCACGGCCTATTAATACTCTTTCCAGATTCAAAGGCAGATCACGATGTCTATCTCCGGTGGCCTGAGCAATAGCATTGTTGATGGCCGCTCCCCCCAGCTCCATGGCTGGTTCGCCAATTGACTTAGCACCATAGGGGCCAGCAGGATCCGGATTTTCCACGATAACCGCTTCTACCTCAGGAGCATCTTTCACAGTGGGTATTAAATACTCGTCAAAATTGGTGTGATTAATAAATCCTTCCGAAAAACCCAGGTCTTCCATCAGAGCATGGCCTAAAGCCATGACTGTTCCACCGTAAATCTGTCCTCGTACATTGGCCGGATTGATAGCTTTACCCACATCATGAGCCGCAGACATGTTTAATACGGCTACCTCACCTGTACCGGTGTCAACTTCAACTTCGGCTATCTGACAGCCATATACATAGGTGAAATAAGGTCGTCCCTGACCAATTTCCTCATCCCAGGAAATTGCCGGGGCTTTATACCAGCCATAAGACGACAAAAAGACACCACTATGAAAAGCAGCTGAGGCAATTTCGGCAAAATCAGCAACTTTGCTGCCAGAAACCGTATATACAGCATTATTTCGCAGTTCAACCTCTTCTGCTACCTCATATTCATCCTCTACAAACTCCTGTATAACCATTTTGATATTATCTGTAGCATTTTTTATGGCGTTACCACCCATAAACGTGCTGCGCGAAGCCACAGTAGAACCGCTTTCAGGTGCAACTGAGGTATCTGTTTCCATGTACTGAACTTTACCCATATCAATACCCAGTTCTTCCGCAGCTACCTGAGTGAATACAGTCTTCAAACCCTGACCATTTTCAGCCAGACCACAGTAAACTATAACACTGCCATCTTTTTGCACGGAGACAATAGCTCCGGTTGTATCAATGGCCTCAGCTCCCAGGCTGACACCCCGATAACTGATGGCCAGACCAATTCCTCGTTTGAGCTCATCCTGCTGCGGCTGGTTATATTTTTCCCGTTTTTGCTGATAATCAATTGCTTCCATGGCTTTATTCATGACTTCATCCAGACTAACTTCATGATTATCCAGCTTTTGATTGGTGGCAGTGTACGTATTGTTCTGCAGAATATTTTTGCGTCGCAGTTCCACAGGGCTTAGATCCAGTTCCTCCGCCAGCTCATCCATCAGGGATTCCTGGGCAAATATAATCGGAGGTGAGCCATAACCTCTCATAGCTCCAGTGTAAGGATTGTGTGTATAAAAACCATAAGTGTCTGTTTTGACATTGGGTACCTGATAGGGTCCAGTAGCCTGAACCACAGATCTCCAGGTTACAAATGGCGTTTGACAGGCATAAGCACCACTGTCAGCCACACATTCAATTTCCATCGATTTTATTTCCCCATCTTCACTGGCCCCAATTTTATAATTCATGTAATAAGGATGTCTTTTATAGGATTCTAAAATGGATTCTTCCCGGGAATTAATCATTTTAACTGGTCTTTCTGTCTCCAGGGCCAGCAGGGAAGCTCTAGCAGCCAGGGAAGAAATATTTTCATCTTTCCCGCCAAAAGAGCCGCCCATATTATCCTGAATAATTCGCACCTGATTTAAATCAGTCTGCAGCACTCTGGCCACAGCATCCCTGGTTGCATTGGGGTTTTGCACAGAGCCATAAATTGTAACCAGAGTATTTCTCTCCTGCGGGACAACTGCAACTGCTTCCGGTTCCAGATAGGCATGTTCGACAAATTGAGTGCTGTATTTTCTTTCTAAAATCACATCAGCTTCTGCAAAACCTGCATCTATATCACCCTTGCGTAGAGGGTGGTGAATAACCTGATTGTTGTCTTCATCGGGCATAACCACCTGTGCATCCGCCTTGCGCGCTTCCCGGGGGTCATGTATGCTTTCAAGTTCCTCATATTCAACTTCAATCAGCCGGCAGGCTTCTTTTGCAGCTTCTTCACTGCTGGCAGCAACCATGGCCAGACCATCACCAATATAATATGTCTCATCTTTAGCCAGCACCCGCTGATTTTCAATTATAACTCCAAAATTATTTTCGGGAATATCTTCCGCTGTCATAACCACTTCAACTTCCGGATGAGCTTCAGCCTTTTCCGTATCTATATCTATAATCCGGGCCCGGGGATAATCAGTGCGCAAAACTTTACCATAGAGCATTCCGGGAAACTTTAGGTCTGCCCCAAATTTAGCCTTTCCTGTTACCTTATCATAAGCATCTACTCTTTTTTTAGACCTGTTAACATGAGCTTTATCGCTCAACTAATCCACCTCCAGTTTAATTGATTCTCTCCAACTTTTTAGTCAACATGATAGGGGAAATGAGCATAAAATTCTGCTGCCTTTATCAGGTGTTCAACCGGCACTCGCTCTTCAACACTGTGGGCGTAGATTTCATGGGCCGGTCCAAAACCGACACAGGGAATATCATTTCTGCCCATTATCGTTACACCATTGGTGCTGAAAGTCCATTTGTCAACAGTGGGCTCTTCCTCAAAAACATCTTCATAAGCTGAAACTGCTGATTGAATAACCGGATGATCCTCCTGCAAAACCCAGGTAGGATAATATTTTTCCATCTCATAGACAAAACCAGTATAACTGGGAGTATCATAATAAGGAATTTCAATCTCAGCTTCAATACCGGCTGATTCAATGATCTCCTGAATCTGGTTAACTGCCAGTTCTTTGTCTTCACCGGCCGTAAGTCTTCGATCTATGTGTAATTCAGTCTGATTGGGTATAGCATTCAAGCTGGGAGTATGATTTTCTACATGAGTACCAGCAACTGTACCTTTGCCCAGGAAATCATCAACTTTCAGCTCCGCATTCAAATCTTCTACTCCCGAAATGATTTTAGCCATCTTATATAAAGAATTAACTCCTCTTTCCGGAGCACTGCCGTGACAGGATTCCCCCCGGGTGGTAACTTTCATTTCCATTCTACCCCGATGACCACGATAAATGTTTAAATTGGTAGGTTCAGTTAAAACCACCAGCTCAGGATCAAGAACATTTTCATTTATAATATATTCCCAGCAAAGGCCATCACAATCCTCTTCCTGTACAGTCCCGACAAAATAGAGGCTAAACTCCTGATGCAGATCCAGATCTTTGATAACCTTGCCGGCGTAGACCATCGATACCATAGCTGCTTCCTGATCAGTGGCACCACGACCGTAAATTTTACCATCTTCAAATTTGCCTTCATAAGGGTCCCATTCCCATTCATCAGGATCCCCCAGGCCTACCGTATCGATGTGAGCATCATAAGCAAGAACCCGATCTCCCGAACCAACTCTACCATGTATATTGCCCATTTCATCTATGAAAACTTCATCAAAACCAACCTGCTTCATCTCCTCTTCAATTCGCTCTACAACCTCTTTTTCCTCCGAGCTTTCACTGGGAATACTGATCATATCACGCATAAATTTTATCATTTCATCTTCATATTTGCTTACTTCCTGCTTTATCTGAGCTACTACTTCTTCTTCCTTCATTGCCATATAACCTCCTGTAATTAAATAGAATTAATAAGCCAGTAATTCAGCAGCCTGAAAACCTGGAAAAGTTTTTATAAAAAGAAGGATTGCCAGCTAATTAAAAAACTCAGCCAGCAATCCCTCCTATCTTTGCTTTAGCTTATCCGCGTCCTCCCATAGTTAAGGACATAACCGCTTTAGCGGTATGTAATCTGTTTTCAGCTTCATCATATACTACAGATTTATGACCATCAATAACTGAATCTTCCACTTCATTGCCTCTATCGGCCGGCAAAGCATGCATATAGATAACATCTTCACTGGCCAGATCCATCATTTCTTCGGTACATTTCCAGTCTTTATTGGCCTCTAATATTTCCGAGCCTTTCTCATTCTCCGGATCATTTACCCAGTTACCCCAGTTTTTAGGAATTACCACATCTGCATCTCGATAAGCTTCTTCCATATCATTGGTGACAGTAAGAGAACCATTGTGTTTATCAGCACTGGCTTCAGCTCTATCTATTACCCAATCTGGCAGTTCAAAACCCTCAGGATGAGCAAGAGTAACATCCATGCCATAACGGGGGAAAAGCTGCACCTGAGATACAGGAACCGAGATAGGTTTTTTATGAGAAGTAGCATAAGCCCAGATGACGGAAACTTTCAAATTGCTCATCCGCTCTTTTTTCTCCTTAATTGTCATCAAGTCTGCTGTGGCCTGCATGGGATGATATAGATCACACTGCAGATTCATGACCGGAACTTCAGCATACTCTGCCAGAGTAGAGATATAATCATTACCAATACCCCAGTCACAATTGCGGCAGGCCAGTCCATGACCATAACTGCCGAGTATTATCGCTGTATCTTTGGCCACTTCTCCGTGGGAAACCTGCATGGTAGAAGTATCAAGAAAATTCGCGTGCCCCCCCAGCTGTGCCAGGCCTGCTTCCATAGAATTACGGGTTCTCGTTGATTCTTCAAAAAACATCAAAAAAGCCGTTTTATTTTTTAAGTAGGGAGTCTCCACATCCATGGCAAATTTTTTCTTAAGATCATGCGAAACTTCAATCAGTGTATCTATTTCCTCTTTGGCCCAGTCTTCCAGAGTAACAAAATCTTTATTTTTAAATACCGTCTGCATAATTAATTTACCTCCTGATTTATATTTGATAGATTAAAAATTAGGCGGAGTTATTGCTGAAACAAAAACCAGCTCCTCTTCCCCCACACTGACAATCTTATGAGGCATGCTGGCGACATAATATACACTGTCACCAGGCTCCAATTCAAATTCCTGTTCTCCTATTTCAATGTGCATTTTGCCCTGCAAAACCAGAGTGCACTCTTCTCCCCGATGAGGGAGAGGGCTTTCCACTGTTGCTTCTCCCGGCTCCAGTCTGGCTTCAATTACTTCCATCTGTCGGTTTAAATCCGGGCTGATCAATTCCACCCTGGAATCAGATTCCGGATAAGATAATTTTTTGCGCTCAGATTTTCTGACCACAGCATTCTGCTCTTCCTCATCTGCCAGAAAATAAAACATAGGAACATTCAGAGATTCGCTGATCTCACGCAGAGCTGTAATAGAAGGTTCAGCCAGCCCTCTTTCCACCTGACTGAGATAGCTGGAGGTCTTTCCTATCTCTTCAGCCAGCTCCGACAAGCTCATATCCTGAGATTGCCTCATTCGCCGTATTCTTGCTCCCAATTTGGCATTTTCCTCACTTTTCACTGACAATTCCCCTTTGCATGAATTTGTCCTGCAATTGCGCCATATCGGGCTCAACCTCCAGCGGTGCTGGAGCTGCCTTTAATGCATTATCTATATCTTTCAGGCCATTGCCCGTGACCACAAAACCAACCCGGGCCTCAGGACTGATTTCCCCTTCTTTTACGGCCCGACGTATGCCTGCCAGACCAGCAGCACCTGCCGGTTCCCCAAATATTCCAGTTTTACTGCCAAGCAATCTCATCATTTCCTGAATTTCTTCATCAGAAACGTTGACCATAGTTCCTCCCGAATTTTCAACTGCACTCAAGGCTTTATGAAAATTACGGGGTTTGCCCACAGCTATGCTGTCGGCTATTGTATTTTCATTCTGAACCTCCAGAGATTCACCCGTATGAAATGATCTGGTTATAGGGTCACATCCCTCAGCCTGAACCCCCAGCAGTTTGACTTCCCTATCAAGCAAATTAATTGCCCGTAAATCTTTCAGGGCTTTACCGGCTCCAGCAATTGTACATCCATCTCCTACAGAGAACACCAGCCAATCTGGTAGTTCAAAATCAAGCTGCTCGGCCATTTCCAGCACACAGGTCTTTTTCCCTTCTACCATATAAGGATTTATTGCAGCATTGCGATTGTACCAGCCCCAGCGTTCAATGGCAGCAGCGGAAAGTTCATATGTTTCTTCATAACTTCCTTTAACCTTTACCACCGTAGCCCCGTAAATTAACAGCTGGGCCAGTTTGCCTTCCGGAGCCCGTTCGGGCACAAAAATTACAGTGTCCATCTTTCCCGGAAAAGAAGCGGCATTGCCCGCCAGCGAAGAGGCGGCATTACCTGTAGATGAACAGGCTACAGTCGAATTATCAGCTTCCTGCGCTTTCACAACAGCCACCGCCGAAGCTCTGTCTTTTAAAGAGCCGGTAGGATTGAGTCCATCACTTTTTATCAGCAGATTATTAAGCCCCAGTGCTTCTGCCAGCTCAGAATTTCTGTATAGTGGGGTATGTCCAACCCTCAATAGCGGTCTTGTAGTTTCCGGTTTAATGGGCAGCAGGGGACCGTATCGCCAGATATTCTGGCGGGAATCCTGCGCCAGGTCTTCTTTGGACCATTCAGCCTCAATTTTTTCATAATCATATTTAACATCGAGCAGTCCTGTTTCCCCACATTCATCACAGAGGTATCTATCGGGTTCAGGAACATATCCCCGGCCACATTTTATGCACTCCAGCTCTGTTACAAATTTCATAAATCAATCCTGCCCTTCTACAAGTCCAGTTCTCTGGTTGAATTCTTTGATAAGCTCATCGATTTCCCCGGTCATACCATGCAGTTCTTCCCAGTAATTTTCGTAGTCATACCACTGAGCATCCAGCTCTTCCACTTCCCGGCCCTGCTGTTCTATCCAGGTGTAATATTTTAAATTATGGATTCGTTTTTTCTCATAATAATCCAGCTCTTTCATATGGTCCAGACTCTGCCCCCGGAGATTTTTATGAAAATCGACAGCAGCATCCTGAGCTGAGTAGTCATCAACTTCGTTAACCATTTCGTCGACTCTGGAACCATAAAGCTCCATTGAATCAGTAAAGACAGTCATCACTACATCATCTTCATCCAGCTCAAAATAACGGGCATATTTTATAGCTCCCAGAATATTGGCTATACCAGAAATTCCCATCAAATCAAGTTCCTCTATGGTTTCAGCAGGCACACCCTGGCTCTCCAGGTACTCTTTACCCACATCGGTATTGAATAGTCGGACCAGATTCATAGAATCATTATCATCGATGCCCATTACCATATCAGTATTCCGCACATTATGCACCCAGGGCACATGTTTATCACCAATGCCCTCTATCCGATGTGAACCGTAGCCATTATAAAGCAGTGTCGGACACTGCAGAGCTTCAGCTACAGCCAGTTTGCTGTGCGGATGTAATTCTTTAATCTTATCAGCCGCACCTAAAGTACCAGCCGAACCTGAAGTAAGCACAACCCCGGCCAGATTATTTTGGCCCTGCAGCTGTTGAAAAGCTTCATTCATAGCACTGCCAGTAACTTCATAATGCCAGAGATGGTTCCCCAGTTCTTCAAATTGATTGAATATCTTAATATTATCCCGGGTCTCTCTCAGCTCCCAGCATTTATCGAATATTTCCTTTATATTGCTCTCTGAGCCCGGGGTGCTGATAACCTCATCCGCTACGCCTGAAAGCCAATCAAATCTTTCCTGGCTCATACCTTCCGGTAAAATTGCGATAGATTCACATCCCAGAAGTTCACAGTTATAAGCGCCTCCGCGGCAGTAATTGCCAGTTGAAGGCCATACTGCCTTCTCGGCCGTAGGATCAAATTGACCGGTAACCAGCTGTGGTGCCAGACAGCCAAAAGTAGCCCCGACTTTATGGGCCCCTGTAGGAAACCACTTTCCCACGACCGCTACAATCTTTGCATCTACTCCTGTTAACTCACCGGGAAGTTCCACATAATTTACATCACCGTAGAGACCGCCGGATTTAGTCGGCTCGTTCTTCCAGGTTATCCGGAATAAATTTTTAGAGTCAAAGTCCCACAGACCTATGTCCTTTAACTCGTTTTTTATGGTTTCAGGAATTTTTTCCGGCTCCTTCATCTGTTCAAAGGTAGGGATGATAACCCCTTTTTCTCGCGCTCTTTCTACAGCATTTTGCAATTTTTCCTCTTCAATACTTAAATCAATCATGATATTCCCCCTTTTTATTTTTCACCAGTCCAATCTATTGCAGCTGCTCGAAGCAGCCCTTAAGATTTATTCCCCTTTAATTTTATTTAATGTCACTTTATATATTCAATAGTAGTTAATTAATTCCTGCCTGATTGACAAAAAAATCACGAGAAAAGTAAATCCCCTGCTGTTAACAGGGGTATTAATTCAGTTTATTCAATTCAAAACTAACTTCTTTCTCAGCAGTTAAAGAATTGATGGCTGAACAATATTTATCTACAGAGAGTTCAACTGCCCTTTTCACATCATTTTCGGTCAGCTCCCGTCCTGTAATTTCAAAATGCAGAATTAATTTTTCGTATTTACGGGGGTGTTCGTCCGCCCTCTTACCCGTTACTGATATCTTTATATCTTCCAGGTCTGCCCGTCTTTTATTTAATATTTTGACCACATCTATACCGCTGCAACCAGCCACACCATGCAGCAGCATTTCCATGGGACTCGATCCCCGATTTTCTCCACCTGACTGCCGCGAAGCATCCATGATTACCTCATGCCCGGATTCTCCTTCCCCGACAAAACATAGTCCTCCCTGCCAGTTAATTTCAATCTGCATTTTTTACCTCCTGGTTAAATTATTTATGATATGGTTCCCCTGCTTTGATTTTAAAGGCTCTATAAAGCTGTTCTAGCAAAATCAATCTGATCATCTGGTGAGTAAAAGTCATGCGAGAAAGTGACAGCGAATAATCCACTTTCTCTAAAAGTTCGCCGGAAAGCCCCAGAGAACCTCCGATGATAAAATTCAGGCGGCTATAACCCTGAACCTGCAGATTGTTAATCGATTTCGCCAGGCCTTCTGAAGTCATGGGTTTTCCGCTGGCATCCAGCGCTATATCATAACCTCTATCAGGAAGTTTATCCAGAAGTCTCTGTCCCTCTTTCTTCTTTATCCTCTCACTGGCTTTTTGATTATCTTTATCTATTTTAGCTTCCTTAACTTCTATAATATTCAAATTGCAATAAGAGGATAAACGACGGGAATATTCATTGATACCATTTATGATATAATTTTCTTTAATTTTGCCTACTGCTATAATATTAACCTCCATCATCCTGTTTTACTCATACCCCCGTTTCCTTCTTTTTTTCGATAAAGTTTGCTAACCTGATGACGGTCAGCACAGACTAAATTTATATCTTCACCCACCTGCCAATCGGCGGAACGCAGCGAATTTTTAATGGTTATATAGGCAAGTTCAGGCCGGTTATTTTCCGCACTTAAATGTGAAAGTATAACCAGCGGTTTTGCAGCCTGACTTCCGTTATTTTTTTTATCAGTCAATAACCGGGGTAAAAGTCTGGCAGCCTCAATATTGGATAAATGACCCTTTTCACTTCTAATTCTTCTTTTCAAACTCGGGGGATAACTACCTGTTCTTAACAGGTCCTGATCATGATTGGACTCCAAAAAAAGTATATCGGCACCTTTTAATTTCTTTAATATTTCTGAGGTTACACAGCCAATATCGGTGGCCAGTGCTAACTTTATATCTCCCCGCTCAATAATATAACCTACAGGTTCTTCGGCATCATGAGGCAGAGAAAAAGTAGAAATGTCCAGATTTCCCAGCTGCCAGCTGGCTCCCGGCTTTATTTGCTGTATATTTTCCTCAGCCACTCGTCCAATTTTCTCGGCACCTTTAAGCAAAGTCCCCTCAGACCCATACAGAGGTAGCTGATATCTGCGCGCCATCACTCCCGCCCCGGAAATATGATCATTATGTTCATGGGTTAATAAAACTCCATCTAAATTTTCCGGCGAACGTTTTATTTTCTTCATCCGGTTCTCAATTTTCTTGCCGCTTAAACCTGCATCAATTAAAAGACTGGTGTTTTGATCTGATACGTAAATAGAATTCCCGGAACTCCCACTGGCCAGAACTGCCGTCTCCAAAAGCAAATTTATCACCTCAAAAAATTTCTGTAAATATTGATTATCTGCTTTAATTAATCTATATTAAATGTTATCATAAATCTTACAATTATAAAACGCTTTTTGCTGGAAAAATGTAGTTCTTGTCTGTCGAGGATTAAATTTTAAGCAGGAATTTTTCCGGAAAAGAAGAAATAACTATTAGAGATTCAGGCAAATTAGAGTAACCCGGACAGGTGAATTGCTCGCCAGAAAAATAGATTTTTTGCCAGAAAATTTTGGGACTGCAGAGGTTCATTCAGGGGGAAAATTATGATTAAAGTACTGGTAGTTGATGATTCCGCTTTTATGAGAAAGCTTTTTTCAGAAACAATAAATTCTGATCCCGAATTAACGGTAATAGATACCGCCAGGCATGGTGCTCAGGCCCTGGAAAAAACCACAGATTTAAACCCCGATATTGTAACCCTTGATATTGAAATGCCAAAACTTAATGGATTAGAGACACTGCAGGAATTACAAAAAAAACATCCAGCCCTGCCGGTATTAATGGTAAGTGCTCTGGATAATCGTGACACGGTTATGAAAGCTCTAGATATGGGAGCATTTGACTTTATACCAAAACCTTCAGGTTCTATTTCGCTGGAAATTGATGAAATTTCTGAAGATCTTATTGAAAAGATCAAAGCAGGCGCAAAATCTGCGCCCAAATCTCACAAAAATAACTGTGAACAGATAGAGATCGATCCCGCCCCTCCGAAAAAATTTCCCCGGAAGCTTTCCAGAAAAAAAGATTTCCCCGTCATAGCTATTGGGGCATCTTCCGGTGGGCCTAAAGCAATAAAAGAAATCCTGGGGGCCATGCCGAAAAATTTCCCTGCTGGTTTTGCCATAGTCCAGCACATGCCGGCAGGATTTACAACCTCATTAGCTCAAAGATTGGACCAGGAAACCAATCTAAATGTAAAAGAGGCTGAAATAGGTGATAAGCTAAAGCCTAATTCCGCCCTGCTGGCTCCAGGAAATTATCACATGACTTTTACAGATGAAGGGGTAGAACTGGATAAGAGACCGAAAAAATGGGGAGTTCGTCCCTGTGTGGACTATATGATGTCCTCGCTTGCCCCCCTCTATCAGGATAATATCATCGGAGTAGTTTTAACAGGAATGGGAAGTGATGGGGGCGAGGGAATGAAAGCGATAAAACAAAACCAGGGATATGGAATTGTAGAAGATGAAAGTACAGCTCTGGTTTATGGTATGCCCAGAACAGTAATAAAAACAGGGGCCTATGATGAAATACTCCCCCGCAATCAAATCCCTAAAGTTCTGGTTAATTTAACTGAAAGGAGAGAATTCTAAATTGGATTTTATGGAATTTAAAGATCAAGCAGCAGAATTATTAAACCTCAACTTAGACGGATATAAGCTCAAGAGGGTGAAAAGACGCACAAATAGCCTCATGAGAAGACACGACATAGATGACTATAAAGAATGTCTGGATCTCCTGGAGAATGACAGGGAGTTTAAAGCCGCCTACATGAATCATTTCACCATTAATACATCTGAGTTCTTTCGCAATCCCGACAGTTTTGAATATATGCAGGAAGAACTTTTGCCCAAAATACTATCAGAAAAAAATAAAATAAAGATCTGGAGCGCCCCCTGTTCTAACGGCTCAGAACCTTACACATTGGCAATTATATTAAAAGAGCTGGGGGTGGATGAAAATAGTTTTTCCCTTCTTGCCAGTGATATTGACCCGGAAATATTAGAGGACGCCTCCAGAGCAGTATATCCCCAAAAAGCTCTGGAAAATATGTCACAGGAGCTAATCGATAAATACTTTTCACCTGTTGATAATAAAAAAGACAGCTACAAACTCTCTCCCCGCATTAAAAAATTAGTTAATTTCGAGGAAAAAGACCTGATCAATGAAAGATATGAATCCAACTGGGACATAATTCTGAGCAGGAATTTCTTTATCTACCTGACCAAAGAATTAAAAGGGAAGCTGACAGAAAAGTTCGTTTCCTCCCTCAATCCCGGTGGTTATTTATTTCTGGGTAATACAGAATTTATTTTCAATCCCGGCAAATATGATCTGGAAAAAGTCCACCTTTCTTTTTATCGCAAAAAATAATAAATTAAGTTATGTTTAAATTATATTGAGATCCTGGTATTATTCCTCTTCCTCTTTTTCCTGCCAGCTTAGATGATAAATTAAACTCACTATTCCTACAGCCAGGTCTTCATTGCGGACAGTTATATGATCAGGTACGTAAAGTCTGGCAGGGGCAAAGTTCCAGATAGCTTTGATCCCTGCATCCACCATTTGTTCAGCAACATCCTGAGCTGCCCCGGCCGGCACAGCCAAAACTCCTACCTTGGCATTTGTTTCTTCAATCACACTTTTCATATTTTTGGTGCTCTGAACAGTCAAATCTCCAATTTTGTTATCAATTTTATTTAAATCATTATCAAATACTCCCACCATATTAAGTCCCATTTTACTGAAGCCATCATAATTCACCAGGGCCCGACCTAAATTACCGGCTCCCACCAGCACAGCCTCCCAATTCTGATCGATCCCTAAAATATCTCCAACTGACTTCTTGAGATCATGCACATCATAACCTACTCCTCTACGGCCAAATTCTCCGTAATAAGAAAGATCTTTTCTAACCTGAGTGGGTGGGATTCCCAATCTGCCGCCTAGTTCTTTGGATGATACCACCTCAACCTCTTCAAAAGTATCCAGTTTATCCAAACAGCGATAATATAAGGGCAGACGCTCAATGGTAGCCTTGGGTATGGAATCTTTATCTTTCATCTTCTCCCTCCTAGACTTCAAATAATTTAAAAAATGAGCTTTTTTTCACCAGTTAAATATTAATAATTCTATGTTAATTATAGCACAAAAGATATCATTTTCGCAACATCAACAATTACGAAAGCTATCAATTAACTTTAAACCGACGAACAAGCTCTTCTAATTCTGCCGCCATAGAATTTAAGGTTTCAGCATTAGAAACTATTTCTTCCACAGAAGCAGTCTGTTCCTGACTGGCAGCAGCTACTTCTTCTGCACTGGCTGAAGTCTCCTGAGATATACTTGCTATGTTTTCAATATTATTTACAGCTTCATCACTAAATTCTTCAGCCCTATTGACCAATTCCGTTGCTTGCTCTAAACTTTCAGTAACCCGGGCAATAGCTTCGTTTATTTCTTTAAAAGCTTCACTGGCAGAATCGACCACCTGCTCACCCGTTCTAACCTGTTCTCTGCTTTCCTGCATCATTTTACCAGCTTTTTCAGTTCTGGTTTGAATCTCAACTATTAGTTCACTTATTTCCTCCGTTGATCGACCTGATTGTTCTGCCAGTTCTCTGATTTCATCTGCCACCACCGAAAAACCCCTGCCAGCTTCTCCTGCTCTGGCAGCTTCTATAGCAGCATTTAAAGCCAAAAGATTGGTCTGTTCTGAAATGTTGTTAATAATATCCAGAATCGAATCTATCTCTGCAGATATTTGTTCTAAATCTTCTATCTCTTCGCCTACATCTTCAATAGAATTCTTAATTTCCCTCATCTGCTTCTGAACTCGCTGCATTTCTTTACTTCCACCTTCTGACTGTTCTTCCATCTCTCCAGAAAGTTCTTCAATCTTATCGTTGGAATTAGATAGTTTTTCTATTACAGTATCCAGGTTTTTCATTCTGTCATTAACTTCTTCTACATTCTTAGCCTGATCATCCGCTCCAGAAGCTACTTCCTGAATTGAGGCACTAACCTGCTCAGAAACCTCCCCTACCTGGTTGGAAGCAGCTTCTAAATTTTCAGCAGAAGTGTTGACCCGTTCAGAAGCTTCTCCTATACTGGTAATAATATCATGAATCTCCTCGACCATAGTCTGGAAAGATGTAGATATACTGCCTATAACATCTTTGCGTTCTGTCACCAGCTTAATATCAAGTCTACCGTCAGCAACTTTATTTATGTCCTCTTCCAGCTTATACAGAGGCTTAATTATCTGAGATCTAAATAAAAGATAAAGTCCCAATAAAGATATAATTACAGCTGCCACACCAATAGTAATTATCTGGCTGCGAACAGCACCTGCCGCCTGAAATACTGAATCATGAGGTTCTATGCCAAATACCGCCCCTTCTATTTCCGGCAGTCTTACATAAGAGGCAACCTGATCTACTCCCGCCTGATCAGTATAGGTTATATTTCCTTCCTGCTCTCCTAGCAATTCATCTTCAGCAAAAATTTCCGAAATATTAAAGCTTTCCCGAAAAACCTCATCTTCTGGATGGGCAATAACTTCCCCATTTCTATCAACTATGTAAGCCATTCCGGTTTGTCCTATATCTCTATCTTCGACCATATCTATAAGATAGTCCAGATCTAATTCAGCCGTTAAAACCCCCATTAAATTTTCCTGTTCCTCACCAACATATACAGGCATTGAAAACTTCATGATTTCTTCTCCTGTAATCTCACTTATGGCTCTCTCTCCCCAGTAACTTTCACCTGTTTCTGCAGGAATATTATACCAGTCTTCCTCAGGAGAAAAATCTATTTCTCCCTCTGGTTGACTATGATAACTTCCATCAGGCGAAGCAAATATGACAGAAGTTATGTGTTCATTATTTTGCAAAAATTCCGGAATAATAATATGTCTAAAGTTCCATTCATTATCCAGGTTATCCCTGTGTTCCTGGACTAAATTTTGCAAATTAAACTCTATCTCTTCACTTAAACCAGTAACTTCATTTTGTATAGCCCGGGCAGATTCCATATTCCTATCCCGGGCAAGTTCCCCTACTGTCTCAGAAACTGTACTATCAACGATAATCCCCAGGACTACAAAAGCGGCAATTATTATAAGAGCTATAATACTCATAACTCTAAAACTTAAATTTCCCTTCCAGCTAAATTGACTATTTTCCGGCATACTGAGCCCCCCTGATTTTTTATGCCTGGCTGTTTGATGAATAGTTCAATTTTTCTCCGGGTTTAACGGGTTTAAATTTACCCTTAAACATACTTCTGGGTCAAAAGAAAAATTCCTTTTTCCTGCTTTAACTGGCAAAAACTTTTTAATATTAAAATTCCCCGGTGCAAATTCACCGGGGATGATGTTCTCAAAAAACATTTTTGCAGGCTTTAGTTGTTCGTTAAAAGATAATCATTTGCCAGTTTGTCCTGCTTAATTCACCTCAGAGCCAGGCTCCATCTCTTTTTCGGGTTGCAGCAGAGCTAAATTGTCCTGATCATCTTCAGCAGCCAGCAACATCCCTTCCGACCTGACCCCAAAGATTTCCACTGGCTCCAGATTATTGACCACAATAATATCTCTTCCGGTTAAATTTTCTGGTTCATGGTAATTAGCTATACCGGCCACCAGTTGCTTGTGTTCATCCTCACCGGTATCTATCATTAGCTTTAACAGCTTATCACTGCCAGAAATATGATCTGCCTCGACAATTCTGGCAGTCAAAAGTTCCAGCTGCTGAAATTGTTCAAAGGAAACCAGACCTTCAGGCAAATCATCCTCCTCTGCTTCAGTAACACCCGACTCCGACTGGGTGTCCCGGTCAGTATCTTCTCTATCTTTGTCCTCATAATAATCCTCAAGATCAATGCGGGGATAGATAGGATCACCTTTTCTAACAGATCGACCTGCAGGCAGTTTACCCCATTGAGACAGGTCCTGCCAGTCTGCCTGCACAATTTCCCGGCGACACCCCATCTGTCTGCCAATTTCCTCCGGAGTATCAACCATAAAAGGTTTGAGCATAGTAGCTATAAACCGCAGGGATTCCATCAAATTGTAAAGTATCGTCTGCAACCTATCCTGACTGTCCTCTTCTTTAGCCAGTACCCACGGACGAGTCTGATCAATATATTTATTGCTGCGCCTGACAAACTCCCACAATTCCTCTAAAGCCTCAGTATAATGGAGCTCATCAATATGTTCTGCTACTTTTTCAGCTGTATTGAAAGCCTTTTCCTGCAGATCCGCATCCACACTTTCTTCCCTGTCAGGAGCAGGAATTACGCCGGCAAAATTCTGCTCTATCATACTCAGTGTGCGGTGGAGCAGATTTCCCAGATCATTGGCCAGATCAGAGTTTATCCGGTTTATCAGAGCTTCAGTAGAATAAGTACCATCTGAACCAAAGGGTACCTCGCGCAGCAGATAATATCTAATAGCATCCCGGCCAAAGTCCTCAATCAGCTGCATGGGATCAACCACATTACCTCGTGATTTAGACATCTTACCTGTTTCGGTCAGCAGCCAGCCATGGCCAAAAACCTGCTCGGGCAGCGGCAGGTCCAGAGCCATCAGAATTGCCGGCCAGATAATTGTGTGAAAGCGAAGTATATCCTTGCCGACAATGTGAACATCAGCAGGCCAGAACCTTTGAAATCTCTCATTTTCTTCTTCCGGATAACCCAGAGCTGTGATGTAATTACTCAAAGCATCTATCCACACATATACGACATGATCGCTGTCAAAAGGAACATCAATTCCCCAATCAAAAGTTGTGCGGGAAACCGACAGATCTTCCAGCCCATCTTCAATAAAACGCAGCATTTCATTGCGACGCGATTCCGGCTGAATAAATTTCGGGTTATCTTCAATATATTTATGAAGCCTATCAGCATATTTGCTCAATTTAAAGAAGTAGCTTTCCTCTTCCACCCATTCCAGGGGGCGGCCACAATCCGGACAGGTATTTTCTTCCTCCAGTTGATGTTCACGCCAGTATGTTTCACAGGGGGTACAGTACCATCCTTCGTATTCGTCCAGATAAATATCTCCCTGTTTATGAAGTTCAGCAAAAATATATTTAACAGCCTGCTCATGATAATCATCAGTGGTTCGAATAAACTGATCGTACTCAACCCCCAGGGCCTGCCATAGCTCAATAAAGGTGGCTACTATCTCATCTACAAAATTCCTCGGATCTTTTCCCGCTTCCTGAGCCCTTCGTTCAATCTTCTGACCGTGTTCATCAGAACCGGTTAAAATTACGGAATCAAAATTTTGCAGTTCTTTAAAGCGGGCGATGGCATCAGCCGCTACAGTCGTGTAAGCATGACCTATATGAAGTCTATCACTGGGATAATAAATAGGTGTAGTAACATAAAAAGTGTTTTTTTCTTCCGGCATATTTCATCTCCTCTCCTCTCTCAAAATTGTTTAACAAATTTAATTATTTAGTGAAGATCACCAGCTCTTAAAACTTTCAATTTTCATCGGGCCGGGCATCTATAGCGATCGCCTCTTCGTAAACTTCGTTGCGTGACAGATCCCTTTCCCTGGCCACCATTTTTATAGCCTCTTTTTTATGATAGCCATGCTCCATCAATTTTTTTACATGCTCTATCACACTTAGATGCTCATACCCCTCTTTTTCCGCCGTTTCTTGATCTCGTCCTGCCAGGACCAGAACCACCTCTCCCTTGATATCTTCATCAGCAAGTTCGGCAGCAAGAGAAGAAGTAGTGCCGTAAAATTTTTCTTCATGGACTTTGCTTATCTCACGCACCAGCGACAATTTACGCTCGGGCATAATCTCCGCCAGTTCAGATACTGTGTCACAAATACGATAGGGTGACTCATAAATTACAATTGTGCGCACTTCTCTTTTGAGCGCAGCGAGCCGCTCCTGTCTTTCCTGGCCCTTTTTGGGCAGAAACCCCTCAAATACAAATCTATCCGCCGGCAGTCCGGAAGCAACCAGGGCCGGCAGCAGAGCCGAAGGCCCCGGCAGTGGTATTATTTCAATACTGGCAGCTATAGCGGCTGTAATTAATCTGCTGCCGGGGTCTGAAATGCCTGGAGTGCCAGCATCACTTACCAGGGCCACTTTTTTGCCCTCTTCCAGTTCCGCAATTAAATGCTTGCAGCGGGCGGCAGCATTGTGCTCGTGATAGCTAATCAGTTTATTTTCTATATCAAAATGTTTGAGCAGCTTACCCGTTCTCCGGGTATCTTCACAGGCTATAATGTCTGCTTCCCGCAGAACATTGAGAGTTCTGAGAGTTATATCTTCCAGATTCCCTATAGGAGTGGGACAGACATATAATTTTTGGGCAGCTGCAGCGGTATTTTCTTCACTCATCTGTTTTTGTCTCCTGATTAAGCTGCTGTCTTTCCAGAAGCTCCCGGCAGAACAGACAATCTCTGCTTCTTTTTTCCCCAAAACTCAGGGGACAGATATGATAATTTTCTTCATAAAGATGGGCCAGATACTCAGCAGACTGCGGGGAAAATTCCTCTTCCCCGGCAGAGTTATCCTTTTTTAGGGCTAATTTTCGCAGCTCTTTATTTTCCTGGCGCAATTTTTTGTTTTCTTTATAAAGATTGTAAGTCTTATTCTGCAATTCCTTGAATTCCTGTGACAACCTTTCAATTTCCTCCTGGAAATGGGCCAGAGAACTTAAAAGCTCATCATCCATTGATGGCCCTCCTATTCCTCATCATCTTTATCCTGAGAAGATTCTGATTGACTGATCTTGGACTCAAATTCACTACCGGCTTCATAACCAGGTAATTTTTCAGCATCAACTTCTATTGTCTCATCCTCCCCAATTTCAACCCGGACAGACTTTTTTACTAAATTACGGTCAACCACTTCACCTGAGCCAATCTCCAGCTTAATTTTCTGGCCTCTATCGGGCATTTCTTTTTTCATTTTTTTGTAACAGTTTTCCTCGTATCGTAAACAGCACATTAATCGGCCGCAGATGCCAGAAATTTTTGCCGGATTTAACGAAAGCTCCTGTTTTTTTGCCATGTTTATAGATACCGGTTCAAATTCTCTTAAAAACCTGGTGCAGCAGGTAGGCATCCCACAGGGGCCCAGACCACCAATCATCTTGGCTTCATCTCTTACGCCAATTTGTCTTAACTCAATCCTGGTTTTAAAAATACGGGCTAAATCTTTCACAAGTTCTCTAAAGTCAACCCGCCCATCAGCTGTGAAATAGAACAGAATTTTATTATGATTAAAAGTATATTCTACATCGACCAATTTCATGGGCAGGCCATGCTCTTCAATCTTATCCAGGCAGATTGTAAATGCCTCTTTTTCCAGTTCCTTATTTTCATAATATTGCTCTTTATCTCTGATGGTAGCTTTTCTAATTACGGGCTTTAGGGGTTCTACAATCTCTTCTTCGCTTACCTGTTTGGGAGGCTGGATAACCAGACCAAATTCAACTCCCCGAGAAGTCTCAACAATGACATAATCATTCTTTTCCAGTTCCAGGTCTTCCGGATCAAAATAATAAATTTTACCGGCAGGCCTAAAGGTTACTCCTATAACTTTTGGCATACTTCTCACCCTCTTCTATATCACACATCCGCTTCTGCTTGCATTTTTAAATTAATTCTTTTTAGCTGTTTCCAGAACTTCATTACTCAACAAATACTGAAGTTCAAATAATAATACCTGTAAAGCCAGTTCGGGCCTTACATTAGCCTCAATGTCCCGGGCTGTACTTTCAGTTCTTTCCAGCAGCTTTAACAATATCTGCGAGCTCTTATTCTCCGCAATTTGCGAAATATAATCGCTGAAGTCCTGATTTCTGACCGAGCTAATTCCAGACTGTTTATATACAATTATATCTCTATAAAATTCCAGCATCAGGTCAAGCAAAGGAAACTCATCCTCCAGCCAATCAGCCCAGGAATTTGCTGTCTGAAATATTTCTACATCTTTAACCCGGGTTAACCGGGATAAAAATCCAAAAACTTTTTTTCTTCTGGACAGTAGTTTTTCATTTTCAGCCAGCTTTTTAGCTTTTCCCGGGCTGCCACCGGCCAGACGCGCTAAATGCCTGGCAGCTTTATTTTTATAACCATGCTGCTGCAAAACATTAACAATTTTATCCTGTGAAAGAGAATGAAATCTCAGCTTTTGGCAGCGAGAAAGCACAGTAGAAAGTAATCTGCTTTCTTCAGAGGCAAGCAAGATTAAGACAGCATAATCTGGCGGCGATTCCAGTGATTTTAGCAGACAATTAGCTGCCTGTTCTGTCATATTGTCGGCTTCTTCAATTATAAAAAAGCGCCTGTTGGATGCAAAAGGTTTCAAAGCCAGGCGCCTCTGCAGCTCACGAATTATATCTATACCCAGCTTATTTTTGCCTTCAACCGGCGAAAATTTTTGCACATCAGGATGATTTTTGTGAGCTATCTTCTGGCAGCTAAGACACTTTCCACAGCTCTCCAGATTCTGATTTTCACACAGGGCAGCTGAGGCAAATTCCAGAGCAGTATCATGTTTGCCTGCACCTTCTGTTCCCAGAAATAGATAAGCATGATTTATTTTACCCTGGCGAAGTTGATTTTTTAATAGAGAAATAATGGCATCCTGTTCTGGTATATCATCCCAGCTCATTTAAAAATCTCTCCTGCTAAATTTTTTTAAACTGCTCCACATCTAAAACAAACACAGTTGCCCCGCCAATCTCCACTTCCATAGGTAGAGAATAGTAACTTTCCAGTTCAGTAGCCAGGGGTGACATGGGAGCAATGGTTTTCTTGCGGCAGCGACATTTATCCTCAATTATCTCCAGCAGTTCATCCACATACTCTGCTTCCGTGCCGATAAAAAAAGTAGTGTTACCCTCTTTTAGAAAGCCACCACTGCTTTTTAATCTGGTAACCTGAAAACGAGCCTCATTAAGACCCGATTCCAGCTCATCAGCATCCTTATCATGAACGACGGCCACCACCAGCCGCACCTGTTCTCCACCTTCATTCATGGCAACCTCTCCTCCACAATCTTTAATATGCGCTGCTGAATTAACTCTATTTTCTGGTCAGCATCCACAACCACAAAACGCTCAAATTCTCTGGCCAGATGCAGATACCCGGCTCTAACTCTGCGATAAAATGATAACTCTTCTCTCTCCAGTCTGTCTCCCGTCCCATTTCGCGAAAGAGAGCTGGCTCGTTTTAAACCTACTTCAGGAGCAAGATCAAGCAAAATGGTCAAATCGGGATGACAGCCATTTACGGCCCAAAAATTTAACTTTTTTACCATTTCCATATCCAGACGGCGCCCGTACCCCTGATAGGCAAAATTGGAATCATAATATCGATCAGAGATTACAATTTTCCCCCGGGCTAAAGCCGGTTTGATAATTTCCTCCACGTGCTGAGCTCTATCAGCTGCAAATAAAAAAATTTCTGAACGAGAAGACATCTTACCCTGAGCGGGGTCAAGCAGTAATCGGCGTATTTTATCACCAATATCAGTAGCCCCGGGCTGATAAGTTGTCAGAGTGCTATAATTTCTTTTATTTAAATTTTCAGCCAGCAATTTCATCTGGGTGGATTTTCCCACACCTTCAATACCTTCCAGAGTTATAAAAAATCCTGACATCTGCTGTCCTCCTGACCTAAAATCACCATTCTAATCGAATGTATATCTGGATTTATCTTATCATATTCCCGGGGCAGATTGCAATCATCCCTATTTGCGTCTCAAATAACTATTGACTTCCATCGCCGCTTTAGCTCCCGAAGCAGCAGCTGTTATAACCTGCTGATAATTATGATCCTGAACATCCCCGGCGGCAAATACCCCTTCGATATTGGTCCTTTGCTGTTCATCAGTTTTAATATAGCCCCACTCATCACACTCCAGGCTGTCACAAAAAAGTTCACTATTAGGGTTATAACCTATAGCTATAAATAAAGCCGCTACCTCATCCAGAACAGTCTCTTCCCCGGTCTGAGTATTTTCCAGACGCAGACCCTGCAGCGAATCTTCAGCCTGTAATTCAATTACCTGAGAGTTCAGTATCGGCTCGACTTTATCATTGGACTCTATCAACTTCACAGAACTGCTGCCCGCTCTATATTCATCCCGACGATGTATCAGATAAACTTTGCGGGCAAACTGAGTAAGATAATCAGCTTCTTCCAGAGCACTATCACCGCCACCTACTACTGCTACAACCTCATCTTTATACATTGCTCCATCACAGATAGCGCAATAAGAAACTCCATTGCCAGTTAATTGCTCTTCCTTCTCCAGACCTAATTTTCGCGGTCGGGCCCCGGTAGCAGCAATCAGAGCCTGAGCAAAAAAAGTATCAAGATGAGTCTTGATCTCAAAAGGCCTCTGTTCCAGATCCACATCTACAACTTCTTCAAATTTAAGATCTACCTGGAATTTTTCCGACTGGGCCATCATTTTTTGTGCCAGGTCAGCCCCTTCTATTCCTTCCGGAAAACCAGGGAAATTTTCCAGGGTACCTGTATTAATTATCTGTCCCCCGGGACTGGGCCCATTGATGGTAACAGTTTCTAAGTCAGCTCTGCCAGTATAAATACTGGCAGTCAGACCAGCCGGACCCCCACCTAAAATTGCCACCTCATGGACTTCTGCTTCCATAAGTTATTACCTCCTGTTAGATATATTTATATTTAATTTAATAGTCCTTCCCCCAATAATTTGCAGTGAATTTTCCCCGGCCAGAAATGTGCCGATTCAAACGTAAACTTTAACGCAAGCTTTTATGATAGAAAATGGCCTTAATTGTTTTTTTCATCAGGACTATAATTTGGGGCTTCTCTGGTAATATTTATATCGTGAGGATGACTTTCCCGCAGCCCTGCCGGAGAAATTCTCACAAATTCACTATTTTCCTGCAAATCAGAAATATCGGCAGTTCCACAGTATCCCATACCAGACCTAACACCACCTACAAGTTGATAGATGGTATCTGCCAGGGGACCTTTATAGGGAACTCTGCCTTCAACTCCTTCCGGCACTAATTTTTCATCTTCTGCCTCATCCTGAAAATATCTATCTTTACTACCTTCTTTCATGGCTGAAACCGAACCCATTCCCCGATAAACTTTGTAACTTCTACCTTTATAAATTTCTTTTTCACCGGGACTTTCTTCGGTGCCTGCCAGCAGGCTGCCAATCATAACCGCGTCGGCTCCGGCTGCAAGCGCTTTAACTATATCTCCCGAATATTTTATGCCCCCGTCAGCTATGATAGCTTTATCATGTCTGGCGGCCGCCCGGGCAGCAGAAAAAATAGCAGTAATCTGAGGCACACCAACACCTGCAACAACCCGGGTGGTACAAATTGAACCCGGACCAACACCTACTTTTACCACATCTGCGCCAGCAGCAAACAGATCATCAGCACCCGTCTCAGTGGCTATATTACCGGCAATTATCGGAATATCGCTGAACTTATGCCGGAGTGATTTAACCATTTCAATAACATCCTGTGAATGTCCGTGGGCAGTATCAATAACCAGAACATCAACTTCAGCTGCAGCTAATTTTTCTGCCCTATCCAATCCTGCTTCTCCGACTCCTATAGCAGCCGCAACCATCAATCGACCTTTTTCATCTTTGCTGGCATTGGGATGTTTTTTAACTTTTTCTATATCTTTGATAGTTATTAAACCCTGTAACACATCATTTTGATCCACCAGAGGCAATTTTTCAATCTTGTGCTCCTGCAAAACAGATTTAGCTTCTTCCAGCGTGGTACCTTCAGGAGCTGTAACCAGACCTTCCTCGGTCATGACTTCTTCTATAGAACGTTCATAATCTTCTTCAAAACGCAGATCTCTATTGGTTATAATTCCCACCAGCTTCATATCTTCATCAACAATAGGAACCCCGGAAATGCGAAAACGTGACATCAGTTTTTCTGCCTCAGCGATTGTGTCACCGGGAGACAGATGAAAAGGATCCACTATAACTCCACTTTCCGAACGTTTGACCCGGTCAACCTCCTCAGCCTGGACCTGGGGAGAATTGTTTTTATGCAATACCCCTAACCCACCTTCTCTGGCCATAGCTATAGCCAGGTTGGAATCGGTCACAGTATCCATGGCCGCACTCATAATAGGAATATTTAACTCAATACTGTCAGTAAGCTGAATGCTTGTTTCCACATCTCTGGGCTTCACACGAGAGCGAGCAGGTTTTAACAGCACGTCATCAAAGGTTAAAGCAGTTTTACCAATTTTTTCTGCAAATTTCATCGCTATGCTCCTTCCCTTAACTTATTCCTTTAACTTATTTAAGTAAGTGTAACAGAGATTATAGCAGGTGTCAATTATAAAATTTACAAGCTTACAACTATTTTACATTAAGATTTACAGGCAGGTATAATGTGACTGTTGTTTGCAAAAATAATTTTTTTCAGGTATATTAAAAGGTGTGATTGGCAAAAAAATTTATTTTATTAGAAAATAATCTCATACACTTACCTTTAGGAGGTAAAATATGACTGCCAGAGTATATTATGCCAGCACCAGAGCAAATGAAGAAGGCGAAAGCATGATAGAAAAATTATACAGCTTATTTTACGAGGCTAATTTTGCTGATCTTATAGAAGAAGAGGACTTAATCGGCATCAAACAGCATTTTGGAGAAGCAGGTAATACTGCCTTCATCAGACCGATATACACCAGAAGACTGGTAGAGGCCATCCGGGAAGCTTCTGGCAATCCTTTTTTAACAGATGCCAACACTCTATATGAAAGAAAAAGGGCCAACAGTGTGGATCATCTCAATACCGCTTATGCCAACGGTTTTAGCCCGGCCACAGTTAAAGCACCGGTAATTATAGCTGATGGTATGACCGGCAGAGCCTACGAAGAGATAGAAGTTAACCTGAATACATTTTCCGAGGTTAAAATTGGCACAGAAATATGCCACGCAGACGGTATGATCAGCCTGGCTCATTTCAAAGGACACGATCTGACAGCTTTTGGCGGTACTATAAAAAATATTGGCATGGGGCTGGGCAGCCGCAGCGGAAAACAGATGATGCATTCCACAGTGCTGCCTTCAATAAATGAGGAAAACTGCACAAAATGTTTAGAATGCGTCAAGTTCTGCCCCGAAGATTGTATTGTCATCAATGAAGATGAAAGTTACATAATTAAAGAAGACTGTATCGGCTGTGGTGAATGTGTGCTCTCCTGTAATTATGAAGCAATTAATATCATTTGGGAAGCCAGCAGCTCCGGAGTTCAGGAGCGAATGGTGGAGTTCACCTATGGAGTTTTAAAAGCCCTGGAAGAAAAAGCCGGATTTATAAATTTTATCACCGATGTTACTCCGGACTGTGATTGTCCTTCCTGGAGCGATCAGCCCATAATTCCGGATCAGGGAATAATAGCCGGAAGAGACCCTGTAGCAGTGGAGCAGGCCTCACTGGACCTGGTTACAGAAGCAGACGTGCTACCCAACTCAGAACTGGGAGATAAAGCTGGCAAAGCCGCCGGACAAAACAAATTCCAGCTTCTCTATCCCGAAAGCGATGGCGGCGAAAAACAGCTGGCTTATGCCGAAGAAATTGGCCTGGGAACCAGAGATTATGAACTAAAAGAGATATAACAAACAAAAAAATCCCGCCCCTGCAAAAGTATTGCTCAGGGGACGGGATTATTCATTTATTTCTCTGCGACCGGACAGGGCCCGCGCTAGAGTAACTTCATCAGCGTATTCCAGATCACCACCTGCCGGCAGACCCTGAGCCAGTCTGGTTACCTTGATATCTTTCTCCTGCAGCTGCCGGGTAATGTACATAGCAGTAGCATCACCCTCAGCACTGGGATCAGTGGCAATTATCACCTCTTTTACTTCTTCTTTTTCCGTCACTCTTCTGGTGAAATTATCCAGGGCCAGTTCTTCCGGCCCGATATCATCCAGGGGCGAAATCAGCCCATGTAAAACATGATATAGCCCCTGATATTCTTCAGTTTTTTCCATAGCCACTACATCCCGGGGGCTTTCAACTATGCAGACCACCGAACGATCCCGGTCTTCATCTCTGCATATCTCACAGGGGTCTTCTTCGGTAATATTGTGACATTGTGAGCAGTAATGAACTTCCTCTCGAACCTGCAGAAGAGAATCCGCGAGCTCTTGAATTCTGGCAGAATCCTCCTCCAGAATATGAAAAGCCAGACGGGTGGCAGTGCGTCTGCCAATTCCCGGAAGTTTTTCCAGCTGCGCTATTAATTTTCTTAAAGCTCCGGGATATGAATACATTTATGGCATCCCCGGAATATTCATTCCTCCAGTAATATCTCCCATCTCATCATTGATCATATCCTGTACCTTGGTCATGGCCTGATTGATAGCAGCCAGAATTAAATCTTCCAGCATCTCCACATCATCAGGATCCACAACGTCGGAATCAATTTCCAGATCAACCAGCTCCTGCTTGCCATTCATGACGACCTTTACTGCTCCGCCTCCGGCCGTAGCTTCAACTGTCTCATCTTCCAGTTCCGCCTGTTTCTGCTGCATCTTCTTCTGCATCTGCTGAGCTTTCTGCATCATTTTTTTCATATCCATTATTTTTACCTCCTTCAGATTTTTTCAGCGCCTCAGTAGATACTTTAATAATTTGCCCACCCAGACGCTGCTGTAATTCTTCTATGAAATTCTGCTCAGAAGAAGAGTTGTTCTCCTCAGAATGTGAGGGCTCATCCTGTCTGCATATTTCCGTATCCTCAACTTCTTCTTCCCCCCTGAGTTGAATAGCAGGGGTAATATTATCTTCCATAATTTCATTAATAATTCTTCCGATAAAATCACTTTCTGTTTTAGCCTGCCGGCAGTGAAAAGCTTTATCAGCAGGAAATTCAATAACCAGCTTTCCGTCTTCCAGCCGGGGTGGGAGGCTCTCTTTCAATTTTGCATGAGTGGTAATGTCTTCAGCCTGGATACGACTCATGATCTCCTGCCAGGGAATCTCTTTAGTCTCTTTCTCACTGCTCCTCTCCCCGGCAGAGGAATCTTTAGCTTTCTGCCCCTGGCGGTCTCCTTCTAAACTTTCCTCAGCTGCACTACTTTGCTCCAAATTGGATTCTGATTCCGGCTTCAGCTGCCCGGATTCCCGCTCCGCCTTTTCTGGAGATCCAGCTGTCTTCTGAGAAGCTATCTTTTCAACTTCTGCTGCGGTTTTAGCAAATTCTCCAGCACTCAGCTTTTTCTCCAGCCGGGAAACTTTTTCAGCCAGTTCATTCACCTTTTCATCCCCGGACTGCACGTGTTTAGCACTGCCGGCCGATCCTTCGGCCAGGTTAATCAGGGTTGATTCCAGCAAAATATCAGGCCTATCAGAATAACGCAGCTGACTATCCAGCTCAATCAGCTGGTCTAAAATTTCGCCAGCCCTGGCTTTGGTAAAAAGCTGACTATCCTCCTGCAGCTGTTCGCGTCTTATTTCAGACAGACCGGAAGCCGCGAGGCTGAAACCACCGCTAACTGCCAGCAAAATTTGCCGCACATAATCCAGCAGATCAGCAACTATTCTATCCACACTGCGGCCCCGCTGCTGCAATTCCTGAGTTAACTGCAAAGCAGAAGCGGCATCATTTTCCGCAATATTATTTATATACTGAGACAGAGCAGCGGTATCAATTTTCCCCAGCATATCCTCAACCTGCCTGGCATTGAGGGAACCAGCACAGTAGGATATGGCCTGATCGAGAATACTTATGGCATCACGCATACCACCATTAGAGCTGTAGGCAATTATATTTAGAGCTTCCTGCTCATACTCCACTTCTTCCTGCTGACAGATATGTCCTAACCTCTCAGCGATCTCGGCTTCAGTTAACAGCGTAAAGTCAAAGCGCTGACAGCGGGACAGAACTGTGGAAATAACTTTATGAGGCTCGGTGGTGGCCAGAATAAAAACAACATTCTCCGGAGGTTCTTCCAGTGTTTTCAGCAGGGCATTGAAAGCCTGGTCTGTAAGCATATGAACTTCATCTATGATATAGACTTTAAAAATCCCTTCACCGGGCTGATATTTGACCTGCTCCCTCAGCTCTCTGATCTCATCTATCCCGCGATTGGAGGCTGCATCAATTTCAATAACATCCATGGATTGACCGGCTTCTATCCGCTGGCAATTATCACATTTACCACAGGGCTCCACACTGCTGTCATCTGTACAGTTAAGAGCCCTGGCATATACTTTGGCTGTAGAAGTTTTTCCCGTGCCCCGGGGGCCGGCAAATAAATAGGCATGAGCAATGCGATCATATTTTATAGAATTTTTCAGAGTCCGGACTACCTGTTCCTGCCCCACCAGATCAGAAAATTCCAGCGGTCTATATTTGCGATAGAGGGAAATAAAGCCCATACTGATCTCTCCTTGCTTGCAATAGATTAAACATCACAGATTATAACCAGGTTCCGCTTTGAAAGTTCGTGTAATTTAAGATACTTAGTTTAAATAAGATTCCAATTCTTATAATTAAGTTTCCGGTAATTAATATTCCGGGATGACATTAAATTAATATTCTATAAAAAAAGCAGCAATCCTTCATAATGTGAAAAATTGCTGCCTGTTAGGCTAAAATATTAAAAGGACCGCACACCGCCTTCGAAACCCTCCTCCGGAGCGTTACCCTGACAGTTAGCTCGAGCCAGGCACCCTCACGGCACATGGAGACAGCTGCTTACCGCTGCTTCCTCCCGGACCTGACGGGGTTCACAGAGCTCCATTGCGTGAGACCCGACTGTCATCACCACTTATCAGGGCCTGACCTCCAAGGGAAAGATCCTCAGAGCGGCCTTCGACCCTGCTTAGCGGCTTGCAGGTTACAGGGCACCGCTACCACCCCGTCTAGTGCGGCCACACTTTTTGTCGGTGAAATTAAAATTCATCTTAATTATAAAATGGCGGAGAGGGAGGGATTCGAACCCTCGGTAGGCAGCAAGGCCTACACATGATCTCCAATCATGCACCATAAGCCAGACTCGGTCACCTCTCCACTATTGTAAAAACTACCACAGAGAATATTCAATTTCCCTGTATCTTTACCGTCCGATATACATTTTAACTTATTTCTACTAATAATTCAAGTATAAACTGCAGATTCAAACCTACAAACGACAAGATTTAAGCTTCTATATTATGATTTGGCTTTATTCCATTATTCTGACAAAATGTTCTGTCAGCTCAGGATCAAACTGAGAACCGGCACATTTTCATTCTACTGATATTTTTCCCCCACAGGTATCAATAACAGGGGCTCGGCCGACTCAATCTCCAGTTTTTCTAATATTTCCTGGTCATCGAAAGCACCAATGATTACAGATCCCAGTCCCTGTTCTTCGGCCATCAAACTGATATTCTGCCCGGCATGTCCGGCTTCTATCTGCACATAGCGTATACCTCTTTCTCCGTATCTGGCAGTTGTTCTCTCATAATTTGCGGCAACTATTAACACCGCCGGGGCCTGCTCTAAAGCTCTCTGCCCCAGGGCAGCCCGGGCCAGTTCAGTTCCTTTATCCCCTTCTCTTTTCAACTCCAGTTCATGATCTGCTGTGTTATATCTATAAATTCCCGGCTCCAGGCCGTCCACCCTGGCAGCCAGCAGATATATTTCCAGAGGATTAGTAGCTCCGGCCGAAGGAGAAGTGCGGGTAGGCCCACTGACTCCATCAATATTTATACCTTCACCGGCCCAGAGCAGATAAGCTATTTCCTCTTTTGATAGGGGATTTTTGGAAAACTCTCGCTCAGAACGCCGCTGATAGATCACTTCCGCCAAACCGGCTTCCGTCTCTATTTCCGGCAGGCTGGAATTAGCAGCCTGAGATTCACTATTTATTAACCCGCTTCCGTAAAAAATAAATCCCAGAGCAAAAACCAGCAAAATAAGAGGTAATAAACGAGCTTTAAAATTATTAAAATTAATGTTCATTTTGTTAACCCCCCTTTGCTGTAAGGTTATTTTCTTATATATGAGCAAACCCGGCAACCATACCGGTAAATTATTATATTTAAGCGAGAAAATTTGATTTGGGCTGTCAGGTGGCCTTACTGGCAATCTAACTAATATTTGCAAATACTCTACCCGGCCCCTTATTCAAAATACCCCGGCTATACTGATGCTCCCACATAAATTAGCAGCAGGCTGCTCAATTTTAAAATAGCCAGCAAAACTGAACCTGTCAGGATAACGGGATAAATGGTAAAGATAATCAGAAAAGTTTTATTAAAATCAATCTCAGTTTTGGCTCCGGTGAACTTACCTCCCAGCCATGATCCTGCCCCTTCAAATAATAGCCAGGTAGCTATAACCAGACTGAGTGACAGCTCATTTCCCAGAAAGATCACCATAAGAACCCTTATCAGCATAAGCTGACCTATAATGCCGCCGGCCCCGATTAACAGCACTGCTGCCGGCAGACAATTTTTCCGCTTCAAAAACTTACCTATCATCCCCAGACACCTGCAATATCGCTGCCGCAGCTGATGCGGCACAGAGCTTAAGAAAATCTCTTCTTTTCATCGGCACCACCTCAGGCCTATCACTCTTTTTTTTAACCGTTTACCTATAGATTGGCTTAACCCAGCTGGTTCTATATTAATTTTATCACAATTTTTTACTTTATCCCAGCTATAAGTTTTACTCCCGGCAGACAAAGTTAAACTATCGTCGGAAAAGCCTAAACATTCCTGAAAATTTTTTAAATTAAGCAAAAAAATTTAAACCCCCGGTGTAAATTTCGGGGGCTTAAAATGAAAAATATGAAATTATAATAATGGTATTTCCTGTCTGCTGGAAATCTTTCTATCTATTTTATTTATTGTAGCCAAAACCGGGGATCTTAAATTTAGCCTCAATTTTATCAACCAGCCAGGTAGAAATAGTCACAATTATAAGATATATTATCGCTGCTATGAGATAAACCCGGAAAAATTGATAATTTCTGCTGGCAATAAATTTGCCCTGAGTCATCAAATCCGGAGCTCCTATTACATATGCCAGAGAAGTGTATTTCAGGATATAGATAAACTCATTGGTCCAGGCCGGTATTGACCATCTTATGGCCTGAGGCAGCACAACATATAATATTGTTTTCCACTGGCTCATCCCCAGTGAATATGCCGATTTAAATTGCGCGGTTTCGACTGATTCCAGTGAACCCCGGGTATATTCAGCCTGATAGGCAGCACAATTAAGAGTAAAACCCAGATAGGCTACAGTAGTAGCTGTCATATTGATGCCATAGGGTGGCAGAGCAAAATAAAGTATGAATAACTGAGCCAGCATGGGAGTACCCCTGATAATTTCAATATAAGCAGTACACAGAAAAGCTATAACTTTGTTGCCATAACTTCTTCCCAGAGCAAGCAGTATTCCTAAAATTGTTCCCAGAAACATAACTACAATAGTAAGAGTGAAGGTAAAGCGCAATCCTGACATCAATCTGCCAAAATTATCAACAAAAATTTCAATGATTAAAAAGTCTGTGAAAAATTCCAGCAACAATCATCCACCACCTTCACCATAAAGTTCATCCAGCTTAAACAGAAATTCTCTGGTACGCTCCAGCTCGGGCCGATCAAACATTTTTTCCGGGTGGGCTTTTTCCACAATGTGACCTTTTTCCATAAAAATTATCTCATCGGAGACCGAACGGGCAAATCCCATCTCATGAGTCACAACCAGCATGGTCATGCCTTCTTCAGCCAGCTCCTTCATAACTGTCAGAACTTCTCCAATTAATTCCGGGTCCAGAGCTGAAGTTGGCTCATCAAATAACATCAATTTAGGATCCATGGCCAGCGCTCTGGCTATTGCAACCCGCTGCTTCTGTCCCCCGGAAAGTTGAGCCGGATAAGAGTCGGCTATATCTGTCAGCCCTACTCTTTCCAGTTCCGCAAAAGCTCTCTCTTTGGCTTTATCTTTATCCATATTTTTCACTTTGGTCAGTCCGATCATCACATTTTTTATGGCCGTTAAATGGTGAAAAAGTCCAAACCCCTGAAACACATAACCTATTTCCTGTCTTATCTCATTGATATTATCACAGTTTATTATTTCCGTGTCTTCCAGCCAGACTTCTCCGCCATCGGGCATTACCAGCCGATTTATGCAGTTTAAAACCGTGCTTTTGCCCGTGCCGCTGGGACCTATTATCACCTTTTTTTGACCCGGCTGCAGGGAAAAAGAAATACCATCAAGCACCAGATTATCGCCAAAACTTTTTTGTAAATTTTTGATATCAAGCAGTGGTTTCTGAGTCATCAGCTGCTCTCCGCCCCCAATCCGGGTATTTTTAATTTGTTTTCCAGCTTTTTTAACAGTCTGGTGATTCCAAAAGTCAGGACAAAATAAATTGCCGCAATCATGAGAAAAATAGTGAGAGGATCATAATGCACTGCAATAACATACTGCCCCTGACGCAGAAGTTCGGTTACTCCGATAGCATAGGCCAGGGAGGTATCTTTCAAAATTATGGCATACTCATTAGCAAAAGGAGGAATGAAAACTCTGAAGGCCTGCGGCAAAATTACATAGAAAAATGTTTTATATTTACCCATTCCCAGAGAGCTGGCCGCTGTAAGCTGGTCTGAGCCCACCGATTGAAATGCCCCCCTGAATATCTGTGACATATAAGCAGTCGCCCGCAAACCCAGAGCCAGTACAGCAGCATAAAACGGGCTCACACGCAGCCCAATATTGGGCAGACCATAAAAAACAACCAGCAGCAAAACCAGCTCTGGAATGCTGCGGAATACCCGCTCATAAATATTAACCAGAGTTCGGATAAATTTATGGCCATAAGTCTGGCCAAAAGCCATAATCAATCCCAGTATCAGGCCCAGCAGCAAAATTAATATCGTTAATTGTATGGTAACAACAGTCCCTTCCAGAAGTGCGGGAAGGGACCGTCTGGCCAGTTCCAGTCTAGCAGCCAAATTTGATCACCATTACCTTTCTATCAGGAAAAATTATTTTTGATTAATTGAAGTGTTTATCCAGCAGTTCATCCATTCTGCCTGATTCTTTGACCTCTTCCAGACCGGCATTGAGTTTTTCCAGCAGTTCGGTATTACCCTGAGCCACTGCCAGGCCATATTCCTCCCCGGTAATAATTTCTGCCACCATCTCCACCGGATTTTCAGCAGCATATCTCTGAGCCACCGGTGTATCGAGCACTACACCATCTACATTTTCATTGATTAGATCCTGAACCGCCAGCACAAATGTATCAAAATGAGTGACATTCCCGGTCAGAATTCCCGGATCCTGAAGGTTTTCTTCCACCCATAAGTCTCCGGTGGTTCCGGTCTGAACTGCCAGTCTATGATCACCATAGAGAACCGTGAGATTATTACCGCTTTCTTCTTTTACCAGCAGAGCCTGGTTGGCAGAATAATAAGGGTCAGTAAAATCAACAACCTGAGCTCTTTCTTCAGTGATAGTCATTCCCGCAGCCACTATATCAATAGTACCTGCGTTTAACCCTGGAATTAAAGAATCAAAACTTATATCGGTAAACTCCACTTCAAAACCCTGGCTTTCAGCAATTGCCTCCATTAGATCAATGTCGAAACCAACTATCTCTCCATCCTCAATATACTCGAAAGGTGGAAAACCGGCACTGGTCCCTACTGTATAAGTCTCGGCTAAAACTCCTCCAGAAAAAAATAAAACCAGTGAAAAAACCAAAAGCAAAGAAATTGTTCCCCTCTTCATAATTTCAACCCCCTGTATTTTTTGTTTATTTAAACTTTGTATTATTAAATTATAGAAAACTTTTGATATTCCTTTTTTCTCTGGAAATAAATTATTATTTTGCCGGGGTATAAATAAAAATCCCGGATATCCTCAAGTAAGGCAGGATATCCGGGATGATATTCTTAAATATAGTTATTTATCGGTCTTTATATTTCAATTTCGCAGTATAAAGGCTTCTCTTCTTTTTCAGGGTTTTTCTTGTAATAGATGCTAAATAGATACACCATGGCTGCCAGCACTAAGTATCCCAGAGAAATTCCTTCCAGGAAATAAAAACCAAGTTCAGCAGCATGCATAAATCCCAGACCAGCCAGAACAAAACCAATGAGTAATACAGAAACTGCTTTTTTCCATTCCCTATCAACAACGAAAACTGTAAATGCACCCCAGATCAGACCGGCAAACATCGCTCCTTCAGCTAAAGCTTCAGCTGCCGGAAAAGCTTCCGCGAATTCAGCTGGTGCCATACCATGAAAATTGGTTACAACAAAATCGGCCACGATGGGAAACATAGCTACAACCACGGCAGGAGCATGCCTGGGGGCTACAGAAACAAAAGCCTGTGAAACCATTACAACCCCTACAAATACCAGGATTGGCGCAATAACTGGCAGGGGAATAATCTCAGCCACAGCTCCAATTATTCCCAGAAAAGCAGCTACCATAAATACCGCTCCATTCAAAATACTGTATCCTCTGCCGGCATTCATATGCTTTGCTCCTGTAGAAGCTATATAGACTGTGGTAGGGAAAACTCCACCAAAAAAGGCTCCTGCCATTGTCCCCACCCCATCAACAATCTGACATTTGCGAACATCATAATCATCTCCACAGGAAGCCATAGCTTCCACATTATTCATCGTTTCAAGAAGATTATACAGCTGGATAGGAATTATAACAGCCAGAAAAGCCGTGGCAGCGGTGAACAATTCTACTGCACCTGCCAGAGGCTCCAGGGTGGGTAAAAATGGATATATTCCCAGCTGGTCAAATCCCTCTCCTATAGCAGCCCAATCAGCAGCTCCAAAAATATAAGCCAGAACTGTTCCGGCTATGATAGCGAAAAGGGAAGTAGGTATTTTATAGGGCATTTTCTTTTTGGCTATCATACCAATTATGATTATACCAATAACCAGAAGTCCTACTATAGGCATCTCATATGTAGCAAAAAACATCTCACTACCTATGAAGGTAAAAGCTACTCCAGCCAGCGCTCCCAGCATAGCCGCCCGGGGTAGATTCCTTCTGATCCAGGGACCAAAATAACTTCCCAGCGCCTCGAGCAGGCCACCTAGAAAACAGGCACCAACACCAATTCTCCAGGCTAACTGCGGATCACCATTAGCATATTCCAGAGCCGGTCCCATAATACCAAATAAATAGATAAACATTACCGGAGTAGAGATGCCATATGATAGAGCAGTGACATCAGTCCTCCCCTCTCTTTCTGCCATCTGTCGGGCCATGCGGGAATAGTATAAATTTCCGAAAAACACCGCGATAGCCGCTCCCGGAATCACCCTGCCAAAAACAATACTGGCCGGATATCCCAGCTGAAGCATGGTTATAGAAATAACTGCAAAGTTGGCCAGGTTATTCTGAAATAAGGCAAAGAAACCATCGACATCCTCTTTCTTAAATAAAGGATAATCAATCTCAGGCATATTTAACCTCCTTTTTAATTAAATTTATAAAATTTAAATTTACTTCATTATTCACTTTCTGCATAATTTTAAATTATCCTCCTTGATTGTTAAATAATTATCATGATTTTTCCTGTCTCATTTTTTGCCCTTTATTATTAATTTGCCTGTATTATAAATTCTTTTCTTAATTTGTTATAATGATGATGCTTAACAATTTATTCAACAATACTGGGAGGAGGAAATTAAGATCATGGTTTACAAAGGTAAAGTGTACAGGCCGCCCAGCGAAAGTCAGAGTCTTATTTTACAGTTAACTGTAGGCTGCCCTCACAATAAATGTGAATTCTGCAGTATGTACAAAGGTAAAGATTTTAGCATAAAGCCCTGGGAAACAATAAAAATGCACATCAAAAATGTCCGATCCTCTCACAGGGGCCCGATAAAATCAATCTTTCTGGCCGATGGCAACTCCATTATTATGAAAACGGAAAAATTGAAACGAACTCTGGAATATATTAATGATAAATTTCCCGAGGTTGAGCGCATTACCAGTTATGGTTCAGCCTGTTTTGTCAACTTGAAAAGTTTGGCTGAACTGAAAAAACTGCGCCAGGCAGGCTTAACAAGAATTCACACCGGCATGGAATCAGGCAGCAAAAAAGTTCTGCAAAATATAAATAAGGGTACCACCCCCCGGGAAATTATTGAAGCTGGAAAAAAAGTCATTACAGCTGGCATAGAATTAAGCGAATATTATC
>CAZVMQ010000008.1:0-3309 GCA_964628755.1 uncultured Halanaerobiaceae bacterium
TCTCTATCCATGGCTACCGATAAGAGTCTGGTCATCCCTCTGGAATCAGAAATGGGAGACTTCGAGATAAATCTTGCTATCTGGTCCAATAAATAAGCGACATGAGTGTTACTTTGCCGCTGGAGAACGCTTCCTAAAAAAACCGCAAACCTCGTAAACCTGCTACTAACATAAATGATCGTTGCTGCAAAGATAAACCCAACTGCTTCTGCAGTTGGGTTTAATTTTTGCTGAGTATTATTTTTTTTATACCCGGTAAACTTCTGATTTTATTCCACTACATTATCTGTGACGTAATCGCCCCTCACCTGGAAGGTAATCGAGGCACTGCCGGCAACAGTGCTGGCTGCTCTAACTTCAATTTCATCTCCCTGAGTTACAGCCGGCATATAGAAGAGGAAAGTTTCGGTTTCTTCTAATTGTCGGCCCGGGGTCTGGGTTATAACTTCCTTACCATTATGGTAAATTTTTATTTCTTTAATATGTTCTGTCATACCATCCCCGGTGAACTCATGAGTTATATCCAGTGAAAGATAGTTTAGCTCCAGATCGAACACGGGGCTGATCTGAGGGGGCTGAGGCTGAGCAACTGCAGCTGAGGCGAGCAAAAATACCAGACAAAACGTTAAAATAGCTGTTTTCTTCATCTTAATTCCTCCTCATGGAATAATAATTAAAATATGATGATCACAATAGCAAGATAATTTTTATCAGGCCACACTCACAGGCTTACAGCACATTATTAATGTTATTATGTAAAATTAGAAAGTTTAATCTGGTTTATGTAGGTGAAGAGGATCTGGACATTAAAATTCCTCCCTTAAAGTTATTTTATGACAATGCGGATAATTTTACAAGTTTTTTTCCTGAATTTAAAGTTCTGAGAATATCTTTGCTCAATTAAATTATTCGAGAATTTCTGCTTAACTCCTTCTGCTGAAGGAAAATACTTTTATATTATATGCAGGATTAGCAATTAGTTTTCCAGAATAATTTATTAACAAAGAGACCAGAATAAAGTTTCAGACATGATATGATTGCCGGATATCATATTCTATTTTTAATTTGATTTCCCTACACTGCGGGAGCTGATGGATTTGTTAATTAACCCTTTTAAATCGAAAAAGACTGGAGAATTTACGGCTCTTGATTTTGGCCATAACAGCCTCAAACTTGTTCACTGTAAGCTGGAAAAGGAGCAGATAGTCCTGCGAGACTGGCAGAAACAGCGATTACCGGCCGGTGTCATAAACGAGGGGATTGTAGATAATGCTTCAATACTAAAAGTTGCAGTTAGCAATCTGTTACATAATACCGCTTATAAGCCCGGCAAACTATTAATTGCTCCGGCCCCCGGCCAGGAATTTATTCACAGGCTGAGACTGCCGGATATAGCGGAGGAGAATATCCAGGAGGTTTTAGATAATAAGCTGGAAACACATTTGAGTTTATCTCCTGATGATGTCTACAGCGATTATTTGATTCTGGATGAGCAGGAAAACTGCTGGCAGATCCTGCTGCTCGCCGTGCCCGGCGGGGTGCTGGAGGGATATAGGAAGCTTTTTAAAAATAATCCTTTTTACCCTCAGGTGGCAAATTTTCAGAGCCTGGCTCTGGTGTCTTTGCTGCGGTATCAAAATAAGTTAAACAATGTCTCTCTGATAGTCAATATGGATATAGTCAAATCTCGTCTGGTCATTGCTGATGCAGATGATTTTTATGCAGATATTATCACAGAGCTGGGTGGCAAAGATTTTTCCTGGGTTTTTAAAGATGAGCAAAAAGGTTGGAGTGAAGAGGATATTTCCAGCATGAAAAGGGCTATGAATACGAAAACAATAGAGGAGGATTCTCAGGCAGAAAAGTTAGCTGAAAACCTGCAGGAGGAGATCGAGGCTGCTATTAAGGAGCAGGAAAAGAAGTTCCCCGGGCATCCGGTTGCAGATATTTACATAACTGGCGGAGGTTTTAGGCTGCAGGGACTGAAAGATTATCTGGAGGAAAAATTGAGCTTTAATATTACTGTAATTGAACCGATGGAGGGAATAAAACTGGATATGATAGAGAGCTCACAGAACGAGAGAAAACTTTACCTGGAAGATAAGAACATGATATCTACCGCTCTGGGTCTGGTGGCAAGTGAGGTGCTGCATGATGAGGGGTAATCTATTCGGAGATGAGGAAAGCAGCAGCCGGCGCCGGGAACTTCTGGCTCGAGAAATAGGGGTGGTGCTGGTAATTCTGGCTATTGTTATTCCCGGGGTGCATTACTATTTTAACTATCAGCAGGTGGAAGAGCTAAGAGCCGAAAAGCAAGACCGGGAACAGCAGGTTCAAAGGCTTCAGGAAGAACATGAGGAGTACGAAAATTTACAGCAGCAGCTGACCAAACTGGATGAGCTGGCGGAGTTCGAATTTGTCCGCTATCGAGTTGGTGCCCCGATGAGAGAGCTGAGCAGGCTGCTGCCGGAAGAAGCAGTCTTTTCCAGTATAAATTTTTCCGGGGGAGAGATGACCCTATCCGGTTACGCTGTCTATGAAGATAAGCTGGAGGAATTTGCCGAAGAAGTGGAGGAATCTGATTTTTTTAATCTGCTGGAGCTGGAGAGTGAGCAGGAAGAGGAAAGGTATGGTTTTGAAATGGAATTAGGCCTGGAAACGGGAGAGTCTTTACCATGAGAATACTAAGAAATTTATCAGGTTTTGCCAAAATTATACCCTATTTGCTGGTGGCGGCTTTACTTGTGGGAGCCTATTATCTCTTTCTTTATAAACCGCTGACTGAAGAGCGACAGCAGCTGCAGACAGAAATAACCCGCAGCCAGGAAGAGGTGCGGGAGCTGGAAGCTGATCTGGATGATATTGCGGGATTGAGGGCGGAAATTGATCATCGGCAGCAGGAATTGAGTGATCTGCTGGAGCTGGAACTTTATGAGAGCGAGGAAGCTTTGGAATTTTTATATGAGAGTATAGAGAAGAGCGGGCTGGAAGTGAGAGACGAGGCTGCCAGCAGTTCAGATGAGGGATATTTTTATACCCTCTCTCTTAGAGGTGATTATCAATCTTTTTATGAGCTGTTAACACAGATAGATGAGGCGGATTTTCGCTATCATCTGGAAAACTTTTTTATGTCATCACATGATGATAGTCTGCATATGCTGTTAAACCTGAGCTTCTATCAGTGGGAAGCTCTCGAGTATTTTTCGGAAATGGAAACGGGGAGGTAGAGCTTATGAGCGCCGTATTTACAGGCTTTAAAGGCAGGATTTTTGTGGTCTTAATAATTATTGTGCTTTCAGTTACTCTGGG
>CAZVMQ010000008.1:3409-5858 GCA_964628755.1 uncultured Halanaerobiaceae bacterium
TGATTGAAGCTTTAGAAGGTGAATATACTGCCGAAGAAATAGCTGATAGGGTGCTGGCTGCTGCTGAGGTGAATATTGAGGAAGACAGGTTTAGAGAGCTGCTGGCCGAGCATCTGTCTGAACTTGAAGCGGAGGAAACTGATGAGATAGCGGCAGAAACAGATTATGTGGATCCGAAACTGGCTGCTCCGGAGGAAGCTGAAGAGGAGGAGCGGGTGGAAATAGACATAGAGGTAGATGAACCGGTGCCGGAGATGTTCATCACCGAAGAGGAAGATAAATTGTCCGAACTTCTGGCCCAAAGAGAACCGGAAGTTAGAGAAGAAAGGGCCGCCCCGGGAGAGAGGGGACGAGAGATACTGCAGAGGTTTCTGCCGCCTGAGACAGAAGAGGCAGAGGCAGATGAGCCGGAAGCAGAAATAGATGTAGAGGAAACCGAGGAAGCTGCAGAAGTTGATCCGGAGACTGTGCTGGCTCAGATGGCAGAGGAGCCAATTTCACCGGAAGAAGCAGAAAATTTACAGGAATTTATTTCTGCTCTGGTGGGAGCTGAAGTTGATCTGGACAGAGCCCCCGGAGAAGCTACGGCTGAAGTTCTGGAACGGCTGGATCAGATAGAAACTAGAGAAGAGCTGGATACACTGCTGGATTCGATTTTTGCCGACCGGGAACAGATAAGTTCGGATCTGGCCAGACAGCGAATTTTTCGCCAGGAGATGCTGGCCCGGCCGGACTGGCCGCAGATTTATGAATTTAGCTTTACTGCTGAGGAGGAATTAACCCGGGAGGAGCTAGGTGAGCAATACAATATTGAGCCGGCAGATATTGAGATTGAGGAAGCAGATGGTATGTATGAATATCAGCTGCAGCTACCTGCTGAGATGGTTTATGAACTTCAACCCGGAGAAACTGCTGAGGATATAGCCCGGAGGAGTGGTATACCCCTGCGCGAAATTTTACTTGCCAGCCGCCGGGAGGCAGATGAGCTGGAAGTCGGGGATATTTTGCTGCTTCCCTATGATATTTAAAAGATAATTATATATCGAGTTTGAAAAGATATGGGAAGCCAGAAGATTTCAATCAATATGATTATTTTACTTGCTATGTTTATATGTTATAATTTAAGCAGGAATAGTTACTGTCTGGCGGGAGGATGTGATTACAGATGTTAGGTCTGGTGCTGGAAGGTGGAGGTGCCAAAGGTGCCTATCATATAGGAGCTTATGAGGCTTTGATTGAACTGGGATTTGAGTTTGATGGAGTGGCAGGTACTTCCATCGGAGCTTTAAATGGAGCCCTGATTGCTCAGGGTGATTATGACAGGGCCCGCCGGCTGTGGGAAGAGCTGGAGCCCGGGGAACTTTTTCAGGTTGATGCGGAAAGGCTGGAAGAGATATTTAACATGGACCTGGACCGGGATAACCTCGGTTATATTTTGAGTAAAGCAAAGGAGATTATTAAAAACCGCGGTATTGAAGTTGAAGGTATCAGAAAAGTTATTGAGGAAAATGTAGTAGAAGAAAAGCTGCGCAGCCGGGGTAAAGATTTTGGCATGGTAACTTTTTCTCTTTCCGACATGGAGCCCCTGGAATTGCTGGTGGAAGATATACCTGAAGGTAGACTGGCGGAATATATCATGGCCAGCTGTTATCTGCCCACATTTAAGATGGAAAAATTGGCAGATAAGTATTTTCTGGATGGCGGTTTTTATGATAATCTGCCCATAAATTTGCTGCTGCAGAAGGATTATGACCGGATTATCGCAGTGAGAACTTTCAGCCGAGGAAGAATCAGGCCGGTCGACGATTCCGGAGTGCAAATTGAGTACATTGAGCCTGCTGAGGATCTGGGCCGGGTTCTGGAGTTTGATCATGATCAGATTCTGCGCAATATCAAGCTGGGTTATTATGATACCCATAGATTTTATCGTAATTTAAGGGGTAACAGGTATTATATTGAGCCGGAGATTGATATAGCTGCTGAGAAAGCCGGGCTAAAACAGGTTGAAGTAAAAGAGAAAAGCGTCTGGGAGGAGAAGCACTTTTTACAGATGTTTTTGCAGATACCGGAAGAAGATATTGAAGAAGCTGCGGAACTGCTGGGAGATTATAATCTGCCGGCCAGAAGGCTTTTGCTGGAGGTTTTGATTCCTAGGCTGCAGGAGCTGCTGGAAATTGATGAAACTGCTGACTATAGCGAGATTTTTCTGTCATGTCTGGAGCTTTTGGCTTTGGAGCTGGAGATCGAGCAGTTTGAATTTTACAGTCTGTCCGAGTTCTGGGAAAAAATTTCCTGCTATTATAAGCCTCAGCTCAAGCAGGGTAATCACAGGGTCCCTAAATTTATCAAGCGGAGTGATCTTTTGTCTTTTACAATTCGCGAGGATCTGGCCGGTCAGCTGATAGCTACTCTGTTTTCTTCGCTTTTACAGCAGGAGCAGCTGCCCGGG
>CAZVMQ010000008.1:5958-79845 GCA_964628755.1 uncultured Halanaerobiaceae bacterium
TCAGCTGATAGCTACTCTGTTTTCTTCGCTTTTACAGCAGGAGCAGCTGCCCGGGATATTGTAATATGAATAACTGAAATAATTGAGCCCAGCGTTTATTATTAAGCTATAGAGAAAAAATGGTATAAATTTAAGGAGGCGCGATTGATGTCATTAGAACATATTCGTAAAAGAGATGGAAGTGAGGTTCCCTTTGACGCCAGCAAAATAAAAGCGGCTGTTAATTCTGCAGCTGAGGCAGTTGATGGAGAAGATGATATCGGGGAGGAGATAACCAGGGAGGTCGTCTCCTATCTGGAGATATTTTTTGCCGACAGCAAGAGTATTCCTGATGTTGAGCAGATTCAGGACCTGGTGGAAAAGGTTCTCATTGAAAAAGGTTATGCGGAAGTAGCCAAGGCTTATATTCTTTACCGGGAGCAGCATAAGAAGTTACGGGATACCCAGCAGCTGTTTGACGATGCAGTGGATGCCATGAATGATTATCTGGAGAGAGATGACTGGAAGGTAAACGAAAACAGCAACATGGGTTATTCTCTGCAGGGTTTGAACAATTTCATTTCTTCGGAAATTACCGGCCAGTACTGGCTGAAAGAAATTTACAGTGATGAAGCCAGCCAGCACCACACTTCCGGTGATTATCATATACATGATCTGGGCAATCTCAGCGTCTACTGTTGTGGCTGGGACCTGCAGGATCTGCTTTTGACCGGATTTAGAGGGGTGGAGAGTAAAATAGAAAGTGCTCCTCCCAAACATTTTAAGGTAGCTCTGGGCCAGGTAATCAACTTTTTCTATACACTGCAGGGGGAAGCAGCTGGAGCTCAGGCTTTTTCCAATTTCGACACTTATCTGGCTCCTTTTATCTACTATGATGATCTCAATTATGAAGAAGTCAAGCAGAGCATGCAGGAATTTTTATATAATATAAATGTCCCCACCCGCGTGGGCTTTCAAACTCCTTTTACTAATGTGACTATGGACCTCAGGGTGCCGGAATTCATGGCTGATGAACCAGTGATCATCGGGGGAGAACGCAAAAGCAAGACCTACGGAGAATTCCAGGAAGAGATGGACATGTTTAACCGGGCTTTTGCGGAATTGATGCTGGAGGGAGATGCCAAGGGACGTATGTTCTCCTTCCCTATACCGACATATAATATCACCGAGGATTTTGAATGGGATAATCCGGTGCTTGATCCGGTCTGGGAAATGACGGCCAAGTACGGTATTCCCTATTTTTCCAACTTTGTCAGCTCTGATATGGATCCTTCAGATGCTCGCTCTATGTGCTGTCGTCTGCGGCTTGATAACCGCGAACTGCGCAAGCGGGGAGGGGGTCTGTTTGGGGCCAATCCCATGACAGGTTCTATCGGGGTTGTGACTTTGAATATGCCCAGGATTGGTTATCTGGCTGAGGATAAACAGGAATATAAACAGCGGGTGAAAGAGTTGATGGATAGTGCCCGGCGCAGTCTGGAAACCAAGCGCAGGGTTCTGGAAAATCTGGCTGAAAACGGCCTGTATCCCTATTCCAAATTTTATCTGCGCAGTGTCAAAGAACGGTATGATGAATACTGGAAGAATCATTTCAATACCATCGGTATCAATGGAATGAATGAATCACTGGAAAACTTCCTGGGGGTCAGCATAGCGGACCCGGCAGGCAGGGAATTTGCCCTGGAAATTATGGAGATGATGAAAGGGCGTCTGGCTGATTATCAGGAAGAAAGCGGTAATCTTTATAATCTGGAGGCTACTCCAGCTGAAGGTACAGCCTACAGACTGGCCCGGCTGGATCGGGAAAAATTTGGTGATGATATTATCTGTGCCAATCAAGAGCGGGTGGTAAAAGAAGATGCAGATCCCTATTATACCAACTCTACCCATCTGCCGGTAGATGAGACCAAAGATATTTTCACCGCTCTGGAGCAGCAGGATGATCTGCAGAAAATTTACACCGGTGGTACAGTTTTCCACGGATTTTTAGGTGAGAAAATGCCGGGAATTGAGGCTACCAAGAAACTTGTTCGTCGTATTGCTCACAATTTTGAACTGCCCTATTACACAATTACACCTACTTTCAGTGTCTGCCCGGAACATGGATATCTTTCTGGAGAACATTATTATTGTCCTCTGTGTGCCCGGGAAGGTGAAGCGAAATCAGAGCAAGCAGATGCTGAGCCAGAAGTAGAAGAAGAGGCGCCTGTAACTTAAAAAGTGGATGTGATTTTACATGCAAATTGCCGGACTCTTGCCCACCAGTCTGCAGGATTATCCGGGAGAGATTGCGGCTGTGGTATTTACCCGGGGCTGTAATTTTCACTGTCCCTACTGCCACAACCCGGAATTGATCGGAGGTAAGGTGGGAACAACTGCGGAGGCAGGAAATATGTCAGAAAATCAGCCGGATGATCTGCCTCTATATGAAGAAGCTGAAGTGCTGGATCTGCTGGCTGAGCGCACAGATTATCTGGATGGTGTGGTAATAACTGGAGGTGAACCGGCTCTGCAGCCTGACCTGGCTGATTTTTTGCAGGTACTAAAGTCAGAGCTGGGTTATAAAATAAAACTGGATACCAATGGTTCTCGCCCGGAACTGCTTGAAGATCTGTTAGCAGCAGAGCTGGTGGATATGGTGGCCTGGGATTATAAACTGCCCCGCAAGCGTTATACAGAACTTACATCTGAGACTGATATCGAAGAAAAAATTGGTAAGACGGGCAGAATTCTGGCCAGTTTTGCTCTCAGGGTTGAGATAAGAACTACTGTTGTACCCGGGCTGATCACAGGTCAGGATATTGAGAAAATTTCCCGGGAGGTCAACAATCTTGGGGATAACGGTTTTCCCGACAGCTTTATCCTGCAGGAATTCTCTTCCGAGCAGGTGCTGGACTCTAAGTTTAGCGAGATCAGTCCTTATCGCCGGGAAAAAATGCAGGAATTTAAAAAGATTTTTGCCGAGAAGCTGGGCGAGAAGGCTGAGGATAAGGTGAAAATAAGAGGAGAGGTTTAAAATATTTCAATTTTTGCTTGCAGGAAGGAGGCATTAATATGGCCAAACAACAGGAATGTGAAGTCTATTCGCGAGTGGTCGGTTATTTGAGTCCTGTCAGCCAGTGGAATAAGGGCAAAAAGGAGGAATTTTCCGACCGGAAAACATACGAAACTCCAGGCAAAGAGAGCGAGTGATAATTATTTGCTGAGAAAGTGATTGGGTGAGAAGGGCGAATTATTAAGATGTAAACAAGCTATCTTCCCTTCTCACCTAATTTTTTTTACTGGCCGCTGGATATTTGTGTAAAATTTTTGGGGGTGTAAGGGTTGGGATTTTATCAGCATTTCTATAAATATTATGATGATATCTTCCCTTTTGCCGAAGAAAAATTACAGTTTTTGCTGGATCAGTTTTCCTATCTGCCGGCAGAAGCTTCGTTACTCGATATAGGCTGTGGAACGGGAACTTATTCTATCAGCCTGCAGGAAAATAGTTTTGATGTGGTGGGTATCGATAAGGAAATAGAGATGATAGATCACAGCCGGGAAAAAGCCGCCCGGAAAAATATGGAAATTGAACCCCGGTTTAAAATCATGGATATGCAGGATTTAGACGTTTTTTATTCACCGCAGAGTTTCAGCGGGGTTTACAGTCTGGGTAATGTGCTGGTACATCTGGCTGATGAGGATGAAATTGCCACCGTGATTAAAAAAATTTATAGAATTTTGTTAACTGAGGGCAAACTGGCGGTACAGATAATCAATTATGATCGTATCATCTCCCAGGGAATTACTGAGCTTCCTACCATTGAGAACGAAGAGGCAGGAGTCAAATTTCAGAGGCGATATCGTTATGATGAACAAAGGAATCAGATTAAATTTCATACCCGCCTGACGGTGGATAATCCTGAAACTGCGGACGAGAATAGAAACACCAAATTTATAAATTCTGAGAATAAGGAACCGGAAACTTTCGTAAATTCTATCGAACTTTATCCTCTGCGCAGCCAGGAAGTTATGGACCTGCTGGAAGAGGCTGGATTTTCCGCTATTAAGCTTTATGGTAATTTCAGCGGAGAAGAATATGAGCCGGAAGACTCTTATCATCTGATTTTTACGGCCGAAAAAGCTTGATAGTCTAACCGGGTGCAGGCAGGACTTTAATTTGTGACATAGAACTTTATAAGTAGGATAGAATTTTATAACTAGAAATAATTTTAAAATTAACTTTTTTGCTCATAACCATAAATTGAGATACAGAGCAGATCATAGATTTAGAATATTAATGGGGAGGTTTTAACATGGAAGATGCCAAGCGGATTGGAGTGCTGGCGGCAGATTATTATGAAAATCTTGAGGCCTGGTATCCTATACTGCGGCTGCGAGAAGCTGGACATCAGGTGGATATTATTGGCAGAGATGAAGGTTGTGAAGTTTGTGAGAGTAAGGAAGGTTATCCCTTAAAAGTTGACTATACTGCGGCTTCTATCAATCCGGAAAATTATGATGGAGTTATCGTTCCTGGCGGTTATGCTCCGGATAAACTAAGGCGCGATAAAAACATTCTGGAATTTGTTTCCTATCAGGATGAACATGGAGGACTGGTGGCTGCTATCTGTCACGGTGGCTGGGTGCTGGCTTCGGCTAATATACTGCAGGACAGGAAGATGACTTCTACCCCGGCTATTAAAGATGATGTTAGAAACGCAGGAGCAGAATGGGTAAATGAGGAAGTGGTGGTTGATGATAATATTATAACTTCCCGGGCTCCGGGAGATCTACCTGCTTTTATGACTGAGATACTTAAATTTCTGGATTCACAATAAGTTTCTTGATTTTAATTAAGGAGGTGGCGGTTTGGATTTAAATCTGGTAGTTGCCGGTGAAGCGGGCCAGGGCCTGCAGACGCTCAATGACATTATGACAAAGGCCTTTTTCCGCATGGGCTTTTCTGTTTTTGGCAGCAAGGATTATATGTCACGCATCCGCGGCGGACATAACTTTATGCAGATACGTATCGCAGATAAGAAAATTAATTCTCCGCGGGAGGAGATTGATGTCCTGCTGGCTTTGAATGAGGAGAGCAGAGAAGTTCATGAAGGCAGGCTGGGTCCGGACGGTATAATGCTGTCAGAAATTGATGATGAGGGCAATGATCATGTAATATCTCTGGCTGCTGGTGAGATGGCTAAAGAGGTTAACCCCAGAGCTGCCAATACGGTATTTTTGGGAGCTGTCTGGAAACTGCTCGGTTTACAGCTGGATGAACTGCAGCAAGTGATCAAAAAGCGCTTTTCGGATAGCGAGGTACAGCAGGATAATTTAACCCTGCTACAGCAGGGCTATGAAGCGGTGAGCTCGAGATTTGAACTGGAAGTTCCGGAACAGAGCTCAGATGATAGGCTGCTGATAAATGGCAATCAGGCAATAGGCCTGGGAGCAGCTGTTTCTGATGTGCAGTTTTACTCAGCCTATCCTATGACTCCTTCTACCGGGATTTTGAATTATCTGGCTTCCCGCCAGGAGGAACTCAACATTGCTGTAGAACAGGCTGAGGACGAGATAGCTGCTATCAACATGGCCCTGGGCGCTGCTTTTGCCGGGGTGAGAGCCATGACCGGTACCTCTGGTGGCGGCTTTTCTCTCATGACTGAGGGTTATGGCCTGGCCGGTATAATGGAGACACCGGTAGTAATTGCAGAGGTGCAGAGGCCAGGTCCGGCGACCGGTCTGCCTACCCGCACCGAGCAGGCTGATCTTTCTTTTGTAATTAATGCTCATCAGGGTGAGTTTCCCCTCAAGGTGATTGCTCCTCGCGATCCCCGAGAAGCATTTATGGAGACTGTGCGGGCTTTTAATCTGGCAGAAAAATATCAGATACCGGTGGTAATACTCAGCGATCAATTTTTGGCCGATGCCAAAACTGATGTGGAAAATATTAAACTGGAAGATATCGAAAAAAATAGATATCTTGTGAATGCGGATGAATGGCCCCAGGACAAGGAATATAAGCGCTATGAATTTACAGAGTCGGGGATTTCACCGCGAGCTTATCCCGGTCAGCTGGAGGGTGAAGTTGTTCTCCAGGATAGTGATGAGCACGATGAGAGAGGTTTCATAGTTGAAGACGCACAAAAGCGGAAGGATATGGTCGATAAAAGAATGGATAAGTTAACCCGGTTAAAAAGAGAGGACCTGAAAGGCCCCACCTTTATCGGGCCAGAAAAGCCCAATTATATGCTGGTGGGCTGGGGCTCGACTCATGGACCTTTACAGGAGGCTCAAAAGCTGCTGGTAGATGATGGTTTGAGCGTAGGACTGTTAACTTTCTGTGATGTCTGGCCTCTGCCTGCGGCTGAGCTGGAGAAAAACAGATGTTACAGCACTGAACTGGCTGTGGTGGAAAATAATGCCACCGGTCAGCTGGCCACAATAATTAATGCTGAAACCGGGCTTACCGTGGATTATAGGCTGCTTAAATATGATGGCAGACCGTTTAGTGCGGAAGAAATTTACAGACGTTTTAAGGAAGAGGTGATTACCTGATGGTTGATGAAAGTATTTATGAACCTGATCGTGAAACTGCCTGGTGCCCTGGTTGTGGTAATTTTCCTCTGCGCAAGGGCCTGGCTTCGGCTCTGGCCGATTTGGAGCTAAAGCCGGAAGAAGTTGTGATGTTTACTGGTATCGGTCAGGCGGCAAAAATGCCTCATTATTTTAGAGTTAATGGTTTTAATGGTCTGCACGGGAGGGCCCTGCCTCCGGCCATAGGCTTTAGACTGGCCAATCCAGAACTAACGGTGATTGTGGAATCTGGTGATGGAGATACCTATGGCGAAGGGGGTAATCATCTGCTGCATAATATCCGCCGCAATCCTGATATAGCTCATTTTGTTCATAACAATCAGATATATGGGCTGACAAAAGGTCAGGCCTCTCCTACTACCGGAACAGATATTACAACCGGTGTACAGCCTAAAGGAGTTACAGCCGATCCTTTTAATCCCATTAAATTTGCTGTGGGTATGGATGCCAGCTTTGTAGCCCGCACTTTTGTGGGGAAAAGCGATCATATGCAGGAGATGATGAAAAAAGCTATCCAGCATGAAGGTTATGCTCTGGTAGATATACTGCAGCCCTGTGTTACCTTCAATAAAGTCAATACCTATCAGTGGTATACTGAGAGAGTTTATGAGCTGGATGATAGTTATAATCCTGAAGACAGGAATGAGGCCTTTAAAAAAGCCCAGGAATGGGGAGATGATATTCCCATCGGTGTTATTTACCGCAGAGATAAGCCGGTATTTAGAGATAACTTTTCTCATCTACCGGATAAAATGGAGGTAGATCCTGTTCCTCCTGAGGAATATCAGGATCTGGTGGATGAATTTAAGTAGCATATAAAACAGAAGCATGATTTAACAGTTGAGTTTCAGAAGGGAGGCCCAACCAATGAAAGAGTTATATCAGTTTGCCATAAACTTCGAGCGGGAAAACCAGGATTTTTATTATGAATGTGCGGAAAAAGCTGAGAATAAACGACTAAAAGGTGTATTTGAGGAACTGGCGGCCGAGGAAGAAAAACATGAAAGAATTATCAGGGATCTGGCTGAAAGTGGTGAAGGAGAAGAAGTTGAATCGGAAATAGTAACCAGGGCCAAAGAGGTCTTTGATGACATTGCTGAAGATTTTGCAATGGGCGCTGATGATTCTCTGCCGACTGATCAGGTGGATATTTACCGGGAAGCTCAGGAGCTGGAAAGAAAAAGCAATAATTATTATACAGATAAGGCTGAGGAAACAGACGATGAAGAGGTTAAACAGGTATTTACCCGGCTGGCTAAAGAGGAAAAGAAGCACGAAGAAATTCTGGAAAATATCATAAAGATGGTCAATAAACCTAATACCTGGCTGGATGATCCTGAATGGTATCATCTGGATGAATATTAAACTGAGAGACTTATCTTTGTGATTAAAGCCGGACTCCGGTCCTAATCAGGTCGGCCGGAGTCCAGGTTTAGTTTTATTTTAGCTTGAAATTAACATGGAAGGGGGAATAATTTTGGGCAGAAAGGGATATTATCTTATTATTGCTTTGGTAATAGTGATTTCACTTGCTATTATTCTACCCTATGAGGTCACCATTCTGCGCAGGAATGAAGTAGGGGAACCGGATCCAGTTGTAACTGAAGAGGATGTTGATTTTAATACTGTAGATATGGAAGAGATCATAGATATTGATGAGCTGGAACAGGAGCTGGCTCCGGAAACGGCCGATCTGGAAGCTCAGATGGAGGATTTGGAGCAGAGATTAATTGCGGCTGAGGAGCGTGAACTGATGACAGATTTAAAAATTTCTCATACAGAAAGAAAAGAGGTTGAGCCTGATCTGGCCAGCCTGGTTATGGGCGTGGAAAATCGCGGAGATACTGTAGAAACAATCTATGAAGATAACAGAAGGGCTATGAATGAAGCCCGGCAGGCCCTGGAAGATGAGTTTGATCTGGAGTTCGAAACTCTGACCTATAGAATGCGTCAGGACAGGGAAGAAAAGTATGTTGTGACCAATAGAATTAAAACTGAAGTAACCGATCTGGATCTGCTGGGTGAAATTATCGATCTGGCTTTAGAGGAAGGTATAAATCTGGTAGAAAATATTGAATATGGATTTTCGGAAAAAGAGCAGATGCAGATTGAAACCACCAGTGAAGCCATAGCCAGCATGGAAGAAAAAGCAGGAAGAATTGCTGCTGATTTTGGCAGTCCGGAATATCGATTTAAGGAAATTGAAATTGAAGACGATTTTTCCGGCAGCAGTATGAGGTCGATGTATCTGGCTGACAGTGCTGTAGCCATGGAGCGAGAACCGGTGGAAATTACTCCCGGCTCTATTGAATTTACCACCAGAATTAGAGCGATTGTAGAGTTTTAATACTGGAGTTTTTAAAGCAGTCCTGGCAGAAATTTATTAACCCCGGTATATATTATTATATTTTTATTTGAGATCCCTGGTTTATTGAGCCGGGGATTTTTTGTTTTTTCTATTGTAAATTATTCCCATAATGTGTATAATGTAGTTAATAAAATGTAAAGGAGAGGTTTAATTGGAAAATAATAAAAAATACTGGCTGGGTTTGAGCCTGGTTCCGGGGCTTGGTCCTGTTACTTTAAGCAGGGTGCTGGAAAAGGAGCCTGATCCTGGTAAAATCTGGATGGCAGCAGGCCAGAAGCTGCGACAGCTGTTTACTGATAAATCTGTCAGGAAATCTCTGGTCAAAATCCGGGAAGAAATCGACCTAAATACCAGACTGGAGGAACTGGCTGACAGGGATATTGAATTAATTACCAGAGAGGAAGATAATTATCCTGCGGCTTTACAGGAAATTTATGATCCTCCACCAGTTCTATTTGTCCGAGGGGAAATCTTTGCAAATTTTCCGGCTGTGGCAATTGTTGGTTCTCGAAAATCAACTCGTTATGGTGAAAAAATTGCCTATCAGCTGGCAGAAGAGCTGGCCAGATATAATATAACTGTTATCAGCGGTATGGCCGAAGGCATAGATAGAGAGGCTCACCTGGGCACCCTGGCCGGCAAAAGCCGTACAATTGCTGTGCTGGGTTCCGGCCATGATTACTGTTATCCCTATAAAAATAGAGATATTTTTGCTAAAATTCCCGCTCAGGGAGCTGTTATTTCGGAATTTTGGCTGGATAAGAAGCCTGTGGCCGGCAATTTTCCCCGCCGCAATAGACTTATCAGCGGTATGAGTCAGGGAGTTATAGTAGTGGAGGCGGCCCGGCGCAGTGGTGCTTTAATTACAGCGGAACTGGCCCTGGAGCAAAATAGAGAGGTTTTTGCAGTACCGGGTAATATCGACCGGCCCAGCAGTGAAGGCTGTAATAATTTGCTGCTGGAGGGAGCGATTCCGGTTACTTCGGCCAGTGATGTTATTTCACAGCTTTATAATCAGGCTGCAGTTGAAAATGAGGAAGAAAAGGTGGTTATTCCGCCAGATTTCACTCCCCTGGAAAAAAAGATTATAAAAATTTTCAACCGGGAAAGAGAGTTAACTCTGGAAGAACTGATATCATTGACAGATAGGGAGCCAGGGGAGCTAAATTCAGTGCTGTTAAAACTGGAAGTCAGAGAGATATTGACCCGGCGAGCCGGGCAAAAATATTACTTTGAGGGTTTACAAAACTTATTAAAACCAATATAATATAGAAGAAGTAATTAAAAAAAGCAAAATATCAGAAAACTATTGATTTTAGATATAACTAAGTTTTTCAGCACTGTGGAGGTGTGATGATGGCTAAAAAAGACGAGACTTTAGTTGTGGTTGAATCCCCGGCTAAAGCTAAGACTATCAGTAAATATCTGGGTGATAATTACAAAGTTGAAGCATCAATGGGCCATGTAATTGATCTGCCCAAGAGTAAACTGGGAGTTGATATAGAGGATGATTTCACTCCTAATTATATAACTATTCGGGGAAAAGGCAAGGTACTTAAGCGGCTGCGCAAAGCAGTGAAAAAGAGTGAATCGGTACTGCTGGCTACTGACCCGGACAGAGAAGGTGAGGCTATTTCCTGGCATCTTTCCCGGGCTTTGAAACTGGATGAAGACAGGCCGCGTATTGTTTTTAATGAAATAACTGAAGAGGCTATTAATAAAGCTCTGGAATCCCCCCGTGGTATTAATAAAAATTTGGTTAATGCTCAGCAGGCCCGCAGAGTTCTGGATCGCCTTGTGGGCTATAAATTAAGTCCACTTTTATGGAAAAAAGTTAGAAGAGGCCTATCAGCCGGTCGAGTGCAGACGGTAGCTGTCAAGATTATCTGTGAACGAGAGAGAGAAATTAAAGCTTTTGATCCTGATGAATACTGGACTATAGATGCTCATCTCAAAAGAGAGGAAGATCAGGAAGAATTTACTGCCAGTCTGCATAGAATTGGGGGAGAAAAGTTTAACCTGAGCAGTGAAGAAGAGACTGACCGGGCGGTAACAGAGATTAAACAAAATGATTTTATTGTGGACAGAGTGAAGAAAAGCAAACGTAAAAGAAATCCTAAACCACCTTTTACGACCAGTACATTACAGCAGCGAGCGGCCAGTATTTTTAGTTTTTCGGCCAAAAAGACGATGTTTGTGGCCCAGCAGCTGTATGAAGGAATTGAAATAACTGGTGAGGGCAGTGTAGGCCTTATCAGCTACATGAGAACGGACAGCACCCGGGTTTCACAGGAAGCTAAAAAGCAGGCTGCTGGTTATATCAAAGGAAAATATGGCAGCAAATATTATAGCGGCAAAAGCCAGAGCAACAATAGTGATGACAATGTACAGGATGCCCATGAAGCTGTCCGCCCTACAAGTGTCAACAGAACTCCGGCAGATATTAAGAATGATTTAAACCGGGATCAGTACAGATTGTATAAATTGATCTGGGAAAGATTTGTGGCCAGTCAGATGTCACCTGCTATCTACCAAACTCTGACAATCGATATCCAGGCTGGTGATAAATATCAATTTAGGGCTTCTGGTTCTAAAATGCTGTTCCCTGGTTTCCTGAAAGTGAATACTTTTAGCAGCAATAATCGCACGGAAATTCCCGAGCTGGCTGAAGGAGAAAAACTGCAGATAGATGAAATTGAAACCGAGCAGCATTTCACCTCTCCTCCTCCGCGTTTTACTGAGGCCAGACTGGTTAAAACTCTGGAAGAAGAGGGGATCGGCAGGCCCAGCACTTATGCTCCTACAATTTCTACTATCCTGGACAGAGAGTATGTAGAAAAAGAGGGCAATAAACTGGTTCCTACTGATTTAGGATTTACAGTCAATGATCTGCTGGTGGAATATTTCCCTGATGTCACTGACGTGGAATTCACCGCCAGAATTGAGAAAAAGCTGGACAAGATTGAAGAAGGAGAAATTGCCTGGCGGCGCCTGTTATCTGAGTTTTATCAGCCTTTTCAGGAAAAACTTGAGAATGCCGAAAAAAACATGGAGAAGGTTGAATATGTGGAAAAAACTGATGAAACCTGTGAAAAATGTGGAGGAGATATGGTCGTTAAATATGGCCGGTATGGTAAATTTTTAGCCTGCTCTAATTATCCGGAATGTGAAAACACCAAACCCTATCTGGATAAAACGGGAGTGGAGTGTCCGGCCTGTGAAGATGGAGAACTGGTGAGAAGAAGGAGTAAAAAGGGCAAAAAGTTTTACGGCTGCAGCAACTATCCGGATTGTGATTATATGTTGTGGGATAAACCTATCAGTATGCCCTGTCCGGAATGTGGAGGGCAGATGGTAGAAAAGTACAGCCGCCGACATGGAGAATATGTAAAATGTGTCGATTGTGGCCATACTGATGATAAACCTGAAGAGATGAATGCTGAAGAGAGCAGTGAAGCAAGTTAACTCATACTCACCTGCTAACAATCGGCATCTAAACGAAAATATAAAGAACAAAATATTAAGATTTAATCAGGAGGGAAGTGAAATGGCTGTGGATGCCAGGGTAATTGGAGCTGGACTTGCAGGTAGTGAAGCGGCCTGGCAGCTGGCTCAGAGAGGTTTTCGGATTGAATTGTATGAAATGCGTCCGAAAAAAATGACTCCTGCTCATCATACCGGCAAACCAGCCGAATTGGTCTGCAGCAATTCCCTCAGATCCGATCGTTTTATCAATGCAGCCGGGCTGTTAAAAAGGGAATTGAGTGAGCTGAATTCCCTGATTATTTCTGCTGCCAGGGAGACCAGGGTTCCTGCCGGCAGTGCTCTGGCAGTAGATAGAGAGGCTTTTTCTCAACTGGTGTTATCCCGTCTGCAGTCACATAAAAATATTACATATATAGTTAAAGAAATCACAGAAATACCAGAGGAAAGACCTGTTATTATTGCCACTGGTCCTCTTACTTCAGATAAAATGGCCGAATCAATTCAGGATTTAACCGGAGAAGATTATTTATATTTCTATGACGCGGCTGCTCCCATAGTAGAGGCTGAAGGTATTAATTTTGCCAGGGCTTTTAAAGCTTCCCGTTATGATCAGGAGAAAGATGATTATATAAATTGTCCTATGAACCAGGAAGAATTTATGGATTTCTGGGAATTTTTGCTGCAGGCGGAATGTAATATACCTCATGATTTTGAAGATGAAGAGTATTTCGAAGCCTGTTTGCCCATAGAAGTTCTGGCCCGCCGGGGGCGCAAATCTCTGCTTTATGGACCTTTAAAACCGGTGGGATTGACTGATCCCGGGACGGGTGAAACCCCTCATGCTGTGATACAGCTGCGACAGGATAACAGTCGGGGAACTCTTTATAACATGGTTGGTTTTCAGACGAGATTAAAATGGGGAGAACAGGACAAAATGCTCGATTATATTCCCGGTCTTGAATCGGCTGATATAGTCAGATATGGTGTTATGCACCGCAATACATATTTGAATTCTCCTAAACTTTTGTCGAAGAAATATAATTTAATCGCTCAGCCTGATATATTCTTTGCCGGTCAGATTACCGGCGTTGAAGGTTACATTGAATCTACTTCTTCGGGCATGCTGGCTGCTATAAATTGTGCTCTGCAACTTGCGGGCAGAAAAACTCTGGCTTTTCCCCGGGTAACTGCTCACGGCGCTCTGGCTGATTATATTTCTGATAATACTCATGATAATTTACAGCCCATGAACATCAATTATGGATTATTACCTGAGCTGGAGGAAAAAATTGAGGACAAAAATGAGCGCAATCAGCAAAAATCAGAAAGAGCTATGAATAGTTTGAAAAATTTTATGCGTAAGTATGATTTATACCCTGCAGGATTTGACGGTATAAAATGAATTTCTCGCACGATTGGCAATAGAAACAAAAATAAAAATATTTTAAATTTATTTTCTTGACACTAGTTATAAAATTATGTTAACATAAAGCGAAAGGAAAACAATTTTGAATCATTTGAAAATTTTTCTGAGGTGATGTTGTGTCCGATTATAAATTTGATAGCACTACAATAATAGCTGTTAAGCATAATGGACAGACGGCAATTGCTGGCGATGGTCAGGTTAGCCTGGGCGAAACAGTAATGAAATCTGGAGCCAGGAAAATTAGAAGATTATATGATGATAAAATATTAGCTGGCTTTGCCGGCACTTCAGCTGATGCTTTTACCCTTTTTGAAAAGTTTGAAAATAAACTGCAGGAATTTCACGGGCAGCTGGAGCGTTCGGCTGTGGAAATGGCTAAAGAGTGGCGGACCGATAAAATGTTAAGAAAATTGGAAGCACTGCTGATAGTAGCTGATGCTGATAAGATGCTGCTCCTATCCGGTACTGGAGATGTTATTGAACCGGATGATGAATTTTTGGCTATAGGTTCTGGAGGAGATTATGCCCGGGCAGCAGCTCAGGCTTTAATAGAACACAATCCGGAACTATCCGCCCGAGAAATTGTAGAAGAAGCGATGGGCATCGCTGCTGATATTTGTATTTATACCAATCATAATATTGCTGTTGACGTTCTAGTTGATGAGGAGGAATAAGTTATATATGGATGAATTAACACCCCGGCAGATAGTTGAAGAACTGGATAAATATATAATCGGTCAGGATGATGCAAAAAAGTCTGTGGCTATTGCTTTGAGAAACAGATATCGCAGACAGCAGATAGATTCGGAATTAAAAGATGAGATTATCCCTAAAAATATTTTAATGATTGGTCCTACCGGTGTAGGTAAAACTGAAATCGCCCGGAGATTGGCTAAACTGGCCAAATCTCCTTTTTTAAAAGTGGAAGTTAGTAAATTTACCGAGGTTGGTTATGTGGGTAGAGATGTGGAGTCAATGGTTAGAGATCTGGTGGAAAATGCTATCAGAATGGTTAAAGAAGAAAGAAGGGAGAAGGTAAGAGAGCGAGCCAGAAAGCTGGCCGAGGAAAGGCTGCTTGATAAACTTCTACCCGGCAGTGATAGTAATGATACTGCCAGTGATCTGGAATCTTACTATTTTGACACTGAGACTGCTGACAGTCAGGAAAAAATAAGTGAGGATAAGGAAAAGCGGGATAAACTTAAAAAAAGACGGGAGCGCAGGAGGGAAAGATTTCGTCAGCGTCTGCGAGATGGCTATTTTGATGACCAGATGGTTGAAATTGAGGTTGAGGCCAAAAACAAGCAGATGTTTGAAATTTTTTCCGGAGCTGGTATGGAAGAAATGGGCATTGACATGGGAGATATGTTCGGCAATATGCTGCCTTCCCAGACTAAAACTCGCCGGGTAACTGTGGAGAAGGCCAGAGAAATCTTGATAGAACAGGAAGCAAATAAGTTGATAGATATGGAGGAAGTTTCTTCTGAAGCAATTGAGAGGGTTGAACAGGAAGGAATTTTGTTCCTGGATGAAATTGATAAAATTGCCGGCAGGGAGAGTGATAGCGGACCTGAGGTTTCTAGAGAAGGAGTACAGCGGGATATATTGCCTATAGTAGAAGGATCTACGGTAAATACCAAACACGGAAGTGTTGCTACCGATCACATTTTATTTATGGCCGCTGGTGCTTTTCATGTATCTGATCCTTCTGATTTGATACCTGAACTCCAGGGTAGATTTCCTCTGCGAGTTGAACTGGACAGCCTGACAGAAGAAGATTTTGCGGCAATTTTGCAGCAGCCAGAAAATGCTCTGACCAAACAATATCGGGAGCTTTTGGCTGTGGAAGATCAGGAACTCATCTTTGAAGATTCCGCTATCAGGCAGATTGCGAGATATGCGGCTCAGATTAATGATCAGACTGAAAATATTGGTGCGAGAAGGCTGCATACGATTATGGAAAAAGTGGTGGAAGAAATTTCTTTTACAGCCCCGGAGATGTCAGCTGGCAAAATTACTATCGATGATGAGTATGTGAGAGAAACTCTGGAATCTGTAGTAGAGGATCGCGACTTAAGCAGGTATATATTATAATAAATACATCATAATATTTTTTAAAAGTGTTATACTGATCAAGGTTTTTGTAAAAATACAAAAGTGAAATTTTTATTTAAGAGAAGTTTTGCAGATTATTTCTGTCAAACTAATATACGAAATCAATTAAAAATGGAGGTAATCAACATGACCAGTTTATTGGAAAAAAGCAGAAAAATTAATCGTCTGCTGCAGCAGACAGGAGGTAAACCTGTTGATTTTGATGAGATGGCCAATGCTCTTAAAAGTGCTATCAGATGCAATGTATATGTAACCAGCCGTAAAGGAAAATTATTAGGTCACAGTCTGCTTGATGATTTTGAATGTGGTATTATGGAGGAAAAAGTTATTGATGAGGGTTATTTTCCGGAAGATTATAATAAGTTTTTGCTCAACACTTATGAAACCCGGGAAAATATTGAACAAACCGAAAATGAATGTGTATTTAAAGATGATGAAGAGTGCCTGTTTCAGGACAAGCTGACTACTGTCGTTCCTGTAGTTGGCGGTGGTGAAAGATTGGGCACACTGGTTTTGGCCCGGTATGATGGTGAATTTGAAGATGAGGATCTGGTTCTGGCTGAATATGGTGCTGCAGTAGTAGGAATGGAAATTTTAAGATCCCGTAGCGAAAAGGTAGAAGAGGAGGCCAGAAAGAAAGCGGCTGTTCAAATTGCTATCGATACTCTTTCCTATTCAGAACTGGAAGCCATCGATCACATTTTCGAAGAACTGGAAGGAGAAGAAGGTCTGCTGGTTGCCAGCAAAGTAGCAGACAGGGTAGGAATCACCAGATCGGTTATAGTAAATGCTCTGCGTAAATTTGAGAGTGCGGGAGTTATTGAATCTCGTTCTCTGGGTATGAAAGGAACCTATATTAAAATTCTCAATGAATATCTGCTGGATGAGCTCGATAAGTTGAAAATATAGTTTTTTGTCAAATGTTTTGAAGTTCAACCCTGCATGGTAAGAAGCTGTGCAGGGTTTTAGTATTTTTTCCGTAATTTTATTAAAATGAAGGAAATTTTGCTGCTGTGCAGAATAGTAATAATATGCAAATAAAATTACTCCTTTATTTTGGGTGAAGGGGGACATAAATTGGCTAAAAGTGTCTTGATAGTCGATGATGCAGCTTTTATGAGGATGATGTTGAAAAAAATATTAACCACAGAGGATTTTGAAGTTGTTGCTGAAGCTGAAAATGGCAGAGAAGCAATTAAATTATATGAAGAACACAATCCAGATCTTGTAACTATGGACATAACAATGCCTGATATGGATGGCATTGAAGCTGTTGAGCATATTCTTGAATATGATGAAGATGCCAATATTATCATGGTCAGTGCTATGGGGCAGCAGAAAATGGTGGTGGAAGCTGTACAGGCTGGAGCAGAAGATTTTGTGGTTAAACCTTTTGAGGATGAGAGAGTAATGGAAGCAGTAAATAACATTTTTTCCTGAAGATGTTAGCCTTAAATAACTTTTAGATAAAAATTTGTAAAAGAAGTGAGGGATATAATATGGTATCTGCATTTGAAAGTGAAAATAAAAATGATCAACAGACCGGGGAAAAACAGTACATAATGTTCACGGTCGGTGATCAGCAGTTTGGCGTGGAAATTATGCAAACCCGGGAAATTATTAATATGACCGAACTAACTGATATGCCCAGTTCGCCCGATTTCGTAAAGGGAGTTGTCAATCTTCGGGGGGAAATAGTGCCCATTGTTGATCTGGAAAAGAAGTTGATGATAGAAGAAGGGGGACAGACTGAAAAGGAAGGTCGAATAATCGTGGTCAGTATTAATGAAAATCTGGTAGGAATGCAGGTTAATCAGGTGGAAGGTATTATAAGGCTAAATAATGATGATATTGGCGAAGCCCCCGAGCTCAGCAAAGGGATTAAAAGAAATTATATAAAAGGTGTGGGAAAACTTGAGGATAACCTTTTGATAATTCTGGATTTAGCCAGTGTTCTTACTGCGGAAGAAGTGGAAGAACTGGAAAAGTTTGAACCAGGACAGGAGGAGTAAATTTATGGGTGAGGATATCCTGGCTAATATGGATGAAATGGAAAAGGATGCTTTAAAAGAAGTTGGTAATGTGGGAGCTGGTAATGCTGCCACGGCTTTTGCCCAGTTTCTGGATAGAAAGGTTGATATGACTGTACCTTCAGTTAAAATTATTCCCCTGTCGGAAGCCCAGGAAATCACCGGGGATAGCAGTGAAGTTGTGGCCGGTGTACTTCTGAAAGTTATGGGGGAAGCTCCGGCAACCATATTATTCATGGTTGCTCCTGACAGCGTGGAACATCTGGTACAGATGGTAGCAGATAAAGAGGTTGATTTTGAAGAAATGGAAGAAGTCGATATATCCGCCCTGAAGGAAATAGGAAATATTTTAAGCGGCTCTTACTTAAATGCTTTAAATAAAATGACCGGTTTTAATCTGGTCCAGTCAGTTCCTGATTGTGCTGTAGATATGGCGGGAGCTATTATCAGTACTTCTTTAATCCCGGTTGGTAAAACTAGTGATTACACTATGCTGATTGAGACTCAATTTATCGACCAGGGGGAAAAGATAGAGGGATATTTTCTTCTAATACCGCATTCTGATTCTTTACAAAAAATATTAAATGCACTGGGGTTTGATGTCTAATGCCGGATGATGTGAAAAAAATTAGAATGGCTGAATATGGAGTTGCTGAAGCTCCTCAGCAGCTTGTAACAATTGGCCTGGGTTCCTGTGTGGGAATAACCCTTTATGATGCTGCTAACAAAATTGGTGGAATGATTCATATTATGCTGCCTGAAAATAAAAAGGGGCTTAAACCGGCCAAATATGCTGATACAGGGCTGCCGCTACTTGTAGAAAAAATGAGTAATAAAGGTGCTCGAAAATCCCGACTGCAGGCTAAAATAGCCGGCGGGGCGGCTATGTTTTCGGTTTCTGATAATTCTTCCCTTAATGTGGGAGAAAGAAATGTCAGCAAAGTTAAAGAAGTATTGCAGGAAATAGGGGTCAAGCTTAAAGGGGAAGATGTGGGAGAAAATTACGGACGTACAATGAAGTTTTTTACTGATAGCGGTAAAGTTCTGGTAACTTCTCACAAAAGAGAAGATTTAACACTTTAATTCGGACTTTAATAGTCCGAATTTTTTATTTGATATTCTATATTTATTGATATAGATTGCCCTTTATGTTATACTACCTACTAGGCAAAATAAATTTAAACAGCACACACGCCTGTGGATCCTGCTGCGGGTGCCGTCAAAATTAAGACGGTTGCAGCCTTTTTTTTGCATTATTAGGAGATGAAACAGGCGGAGGCTTAACCATGGAAGGAGGTGCAGCAAAAATGTCAGTAGTAAATATGAAAGAATTGCTGGAATCAGGTGTTCATTTCGGCCATCAAACCCGTCGCTGGAATCCCAAAATGGAAAAATATATTTTCACAGAGAGAAATGGGATTTATATTATTGATCTTCAGCAAACAGTGAGATTAATGGATGAAGCTTATGAGTTTGTTAGAGAAGCTGCCAGTGAGGGTAAAACAATCCTTTTTGTCGGAACCAAAAGACAGGCACAGGAGACTGTGCGTACTGAAGCTGAACGCTGTGGGATGCCCTATGTAAACCAGCGCTGGTTGGGTGGAATGCTCACCAATTATCAAACCATCAAAAAGAGGATTGAACGCATGGAAGAAATTGAACAGATGGAAGAAGATGGCCTGTTTGAGGTGCTTCCCAACAAAGAAGTGATTGAACTGGAAAGAGAACATGAAAAGCTGGAGAGAAATCTCGGCGGTATTCGAGATATGGATGGCCTTCCTGACATTGTGTTTATAACTGATTGCCGTCAGGAATCTATAGCTGTAGATGAAGCTAATAAGCTTAATATTCCCATTGTAGCAATCGTTGACAGCAATTCAGATCCTGATTTAGTTGATTATGTAATTCCTGGCAATGATGATGCAATAAGGGCCTGCAAGCTCTTGACCAGCAGAATAGCTGATGCTGTTCTCGCCGGTAAACAGGGAAGAAGTTCTGATGAGCCATCACCTGATCAGGATACTGAAGTTGAAGCTGAAGCTGTGAACTCTGATTCTTCTGAGGAAACAGATGCTGAAGACAGCAAAAAAGATACTGATGCTGAAAATCAGGAAAAAGCAGCCAGCAAGTAAATAATTTCACCAAAAGGCTCCGGCTGCAGTAATTTGCAGCCGGACTTTTAAACGTAAACATTGTTAAAGGAGGTAGAAAACATGGCAGATTTTGGCATGGATGAGATAAAAAAATTAAGAGAAAGAACTGGAGCAGGTGTTATGGACTGCAAGGATGCATTAAATGAAGAAAATGGAGATGTTGAGGCTGCTATAGATTATCTGCGGGAAAAAGGTATGGCAGAAGCAGCTAAAAGAGATAAGGTGGCAGCAGAAGGTCTGGTAGAAGTTGTTGTAGCTGAAGATAGAAACAAGGGAATTATATGTGAGATTAATAGTGAAACTGATTTTGTAGCTAAAAATGATGAGTTTGTAGATTTTGTGGATTCAGCTGCCCGTCAGCTGCTCACCAGTTCCGCAGAAACTGTAGAAGAATTTGAACAGGAAGACTGGCAGGGGAATGGAGATTTAAGTGTAGAGGAAAAAACCAGAGAAGTGGCTGCCAGTATGGGAGAAAACATAAAAATTCGTCGTTTTGCCAGAATTGAAACTGAAGGTTTTCTGTTTGGCTATCTGCATCAGGGAGGCCAAATTGGTACACTGGTAGAATTTTCTGGTGAAGAGGATTTAGAAGTCGCTAAGAATATTGCCATGCATGTTGCTGCTTCTTCTCCTAAATATGTGAGCAGAGAAGAAGTGAGCGAAGAAGATATTGAACGAGAAAAGAAAATATACCGGGAACAGATGTTAAATGAAGGAAAACCAGAGCATATTATCGATGATATTGTGGAAGGTAAAATCGATAAGTTTTATACCCAGATATGTCTGTTAGAACAGGAATATGTGAGAGATCCTGATAGAGCTGTTCAGGAATATATTGAGGAAAAAGATGTTGAAATTCAGGATTTTGTTCGATACGAAGTGGGGGAAGGAATAGAGACTGAGGAAGAAGATTTTGCAGAAGAGGTCAAAGCTCAGGTTGAAGAAACTTAATATATTATAAAAAGAGAACACAATTTTGTGTTCTCTTTTTTATCACAATTTAGATTATAAAGCTGGTAATATGGAGGTTTTGAGATGGGAGAAGAAGTCACTAAAAGCTGTAATGAAGAAGAAAATCAGGGCGAAAACTCTGCTTATTCCCGGGTTTTACTCAAAATTAGTGGTGAAGCCCTGGTTGCGGATAATGGTTTTGGGATTGAACCCGGGACCATTAAGAGGCTGGCCCAGGAAATTCACGATGTTGTTGATCAAACTGGTGTAGAGCTGGCCATCGTAGTTGGTGGGGGAAATATATTTAGAGGGGTAGCTGGTAGTGCTCGCGGCATGGACAGAGGTACTGCAGATTATATGGGTATGCTGGCCACTGTTATTAATGCTCTGGCACTGCAGGATGCAATTGAGTCACTGGGGCTGGAAGTTCGAGTGCAATCTGCTATAGAGATGAGACAGATAGCTGAACCTTATATCAGGCGTCGGGCGATAAGACACCTGGAAAAGGGAAGAGTTGTAATATTTGCTGCCGGTACTGGCAACCCTTATTTTTCTACTGATACCACTGCTGCCCTGCGAGCTGCAGAAATTTCTGCTGAAGCTATCTTAATGGCTAAAAATGTGGATGGAGTTTATGATTCTGATCCGGTGGTAAATCCCGATGCAATTAAATTTGAAGAGTTGGCCTATATCGATGTTCTAAATCGCTCTCTGGAAGTTATGGATTCCACTGCAATCTCACTGTGTATGGATAATGAAATACCCCTGATAGTTTTTGGGGTGAGAGAAGATGGCAATATTGTAAGAGCAGTAAAGGGAGAAGAAATAGGCACCTTCGTCAGATAAATATTTTAAAAGGAGGCTGCAGCCATGATAGGAAAAGTGGAAAACAAAGCAGAGAAAAAGATGCAGGAGGTACTGGATGAACTGGAAGAAGAATTTAAAAATATTCAGACAGGTAGGGCCAGGCCCTCTCTGGTTGAGGATATTAAAGTAAATTATTATGGTGAGATGACTCCGCTGAACCAGATGGCCAAGATTTCTGCTCCGGAAGCCCGGCTGCTGGTAATTGAACCCTGGGATAAAAATGTTATCGAAGATATTGAAAAAGCGATAATGAAAGAAGACCTGGGATTTAACCCCAATAATGATGGTAATGTTATAAGAATTAATATTCCTAAACTTACTGAAGAGAGAAGAAAAGAGCTTTCCAAACTGGCCAGTGAAAAAGCTGAAGAAGCTAGAATATCTATCAGGGAAATTAGAAGAGAAGGTATAGAAGAGCTGGAAGAACTGGAAAATGAAAGCAAAATTTCTGAGGATAATTATTACCGCGGCGAAGAGAACATGCAGGAACTGCATGATGATTATATCGAAGAGATAAATGAAATGCTGGAAAATAAAAAAGAAAAAATTATGGAGGTTTAGTCCAGGAGGCCTGTAAATGAAGTTAGAAATTGAAAACTACAGGGGGAGAAAGCTGCAGGAAGTTCTCCCCCGGCTGGAAAAATATAAATTTAAACTCTCTGAAGTCAGCCCTCCCAATCAAGAAATTGGCACAGGTACTGCTAGAGTTCTTGATATTAGAGAGAAAGAAGATCACTGGGAAGTTTTATTTTCTCTTGAAGATTATTTTTAGTCATTAATCTCCCCTCCTCGGAGGGGTTGATTATTTTTGGGCAGGAGGATATTATGAAAAAGCCTGAGCATGTAGCAATTATAATGGATGGAAATGGACGCTGGGCGCGCAGCAAACATAGACCCAGAAGTTTCGGTCACCGGCAGGGAGTGAAGGCTCTGGAGAGAACAGCCAGAGCTGCTGATGATCTGGATATTAAATATTTAACGGTTTTTGCTTTTTCTACGGAAAACTGGCACAGACCTAAAAAAGAGGTTGATTTCCTTTTTCAATTATTGAGGAATGTTATTAATGACGAGCTTGACAAATTACAATCTGAAGAGGATATCAAAATCAAAATTCTGGGAAGAAAAGAAGAACTGAACGGGGAAGTCAGAGAGGATATAAACAGAATCGAGCACATTTCTGCTGATAATACAGGTTTAAATTTAAATGTGGCTTTAAATTATGGCGGCAGAGCAGAGATAATAGATGCAGTCAATGATATACTTCAGCAGGACATTGATGAAGTTACTGAAGAGATGTTTAGCGACTATTTATACCAGCCTGATTTGCCTCAGGTCGACCTGTTGATCCGGACCGGGGGAGAGCAGAGAATTTCCAATTTTCTTTTATGGCAGATTTCTTATGCTGAACTATACTTTACTTCCTGTCTGTGGCCAGATTTTTCTGAAGACAACCTAAAAAAAGCTATTGAGGAATTCAGCAGACGCTCGCGCAGATACGGCAGGATACCTGCTGCGGGGGAGGAGGGCAAATAACAGTCATGTTATGGAAAAGAATAATTAGCGGTATTCTGGGCCTTATAATTTTAGCTGCTGTAGTTTTTTCCGGTTCCCTTCCCTTTTTTTTAATTTCTTTATTGCTGGCAGGAGCTGGAGCAATTGAATATTATCGGCTGCTGCCTTTTTCCAGTGATGATAGTCAATTGCTGCTACCTCTGCTGGTGATAATAATGCTATCAATTCTATATTTTTTGCCGGCGGTTTATAAGTTTATCACCGCAGCCCTATTCTATTTTCTTGTTTTTATCTATTTTTATATAATTAATATAAAGAGACACAGCTATAGGGAAATGCTGCTGAGAGTGGGGAGCAAACTTTTTGGGCTTTTATATTTAAGTGGTGGTGTTTATGCTTTAGTTTTACTGCGTGATTTTTCTTATTCCCCTCTGGAGGGCACAAGAGCCATCTGGATAGTAATTATTGCCACCTGGTTGACTGATACCGGTGCTTATTTTGCTGGCAGAGCCTGGGGGGATAAACCTCTAGCCCCTTCAATTTCTCCCAATAAAACTGTGGCAGGAGGTCTGGGTGGATTTATACTGTCTATTTTGGGCTTTAACCTGGCAGCCTATCTGTTAGGAGCTTACAGTTTATTCTGGCTGATGGTTGCCCCGGTGGTTTCTATTGCGGCCATGCTGGGTGATCTATTTATCTCCTGTTTAAAAAGAGATGCCGGGGTTAAAGATGCAGGCAAAATAATTCCCGGGCACGGCGGCATACTTGATAGGTTCGACAGCATGTTTTTTTCTGCTCCTGCTGCTTATTTTATTTTCTATTTTTTATTATTATAGTTTTTTGTTATAATTGAGGTAATAAAGAAAAGAACTGACATGCTTGACCTGGTGATTAGTAAATAATTAAAGTTATGTGAGGTATATATTGTGGATAAAACATTGCGCCAGATGTTGATAACAACAGTAATACTTTTTTTATCTCTTTTTATAATTCGCTATTTATTTATGCTTTTTGCTCCCTTTATTATCGGTCTTATTCTGGCTAATCTAATAGAACCCGCTGTACAGACAGCACAGGAAAATCTTCCCGGAGGGCGCACCATAGCTGTTTTGGTTGTGCTGCTGGTGCTGGTGGCTTTAATTGCCCTGCTTTTGGTTTTGGGAGTATCGCGATTTTACGTGGAAGTAAATGAAATTATACAGTCACTGCCGGAATATGAGGCTCTGACCGAGCAGTTTCAGGTGGAAAGAGGCCTGCGCGGTATTTTAGAGAGTTTTGAATTATCTGAAACCATTATAAATACTCTGGAAGAGAATATTCAGATGATATTTGATACCATTCGGGCTGGTCTGCTGGAAGCGGCCAATTTTGCTCTAAACGCACTCAGCCAGCTGCCCCTGGCTTTGATGATTTTATTTTTAAGTTTTGTTGCTACTTTTTATATTAGCCGTGATAAACAGAGAATTAACAGCATTATATATAAACTATTTCCGGAAGAATGGGAAGAACAGGTTACAAAATTTAAAAATGAACTGGCTGTTTCAGCCATAGGTTATATTAAAGCTCAGTTGACCTTAATTTCTATTTCCGGTTTTATTATGGGAGTTGGTTTATTGATACTGGGCAGCGAATATGCTTTATCCCTGGCTATAATGGCAGCTATTCTGGATTTAATACCTATTATAGGCCCTGCTTTAATTGTCTATCCCTGGGCGATTGTTAGTCTGCTCATGGGAGAAATTGGTTTTGCTTTAGGGCTGGTAATCATTCATCTTACTTTAACGGGAGTAAGGTCATCAGCAGAAGGACATATAATAGGGGGTAACATAGGCATACACCCTCTGGCAACATTGATGTCCCTGTTCGTGGGTTTTCGGGTTTTAGGTGTTATTGGCTTTCTGGTAGGTCCTGTGCTGCTGGTTTTGATAAAAACTTCGGCCAGGTCAGGGCTTATTCCTTTTTGGGAGGCGGAAAGATGAAAAATTTAGTGCTGCTGGGAGCAACGGGTTCAATTGGTCAACAGACTCTGGAGGTTCTTTCAGAGCTAGAAGACTGGAATTTGCTTGCTGCCACCTGTTATAGTGATGTTAATTCAATGAAAAAAATAATTGGTAAGTTTGAGCCGGATTATACAGCGGTGGGGACTGAAGAATCTTATTATAAATTAATAAATAATCTGGCATCGAAAAATAGCCCCGAAATCTTTCTGGGGGATGATGGTTTTAGCCGGCTGGCTGCTTTGAAATCAGCGGATCTGGTTATAAATGCCATAGTAGGAGCAGCAGGATTAAAACCAACTTTAGCTGCGCTCAGAACAGATCAGACTCTGGGTCTGGCCAACAAAGAGAGTCTGGTTATAGGCGGTAAACTGGTGAACAAATTGCTATCGGAAAATAACAGCAGTATTCTACCTATAGATAGTGAGCATAATGCACTGTTTCAATTAATGCAGGGAAAAGATAAAAAACAAATAAAAAACCTAATTCTGACTGCTTCAGGTGGTCCTTTTCTCGGATATAGCAGGAAAGATTTAAAAGATGTAGATGTGGATGCAGCCCTGGATCATCCCAACTGGGATATGGGCAATAAAATAACTATTGATTCGGCTACCCTGATGAACAAAGGGCTGGAAGTGATTGAAGCCCACTGGTTATTTAATTATAGTTATGATAAAATAGAGGTAATAGTGCATCCCGAGAGTATTGTGCATTCAATGGTAGAACTAATCGATGGTACTTTGCTGGCAGAGATGGGCAAACCTGATATGAAAACTCCTATACAATATGTTATGAGCTATCCTCACAGAAAAAAAAGAGCTGATTCTTTAAATTTAAGGGGAAAAGAACTGAAATTTTTACAGCCAGACCTGGAAACTTTTCCCTGTTTAAAATTGGCCTATGAAAGTGGAGAAAAAGGAGGAAGTTATCCTGTTGTGTTGAATGCTGCAAATGAAATAGCGGTGGAGGCATTTTTGCAGGAAAAATTAGATTTCCTGGCAATACCTGAATTTATTGAGAAAATGCTGGATAAACATGAATCGAGAGAATTAAATAAAGAAGAGGAAATACTGGCTATGGATTGTAAAATCAGGAGTAAAGCTAAGGAGGTTATGGAGAAGTGGTAACAACGATAATTGCTTTTATTATATTTCTTGGAATATTAATCTTTGTGCACGAGCTGGGACATTTTTTGATGGCTCGCAAAATGGATATTAGAGTAGAAGAATTTGCTCTGGGATTTGGTCCGAAAATAATATCACGCCAAAAAGGTGAAACAGTTTATTCTATACGGGGCATACCTCTGGGTGGTTTCTGTAGCATGACCGGAGAAATGCCTGTTGACAAGGAAGACCTGGATCCGGAAGAAGTAGAGATTTATGAGCAGGCGAAGGCTAAGGGGCGCTGCTTTTTCCAGAAATCACCCCTGAAGCGGCTGGCTGTGCTGGTAGCCGGTCCTTTGATGAACGTGGCTCTGGCTGTTCTGGCTTTTATTTTAATATTTGGTATATATGGAATTCCTGTTGATCAGGCCCAGGATGCTGTAATTGGTGAACTAATACCCGGTGAACCTGCCGCTCGGGCCGGGCTGCAGACCGGTGACGAAATTCTGGCCGTTGATGGTCAGGAAGTAAATAACTGGCAGGGAATGACGGAAATTATAAGAGAAAATCCCGACCAGGAATTAAATCTTACTGTTTTAAGAGATGGAGATATCCAGGAAATTCAGGTAACCCCTGCTTTAGATGAAGAAACCGGCGCGGGAATGATAGGAATATTTGGCAGAGTTGTCCGGGAAAGGGTAGGCCCTCTGGAAGCGGTATACCGGGGTGTAATACAAACTGGTCAGGTTGTTGGTTTAACTTTTCAGGGATTTGCCCAGATTATTTCTCAGGGAAGCACAGAAGATTTAGGTGGTCCGGTAATGATTGCTTCCATTGTTGGCCAGGCTGCCAGAACTGGCATGGAAAATGTTCTCAACTGGCTGGCAATTATCAGTGTGAACCTTGCAATCATAAATCTTATACCTTTTCCAGCTCTTGACGGGGGAAGAGTTATCTTTGTACTGGCGGAACTTGTCAGCGGTAAATCAATTTCTCAGGAAAAAGAGGGCTGGGTTCATATGATTGGTTTTGTGTTGCTTATAATGCTGATGATATTTGTTATTTATCAGGATGTAATGACCTTTTTCTAATATAGATAACTGAAAAATAACTCCAACTGGATTTATCCTGTGTTTTTTTGCTCTGAAATCATCTGCAAGCTATTCTGTAACGATAAATATGATTGTTTCTATACCAGGGAGGTTTTAGTTTTGAAATTGCCCCGCGTAACGCTGGTCTCGTTGCTAACAGATAGTGTAACTTTAAAACATATGCGAGTAGCGGGCTTTCATCATGCTGTTATGGCAGCAGAAAATGCCCTGGAGCTCGCAAAAAATAGAGGAATCTGTCCCGATTTATCGACTAAAGCCGCCCTGCTGCATGATATAGGTCACACTGATTGGGAAAAACACGGTGAATGGGATTTTGAGTCTTATGATTATTTTGATATTCATCCTATAAAGGGGGCGGAAAGAGCTCACGAACTATTGACTCTAAAGGGTGAGCACCTGGGTAAAGCCAGAGAAATTGCCCTGGCTATACTTTTTCACAGTGGTTCAAGCCCTATCAATACCAATCTGGAATTGACCCCTCTGCAAAAACTGGTTATGGAAGCTGATGATATGGATGAAAAAGATGGTGGTTTACATCATCGGGAGGAGATTTCTCTGAAAAATGCCATTGATAGAGTGAAAAAAATTGATAAAGTTGTTAGCAAACACCTGAATACTTGTGATGAAAACTGCTGGAACTGCAACAGTCATTGATTTTTGAGGAGGAGAACGTAGTGTCTAATGACCATCAGAATGTTTTTAAAGGCCGCCCTGAGGTTAAAGTGGTCAATGTGGGGGGCCTTTATATTGGGGGAAATAATCCCATATCAGTCCAATCTATGACCAACACAGATACCAGATCTCTAGATGAAACTATGGTACAAATTGAAAAGCTGGTAAATGCTGGCTGTGAACTGGTGAGAGTGGCTGTTCCCGATGAAAAGGCAGCAGAATCACTGACTGAAATATCCACAGGATCACCTATACCGGTCATGGCAGATATTCATTTTAGTCATAAACTTGCCCTGAAAGCTGTTGAGGCCGGAGTTGACGGTCTGCGATTAAATCCGGGAAATATAGGGGGAGAAAACAGGGTTAAAGAGGTAGTTAAAGCCTGTAAGAAAGCAAATATTCCCATACGAATTGGAGTTAACAGTGGTTCTTTAGAAGATGACCTTGCTGAAAAATTTGGTGGGGCAACACCTGAGGCTATGATAGCCAGTGCCAGAAGACATATTGATTATCTGGAAAAACTAGATTTTACTGAAATTATTGTCTCATTAAAATCGACTTCGGTGGTTGATACTGTCAGAGCTAATCAGCTATTTGCTAAAGAATTTTCTTATCCCCTGCATATAGGAATCACTGAAGCAGGGGCCGGGCGCCGGGGTGAAATTAAATCGGCTGCGGGGGTAGGCGCATTACTTGCTTTGGGGCTGGGTGACACTCTCAGAGTATCTTTAACCGGGGATCCGGTTCGAGAAGTTGAAGCTGCCTATCAAATTTTAAATAGTCTGGAATTAAGACAGCGGGGAATAAATATCATCTCCTGCCCAACCTGTGGCAGGACTGAAATAGATATAGAAAAAATTGTTGAAAAAGTAGAAGAAGAAATCGGGAGTCTGTCATCTCAGTTAACGATAGCTATAATGGGATGTGAGGTTAATGGTCCGGGTGAAGCCAGTCATGCAGATATCGGTATGGCTGGAGGCAGGTCTCATGGTTTGATTTTTAAACAGGGTGAAGTTATCAAAAAGGTTAAAGAAGAAGAGATGATCTCAGCTCTTCTAGAAGAAATAAAGAAAATGGAGTGTGAATAAGTAATGAAACTTAGCAATTTTTATATGCCTACTTTAAAAGAAGATCCAGCAGATGCTGAAGTTGTCAGTCATCGTTTGATGTTGAGGGCAGGCATGATTCGTAAGTTATCGGCAGGAGTTTATAGCTATCTTCCTCTTGGTCACCGTGTGATCAAAAAAATCGAACAGATTGTGAGAGAGGAAATGGATCGCAGCGGTGCCCAGGAGATGTTAATGCCTACCATGCAGACGGCTGATATTTGGAAGGAGTCTGAGCGCTGGAAAGACTTTGGCCCCCTGATGATTCGCTTTGAAGATAGACAGGAACGCGAATACTGTCTGGGTCCTACCCACGAAGAAGTAATAGCAGATCTGGTAAGAGATGAGCTGCGTTCTTATAAAAAATTACCCTTTAATTTGTATCAGATTCAAAATAAGGTTAGAGATGAAATAAGACCTAGATTTGGTCTGATGCGAGCAAGAGAATTTATTATGAAAGATGCTTATAGCCTTGACCGTGATTTTGAGGGTCTGGATGAAAGTTACCAAAATATGTATAAAGCCTATAGTCGTATCTTTGAACGCTGTGGATTAAAAACCAGAGTAGTCCAGGCTGATACAGGGGCTATGGGTGGTAAAGACTCCCATGAATTTATGGTACTGGCTGAATCAGGGGAAGATGATCTGGCTTTTTGTACTGAGTGTGAATATGCTGCCAATGTAGAGAGGGCTAAAGCAGAATTTTCTCGCAGTGAAGATTCTATGGAGGAAGTAAAACCTCTGGAAAAAATTCATACTCCCGATGCAGCCACAATAGAAGATCTGGAATCAATGCTGGATGTAAGCCCTCGTAGAATGATCAAAACTATGGCTTATTTTGCCGATGAAAAGCCAGTTGTCGCTCTTATCAGAGGAGATGACGAATTAAATGAGACCAAACTGAAGAATTACTGTGGCGCCGTGACTTTAAGGCCTGCAGAGGCAGAAGAATTTCCGGAAAGTTTTGGCAGTGTCGCCGGTTTCATTGGGCCCATGGATCTTAATTCTGAGGTAAAAATTGTAGCCGATAGACGAATCCTCAATATGAATAATTCTGTTACCGGAGCCAATGAAGTGGATTATCATTATAAAAATGTCAATATTGAGCGGGATGTGGAGGAAATTGAAGATTATACTGAATTGCGTCGGGTACAGGTGGATGACCCCTGTCCGGAATGTTCCAGTCCTTTAGAAATAAAAGCCGGGATTGAAGTAGGTCATATCTTCAAGCTGGGAACTAAATATAGTGAGAGTATGGGAGTTACATATCTGGATGAAAACGGGGAAGAAAAACCTATTGTAATGGGAAGTTATGGGATAGGAATTACCCGTCTGGCAGCAGCGGCCATTGAGCAAAACCATGATGAACATGGTATAATCTGGCCTCAACCTATTGCTCCTTTTCAGGTAATAATAGTAGCCCTGGGAGGGTCAGAGGAAGTTGCTGCAGCTGCAGAAAATTTATATCAGGAACTACAGGAAGCAGGTGTGGAAACTCTACTGGATGATCGCGAGGAAAGAGCCGGTGTTAAATTTAATGATTCTGAGCTCATTGGTATTCCTCTGCGGGTTACCATAGGAAGTCGTTCTCTTGAGAATGATAAAATTGAAATTCAGGTCAGAAGAACAGGAGAAGAATTTGATTTGGACCGGGATGGAGCCTGTGATAAATTGATAGAGATGCTGGAAGATCTGGAGTAAGAAACCCCGTCAGCTGGTATAGGTTTTTAATAACTAAACCAATAGATTTCTTACTTAAAGCCTTAAAAATATAGGTTAAGCTGTTTCATCCTGTGAGTTGATTATGCTGTAATTAATAGGGGTTACCGGCTAGTGCAATATTTTTAGCCGGAAAACCCCTTTTTGCAAATATAAAATTGGAGGTCTGCCTGATGCACCGAGCTATTAAACTTTTTGACGAAGATATCGGTTTAAATTATTTAGTTATATGTGAAGATGAAGAAACTATATATGGAGTTATAAGAGCGGCAGATAATAGCGAATCTGAAGCCAAAAATTTTTCTCGGACTGAATTAAAAGAACTGCTGGAAGATTTTAAATTTACAGATGATGATGATGATGAATTTTTTGCTTCCTGGCAGCTGAAAATTATTTCTTCGCTTTCTCTGCAGCAGGAAATTGAGTTAATCTGGCCAGAATTGATTCAGGAGCTGCCAGAAAAGTTAAATTTTTTGCAGAGCTGGCTGAAAAGAGCTGTTCCTCATGTGTTAGAAGCAGATAAATTGATTATTGAAGGTGAAAGCAAATTAGCCTGCAAAACTTTGGATTGCCGTCAGTTGAGAAATTATCTCACCAGAAAGTTGTCGCAGTTTCTCAATATAAACTTCACCATTGAATTTAAGAATGGTGATTTTGCTCCGAAAATAGAAAGAAGTACCGGGGTAAAAGTTAATTCTACTAAACAATCTGCTTCTGACAGGGAAAGTTCACAGCAAAACATCAATGATGTTAAGCCAAAAAATAATGACCGGCAAGCCAAACAGCAGGAGATGGTTGTGTTTGGTGATAAGATCTCTTCGCGACGCCGGGTATTTAATCTTGATGAAATACCGGAAGAGGGCAAAGCTGTTGTGGAAGGCGAAATATTTGCCGTAGATAAAAAAGAGACCCGTAATGGCAGACTTTTATACCTTTTTTCTATTACAGATCAAAACAATTCACTGCAGGTGAAATTATTTGCCAGAGATGAAAACGAACTGGCTATGGAGCTGAAAAACGGAAATAAAATAAGAGCAGCAGGAAATATGCAGTATGACCGTTACAGCCGAGAAACAGTGATGATGGCTAATAATATTATGCTGATTCCTGTTCAGGAGCGAAGGGATAATTGCCAGAAAAAAAGAGTAGAATTACATCTTCATACCAAGATGAGCCAGATGGACTCGGTTATTGATACAGATGAGGTGGTTGAAAGAGCGGCTGACTGGGGGCATGATGCAATAGCAATCACTGACCACGGAGTAGTCCAGGCTTTTCCTGAGGCCTATGAAGCTGCTCAGGATAATGATATCAAGTTGATTATGGGGATGGAAGCTTATTTAGTTGATGATGGAGAAAAAATCATCATAAATCCAGGTGATTCTGGTCTGCAGGACCAGACATTTGTAGTTTTTGATGTGGAAACCACCGGGCTGGAGAGCAATAAGGATAGAATTATAGAGTTAGGAGCTGTGAAGGTAAGGGATGGCAAAATTATAGATGATTTTTCCCGGCTGGTAAATCCCCGGCGGAAGATCTCGAAGAAAATAGAAAATTTAACCGGTATCAAGAACAGAGAACTCAAAGATGCTCCCTTTATAGAAGAAATTTTACCTGATTTTTTAAAATTTTGTGAAGATAGTGTTCTGACGGCTCATAACGCTGAATTTGATTATGCTTTTTTAAGACAGGAATGTATGCGGTCTGATTGTAAAATCCCCCGGCAACCTATACTTGATACTCTGGCCTTGAGCAGGGCTGTTAAATCGGACTTGAATAGTCACAGTCTTGATAGTTTAACCGGTATTATGGATATTCAACTGGAAAATCATCACAGGGCAAAAGCAGATGCGGAAGCAACGGCCAAAATTTTACTTTCTCTGCTGGAGGAAATTGAAGCAAAACATAATTTTAGTGAACTGCGAGACATTAACAATCTGGCAGATAACATTGAATGGAAAAAACAGAATTATCATCATGCTGTGCTTTTGGCTCAGAATAAATCTGGGTTAAAGGATCTATATTACCTGGTTTCTCGTTCACATCTATATAATTTTTATCAAAAACCCCGGGTTTTGAAAAGTGAATTAGAACAGCTGCGGGAAAATATTCTTGTGGGCTCAGCCTGTGAGGCTGGAGAGGTTTTTCAGGCTGTACTGCATCAGGAAGAAGAGAGCAAACTAAAAGAGACAGCAGAATTTTACGATTACCTGGAAATACAACCACCGGGTAATAATAAATTTATGATTCCAGAACAAGTAGATTCTCTGGCTGAAATAAAAGACATTAATCGCCAGATATGTGAGCTGGGTGAAAGCCTAAATAAACCTGTTGTAGCCACTACTGATGCTCATTATTTAGATGAGAAAGATTATATTTTCCGGGAAATTTTACAAACAGGTCAGGATTTTGATGATGCTGATAAGCAGCCTCCGATATACTTTAAAACTACAGATGAAATGCTGGAGATTTGCGATTATCTGGGAAAAGATAAAGCTAGAGAAGTTGTTATAAATAATCCTCAAAAAATTGCTCAAAAAATCGAGGATATTAGGCCAATCCCTGATGATTTATTCACTCCGGAAATAGAAGATGCTGACGAAAAAGTTCGTAATAAAGCTTTTACCAAAGCCAGGCGTTTATATGGAGAGCCGCTGCCTGATTTGATAAAAGATAGGCTGGAAAAAGAGCTTAAAGCTATTATTGACAATGGATATGCAGTTATATATTTAATCTCTCATAAGCTGGTAAAAAAATCTTTGGCCGATGGCTATCTGGTTGGTTCCAGAGGTTCTGTTGGTTCTTCTCTGGTGGCTTTCATGACTGATATAACAGAGGTTAATCCTCTGCCACCTCATCATCGCTGCCCTCAATGTCAGGAAGTGGAGTTTCATCAGGAAGAAGAGGATATTGTTGGGGTGGATCTTCCGGAAAAAGTTTGTCCAGAATGTGGCAGTCCTATGGACACAGATGGTTTTGCCATTCCTTTTGAAGTTTTCATGGGGTTTGATGGTAATAAAGTTCCCGATATAGATTTAAACTTTTCCGGGGAGTATCAATCAAAAATCCACGGTGAAACAGAAAAACTGTTCGGAGAAGAATATGTATATAGAGCGGGTACAATTTCTACAATTGCCGACAGGACTGCGTATGGCTTTGTTAAAGGATATCTGCAGGATAAAGGGCTGGAAAAACGCAGCACGGAGGTAAATCGGCTGGTGCAGGGTTGTACAGGTGTGAAAAGAACTACAGGTCAGCATCCAGGTGGGCTTATGGTGGTGCCCCGGGATATGGATATCCATGATTTTACGCCAATCCAGCATCCAGCCAATGATCAGGATACTGAAGTACAGACTACTCATTTTGATTATCATGCCATAAGTGGAAAAATATTAAAGCTCGATCTGCTGGGACATGATGATCCTACTTCGATCAGAATGCTGCAGGATTTAACTGGCAAGGATCCGCTGGAAATTGATCTGGATGATGAAAAAACTATGTCTATATTCTCCGGTGTGGAAGAGCTGGAACTGGAAAATAACCCTCTTGATCTGGAAGTTGGCACTCTGGGAGTGCCAGAGTTTGGTACTTCTTTTGTGAGACAGATGCTGGTAGAAACCAGACCGAAAACTTTTGCTGAACTGGTGAGAATCAGTGGGCTATCTCATGGCTCCGATGTATGGTTGAATAATGCTCGCCAGCTGATTAAAGCCGGTACAGCGGAGTTAAAAGAGGTTATTTCAGTTAGAGATGATATAATGAATTACCTGATACAAAAAGGGGTTGAAGCCAAGAAAAGTTTTGAAATTATGGAGGATGTGAGAAAAGGCAGGGGTTTAAGTGATCAGCAGGAACGACTTATTCGACAGCACGATGTTCCCGATTGGTATATTAATTCCTGCCGCAAAATCAAATACATGTTCCCTAAAGCACACGCAGCTGCTTATGTCATGATGGCTTATCGAATCGCCTATTTTAAGGTATATCATCCTGCTGAATTCTATACGACCTATTTTACCAATAACTCTGATTGTTATGAAGCGGGAATAATTAATCAGGGGTACGATCATATCTTGAATTATCTTTCTGAGCTGCAAGAGAAGGGTAATAATAGAACTCCAAAAGAAAACAAACTGGTCACATTGCTGCAGATAATCATCGAAGCAATGGAAAGAGGAATAAAGTTTAAACCGGTGGATCTGTATGATTCAGCTATAGATACTTTCCAGCTGCGTGATAGTTCGCTCCTGCCTCCTCTGGTAGGAGTACAGGGACTGGGTGGAACCGCAGCCGAAAATATTGTACAGGCTCGCAAACAGGGCGAATTTATGTCAGTGGAAGACCTGATAGATAGAACTGGTATTTCAACCACTGTTGTAGAAGCCCTGCGAGAAAATGGCGCCTTAACTGACATGCCAGAAAAAAACCAGCTATCTCTGTTTGAGTAAAATTATCTACTGAACAGCCTTCCTGCTTGCAACTTAAACATTGCTGTGGTATTATTAATAAGGAATATATGTTGAAATATCACAATTAACCTGAGTAGAGTTGAAGGAGTGGGTAATTACCCACTCCTTAATTAAATAAAATATTAAGAAATCAAACCTCAGTTATCGATTTTCAGGAGAGGATGATAAGATCATGAAAACATCAGAGAAAGTGGCAAAAAAAACTAAATCCCTGTTAGCAGATAAGGATATTGAGCTGGTTGCTGTTGATTATGAAAAAGAAGGCTCAGAACGAGTATTAAGGGTGTTTGTCGAAAATCGGCAAGATGAGGTTGACCTAAATGATTGTGAAAGAATCAGCCGTCAGCTTTCTTTGTGGCTTGATGAAGAAGATTTCATAGATGAAAGTTATATTTTAGAGGTTTCTTCTCCGGGGCTGGAAAGACCCCTGAGGGATAAAGAAGATTTCAAGAGATTCACGGGAGAGAAAGTATTTATAAAAACCTATGCTCCTGTTAAAAATAAAAAAGAATTCACAGGACTGCTGAAGGGTATACAGGATGAAACTGTTTTTATTAACTTACAGAATGATGAAACAGTTGAATTACCCTATAACAGTATTGCTGCTGCTCGCCTGAGTGTAGATTTTCAGGTAGAGTGAGGAGGTTGAAATTATGAACTTCGATTTTTTACAGGCACTGGATGACATTGAAAAGGAAAAAGAAATTCCCAAAGAAATTCTGCTTGATGCCTTAACCACAGCTCTGGAATCTGCTTACAAAAAGGATTATGGTTCAAAAGAAAATGTTAGAGTTGAGATAGATTCTGAAGCAGGTGAAGTTAAGGTTTTTTCCCGACGCCGAGTTGTAGAGGAAACTGACAGAGAAAATTTTGAAATGCCTGTTGATCAGGCGCGAGAGATTAAAGAGGAAGCAGAAGTTGGAGATATTGTGGAAGTAGAGGTCACACCAGAAAATTTTGGCAGGATTGCCGCTCAAACTGCCAAACAGGTCATAATGCAGAGAATAAGAGAAGCTGAAAGAGATGTTATTTATGAGCATTATAAGGAAAAAGAGGGTGAATTTATTACCGGTACTATTCAAAGATTTCAAAATGATCATATCATGATAGATATGGGGAAAACAGAAGCCCTGCTGCCGCCTTCGGAACAGATACAGGATGAAAATTATAATGTGGGAGATAGAATTAAACTCTATATAGTAGAGGTGAGCTCTACCACCAAGGGGCCGCGAATTTTGGTTTCACGAACACATCCGGGTTTATTAATGAGATTGTTTGAAATAGAAATTCCGGAAATATTTGACGGTACAGTAGAAATAAAAGCAGTAGCCAGAGAGGCCGGCAGACGTTCTAAAGTAGCTGTTGATTCTGATGAAGAAGATGTAGATGCGGTTGGAGCATGTGTGGGGCCAAGAGGTAGCCGGGTGCAGGCAATTGTAGATCAGTTAAATGGTGAAAAAATTGATATTGTTCAGTGGAATCCTGATCCCAAGAAACTGATAGCAAACGCTTTGAATCCTGCTGAAGTTAAGGAAGTAATAATAGATGAAGATGAGCAAGTAGCTGAGGTTGTAGTTCCAGATTTTCAACTTTCCCTGGCTATCGGGAAAGAAGGTCAGAATGCCCGATTGGCTGCTAAGTTAACCGGCTGGAAAGTTGATATTAAAAAGGAATCAGAATTTGAAGGTGGGGGTGAAGATGAAACTGTAACTTCAGAAGTCGAAACTGATACTTCACTGGAAGAAATGGAATCTAAAACTGAGACAGATAACCTGGAATTTTCAGAAGAAAATGAAGAACCTTCTGTAGAAGAGGAAATAGAAATTTCTGTTGAACAGGAAAAAACCGATGATGATTCTGACCAGGAAAATAAAAACTAATTAATTACTTCATCTCTATTTGAGGAGGGAATTTACTTGAGTGCCAGTCCTTTAGAAGAATGTGCTGGTTGTGGAGATTTAAGAGATGAGATCGAGCTCATGAGGATAGTCAATAATAAAGGGGATATAAAAGTTGATCCCGGTGGGGATGTTCCCGGCAGAGGAATTTATCTCTGCCCGCAAATTGAATGTCTGGATTTAGCCTGTGAAAATGGTTCTTTAAAACAGGGTTTAAAAATTGAAATATCTGATGAAATATACGATTTTTTGACTGAAAAGATTAAACAGGGTTAAATCAATATAATATAACAGAAAAATATATATTGAGTGTAGATGCAGGCGGGAGATTATTATTGTGTTAATGATTTTAATTCTGCCTGTATTTTAGCTGTAGTTATTCACTGGAGGTGGATTGTATGGGAAAATTGCGAGTCTATGAATTAGCACGTGATATGGAGCTGGAAAGCAGTGAAGTAGTAGATCTGCTGCAACAGCTGGATATCGATGTTTCCAGTCACATGGCCACTATTGATGTGGAGACCGCTGAACTGGTAAAGGAAATATATTATGAAGATCAGGAAGCCAAACAGGAGTCAGAAGTAGAGGAGGCAGAATCTGAGGACAGGTCAGCAGAAGAGTCTGCTGCTGCAAAAACTGAGGAAAAAACTGCTTCTACTGAAACGGAAGTACAAAAACAGGAACCAGTTAAACCCTGTGTTTCTGCTCCTATAACAGTTAAAGAACTGGCAGAAGTAGCCAATATACCTTCTAATCGATTAATTAAATCTTTAATGGATATTGGAATAATGGCCAATATCAATTTTTCTCTGGAATCAGATGCTTTAGAAGATGTAATATCTGAACTAAATCTTGATGTTGTGCTGGAAGGAGAAGAGGAAACAGATTCTGCCCCCTGTTCTGATTTAAAGGTGAAAACTGACTTTGAAGATAAAGAAGAAGACTATGAACTGCGGCCTCCTATAGTTACGGTTATGGGACACGTAGATCACGGTAAAACTACTCTTCTGGATGTTATTCGAGAAACCCGGGTAACAGAAACTGAAGCCGGAGGCATAACCCAGCATATTGGAGCTTATCAGATCACAGTCCAGGATGAAAAAATAACCTTTATTGATACTCCCGGTCATGAAGCTTTTACAGCCATGCGGGCAAGAGGCGCCCAGATTACTGATATAGCTATTCTGGTAGTTGCTGCGGATGATGGTATTATGCCTCAAACGGTGGAGGCTATAAATCATGCGCAAGCAGCGGATATCCCGATTTTAGTGGCAATAAATAAAATTGACAAGCATAATGCTAAACCGGACCAGGTCAAACAGCAGATGACCGAATATGGTCTGGTTCCCGAAGAATGGGGCGGTCAAACCATTTGTGTGGAAATATCGGCCCTTCAGGGAGAAAATATTGATGAGCTTTTGGAAATGATTCTTTTACAGGCCGAAATTGAAGAGATCATGGCCAACCCTCATCGTCCTGCAGAAGGGGTGGTCATTGAAGCTGAACTTGATAAAGGAAGAGGGCCAGTAGCAACTGTACTGGTTAAAAATGGAACTCTGGAAATTGGCGATTCTGTGCTGGCAGGTGCTGCCTGTGGTCGAGTAAGAGCAATGATTGATGAACACGGCAATCGGGTGGAACAGGCCGGTCCTTCTACTCCTGTAGAAATTTTAGGTTTTTCTGATGTGCCCAAAGCCGGGGATTTTCTCCAGGTACTTGCGGATGAAAAACGAGCCCGGGAAGTGGCTGAACAGCGTAAAGAAGAACAGCAGGAAGTTAGAAGACAGGCTGAAACTGGCATTACCCTGGAAGATTTTTATGAACAGGTGCAGGATGGCGAAGTTCAGGAATTAAATTTAATAATTAAAGCTGATGTGCAGGGATCTATAGAAGCTTTAAAACAATCTCTGGAAAGAATGAGCACTAAAGAAGTAACAGTTAACGTAATTCATACTGGAGTAGGTGCTATTACAGAAACTGATGTCGATTTGGCCAGTGCCTCCAATGCCATAATTATTGGTTTTAACGTAAGGCCGGGTTTAAATTCGCAAAAATATGCTGAAAAAGAAAAGGTAGATATACGCACCTACAGAGTTATTTACAAAGCTCTGGAAGATATAAAAGATGCCATGGAAGGTCTGCTGGAACCTGAATTGAAAGAGAGAGTTCGCGGCCATGCTGAGGTGAGACAGATTTTCAAAGTTCCGGATGTGGGCAATATAGCCGGTGTATATGTAAGAGATGGATTAGTAAATCGCAATTTCAATGTAAGAGTGATTAGAGATGGAGTAGTACAGCATGAAGGTGAACTTTCCTCTTTAAAAAGATTTGAAGAAGATGTCAGGGAAGTTCAGGATGGTTATGAATGTGGAGTAGGCATAGCAAACTATAACGATATAAAAGAAGGAGACATACTGGAGTTTTACGATTATAAAGAGGTTAAAAGAACTCTTTAATCCTCTTTCTGCAAAAGAGGTGAATGATTATGGTAAAAGAAAGAGATAGAAGACTGGGTGAATTATTAAAAGAGGAAATAAGCGATATTATTAGACGAGAAGTTAGAGATCCTCGCATCGGTAGTTTTGTATCTATAACTGAAGTGGATGTGAGTGGAGATCTTAGACATGCTAAGGTTTTTGTCAGTGTTATGGGCAGTGAACAGGAAAAACAGGACACCATGGATGGCTTAGAAGAAGCAACAGGTTTTATCCGCAGTCTGGTGGGAGAAAGAATAACTATTTATCATATACCTGAATTGAAATTCAGATACGATGATTCTATCGAACACGGAATTCATATTTCTGAAATAATTAAAGAAGCCAGGGCTGAAGACAAAAAGGCTATGAAAGAAAGACAGAATTTGGATGAAACCTCTCAGGAAGGAAAGGAAAAAGATTAAATGATATCATCTACTGTTGATAGCAATAAAATTTCCGCCCTGAAACAGGCTTTTACCAGGGGCGGAACCTTCTTTTTGTTGGGACATAAAGAGCCTGATGGAGATTGCATAGGGTCTTTAACTGCTCTTTATTATTTATTAAAAAACCACAGCAAAAAGGTGGAGATGGCTGTTTATGAAGAAATCCCTCTGCAATATCAACTGGCGGCAGAAGAAATTGAAAAAAATATAATATTATATGAAGAAGATATTGACTTTTCTGCCTATGATGCTGTTATTACAGTTGATTGCAGTGATCTGGACAGGACCGGACCGGCCAGTGAAAATCTGAGTTCAGTCATTAATAGTAGTGAAGATACTACAGTAATTAATATAGATCATCATGATGATAACAGTCATTTTGGTCATCTGAATCTGGTTAATCCGCAGGCAGCGGCCACCGGAGAAATTTTGTATGATTTAGCGCTGCAGTGGCAGTGGGAAATCTCCCTCTCAGCTGCCAGGTCTCTGGCAATGGCTATTCTGGCTGACACGGGTTTTTTTCGTTACAGTAACACTACAATTGAAGTTATGGAAAAGGTCATTGAACTCATGAATAAGGGAGTTAATATTTATAAAATAAATCGCAGTCTTTATGGAAGAAAACAGCCAAAGATTTTAAAACTTAAGGGGAGAGCTTTAGCCAGTTTACAGATGGCGGCCCGTGATAATATAGCTTATTTACAGATAACCAGAGAAGATTATAAGTCCACAGATACTGTTCCTCAGGATAAAGAAGGTATTGTAAATTACGCAAGAGATGTAGATGGGGTAGAAGTGGGAATTTTGTTTAGTGAAGAAGAAGATGGGATCAAGGTTAGTTTTCGCTCTAATGATTACCTGCAGGTAAATGAAATTGCCAAAAAATTTGGTGGGGGAGGCCACCATCGGGCTGCTGGCTGCAAGGTAGATGGAGACTTGCAGCAGGTTATAGATGATGTCATTTTAGAGGTGAAAAAGAATGTCTTCTAAAAATGCAGGAATTATTAATATATGCAAACCTCCGGGAATGACATCTTTTGATGTTGTAAACTGGCTCAAAAAAATTTTTCATGCAGATAAAGCCGGCCATACTGGTACACTGGACCCTCGAGCAGCAGGGGTGCTGCCTGTATGTATGGAAAAAGGCACCAAAATCATTCCTTTTTTGCCTGAAGAAAAAAAAGAATATCATTGTGAAATTGAGCTGGGACTGGAGACCACCACTCATGATAGAGAAGGTGAGATAGCAGAACAAAGTAGAAACTGGCAAAGTTTGTCCCGAGAAGAAATTCAATCTGTGCTGGACAATTATCTGGGCTGGATTGAGCAGATTCCCCCTATGTATTCAGCTGTTAAGAAAAATGGCAAAAAATTATATGAACTGGCTCGCAAAGGTAAAGAGGTGGAAAGAGAGGCCAGAGAGGTACATATAGAAAGTTTAGAGATTACTTATCTGAAATTACCATTAATCCATATTAAAGTAACGTGTTCCCGGGGCACTTATATTAGAGCCTTAACCCGGGATATTGGTCGCGATTTAGATTGTGGTGGAGTTTTAAATTTTCTGTTAAGATCTACCTCGGGTCCTTTTAAACTGGAAAACTCATTAACCCCTAAAGAGTTAAAAACAGAAAAAAATCTGTCGGCCAGATTAATGCCGTTAACTGCCCCCTTAAATTTTGTTGAGCTTAAAGTAAAGAATTATGCTCTGGAACGGGCTGTAAACGGGGCTGAATTGGCCAGAGAGGATTTTGAAAACCCCCAGAATATTGCAATTACGGAAAGCAAAAATAAAGAGGATAATAAATATATTATTCGGGGCCCTGATAATTTATTTATAGCTATCAGCAGTCTGAAACAAAAGAATGACGAAATACATTTAAAGCCCGAGCGAGTTTTTAATCTAGAAGAATAGGAAGTTTATGGTGGAGGTAAATAAGAAATGAAGGTTTTATACGATGATGAATTTGCATCATATGATGGTCCTCCCACTGTTCTGGCACTGGGAACTTTTGATGGACTGCATAAGGGGCATCAAATAGTAATAAATAAGGCTAAAGAACTGGCAGCAAAATATAGCCTAAGTTCAGGGGTTTTCTCCTTTAACTCTCATCCCCGGCGGGTTTTAAATTCGGGAGAAGGTCCAAAGGTTATTTGTTCACCCAAACAAAAGATAGAAATTTTGCGCCAGATGAATTTGGAATATTATTTTTGTCAGGAATTTACCACTGATTTCTCTCGCACTCAATTTGAAAAATTTGTGGCTGATATTTTAGTGGAAAAATTAAAAAGTCGGCTTCTGGTGGTGGGAGAAGATTTTACTTTCGGCTATCAAGGTGAGGGTGATAGCGAGTCTTTAAAAGATTTAGGCAGTGATTTAGGATTTAAAGTTGAAATTCTTGCTCCTTTAACCACAGATGATAACAAAAAAATTTCCAGCACCAGAATAAGAAATCTAATTGCTGCCGGCAGGGTGAGTGAGATCCCGGAATTATTAGGGAGATATTACACCATGTCCGGTAAAGTTATTCATGGTTCTGGTCGCGGTCATAAACTTGGCTATCCGACTGCCAACTTAAAACTGGAGGCAGATTACATACTGCCTAAAAGTGGTGTTTATGCTGGTTATGTAAACTATAAAGAAGATAAATATAAAGCTGCAGCAAATTTTGGTTATAACCCCACTTTTTCCAGCAAAGATTATAGAATAGAGGTCTATATTTTAAATCTGAAAAAAGATTTGTATGGGGAAAGACTGAGTTTTAGCCCGGTGGAATTTATTCGCGAAGAAAAAGAATTTGAAGATATTGCTGATTTAAAGGAAACTATTAAATCCGACATTCTTTACACAAAAAAAGTTTTGTGATACTATTGTGTAAGTAGAGTAGATTAAATTTCCCTGGCTGGGTTTTTCGCTTCCTCCAGCGGATACTTGGCCAGTGGAGTATAAAATACACAGGAGGTGTAACATAATATGCTTACAACCGAAGATAAACAGGAAATTATCGAGGAATATCAAAGAGAGGAAGGAGACACCGGTTCTCCGGAAGTACAAATTGCTCTGCTGTCAGCCCGGATTAAGGATTTAACTGAACATTTAAAAGAGCATAAGCTGGATCATGCTTCCCGCAGGGGGCTGATTAAAATGGTTGGCAGAAGAAAAAGATTATTAAAATATCTCAAAAATAACGACATTGAGCGTTATCGTGAACTTATTGAAAATCTTGGTATAAGAGGATAACTATCACAAAGGGCGGGTTCCAGGACCCGCTCTTTATTATACTATAAGTTTTTAGAGAAAGTAATTCAGAGAATCAGCGGCAGAATAAAAGAAAAATTTCAGAATTTAAGGAGGTTCATTATGGAAAACAATTGGAGTATGGAAGTTGCAGGAAAAGAACTAAGCTTTGAAACCAAAAGATATGCACAACAGGCTAATGGAGCAGTTTTGGCTCAATATGGTGATACGTCGATACTGGTTACGGCTACAATGGAAGAACCCAGAGAGGGAATTGATTATTTGCCACTAATGGTGAATTATGAAGAAAGGGTATATGCTATTGGGAAAATTCCGGGCAGTATAACCAGAAGAGAAGGTAAACCCCGGGATAAAGCAACCCTTTATGCTCGTTTAATTGATCGGCCTCTTAGACCGCTTTTTCCCCAGGAAATGCGTCATGATATTCAGGTGGTTGCTACGGTTCTTTCAGTGGAAGATGATTGTGCGCCTGAATTTGTAGCCATGAATGGAGCATCAGCTGCTCTTACTATATCTGATATTCCCTTTGATGGCCCTATTGCGGGTGTAAAGGTGGGGCTTGAAGATGGAGAGTTTATAATAAATCCTGACGTAGAAAAATGTGAAGAAAGTAAACTGGACTTGATGGTAGCGGGAACTGAAGAAGCAGTTATGATGGTCGAAGCCAGTGCTGAAGAAGTATCAGAAGAAATGATGGCGGAAGCTATCGAATTCGCTCATGGCCACATCAAGGATATTGTCAGATTTCAAAAACAAATGCGCGAAGAAATAGGAAAAGAGAAGATGGAATTTGTTCCACCTGAGCTACCCGATAACCTGAAAGAAAGAGTTCGTGAAAAATCAGAGGATAAATATTTAAATGCTATTTTTACTGAAGATAAACTGGAAAGAGAAGACAAAATGGATGCAGTTAAAGAAGAGGTTATGGCTGAACTGGAGGAGGAATTAGCAGACGATGAATTTGATGAATATAAAAGTCTGCTCAAAGATGAATTTGATGAAGTAGCAAAAGAAATTTTACGTAAAGAAATAATTCATAATAACAACCGGCCAGATGGGAGAGATATAGACGAAGTCAGGCCCATAAGTGCTGATACTGGTATTATTCCTAAAGTTCACGGCTGCGGCATGTTTCGCCGGGGAGAAACACAGACTTTGAGTGTGTTGACTTTAGGGGCTTCCAGTGATGAACAAATTCTCTTTGGACTGGGAGAAGAGGAAAAGAAAAAGTTTCTGCATCATTATAATTTCCCGCCTTACAGTGTTGGAGAAACCAATCCCATTCGAGGTCCGGGACGGCGTGAAATAGGTCATGGTGCTTTGGGCGAAAAAGCTTTGCGGCCAATTTTGCCTGAAGATAAAGAATTCCCTTATACTATTAGATTGGTCTCGGAAGTTTTAGAATCCAATGGCTCAACTTCTCAGGCCAGTATTTGTAGCAGTGTCCTGGCTATGATGGATGGAGGAGTACCTATCAAGAAACCGGTAGCAGGTATTGCCATGGGCTTGATGAAAGAAGATGATAATATAGCTATTTTGACAGATATTCAGGGCCTGGAAGATCATTTTGGCGATATGGACTTCAAAGTTGCAGGAACCAGGGAAGGTATAACAGCATTACAGATGGATATTAAGGTTTCTGGAATTTCCAAAGAAATTATGACCAGAGCACTTAAAAGAGCCCGGGAAGGCAGATTGCATATTTTAGATAAAATGAGTGAAGTAATAGCTGAACCGAGACCGCAATTATCACCTTATGCCCCCAGAATGATAACTATGGAAATAGACCCTGATAAGATTCGTCATGTCATTGGTCCTGGTGGTAAGATGATCAATAAAATAATTGATAAAACCGGTGCTCAAATAGACATAGAAGATGACGGAACAATATTCATCTTATCTGAGGATCAGGAAGGTGGAGAAGAAGCCAGAGAGATGATTGAAGAATTAACCAGAGAAGTCAAGGTCGGTGAAATTTACTCCGGTAAAGTCAAGAAAATAGTTAATTTCGGAGCTTTTGCGGAGATTGTTCCCGGCAGAGAAGGATTAATTCATATATCTGAACTTGCTGATTATCATGTAGATAAAGTAGAGGATATTTTAGAGGTCGGTGATGAAGTGCCGGTAAAAGTAACAGAAATAGATGATCAGGATCGTCTCAACCTTTCTCGCATTCAGGCTCTTAAAGAAATGGATGAAGAGGAGAAAGAAAAATATCAATAAGTCTGACTGGAAGGGAATTTATTAGATTTTAATCATCACTGGGGTTCAAACTGCGTAAAAAGTTTGAACTCCAGCTTTATTTATTTAACTATTTTTAGGCATGAAAGGAGAAAAATATGAAACTGGGTAAACACGTTTCTATTGCTGGTGGTTTAAATAAAGCAATTACCAGAGCTGTAGACATAGGCTGTAACGCTATGCAAATTTTTGTTAAAAACCCCCGGGGCTGGCAGGGAAAAGAGCTTACAGAAGCAGCCTGCCAACAGTTTCGAGAAGCGAGAGAAGAAGTAGATCTTGCTCCCGTGGTAGTTCATGCTACTTATTTGATTAATATAGCTTCACCCAGGGAAGATCTCTGGCAAAAATCGGTACAGGGCTTGAAAGATGATTATCGTCGTTCAGTTAGAATTGGAGCAGACCATCTGGTTTTCCATCCTGGCAGCCATACAGGTTCAGGAATTGAGGCTGGTATCGAAAAAATTGCAGCAGGTATTGATAAAGTTCTGGATGATATTGAGGGTGATACGAAACTGCTGCTGGAAAATGTGGATGGTAGTGGGACAAAAATTGGAGCTAAATTTTCTGAATTAAAACGAATAATTTCTCTAACCAGCAATCAGGATAGATTGGGAATATGTGTTGACACCTGTCATGCTTATGCCTTTGGTTATGATGTGGCCAACAAGGAGGGTCTGGACAGTCTTACCGATAAAATTGATTCTGAGGTAGGTCTGGAAAATTTGGAAGTCCTCCATATTAATGACTCTGTATACGAATTAAATAGCCAGAAAGATGAGCATGCCCATATCGGTGAGGGAGAGATTGGCCGGGAGGGTTTTAAAAATATTGTAAACTATCCCCGGTTTAAACATATACCATTAATTCTGGAAACCCCCTGGTTTGATGATAGAGATGATGATCCGGATGTTGACTCTATAAAAGCAATAAGAAATTATAAGAACAATCAGAATAATTAGGAGAAAAAATAATGCAGAATCTGCAAATATTTTCCCGGTCTACAAGAAATTATATTAAAAATAAAATCAATGAAGCCGACAATAATGAGGTTTTTTTTCGGGGCGAATTTGATTTTGAAAAAAATCTGATAAATCATGTAGAAGTTATTGCCCGGGGTAATGAAAATATGGCTCCGGCCATAATAAATAATTTAGAACCAGGTTTTTGCGTAATTCATAATCATCCTTCTGGTGATTTAAGGCCTTCAGCTGCCGATATTAAAATTGCTTCCAGACTTGGCAATAGAGGTATTGGTTTTATTATAACTAATAATCAGGTTGAGGATGCTTATGTGGTTGTAGAACCAGAAAAGGTAGGCAGACGAGAAGATTTACCCCGGGAAAAGCTTCTGAATATTTTACAACAGGGCGGCGGCCTGGAAAAAGTCTTAAATGATTATCAAGAAAGAGAAGAACAGTTATCTGTTTTGAATAGAATTATCACAGCTTTCAATGATAGAGAAAAGGTATTGATTGAGGCAGGGACTGGAATAGGCAAGTCTTTTGCTTATTTACTGCCGGCTCTTTTCTGGAATCAATTAAACAAAGATCCCGTTGTGGTTTCTACAAACACCATTAATTTACAGCAGCAGCTGTTAGAAAAGGATCTTATTCAACTACAGAAAATTCTATCCTTTGATTTTAAAGCCACCCTGGTCAAGGGAAGAAATAATTATGTCTGCACCAGAAAATTAAAAAACATTTTAAGCCAGGCTGAAGATGAAAATAATGATTCTGATTTATATAGAGTTGCCAGGTATGTATCTGATTGTATGTCTGAAGAAAATTATTCCGGTACTTATAGCGAATTTGATATTTCTATTTCTCCAAATGTCTGGCAGGAACTTCGTTCTGAGAGCGATCTATGTCTGGGAAATAGCTGTCATTATATTGACAAATGCTTTTTTCAGCAGGCGAGAGAAGAGGTTCATCGTAGTGATATTCTAATAGTAAATCATCATCTTTTGCTTTCGGATGTTATTCTAAAAGAATCACAGGGGGGTATTTTGCCTGATTTTAACAAATTAATTATTGATGAAGCTCATAACTTACCTGAGGCTGCTCACAATATCAGTGGCAAAGAATTTTATCCTCCTAAAGTTTTAAAGCTGCTGAAAAGATTGAAAAATTCAAAAAACTCGCCCGTGGTGAAATTAAGAAATTTAGATATTATAATCGATGAGTCAATCAAAAAATCGCTTTTTTCAAATATCGATAACAAGATATGGCCTCTGGCTAAAAGGCTGGAAGAAGCCTTGAAAGAATATAGTCAGAAGTTAACTGAATTAATGCCTTCAGAAAAATACAATATGCGGTTAAAAGATGCCTCATTTTCTCAGGAAGAAATACATTCCTGGCAGTTGCATGGAGATAATATTTTGGACTTAATGCAGCAGTTAAATAGAAAGATGAAACATTTACGAGAAATGCTCAAAGGTAATATAAATAATTCTTCGCCGGGGGAAGATTCAATAATTAAGGAGCTGACTGGATATATAGAACGTCTTAATAAATTTATATCGGCACTGGATCTTAATTTAAATTTTTCTTCTCACCAGGATGAATATGTTTTTTGGCTACAAAAAGATAATAACAGCAATGATTTGCATATTATCCAGGAAAATTCCCGTATTAAAGTTGATGAATTTTTACAGGAATCTCTATATTCAAGGCTGGTTACACTTGTTCTGACATCTGCCACTCTGGCGGTAAAAGAAGATTTCAGTTATTTTAAACAGCGGCTGGGTTTAAATAAAGCTGAGCACCTTAAAATATCCTCTCCTTTTGATTATAATGAACAGGTGGAAATCTTTGCCCCGGAGAATATACCTGCTGTAACTGAAGATAATTTTGAAGATGAAATAATATCTAATCTGGCTGAGGTGCTGATGGCCAGTTCAGGAGGAGCACTGCTGTTATTTACATCTTATAAAATGCTTTACCGGACAAAAAATTTACTCAATAATTATTTAAATGATACCTCCAAACATCTTTTGGTGCAGGGAGAAGCTTCACGAAAACAAATATTAAATCGCTTGCGAACAAGCGGTTCTGCAGTTCTTTTAGGTACTGCCAGTTTTTGGGAGGGAATTGATGTCCAGGGTAAAGCTTTAAGCTTACTGGTTATTATGAGGCTTCCCTTTGCTGTTCCCACAAATCCTATTATTGCTGCCAGACAGGAAATGATTGAGTCCAGGGGAGAAAACTCTTTTTATGAAGAAACTTTACCCCGAGCCGTTCTGAGGTTTAAGCAGGGTTTTGGTCGTTTAATCAGATCGAGAAGTGACAGGGGAAAAGTTATCATACTGGATAATCGAATTTCCCAAAAAAGTTATGGCCAATATTTTATAGATTCTTTACCGGAAGGCTGCCAGTTAAAAAATGACTGGCCTGTAATAAATAATTAAACTTCTTAGCTTTAAAGGGAGGATATTTTCTTTTACCAGAGAATATTTTAAATAGAAGTTTCCAGAAAAATGAAATTGAGGTATGTTTGCAAATGAATTATAAAAAAATTAACTTTACAGCATTTCTTAAAAACTTAATATTAGTCATAACTTTACTATCAATAGTACTGGTGTTCATGTTTGCAGCTTTGCAGGAGAAATTAGAGGCCCAAAATTTCCATTTAATTTATGTAGTTCAGTCAGGCGATACAATTTCAGAAATTTCTGCAAAGTATGATGTTTCTGTTGATAAATTAAAAGAGTGGAATGATATAGAAAGCTCCACTTCTCTGCGGATTGGAGATGAAATTGAAATTCCTTCCCCTGATAGTGAGCCTGAAAGAAATTTTGATAAAAATTTAGCTGATAGAGATTACGAACTGTCTCTTGATTTGCCGAGGAGCCGTACTGTTAAATATAATCCCAGCCAGGAGCAGCCTGATATTTCTGAGATTGAGTCAGATGATATCATAACCTACCATGTTCGCAGGGGAGATACAATTTATGAAATAGCCAGACGCTTTAATACTTCGATGGGAGTAATAACTTCCTTAAATGAAATGTCAGATACTACCTTAAGACAGGGTGACGATATTCTGGTGCCAGTTAGTGATCTGAGCAGGCGGGAGGTACTTTCACGCTCAATCAGTGACGAGGAATTTGACCTCCTGGCCAGAATTATCCATGGTGAAGCCAGAGGAGAACCCTATAACGGAAAAGTAGCCGTAGGAGCAGTAGTTATTAACAGGGTGTTAAACCCCAGATTTCCTGACAGTATAACTGAGGTTATTTATGATCAGGGACAGTTTTCACCAGTACAGGATGGTTCTTATCGAGCAAGACCTGATCATTCATCACGTCAGGCAGCTAGAGAAGCGTTGGATGGTAAAGATCCTACAGGCGGAGCACTCTTCTTCTATAATCCAGATAAAGCTACTGATCGAGCCTGGACGCAAAACAGGGAAAAAATTGTAACAATCGGCAATCATGTATTTATGAAATAGTAATTTATAAAATGTACTGGTAGATTAGCGAATTAGCCAAGTAATTCAGAGGAGGTTTATCTTGAAAATTTCAATTAGTCGGGTGAAAGAATCTGTTCCTCTTCCTAAATATCAGCATGAAGGCGAAGATGCTGGACTGGATCTTTATGCAGCCCAAAAAAATATAATACCTTCAGGTGAATGGAAGTTAATTAAAACCGGAATTAAAATTGCTATCCCCCGGGGGTACGCTGGTTTTGTTCATCCCCGCAGCGGTTTAGCTCTGGACAAAGGTGTTACCGTTCTTAACGGCGATGGTGTCATAGATCCTGGTTACAGAGGTGAAATAGGTGTTATATTAATAAATCATGGACACAATGAGTTCCTAATCAGTCCAGGTGATAGAATAGCTCAGCTAATCATTCAAAAAACAGTAAAAGTGGAGTGGGAAGAAAAAGACGAATTGACCGGTACTAATCGTGGAGCCGGCGGCTTTGGGCATACAGGCATAAAAAACCAGTAATTAGGGGGAGTAATCATGAAGCATCAAACAATGGAGCTAAAAAAAGAAGAACTGGTACTGCTCGATCAGAGAAAACTCCCGGGCAAAATTGAATATTATACGGCTGATGATTATCGAGAAGTGGCAGAAGCCATAGAAAAAATGGTAGTTAGAGGGGCTCCTGCGATTGGAGCTGCCGGGGCAGCTGGAGTATATTTAGCGGCTAGAGAATATGAAAATTTAAGTTCTCAGGAAGCTTATAATAAAGTAGAAAAAGCGGCTGAGGTTATCAAAAAGTCTCGTCCTACAGCTGTAAATCTCAGCTGGGCGGTAAATAGAATGATGAAAGTTTTAAAAGCTAATAAAAATAAAGATAGACAGGCTTTGTTAAGAGTTTTAGAAAATGAGGCCCATAATATCGCTCAGGAGGATGTGGAAACTAATCGTCAGATTGGCCTCTATGGGCATACTGTTATTTCTGATCATAGCAATATATTGACTCATTGTAATACAGGTGCTTTAGCTACAGTTGATTTTGGTACTGCACTGGGAGTTATACGAGAAGCATTTAGAAGAAATAAAAATATTCATGTTTTCGCTACTGAAACCCGACCTCGACTGCAGGGGGCCAGATTGACAGCCTTCGAACTTGTGCAGGAAAATATTCCAGCTACTTTATTAGTAGAAAGTGCGGTAGCTCCTAAATTAAAATCCGGTGATATCGATTTAGTCCTGGTAGGAGCTGATCGTATAGCGGCCAATGGTGATACAGCAAACAAAATTGGAACTTACATGATTTCGGAATTGGCCAGGCTTCATAGTGTACCTTTTTATGTGGTTGCACCACGTTCAACGGTGGATTATTCAACTGATAGCGGAGACCAGATAGAAATTGAAAGACGGTCCAGACTGGAAGTAGTGCAGATTGGCAGAGAAAAAATTGCTCCTGATGATATTGATGTTTATAATCCGGCTTTTGATATTACCCCTGCGGAAAATATTACCGGTATTATTACCGACTATGGGATTATCAGTCCCCCTTATAGATCAGGATTAGAAGAAATTAAAGATAAATAATTAAGTTCTTCTCCAGAACTGCTGGTGAACAGAGCCTTATAGCTTTCAATTTAAGCATTACGAAAATGACTAAAACTATATTCAAACAACTGATATGGAGAAGATCCAATTATTATTATAGTAAAAAACTTATTTATAAAGGAGGGTTTATATGGCAGTTCAAAATGAAGGCGAAGTTTATCAATGTGGTGTCTGTGGTAATGTGGTAAAAGTTTTAGAAGTTGGTGGAGGAGAACTGGTTTGCTGTGGTCAGCCTATGAATTTAACAGAAAATGAATAAATCTTGAATCATTTCATACTCTGTTCGGCCAATTAAAGCTGAACAGAGTATGAGTCTTATTTATTAAGGAGGAGAAAAATGGAAGATTTAATGGGGGAAGAACAGGAATTAATTGAACTATATCAACAACACAGTCATCTGGTTAGAGATTGTCTTAATGCTTTTGTGCAGGCAATGAAGCTGTATATTGATAAAGGTTTGGATGAGGAAACCAGAAACTTTATTGATGAGGTTAACAGCTTAGAATCTAAAGCTGATGAAGTTCGCAGAGACATTATCAGGCTTTTAATCGATAAAAGATATTTGCTTTCAAATACCCGTAGAGATTTTTTAACACTGCTGGAATATACTGATAAAGTGGCAGATTTCTCTGAAAGCACTCTAGATTACATAGTTTTAGAATCAATGGATATTTCTGAGATGGGAGAGAATCAGTTAAATAAAATAGTTGACATCACCATGGAAATGTTTGAAGAGCTGGAAGGTGCAATTGATTATGTTTTTAAAGATCATCAAAAAGCTATTGACAGGGTTGAAGAGATCGAAAAAAAGGAATCTGAGATAGATAGCCTGGAGAAAAATTTGATTCAAAGACTGTCCAAAAGAGATGATTTAACCCCGGGACAGAAAGGTCTCTATAAAGATTTTCTCATTATGCTCTCTGATCTTTCCGATATAATTGAAGATGCGGGAGATGAGATTGAAGTAATTGTAGCTTTAAGAAGATTATAGGAGGCTGTAGATAAAAATGTCAGATAAGATAATTATGGCTATAGACCAGGGGACAACGAGTACAAGAGCTATGCTGTTTAATAGTGAAGGGGAGATTTTAAATAAAGCTCAGCAGGAATTTGAGCAAATTTATCCCCGGCCAGGCTGGGTAGAGCATGATCCCCAGGAAATATGGGAGACCACTAAAACAGTGATGTCCTCTGTACTCCAGGAGGTAAAATTTACGGCTCAGGATATAGCTGGAATAGGAATTACTAACCAGCGGGAGACAACGCTTATCTGGGATAAAAATACTGGTGAACCAATTTTTAATGCTATAGTCTGGCAGTGCAGAAGAACTACTGATATGTGTTCGAATCTTAAAAAACGAGGGCTGGAAGATAAATTTCAGAAAAAAACGGGTCTTCTGTTAGATCCTTATTTTTCCGGCACTAAAATTAAATGGATCCTTGATCATGTTGAAGGAGCCAGGAAAAAGGCCCGGAACGGTGATTTGCTGTTTGGTACCATAGATAGCTGGCTGGTCTGGAAATTAAGCGGGGAAGAAAAACATGTGACAGATTATACTAATGCTTCCAGAACTCTGGTTTATAATATAAAAGATCTGGAATGGGATCAAGAATTACTGGAAATTTTAGATATTCCTGCTGAAATTTTACCTGAAGTTCAGTCCAGCAGCAGTATTTTTGCCTATACCGACCCCACAAATTTTTTTGGCTGTAAAAAACCCATTGCAGGTATTGCAGGAGACCAACAATCTGCTACTTTTGCCCAGGCCTGTCTAAAAAAGGGTATGATTAAATCAACCTATGGAACTGGTGCTTTCATGCTCATGAATACCGGCACAGAACCCTATATATCTGATAATGGTCTTCTTACAACCATAGGATGGGGGCTGGAAGAAGAAATAAATTACTGTCTTGAAGGCAGTATATTTAATGCAGGATCAGCTATTCAGTGGCTGGGCGATGAATTGGAACTTTTGAGTGATCCTGCTGACTCAGAATATTTTGCTCAAAAAGTAGAAGACACTGATGGTGTTTATATAGTGCCTGCTTTTACCGGACTGGGAGCCCCTCACTGGGAACCTAGAGCCCGGGGTATGATAGTGGGCATAACCAGAGGAACCACCCGTAATCACTTGATTAGAGCCACTTTAGAAGCTATCGGTTATCAGAGCCAGGATTTGCTGGAAGCAATGGAGGAAGATGCCGGCATAGATATTAAAGAAATTAGAGTTGATGGTGGTGCTGCCCAAAATAATTTTCTTTTGCAATTTTTGGCTGATGTTTCTCGCGAAGTAGTACAAAGACCTGTTAATACTGAAACCACAGCAGCTGGAGCAGCTTATTTAGCTGGTCTGGCGGTTGACTACTGGGAGAATTTGCAGGCAATTTCACAACTGAGAAAGGTTGAAAAGGAATTTGAACCGCAAATTTCTGCGGGAAAAAGAAATGAATATTTGCAGGGCTGGCATAATGCTGTTGAATCAGCTTTAAATTGGGCAGAAATAAATTGAATGTCCGGTCTTGCATAAAATTATTATTTACTATATAATAAAAATAGGATAAGAAAATAAATATTAATATCTGTAAAGATGGTTGAGAAAAGAGAGAACCATTATCTGCAGCTGGGGGATTACTATACCCTCAGCAGGAGATAGTGGTTCTCTTTTTGTTTTTGTCTAATTTTTAACAAAAAATCAAAACCTGAGCAAGTAAGTTCGAAAGTCTCAAAATTATGGAATAAAATATTAGGAGGTAGGTTTATGCAGAAAGATAATATTGGTGAATATGATATTGTCATTGTTGGAGGTGGAGTAATAGGTGCAGCTATAGCTAGAGAATTAAGCAAGTATGAAATTTCTATCTGCCTGCTGGAAAAGGATTCTGATGTGGCTTCAGGAACTTCTAAAGCAAATTCTGGCATTATTCATGCTGGTTACAGTGCTTCCGAAAATACCTTGAAAGGAAAACTTAATGTAGAGGCAAATCCAGTTTTTGATAAACTCTGCAGTAATTTGAAGGTCCCTTTTGAACGCAAAGGTTCCCTGGTAGTAGGCTTTAACAGGCAGGATCGTAAACACCTGCAGCAAAAAAAGCGTGAAGGGGAAAACCGGGGCATTAAAGGTTTAAAAGTTTTAAATGAAAAAGAATTAAGAGAAAAAGAGCCAAAAATTCATCCCGGAGCTGAATTTGCTCTCTATGCTGAAACAGCTGGTGTAGTTTCCCCCTATAAATTAACAATAGCGCTGGCAGAAAATGCTGCTTTAAATGGGGCCGAAATAAAGCTAAATACCAGAGTTATAGATATTGAAACCAGTAAAAATTGTATTTCCCGGGTTGAAACCAATAAAGGCTGGATCGATTGTTCGGTTGTTATCAATGCTGCCGGTTTATATGCTGATGAAATAGCTGAAATGGTTGGTGAATATTATGAGATTACTCCCCGCAAGGGTGAATATCATCTATATGATAAGGAATTCGGGAACCTGGTTAACCACGTAATTTTTCCCATGCCGGATGAAAAATCAAAGGGAATTCTAGTTACTCCCACTGTTGCTGGCAATCTGCTGCTAGGCCCAAATTCTCAGGAAGTAGAGGATAAAAATGACGTCGCTGTGAGTGCTGAAGGTTTAGAAGAGGTAAGAGCTGGTGGAAAAAAGCTGTTTCCTGATTTGCCTCAAAATGGGGTGATTGCCTCTTTTGCAGGCCTAAGAGCCACTCTGCCCGGCGAAGATTTTAAAATTGAGCCCCTTGAAGATGTTATCGGATTTATTGATGTTGCGGGTATACAGTCCCCAGGTTTAAGCTGTGCTCCAGCGATAGCCTGGATGGTAAGAGATATAGTTGAAGATATTAGTTGTGATATAAAGTCTGAAATTAAACTCAAAGAAAAAACAGAATTTACACCAGAACTTGACAAATTGCCGCACCTTCAGGATTTTGAAAACTGTCGAGAGAAGTGGCAAAATTATTTTGAGGAAAATAAAGACTATGGAAAAATCGTCTGCAGATGTGAACATGTAACCAAAGGTGAAATTATTGATGCTCTCAACAGACCATTTGTTTCTCCTACGCTGAATGGAATAAAACGAAGAACCCGAGCAGGTGGGGGGCGCTGCCAGGGAGGTTTTTGCGGCCCCAGAGTGGCAGAAATCATTGCTGAAGAGCAGAATATCTCCCCGCTGGAAGTAACAAAAAGCGGACCTGGCTCGGAAATACTCGCTGCCAGAGTCAAAGACATAAAACCGGACAGGAATTTAACTTACGGGGTGAGTGAAACCGATGAATAGACAGTTGAATAGAAAGTGTGATCTGGCGATTATAGGTGGAGGTCCGGCGGGACTGGCTGCAGCGGTCCAGGCTCATGATGCCGGAGTAAAAGATATACTTCTGCTGGAGAGAGATAAATATTTAGGAGGAATTTTACAGCAGTGTATTCACAATGGCTTTGGAGTAGATTATTTTGACGAAGAGCTAACCGGACCGGAATATGCAGAAAGATTTATTGAAGAAGTTAGAAATAGAGAAATAAATGTTCAACTGGAGACTATGGTTATAGATATTGACGAAAACAAAAAAATCACTGCCCTGAATGAAACCAGAGGTGTGACTTTTATTGAGGCTGAAACCATTATTTTAGCCATGGGGTGCAGGGAAAGAACTAGAGAATCTATAAAAATTCCTGGTCATAGACCTGCAGGTGTGCTAACTGCAGGCACAGCACAACGATATATAAACATTGAAGGCTATTTACCTGGAAAAGAAGTGGTTATTTTAGGTTCAGGCGATGTAGGCCTAATAATGGCCCGTAGAATGACCCTGGAAGGAGCCAATGTTAAAGCAGTGCTGGAGCTTATGCCTTATTCTTCAGGGTTAATTCGCAATAAAGTTCAATGTCTTGATGATTTTGGTATCCCCCTAAAATATCAACACACTATAAATTACATTCACGGTCAGGAGAGAGTAAAAGCGGTGGATGTTGTACGGGTCAATGATGACTACGAAGTTATACCGGGGTCTAAAGAAACAATTTCCTGTGATACCCTGCTTTTATCTGTGGGGTTAATTCCGGAAAACGAATTAAGTAAAGAAATGGGCCTTGAAGTTTTAGCAGATACCGGTGGGGTTAAAGTAAATGAAAAGCGGGAGACCAATATCCCCGGAGTTTTCGCCTGTGGCAATGTTCTTCAGGTACATGATCTGGTAGATTATGTGAGTGAAGAGGCCGAAATTGCGGGCGAGGCTGCTGCCAGGTATCTTCAGGGAAATTTACAGAAGAGGCAGAAAAGTATCTCTTTAAATGCTGGTTCAGGTGTTAATTATGTGGTTCCTCATGAACTTAGCTATCGTCCTCAGGAAGAAGACAAAGTCAAAATATTTTTCCGGGTGACTGAACCTAAAGAAAATGTAAATTTAAATATTTATGATAAAACAAACAAAATAGCAAATTACAGCAGAAAGATAGTAACACCGGGCGAAATGGAATCAGTTACTCTACCCTATCAACTTATAGAAGATAACACTAAAAATCTTAAATTTGTGGTAGAATAAGGAAGGTGAAGCTAATGAATAAAACTAAAGACAAAGCTGAACTGGTTTGTGTAAATTGTCCTAAAGGTTGCCGAATTGAGGTTACTTCTGAAGACGGGGAGATTATGGAAATTGATGGTTATGAATGTCCTTTAGGAAAAGATTATGCTGTGGAAGAGTTTAAAAATCCGACCAGAGTATTGCCCACAACTGTCAGGGTCAAAGACGGCGAATTACCTCTGGTTTCAGTTAAATCTGAAGCTCCTATACCGAAAAATAAAATTGGACAGGCTATGAATGAACTGGCAGAGATAAAAGTAAAAGCGCCAGTAAATCGGGGAGATGTGGTTAAATATAATGTTGCTGATACCGGGGTTGATATGGTTGCTACCAGAAGTATTGATAGAGAAAATAATAAAAATATAGAAAATAAAGATCAGGATACTCCGACCAAAAAAGTTTGCTAAATTAAATATCACTTTAACTATATGACTGGAGGAGAGAAATAGGTGAGTTATCAGTATGGTTTCACAGAATTATTAACCTATTACTCTTCTCCTTTATTATTTGCTATCAATATTATAAAGTTTTTATCATTATTACCGCCGGATATAATTTTAGTAAAATTTATATTCGATTTTTTGTTATATTTCTGATAAAATAATAAACGTGTACTGTTAAATTTTAAACTGATTCTCATATAACCTAACAGAACTCACCAAATAATTAGGAGGTTAAATATGGATTATTATGAGCGCAGTAAAATAAAAGATGTAGTAGAAAAAAATGTAGATGATTTTCAGGATGTTCTGGTTATGGGCTGGGTTAAAACTTTGCGGGAATCAAAAAACATAGCTTTTCTGGAAATCAACGATGGCAGCACCGTTAAAAATTTGCAGATTGTGATCCTTGAGCCTGAAGAATTTCCCACCGAAAAATTAAATACCGGAGCCAGTGTTAGGATACAGGGTTATGTAGAAGAGGTTGAAGGTCGGGAACAGTCTGTGGAAATGAAAGCTGAAAGTATAGAAATAATCGGTGAGGCACCGGAAGACTATCCCCTGCAAAAAAAAGAGCATACATATGAGTTTTTGCGAGAAATTGCACATCTACGTCCCAGGACCAATACGTTTGGGGTTATCAATAGATTTCGCAGTAAAATGTCTTATGCAGTTCACAAGTTTTTTCAGGAAAGAGATTTTCATTATATCCATACACCTATTATCACAACCAGTGATGCAGAGGGAGCAGGGGAGATGTTCAGGGTTAGCACTCTGAACTTAGATGATCTTCCTGCTGATGAGAATGGAGAAATTGATTTCAGTCAGGATTTTTTCGGAGAAGAGGCCGGGTTAACCGTAAGTGGTCAGCTGGAAGCCGAATTATTAGCATGTGCTTTAGGTGATGTATATACCTTTGGACCGACCTTTAGAGCTGAAAATTCCAATACTTCCCGTCATGCATCGGAATTTTGGATGATAGAACCAGAAATGGCTTTTTGTGAGCTGAATGAAATGCTGGTATTAATAGAAGATTTTATTAAATATCTTTTTGAGTACTCATTAACAGAAGCGGAAGAAGAAATGGAATTCTTTTCTGACTGGCTGGATAAAAACAGGAGAGAGACGCTGGAAAGTATTATCAATTCTGATTTTGGCCATATTACTTATACTGAAGCAATCGACATTTTACTGGCAGCAGATAGAGATTTTGAGTACCCGGTGAAATGGGGGGTTGACCTGCAGACAGAACACGAAAGATACCTCACAGAGGAGTATTTTGAGAAGCCCATAATGGTAACAGATTATCCCGCTCAAATCAAACCATTTTATATGAAAGTAAATGAAGGTCAGGAAAGAAAAACTGTAAGAGCAGTTGATTGTCTGGTGCCAGAAGTAGGAGAAATTGTAGGCGGAAGCCAAAGAGAAGAAAGATATGAAGTGTTGAAAAAGCGTATGGAAAAAGAGGATATGAATCTGGATAATTACCAGGGTTTTCTGGAAATACGCGAATACGGGACTGTACCACATTCTGGCTTTGGACTGGGATTTGAAAGATTATTGATGTACATTTCTGGCATTGAAAATATCCGGGATGTTATATCTTTTCCTCGGACTCCGGGTAATGCTAGATTTTAAAATTTATATGAGCATAACAATTTGCCGAAACTATAATATAATTTATTTTTTGTCCAAAGGGGGCAAAATTAATGCAGATAGAGGAGATTAGAGAGACGGCTGAAAATTATAGAGATGATATAATTGCCAGTCTGCAAAAGTTAATCAGTTTTGAAAGCACAGAAGGAGAAAAAGAGGCAGGTAAACCTTTTGGACCTGAAGTAGATGCCTGTTTACAGGAAGCTTTAAACCTGGGAGATAAATTCGGTTTAAAAACCAGTAATATAGATGGTTATGCAGGCACCATTGAAATAGGTAGTGAAAAAGAAATGCTGGGTATTCTCTGTCATCTTGATGTTGTTCCTGCCGGCGATGATTGGACTTTCCCTCCTTTTTCTGGAGTGGTAGAGGATGGGAAAATTTATGGCCGAGGAACCCTGGATAATAAGGGGCCAGCAGTCGGGGTGATTTATGCCCTTAATATTATTCAAGAACTGGATATAGATTTGCATAAAAGAGTAAGATTAATTCTGGGCACAAATGAAGAGAGCGGTTTTGGTGGCATTACTTATTATGCAGAAAATGAAGAACTGCCGGATATAGCTTTTAGTCCGGATGCGGTATTTCCGGTAATCCATGCAGAAAAGGGTATAATGATTTTTGATTTAAAAGCAGATTTTTCCAATCATGAAACCAAAAACAATTCCGGCAAAGTTACCTTAAAATCTATAAAAGGCGGTAATGCCCCAAACATGGTTCCTGACCGCTGCAAAGCAAAAATTGTAGGAGATCATGACTATCTACAGGAAAAGGTTAATGCTTACAATACATCCCACGCGGAAGAACTTGAACTTAATCGGGGGGATAATTATCTGCATCTGGTCTATCATGGAGTTTCGGCCCACGGAAGCAAGCCTCAAGACGGTAAAAATGCTATCTCTCATCTCATAAATTTTCTGGTCGATTTAGATTTAGAAACTAATTCTCTCAGTTCTTTTTGCAGATCTTATAAAGAATTAATTGGTCTTGATTATTTTGGCCAAAAGATGAATTGTGATTTAGAGGATGATGTATCGGGGAAGCTTGTCTTTAATGCAGGAGAAATAGTAGCAGATAATAATAATGCAAAAGTTACAGTAAATATTCGTTATCCAGTTAAAGAAGACGCTGAAAAAGTTTACTCATTGATAGATAAAGAAATAGCCGATCATGGTTGGAAGCTAAACAAAGATAGACATAAGAAGCCACTATTTGTTGAAAAGGATGACCCCCTTGTCAGTTCCTTAATGGAGGTATATCAAAAGTCCACCGGAGATGAAAGTGAACCGATAGCTATAGGTGGAGGCACTTATGCTCGGGCTGTTCCCAAAGGTGTAGCATTCGGACCTTTATTTCCGGGGGAACCAGAACTGGCCCATCAAAAAGATGAATATATAAAAATAGATGATTTAATTGAAAATGTAATTATTTATACCGGAGCAATTATAGCCCTGGCTTCAGAGGATGAGCTTGAATAATAGTTAACAATAATGCCCCGGGATTTTCCCGGGGCATACGGGGCATACTGAACATATAAAATTAATTTAAACTAACCTGGAATAAATAACTGGAATGCAATTATTTTATCTATCATATGTAAGCGAGTGATTATAAATGTTTAGTTTAAAAATTTCCTATCTTACCCTCTGTAAACGTATAGTGTTTTTTATTGCCATTGTAATTTTTCTCAATGTATTTATATTTCATCTTACCCCATTTTTTCTGGCATTGCTGGCAGCTCTAATAATGGAAAAACCGGTTAACTTTTTATCAAAATACATCCCCCGGCTGCTGGCGGTTATAATTTCACTCGCAATTTTGATTTTAATAGTTATAACTATAATCACTTTATTAACTTCAAATATAATTTCTGAATTGATCGAATTAGCCCGTTTTCTCCCGCAATATCGTGAGATCATCTCCCAGCAAATTGAAACTTTAATCCAGAGGCAGGAGGAATTTTATGAAGTAATTCCCGATGAAGCGGTTTCTTTGATTGAGCAAAATGTTTACCTTATTTACCAGCGGGGAGAGAGAATACTTTCCCAGAGCATGAACAGAATTTTAAATCTAACCTTTAATCTTCCGGGAATCTTTATATTCATTATATTCACTATTTTTTCCACTTTTTTTATCAGCAGAGACAAAGAAGAAATATTCTCGTCTATTTCAAATAAAATAGATATTTCTGATAAAAATAAACTCAAAATGATCAAAGACTTTTCTACATATGTGAGAGTACAGCTGCTAATTATTACCCACACCACAATCTGGGTTGTAGTCACGCTTTCATTTCTGGATTTCCCCTATGCAATTTTACTGGCTATAGCGGCAGGAGTTCTGGATTTAATACCTGTCGTAGGTCCTGGAATTATTTTGATACCTCTAAGTGGAATAAATATTTTTATAAACCCCCTGCATTCTATTGTGCTGCTGGTAGTCTATTTAATTGTTACCGGTTTTCGTCCTTTTTTAGAATCGAATATGCTGGCCAGAAGTATAGGTGTTCACCCGCTGATACTTTTATTGGGGTTATATGTAGGTTTGAGTTTTATGGGTTTTCAGGGTATCATTTTAGCTCCATTATCCATAATAATTTTCAAAGTTTTGATAATTGCAGATGTTGTATAAGTAAAGTTTTTAGCTGATCTAATGAAAATTTTAATTTATAAGCAGGAATTCAGGTAAATTTCTTGAAAATTATAATTAGTGAAAAGGATTTCATAATGTTTTATGGCAAATATTCAAAACTTTTTGTGGTCTTATTTATAAAAACAAACAAAATAAAAGTTTATGTACTATTATCTGAGGAGTTCATTTACTTAAATATACTTCAAGGGGGTAAAAATGTGAAAAAACTGTTCATTATCATCTTAGTATTTGCTGTTATGCTGGCTGTACCTGGCGATGTAGTTGAAGCTGACGAGCCGGAAGTAGAACTTACAATTGCAGGAGGAGCTGTGGGAGCAGAATTAGAGGCAACTGAAAAAGCTGCAGAAATGTACATGGAGGAAAATCCTGAAGTGGAAGTTGAAGTTTTAGACACTCCGGATGAAAGTGACGAGAGAAGAAGTCTTTATCTGCAGTATTTTGAAGCTGAAAGTCCTGAAGTAGATGTCTATCAAATTGATGTAATGTGGCCAGGAGATATGCAGGAACATCTGCTGGACCTTTATGAATATGGAGCAGAAGATTATGTGGATGATCACATACAGGGAATAGTCGACAATAACACTACCGCAGATGGAGAACTCGTTGCAATGCCCTGGTTTGTAGATGCAGGTTTATTATATTATAGAGAAGATTTATTAGAAGAATATGACCTGGAGGTTCCGGAAACCTGGGCTGAGCTGGAAGAAGCAGCCAGAATCATTCAGGAAGGAGAAAGAGAACACAATCCAGACTTTCATGGCTATGTCTGGCAGGGTGATGCTTATGAAGGACTTACCTGCAATGTTTTAGAATGGTTTGCTTCTAATGGTGGTGGCAATTTTGTTTCTCATGATGAGCAGGTGACTGTTCTAAATGATAATAATCAGCATATGCTGGAAAAAGCAGCTGGCTGGGTAGGTACAATATCTCCTGAAGGAATAACAGGTTATGCAGAAGAAGACGCAAGAGCAGTATTCCAAAATGGCAATGCAGCATTTATGAGAAATTGGCCTTATGCATTTCCTCTGCTCGAAGACAGCGAAGCTTTTGACCCGGAAGATTTTGATGTGACCGAAATTCCTGCTGGACCTGAAGGTGAGAGTGCAGCAACTTTAGGTGGCTGGCAGATTGCAGCAAGTGAATATAGTGAACATCCTGAATATGCTGCCGATCTTGCTATTTTCCTTGCCAGCGAAGAGGTGCAAAAAGAGAGAGCCCTAATAGCTGGAGATCCTCCAACAATTGAATCTCTGTATGAGGATGAGGAGATCTTGGAAGCATATCCCTACTGGGAAGAATTTTTTGAAGTCTTTGTAAATGCTGTACCACGACCTTCTACTGTTACTGCTCCTAATTATGAAGAAGTATCAAGTGTAATTTACAATGAATCTCATGATGTTTTAACGGGGGCTCAGGATGCACTGACTGCTTTAGAATATATGGAAATAGAAATTATGGATATCACTGGATTCCCTCCAGGCGATCCCCAGTAATCAGTTATCTTTATACAAACAAATATTATACTACATCATGATGAGTTAATACCGGGGAAGTTCAGCTTCCCCGGTATTAAATATTAGTTTTGGGATTGTATTATTATTTTCTTTTGTCAGAAAAGTATGGTTTATTTCAGGAAGGAGGCTGAGAAGTGAACCTTAAGCAAAGAGAACGCCGCCTGGCTTTTAAATTGATGGCTCCAGCCTTTATAGTTTTGCTTTTGGTTGCATTATATCCCTTAGGGCATGTTTTTTATACGAGCATGACAGACAGAGTTTTTGCGGGAATTGAAGAGCCTGAGTTCATTGGACTGGAAAATTACCGACAATTATTATCTGTATCTTTCCATGAATTACCTCCTGTAATAGATGAAGATACCGGAGAACAGCAGGTTGATGAAGACGGCAATCCAGTATATGAAAGGCCGATTAGAGTATTGCCAAGGGATCCGCACCTGCATCGAGAATTAACCCAATTTAGTCTATTTGGAAACAGATATGTGATTGGAGCCCGGACTCCTACGTTTTTAAAGGCAGTCTGGAATACCCTATATTTTACCGTTGTTTCGGTTTTTCTAGAAACGGTACTGGGTTTGATTATTGCCCTGGTCGTTAACAGCAGCTTCAAAGGAAGAGGCGTAGTTAGAGCAACAATGTTAGTGCCCTGGGCTGTAATAACAGTAGTTTCAGCCCGAATGTGGGAGTGGATGTTTCACTCCAGCCGCATGGGTCTATTCAATACTTTACTAGACAATTTGAATCTTATAGATGAACCAATCGCTTTTTTGACCGTCAGCGAACTACAAATTCCTTCATTGATAGCAGTCGATGTCTGGAAAACTACGCCCTTTATGGCCTTACTTATCCTCGCCGGTCTACAGATGATTCCGCGCGACCTGTATGAAGCTGCCTATGTAGATGGGGCAGGAAAAATAAGACAATTTTTAACTATCACTTTACCTTTAATTAAACCTTCTCTGGCAGTTGCACTTATTTTTAGAACTCTGGATGCTTTAAGAGTTTTTGATGTATTTCATGTTCTCCTTTCTCGTTCCAGATATTCCATGGCGACCATGAATTATTATGAGCTGGTTGGGAATAGAAATATGGGATTGTCTTCAGCTATAGGAGTTTTAATCTTTATTTTAATATTTGCTTTTGCAATTGCCTATATGAGAGTACTGGGGGTGGAAGACTAAATGGTTGATTTTAAGGAAAAACCAATAAAATCTGCTTTATTTTTATTAATGCTGGCAATTATAATGATATATTTGCTTTTTCCTTTTTATTGGGCTGTAAATTCATCATTGAAAACTGAATCCCAGTTATTTATGACACCGGCGACTATGATTCCTAGAGACCCTGTAACTATGGAGTTTTCCCCTAATCTGGATAATTACATTCATATTTTTCAGTCTGGTGAATTTATTCGTGGTCTGAGAAATAGTGCAATAGTAGGAGTAACCTCTACTTTCCTGGCCTTAATGGTGGGTTCTTTTGCAGCATTTGCCCTGGGTAAATTGAGGTTTAGAGGTAAAAGACCGTCTTTATATATCATTCTGGCGATGACTATGTTTCCGCAGGTAACAATACTGGCCGGGTTATACGCCATAATTACCAGATTGCCGCTGGGAACTGTGCCAGGAATGATCTTTTCTTATTTAATTTTCACCCTGCCTTTTACCACCTGGGTTTTAACTTCATTTTTTAAAGATTTACCTGTTGAAATTATGCAATCCGCCCAGGTTGATGGAGCTACCCCGATGCAAACATTTTATCATATACTTCTGCCTTTAACAGCTCCTGCTCTGGTTACCTGTGGTTTACTGGCTTTTATTCAGTGCTGGAATGAATATGTATTTGCTTTGACATTTACTTCTATCGACCCGGGGGCTCGCACGGTCCCGGTAGCTATAGCTTTGTTTACTGGTGAAGCAGCCATGCAGGAACCTATGGGTGAGATTTTGGCTGCAGCTGTGGTGGTAACTATACCAGTTGTGTTGCTGGTTTTAATATTCCAGAAACGAATTGTGGCAGGTCTTACAGCCGGTGCTGTAAAAGGATAAAATTTAACAGGAGATTTCTTCCTATGACTACTACAATCAAAGATGTTGCCCGGGTGGCAGGAGTATCACCTGCCACCGTTTCCCGGGTGTTAAATAATAGTCCAAGAGTAAAAAAAGAAACAGAAATTAAAGTAAAGAAAGCTATTAATGAACTTAATTATGAAATAAATGAACCGGCCAGAACTCTTCGAACTGCAACCAGTAATCTAATCGGGGTTATTGGTGTAAACCTGAATAATAAATTTTTAATGGATATGCTGGAAAAAGCAGAAATATTTGCCCGCAAAGAGGGTTATAATTTTTTATTAGGAGATTCTGGTAAAAGCCTGGATAAAAAAATAGACTATCTGCAGATAATGAAACAAAAAAATATCGATGGCATAATAATAATTAGTTCAAGCTGGCAGGAAAATTTTCTGGAAAAATTAGAAAAAAGTCAAATACCAGCCGTTATTGCCTCGGGGCAGATGCCGAATAGCAGTATAACCTGCGTAAGTGTAAACAATCGTCTGGCGGGGTTTCAGGTGATAGAAAAATTGTACCAGATGGGCCATGATAAAATTGGTATAATTACCGGACCAAAAACTGATACAATCTCCAGCCAGAAAAGATTGCAGGGTGTATTAGATGCCAGTGAAGAGTTCGGCTTAAATATCAGGGAGAATTTGATTGCAACTGGCGATTTTACTTTTAATTCAGGTTTTGTCGGTGCGCAAAAATTAATAAGAAATAATGAGGGCCTGAGTGCTATTTTCGCTTTTGATGATAGAATGGCAATCGGGGCAATTAGAGGAGTAGAGTCACAGAAGAAAAGTGTTCCAGATGATGTTTCAGTAATGGGCTTTGATAATATTGAAGTAGCTAAATTTGTCAGTCCTTCTCTCTCAACTGTACATCAACCCTGCGCATCTCTGGGAAAAACAGCTATAGAATTACTGCTAAAAAAGATTGAAGAAGAAAATTTTTCAGCTACTAATAAATTTATAGACCATGAAATTGTTTTAAGGGAGAGCACCGCTCCAAATAATAACTTATATTAAACTTTTTTACAGGTCAACTCCTAAATCCTCTGGCTTAAAAGCAGGAGTTGACTTTTTTGATTTTTACCGTAAAATTGAGTATAATTTGTTTGTACAAATCTAAATAGAATTTATTTTACCTTCAGGCAGGAGGAAAATAATGAGTAAAAATTATAATTTTTCCCGAGAAATTGACCGCTGCAATACCAATTCAGTTAAATGGGATTTAAGAGAAAAATTTTTCCCCAATTCAAAAGTTACACCTTTATGGGTGGCAGATGCCGATTGGCCTGCTGCTCCTGAGATAATTGAAGCTATGCAAAAACGGATTGAACATGGTATTTTTGGGTATTCTTATCCCGGACAGGAAGTCAAAAATGCAATCTGTGCCTGGTATAAAAACCAGTATAACTGGGAGATAAATTCTGAATGGATTACTATTATAAATGGAGTGGTCCCTGGCTTAAATGTTGTCATTGATAAATTGATTTCTGACGGAGAAGGGGTTATAATTCAGCCACCAGTCTATTATCCCTTTTTTAAGGTGATTAAGAAGAATAACAATAAAATTCTGGCAAATACACTGAAGCTTAATAATAATGAACAATACATCATGGACTTTGCCAGTTTGCACAATATAATTAAAAAAGACAATACAAATCCTGAGGCTTTAATTTTATGCAGCCCCCATAACCCTGTAGGGAGAGTATGGAATCAGGATGAGCTTCAAAAACTGGCCAGTATATGTGTGAATAATGATATTCTGCTTATTTCAGATGAAATACATGGAGATTTTATTTATGATGATAATGCACATACTCCCCTGGCAGCCATCGATGAAGAGCTGGCAGAAAATATTATTACTTTTAATGCCCCAACTAAAACCTTTAATCTGGCTGGTTTAAAAATTGCTTACAGTATTATACCTAATTCTGATCTGAGAGAAAAATTCAAAGAAGTAGGCGAGAAAAAAATACTGGGTAGTAATATTATAGCTTATGAAGCTTTAAAATCTGCCTATTATGAAGGGGCAAACTGGCTCAATCAACAGCTCGATTATTTAACTGATAACTTACAGATGGTAAAAGAAATAATTTCAGAGCTTCCAGATATAAAAGTGATTGAGCCTGAGGGAACATATTTAGTCTGGCTGGATTTTCGGAAGGTGAATATGTCCCGCCAAAAACTTAAAGATATATTATTTGAAAAAGCAGAAATCGGTCTGGAACCAGGGGAATGGTTTGGAGAGGCTGGAAAAGGATTTTATCGCTTAAACATAGCTACTCCTCGATCTCGTCTGCGCAAAGCCTTAATTAAATTTAAAGATGTCTGGCTGGAAGAAATATGACCAGAACAATAATTATCGGAGGAGGGCCGGCCGGTTTATTTACTGCTATTAATGCGGCAAAAAGCGGAGAAAAAGTACTCCTGCTGGAAAAAAACCAAACTCCTGCCAGAAAACTGCTTCTCACAGGTGAGGGGAGATGCAATTTAACCTCTACCCTGAGGCCAGGGGAAGTAATAGAACAAATTTTTCAGGATTCTAGTTTCCTTTATAGTGCTCTTTATACCTTTACTCCCCATGATACTCAGAAATTTTTTCGATCTGAAGGGCTCAAATTAAAAGAAGAAAGGGGGAGGAGGATTTATCCAGAGTCTGACAGGGCTGAAGATGTGAAAGAGCTTTTAGTCAGTACAGCAAAAAATTCACAGGTAAATATAAAAACCGGGGTTGAAGTAAAAAAAATAATCGGTCAAAATAGGTGCAGAGGAGTTAAAACTACTAAAGGCGTTATATATCAGGCGGATAGAGTTATTTTAGCTGCAGGAGGTTGTACTTATCCCCAAACAGGTTCAGATGGTAGTGGTTTTGAGTTAGCCCAAAAAGTCGGGCACTCACTCCAGCCTTATCCTGAGCCGGCCCTGGTTCCTTTGAAAATAAAAGAAAACTGGCTGCAGCAGGTTTCCGGTTTGCTCTTAAAAAATATTAAATTGAGTTTGTTTTATAATGACAGAAAAATATTTGAGGATATCGGTGAAATGGAATTAAGAACTGGAGAAATCGGAGGAGCACTGGCCCTGGCTGCCAGCTGTCATTATTCAAGTCGTAACAACAAAAGCAAGTATAAAATTAATCTGGATTTAAAGCCCGGTTTGAACTATGAAAAACTGGATAAAAGATTACAGAGAGATTTTCAAAAATATAGTAATAAACATTATAAGAATGTTTTCAAGAATCTTCTGCCAGCCTGGTTGAGACCGGTTATAGTTGATTTAAGCGAAATTGCTCCCGCCAGAAAGGTTCATCAAATTAAAACAGAAGAAAGGGAAAAAATTTGTCATTTAATCAAAAATTTGAGTTTAACAGTGGTAGATAACGCTGGTGTCAAAAAAGCAATAATCACCCGGGGAGGAGTAAATGTAGATGAGGTAGTTCCAGGCACTATGGCTTCTAAAATATTACCAGGTTTATTTTTTGCTGGCGAAGTTCTCTCTCCCGCAGCTTATACAGGAGGACATAATTTACAGATTGCCTTTTCTACAGGATATCTTGCTGGTATAAGCGGCTAAAACTAAAAATCTGATAATATTTTAGAACATTTAAACCGCAGCCAGTTCTGGCTGCGGTAATAAAGCAAAAATGAGCAATTGAAAATATTTAAGTAATTATTTGGCCGCCTCCAGAATCTTCCTGTTCAGCCTGTTCGGGATCTTTTCCCTGGAGAGCATTACTTATAATTTCATTAACATCTTCCATTATCTGATTGAAGTTTTGCTGAGCCTGCAGGAAATCTTTAATTTCAGGATTCTGCTGCATTTTTGCTTTTAAATTCTGGATTTTTTTCTGTTGACTCTGATCGATTTCCTGACCGTTCATTTGAGCCATTTGGACTCTTTTTTGAGCAGATTCTAACTCTTCCATCAAATCACTGGCATCTTCATCATTCATAACAGCCTGTTCTGCATCTTTCATCTGTTGGTATTCAGGAGAATTAATAATTTCCTGAGCTAATTCTTGAGCTTTTTCTTTTATAGACATATTTTCACCTCTTTTGCTGAATTCTGCATTAATGTTAACATTAATTCTTAAGGGTGTCAAACCTAAAAAATCAATTATTTGTTTTATTCTACTTTAAAATATAATATAATACCTATATAATAAAAATTGGAAGCCGAAATTAATTTAACTGGAGAGGAATATAATATGAATAAAGATATCAGCGATGAAAAATCAGATTATATTTACCAGATTAAAAATTATCTTCAAAACAAGAGTACGTCTCCAGCTGAATTTCAACTGGGTACAGAGATGGAATTTTTTATTATAAAAAATGCCAGTGGAAAGGCAGTAACATATTTTGAGGAAAATGGTATAAATGATATTTTACAATCTTTAACTAATAAAGGCTGGAAGGTCTGCGAGCGTGAAGGAGAGTATATCTTATGTTTAATTAAAAATGAGGATGAAATAAATCTAGAACCCGGCGCCCAGATCGAATTTAGTTTTTCTCCCCGCGACAGCATTGATGAAATTAGAAAAGGTTTTTTAAACATAGCCGGAGATATATTGCCCTTAATAAAATCTCTGGACTACAGCTTAATAAGTCTGGGCTATCAGCCGGTAACTAAAATTTCTTCTATACCAATTTTACCCAAAAAAAGATATGATCATATGTACAGGTACTTTAAAAGTCAGGGCAAATATGCTCACAATATGATGAAAGCAACTGCTTCTTTGCAGGTTAGTCTGGATTATAAAAATGAAAGGGATTTTTCTCGAAAATTTTTGGCTGCTTCCTGGTTAATTCCCGTTATATATGCTGTATTTGACAACTCTCCATTTTTTGAAGGAGAAGTAGCAAATTCCTGGGGAATTAGATCCCAGATATGGGCCAACTGTGATGATGATAGGTCAGGAACTCTACCTGAATATCTTATTAACAATGGGGTCAGTTTTGAAGATTATGCTGAATTCATAATTCATTTGCCTGCCATTTTTAATCCGTACAATCATGAAGAATATGTGGGATCCAGACCATTCTATCAGATATTAAATAATGAAAATTTATCAAATAGTATTATGGAACATATTTTGACTATGTCTTTTACCGATATTAGAGCTAAAGGGTATCTGGAAATTAGAATGGCTGACACTTTGCCTTTCCCTTATTCCCTGGGATATATTGCTTTACTGAAAGGGCTTTTATATAATAAAGATAACCTGAAAAAATTGGAAAGTCTGGCGATAAAAACTGGCATCAAATCAATAAAAGAAGGCCAGGATGGAATTCCCCATCAGGGCATTAACCTGGTTTATACTGAGGGAAAAACTTTTCAGCAATGGGCAGAGAAACTTTTTTGTCTGGCAGAGAAAGGTCTGAATGATCTGGAAAAAATTTATTTACATCAGCTAAAGGAATTTTTGCAGGAAAATTCTCCCCCCAGAACTGCCGTACAAAAACAAAGCTTACAAAATATAGATGATTCTTCTTTTATAAATAAAATTGAATACTGTAATATTAAAAATAATTTGGGGGTAAACAAATGAAAGCTGATTATTTTCACCGAAAGTTTGAAAAAATCATACAGGCCTCCCCCGGTAAATACCGTCAGGAATTTCAAGAAAATTTGTGGCCTTCATTGCTAAACAGTTCTGTCAGGTATCAGGGAAGACCGGTGAAATTTGTCTACACTCCTTACCTGATAACTCTTGCTCAGTGGAAATTTTACCGGAGATTTATCAGTTTATTTGTAAACATCCTAAATAAGACTATCGATGAATTTCTGCACAATAAGGCCTTTAGAAACAAATTTCCTTTTGGAGATAAGATGGAGAAGTACATATTAATGAATCCAGGCTATAAAGGAAATTTTCCCATTGCCCGCTTTGACATCCTATTTGATAGGAATGATAATATTAAGTTTTGCGAATTAAATACTGATGGCACCTCTGCTATGAATGAAGTTAGGGTTATGCAAAAAATACTTGCTCAAAGTGATGCTGCTATTTCATTGAGGAATAACGAAAATATTTCTTTTTATGGATTTGAATTGTTTAACAGCTGGATCAATATCCTGCTGGATAAATACCGGGAGTTTTCCGGCAAAAAGAGGGTTAACCCTACAATTGCAATAATTGATTTTTTAACTGAAGGTGTAGTTAGCGAATTCAAAGAATTTAGAGACCACATGCAGGCCTGGGACTTAGAAGCATATGTAGTTGATCCCCGGGAATTAAGTTATAATGGCGAGAAGTTGAAATATAAAGATAAAAAAGTAGACCTAATTTATCGGAGAGCAACTACAGCGCGGTTATTTGATAATTTTGAGGAAATAACAGATTTGCTGACAGCTTATAAAGATAGGAAAGTTTGTATGTGCGGGGGCTTTCGTTCTCAAATCATTCATAATAAAGCTATATTTCATGTGTTGAATTCAGATGACCTGGATTTTCTGACACCGGAAGAAAAGAGCTTCCTTGATAAATATTTACTGCGCACGGGAATGCTGAAAGATGAGGATGAGATTAAAAAAGAATTGATAAATAACCAGGAGGAATATATATTAAAACCCTGTGATAAGTTTGCTGGCAAAGGCATTAAGTTAGGCAAAAATTGTGATACAGATGAATGGGAACAAAACTTAGATAATTGCTGTAACAATAATTATCTCTACCAGCATTTTTGTCAGCCGGCTACAGTAGATCTTTTTACCATTCCGGAAAAAGATAAGGAAAAAGCGAGTTTTGAACCATATCATTATACCCTGGGTTTTTATCTTTACGATGAAAAACTTAAAGGACTGTATAATCGAGCGGGAAGATATGATATAATAGGTTCTGATTATGAATGTGTTACTGTACCTTCTTATGTAACTGTATCTGATAACACTTCTGTCCAGGATCTCAAAGAGGAGGTAAAATATGAGTAAAGTCTGCCGCCATGTTTACCTATCCGGAAAGGTGCAGGGAGTTGGATTTAGGGCTTTTGTCAGGCGTAATGCTCAAAGACTTAATCTATCAGGCTGGGTGAAAAATTTAAATGACGGGAGAGTTGAGGCAGTAATTTATGGAGAAGAGGAGAAAGTTGAAGAGTTAATTTCCCGAATGAAAACCGGACCTTCTCTGGCAGAAGTTGAGAATTATGAAATAAGCGACCATGATAAACCGCCTGCTGAAAAAGAATTTATGATTCGTTACTAAAAGGGAGGCTAATTAATATGGCTGCTAAAGCCCTGTTATGTGTAGATTTACAGTATGATTTTTACGAAGAAGGCTCTCTTGCCGTGCCGGGAGCAAGCGAGATAAATCCTCATATTAATGACCTGTTAAAACGCAAAAAGGAATACAAAGTTATTGTAGCCTCTCAGGATTGGCATCCTTCTGATCATCTGAGTTTTGCTGTAAATCACAATAAAGAACCATTTACCCCTCCCGACACTGATAAAGAAGGTCTGGGTTCTGTATTATGGCCTGTTCACTGTCAGCAGGGGACCAGAGGAGCTGAGATTCATGATGATATTGATGACGATAAATTTGATATGATTTTGCGAAAAGGACAGTTGAAAGAAGTTGATAGTTATTCAGCCTTCCGGGATAATAATGGTCGCGATCTGGGACTTTCTTCCTTTTTAGCGGGTTTAAATATAGATCAAATTGATCTGGTAGGTCTGGCACTTGATGTATGTGTTTATTACACTGCCTGTGATGCCCTCAAAGAAGGATTTAAAATTAATCTTATCAGGCCTGCGAGTAAAGGAGTAAATGCCAGTGAAGGCGATGTAGAAAAAGCCTTAAATGACATGAAAAATAGAGGCGTTAATATTAAAACAGACTATTAACTTTTGCTGACTATAAATTGCCATATATGCTGGTTTACCAGGACTACTTATACCTTTAATTAGCGGGGCTTATAGAGTATTGGAAGCTATAAAGCGAAGTGATACTGGAAATTTTTCA
>CAZVMQ010000009.1:0-73536 GCA_964628755.1 uncultured Halanaerobiaceae bacterium
ATCAGATGCTGCTTTTTACAGCTATAGCTGTGGGTATTATGAATATTTTTCTAGTAGTTCGACATACCCGCCGAGATGAAGAAAGTGGAAGAATTGAAATGATTAGCGCCCTACCAGTAGGACGCCTGGTTAATTTATGTTCTATTGTTTTTGTATCATTAATAGTTAATATTTTGCTGGCCTTAATTGTATTAATTGTAGGGTTAGAATTATATTTCTTGAGAATTGAAAGTATGGATTTACATGGTTCTCTTTTATATGAAGTTGTACTGGGAGATTTAATCCAGGTTCCCGGCTGGATGGTCAGATTATCCTCATTCGGCCACATTCCGCAAATACCTATAGAGGATATAGATTACAGCAAAATTTTACTATTAACTGCTATAGCAATAGTTTTAATAATAGCTGGTTTTGTGAGTTACAACCGAAGAGATATAAAAGGTTAGTGAATTTTCTCAAAAAATAGAAATGGCACGGGCAGGAGGACTTGAACCCCCAACACCCAGATTTGGAGTCTGGTGCTCTAGCCAATTGAGCTATGCCCGTGCGGTTAGTTAATTTATTTTTGAGTTTTAAATTTATGAATTAAAAATTAATATTAATTTGGTGGAGGTGGCGGGAATCGAACCCGCGTGCTGTATGGTTCGTCCCGCGACCGCTACGCTCGTAGTCTGTCTTTTGTTTTCGCATTCTGACCTCCGACAGACAGGATGCCAGAACGCTAGCCTGTTATTTGTCCCATCCCCTTACAGGCTTCGGGGGATGGTTAGCCTGCATAGTTATGACACCCACCGCGAACGGCAGGCGCGAACGCGGTGAGCGTGCTACTGCTTACGCAGCAGCTAATGCAGGTTCGTTATCTGCAGTTAATTTTAAAGTGCCAGTAGTTTTACGGGTGAAAGGCGTCCCCGGAGCGCTGTCGAGAGACTCACCATACAGGCGAATCCACTACACCCCCGCTAATAAGGGATTTACCTAATTTCTCTTTCATTTTCCACTACTAATTATAACCCAAATATGCTCTACTGTCAAGCAGCAACTATAATTGCTAAACTACTCTCAGCAGCTTATTCGCGGCGATAAGTCCGGTCTTTTAAAGCTCTCTGCATTTCTCGCTTGTGCTCTCTTTTTTTGATAGCTTCTCGTTTGTCGTGTTTTTCTTTGCCTTTGGCCAGGGCCAGTTCAACCTTGGCTAAATTGCCCTTGAGATAGAGGGAAAGGGGAACCAGAGTATATCCTTCTCTGCGGGTAGCTCCCAGCAATCTTTTTATCTGTCTTTTATGGAGAAGCAGCTTGCGTTTTCTTTCCGGCTCATGATTTTCCCGATTACCCTGATTATAAGGGCTTATATGCATATTGTGCAGATATATTTCCCCATCTCTTACCGTGGCAAAGCTATCTTTAAGATTAACCCGGCCTTCTCTGATAGATTTAATCTCTGTACCGAGCAGCTTTATGCCAGCTTCATAGGTTTCTTCGATGAAATACTCATGTTTGGCCTTCCGATTTCGGGCCATAATTTTTATATTATCTTCGTTGTCAGCCATACTATCACCTCACTTTGCTCACTCCATATCTGCCAGCACAAAATCGAGCTCTCTTTCCTGAGGGTTGGCTTTTATGACTCTGACTTCTACTGTATCTCCCAGTCTAAATATCTTTTTGGTTCTCTCACCGACCAGAGCCTGCAGATCTTCCCGATACTGATAGTAATCATCAGTCAGATCTTCTACATGGACCAGCCCTTCCGCGGTATTATCCAGCTGAACGAAAAAACCAAAACTGGTAACCCCATTTATTATGCCGGTGAATTTATTGCCTATATGCTGCTGCATATACTCTATGCGCTTAAGATCTATAGAGTCTCTCTCTGCATCCAGCGCTTTTCGCTCCTGCACAGAACAATGATCGGTAATTTCCGGCAGATTATCTTCCAGCTGATGTCGGCGTTTTTGCCCGAGCTGGCCTTTATTGACTATCTCCTTGATGATTCTATGCACCATCAAATCCGGGTACCTTCTAATGGGAGAAGTGAAATGAGTATAACAATCCAGAGAGAGACCGAAATGTCCTATATTCACCGGCGAATATACCGCTTTCTGCATGGAGCGCAGCAGCATAGTTTCGATAATATTTTCAGAATCAGTTCCCTTAACTTCGTCCAGCAAATCCTGTAGTGCCCCTGGATGTATTTCCCCGCTTTCTCCGCCTTTCACATGATAACCAAAGTTATGAATAAATTCATTAAACTGCTGAATACTCTGCGGGTCAGGATTATCATGAACGCGATAGATAAAAGGCTCTTCCCGCCAGTAAGCTTCTTCAGCTACTACCCGGTTGGCGGCTATCATGAATACCTCTATCATCTCTTCTGGAATACCGTGCTCACGCTTTTCTAGATCTACTGCTCTGCCCTGCTCATCCAGAATAACCTTAACTTCCGGAAACTCAAATTCTATAGTTCCTCTTAATTTTCTTCCACCCATGAGTTTCTCGCGCAGTTTGGCCATCAAATCAAGATCTTCTACAATCTCATCATACTTTTCTCTGGTCTCCTGCTTGTTTTCTACAACAATTTCTCTTACTTCATCATAAGTCAAACGATAATTAGAATTGATCACGGTCTCCGCTATTTCATAATCTTCCAGTTCAAAAGAATCCAGCCTATATTCTAAAAACACACTGAGGGTTAGACGATCTTCCCTGGGGCGTAAACTGCAGAGATTATTGGAGAGTCTCTCCGGCAGCATGGGGATTACTCTATCTACCAGATAAATGCTGGTGCCGCGTTTGAAGGCTTCTTTATCTATTTTAGAATTTTCTTCTACATAATAACTGACATCCGCAATATGAACTCCCAGCCTTACTTTATTATCTGAAATCTTTTCCACTGAAACCGCATCATCAAAATCTTTGGCTTCCTCGGGATCTATGGTGAAAAGTGTTAAGTCACGGCAGTCCCTTCGCCGCTGGATTTCCCCGGCAGGGATCTCAGCTTCCAATTCCTCAGCTGTCTGCTTTACCTCGGACGGAAACTCCTGCGGCAGTTCCAGCTGTCTAATCAGGGCTTCAAGGTCAACTCCACTTTCACCTTTTTTGCCCAAAATTTCGATGATTTCTCCTTCTGGATTTCTATTTCTTTCAGGCCACCGGGTAATCTTAACCACCACTTTATCGCCATCTACAGCCCCGGCCAGTTTTTCACTGGGCACAAAGACATCCGTATTTATGCGCTGATTATCGGGTATAACAAATCCATACCGCTTATAACTATCTAAAACCCCTACAATATGCTCATTAGCGCGATCTATTATCTTAACTACTTCACCTTCATCCTTTTCTCCGTGACTCTGCGGCAGAATTCTGACTAAAACCCTGTCATTATTCATGGCTCCATTGAGATTATCCGAGTTCAGAAAAATATCCTCTTTTTCCGGGTTATCCGGGATAAGAAACGCAAAGCCTTTTGGATTGCGATCGATCCGGCCTCTAATGAGATTGAACTTCTCTGGCACTCCATAAAGTCCCCGGCTGCTCTCATATAAAAAACCCTCTTTAACGAGAGATTCCAGCACTTCAACAAACTCCTGCCTCTGATCTCTGGGAATCTCAAATTCTTCTGCTATTTCTTCCAGAGAAAGAGGTTTTTGTGCTTCTTTCTGTAAAAATTTTTTAATTTCCAGTCTGGCAGACATATATTATAACCCCAGTTCTTCCGAAATATTTTGCATGCCTTCTAGGCTGAGAGAAACAAATTCTTCTAATTCCAGCCCCATCTCAGTACAGCTGGCTATAACATCTCTATCGGCACCCCGGGCAAATGAACTTTCTTCATAACGATTCAAAATGAATTCTGTATTTACAGCGTTAAGATTTTCCTCAGGATGAACAAGTGCTGCGGCAACTATTAATCCTGTAAGAGGATCACTGGCATAAAGCGCTTTAGCCAGCAGGGTTTCCCGGGGAATTCCGTGTACATGATTGTGAGCTTTGACAGCTTCCACCATATCTGCGGGCAGCCCCATCTCTTCCAGCTTTTGGGCCCCCACAAGACTGTGCTTTTCCTCATCATCAGCAGTCTCTTCATAATCGATATCATGCAGCAAACCGGTCAAACCCCATTTTTCCTCATCTTTATCAAAATGCCGGGCCAGCCTGCGCATTACTGCTTCCACGGCCAGACAGTGTTTTACCAGATTATCCTGCTTAATTTTATCCCTGACCATTTCCAGGGCTTCTTCTCTAGTTATCTTCATCTTTATCTCCTCCTAAACATTCATTGTCCCTTCTGCCCTTAAGCACAAACCGGGCCTTAGCCCGGGCCAGCTCGTCACCCATCTTATTCTCAAGCCGGGCCGAAGTTTCAATAATTCGTCTTCTTTTTTCCTGTATCCAGCCCAGAACTCTTATCCGCTGACCCAGGCGCACCGGATCAACATATCTGACGGTCATTTCCGCCGTTACTGCCTGCCAGCCCTGGCGGTATATTGCTTTCGCCATGGCTTCATCCAGCAGGGTGCTGATAATTCCACCATGCATTACCCCCTTAAAGCCAGCCAGTTCCTCGTGCGGAGTGAACTCTGCCCTCACCTGTCCATTTTCATTTTCTACTTGCTCAAATTCTAAATTTAGGGACAGAGGGTTGTTTTCACCACAAACTATACAATAGCTATCATCATCCAGTTCCAAACTAAATACACCTCCTGCCTGGCTTTTAGATGAACAGAGGAGCAAAAACCAGGGATACAATTGTCATAAGCTTGATAAGAATATTTAGGGAAGGTCCGGATGTATCTTTAAAAGGATCTCCCACTGTGTCTCCAACAACGGAAGCGGCGTGAGTATCTGTGCCTTTGCCTCCGTAATTATCAGCTTCAATATATTTTTTGGCATTATCCCAGGCTCCACCGGCATTGGCCATCATGATAGCCAGCAGTACACCGGTAGAAAGGGCTCCTGCTAACAGTCCACCGAGTGCCTGCACACTCCACAGGCCTATGACAATGGGAACAACCACCGCCAGCAGACCGGGTAGAACCATCTGCCTTAATGCCGCTTTGGTGCTTATAGCTATACAGCTTTTACTATCTGGCTTAACGGTACCTTCCAGGATGCCGGGATTTTCTTTGAACTGCCTTCTTACTTCACCAATCATTTCAAAGGCCGCCTCTCCCACTGCTTCCATGGTAAGGGCGGAGAAAAGAAAGGTCATCATGGCCCCGATAAACAGGCCTATAATTACCTGAGGTTCAGTTAAACTTATAATATCAAGCTGAACAGCCTCGGAAAAAGCTGCAAACAAAGACAGGGCTGTTAAAGCTGCGGACCCTATGGCAAAGCCTTTACCGATAGCAGCGGTAGTATTTCCGACCGAATCCAGTTCATCTGTGATATCACGTACTTCGGAATCGAGTTCGGCCATCTCGGCAATTCCTCCGGCATTATCTGCTATCGGACCATAAGCATCTATGCTCAGTGAGATACCAATGGTTGAAAGCATACCTACTGCGGACATGGCAATTCCATAAAGACCGGCCATCGCATAGGAAACAAAAATAGCAACAGCGATAGCAAGAATAGGTAAAAAGGTGCTGCGCATACCAACAGCAATACCGGCAATAATATTGGGGGCAGCCCCCGATTGTGATTGTTCAGCAATTCTTTTTACCGGACCAAACTTTTCAGAAGTATAATATTCAGTAACTCTACCGATAGAAATACCTACCAGAAGTCCTGCCAGCACTGCCCAGAATACGCCAAGATCAGGCAATAAAAACCAGACCAGGAAAAAGGCAAATACCAGCGTGATAATAGAGCTGATATTTAAACCTCTGTCAAGTGCTTTGGCCGGGTCACCACCTTCCCGGGCTTTAACAAACTGGGTACCTATGATAGCGGCGATAATCCCCAGTGAAGCCAGCAGCAGTGGCAGTACAACATACTCTTCTCCCAGAGCTGTTCCCAGAGTCATAGCCGCCACGATGGACCCCACAAAAGACTCGAAAAGATCGGCTCCCATACCGGCAACATCACCGACATTGTCACCTACATTATCAGCAATTACCGCTGGATTTCTGGGGTCATCTTCAGGCAGGTCTTCTTCCACCTTACCAACCAGATCGGCGCCTACATCTGCTGCTTTGGTATAAATTCCGCCTCCAACACGAGCAAATAGCGCTATAGAACTGGCGCCAAAAGCAAAGCCTCTAATATATTCCACATTGTGAAAGAAAAGTATGTAAAGAACGCCCAAACCCAGGGTTCCCAATCCTACAACTGTCATGCCCATGACCGAACCACCGGCAAAAGAAATATCCAGGGCCTCGTTGAGGCTGGATCGAGCTGCCTGAGTGGTGGGGGCATTGGCCTTGGTGGCAATCTGCATACCAACAAAACCGGCCAGGCCGGAAAAAATTGCCCCTAATACAAAGGAAACCGCAGTCTGCCAGCCCAGTGTGGGAATTATAATTATAGTTACCACAGCCACAAATATGGCCAGAATGCTGTACTCGCGTCCCAGAAAAGCCATAGCTCCTTCATTGATAGAGTTTGATAATTCACTCATACGATCTGTACCTCGATCAGCTTGCAAAACTTTTCTGGCCCTTATCAAAGCAAAAATAAGAGCCAGTACACCAGCCGGGGGAACTAAAATCTCCATTTTGCCTTTGTCCTCCTTGTATAACAGATTTAATTTTAATTTTTTGGTGATTTTAATAGTTAATCTACTTATAGCCTTAAAACAAATCTGCTGATTATATTGATAATTTTGTTTTACTGCTCAAAAAAAGAGAAACAGCGGTCGGTGACCGCTAAGTTTATAACTCATAAAAATTTAAATATAATCAAGAAAAATACTAAGCTACAGCCAGTATCAAAGACAGAACCATAAATACTACAGCCCCTACACCGGTAGCTTTATTTATCTTCTTTTCCATTCTTCTGCCAGAAGATCCAAAAAATTCTGTCGCACCACCATCGATTGTGCCAGAAAGGCCGGCACTTTTACCTGATTGTAATAACACACCTATAATTACACCAATCGAAATTATCAGGTGCAGGACTCTTAAAACCATCATGAGAGTTATTCACCTCCTGTTAGAAAAAAGATAATATCAGTCTGATTGACTAAAACATATATTTATAACTCATTTTCCATTCATCCTTAATTATTTTAACATAACTATCAGCAAAATACAATTTTATGAGGAGTTATTATGTATTGAAATTCGTCCGGCTCTGTGGTATATTTATTATACGTTGTTTTGATGCCCTTAATTTGCTGGAGGTTTGAGCATGGATGAGCATTTAGAAGATATAAAAACAGTTGAAATTCCAGAGTTTATCTGGGAAGATAAGCAGCTGGATTTACAGGATAAGATGGCTCTTTTGACTTTGTGGAGCGCGAGAAAAAAATCCAGGAAAGTAATAATCACTCCGGCAAAATTTTCGCGCCTGGCCGCTGTAAATATTGAAGCTATTTTTAATATCCTGCAAAAATTGGACCAGTTAAATCTGATCGAACTGATTGAATATGATTCTGATCGTAAAATTGAAGTAAACTTGCTTCTACCCGAGGAAAATATCGAGGCAGTAATGAATATGATCGAGACTGAAAATGAAAGTCCTGACACCCCAGCCGATCGCTTAATTGCCGCCTGGAATCAAACATTTCCCGGGTGCCCTCTGACACCTGCAAACCTCACTCACTTAACCGCTCATCTGGAAAGAGGAGTAGAAATAGAATTAATAGAAGAGCTGATAAAATATACTTCCAGAGCAGCAAAAGGAAATCCTTTTTCTTATCTTCTCAGCATACTCAATAATTTACAGGAAGAAAGCATTACAACTCTGGCTGAATATCAGCAGCAAAAAGGAGAGCATGAAGCCGATGGAAGACAAATTTCAGGAGATAATAAACGAAAAGAAAAAAGAGATAAGCTCCAGGACTTCGAAGAACTCGACAAACGAGAAGACTGGAACTGAAAAAGTAAGCAAAGAAAAAATGGTGGAAAAAATATATCAACATATCATCGATAATGCCAACATAGATCCGCTTTTCCAGGATTGTACTCTGGAAAATTATAACACCGATATTCTTTCTGCCAAGAACAAAGAAGTAGTGAAGAAATATAAACAGTTTGCCAATAACATAAGATCGGCCATGCAGCTGCCGCAATCAGTTTATTTATACAGCAAATATCCCGGCATAGGCAAAACCCACCTGGCGGTGGCCACCCTTAAAAAAGCAGCCCGGGAAATTGCCAGAGAAGAATATGAGAATAAAGAAGTTGTTCAGTACGGCGTATTCCCTTATAATATGGACTGGACACCGGTTTATTTTCTGAATGTCTCTGAAGGACTGATGGATATCAAAAACGATATCCGGGGAAAAAATGAAGATTTCGAACAATCACGTCTTTTTCGCCGGGCTAAAACTGCCCGTCTGGTAGTGCTTGATGACATTTTTAATGAATTGAGATATTCACCTTTTGTCCTGGAGACTTTGCTCTACTGGGTTGACTACAGATTAAAAAATAATTTGGCCACTATCTTTACTTCCAACCATAATTTTGAACTATTTCTGGATGAAAGTTCTTCTCCTATTGAAGACGAAAGGCTGCAGGTTATTGCCCGTAATATCGCTTCCAGGGTCAATAAAATGGTTGCCGGCTACAAACAGGTTTTTTCCAGCTCGCCAGAAACAGATTACAGAAAACGCCAATCAGAGGAAGGTAACTGGTAAAGGCAGAATCAGGGGGGCAAGTAAATGGAAACAGGGAAAGATTTCAGGGCGAGGGTGATCGCAGGTGCTTAGTAGAACTGACGCAGTGGAAAGACTTATAACCCTTCGCAAACAGATTTTTTCAGCAGATGACTCTTTTCCGGCAGCAGACGGAGATAAAAAAGAATTTGATCAGCTGTTACTGGACATTATTAGTCCTCCGCCTGGTAAAGAAAACCGCATAACAGAAATTATTAATCTGGCTTTATTTGACAGCATAACCCCGCGAACTGCTGCGGTAGCTATTCAAGAATTAGCTTCTCAGCCCCGGCAGCAAAGACAACAGAGTAAAAATACTGGCGCTGAGAATATCGAATTATTAAAAGAAAGAGGCTGGAATACATAAAAGATCTGCTGTATTAAATACAAAATATAAGAAGAGATAAGAAAAGCTAAACCCCCGGCTGAAGGATAACCGGGGGTTTGAGTTATTTTTATTTATTGTCGTATAACCTGATTATTCCAGGTTAAAAAAGGCATCTCTGCCGGCGTATTTAGCAGTTTCACCCAGTACTTCTTCTATTCTTATAAGCTGATTGTATTTTGCCACTCTTTCGGATCGAGTAGGAGCACCTGTTTTAATCTGACCGGTATTTAAAGCTACAACCAGATCAGATATAGTAACATCTTCGGTTTCACCGGAGCGATGTGATATAACAGAGGTAAATCCAGCCTCTTTGGCTCTTTCCACAGTTTCCAGGGTCTCGGTTAAGGTGCCGATTTGATTTACCTTAATGAGAATAGAATTGCTGCACTCTTCTGCAATACCTCTTTCCAGTCTATTGATGTTGGTAACATAGAGGTCATCTCCTACTATCTGGATATCTTCTCCCAATCTGGCGGTTAATTCCTGCCAGCCATCCCAGTCATTTTCATCCAGACCATCTTCCAGTGATATTATAGGATACTTTTCGGTCAGCTCAGCATAAAAATCAACCATCTCTGAAGAAGTTTTCTCCACACCTTCCCCGGAAAGTACATATTTTCCGTCCTGGTAAAATTCAGAAGCTGCTGCATCCAGGGCCAGAAGTATTTCCTCTTCGGGTTCATAGCCGGCTCTTTCTACGGCCTGTAATATTACTTTGATGGCTTCTTCATTGGAGGAGAGATCAGGGGCAAATCCACCTTCATCTCCAATTCCAGTGCTGAGATTTTTTTCCTGCAGTACATTCTTAAGAGAATGATAAATTTCAGTTCCTATTCTAATTGCCTGTTTGAAACTCTCAGCTGCTACCGGCATGATCATAAATTCCTGAATATCAACATTATTCCCGGCATGTTCGCCGCCATTTAATATATTAAGCTGGGGGATGGGTAAAGTTCTGGCACCTATACCACCCAGATAATTGAAAAGATAGGTATCTGAAGCTAAAGCAGCGGCCCGGGCTACAGCCATAGATACACCCAGTATGGCATTGGCTCCCAGCACTTCTTTTTTCTCGGTGCCATCCAGGTCCAGCATAATCTGATCTATCAGCATCTGATTGCGGGCATCATAACCAATTATCTCTGGAGCTATAGTTGAATTGACATTGTCAACTGCTTTTAGCACACCCTTACCGTGAAATCTGTCTTCATCATTATCGCGAAGTTCTAATGCTTCATGTTCTCCCGTTGAAGCTCCTGAAGGTACCAGCGCTCTTCCCATAGCACCATTTTGCAGATAAACTTCTACCTCAACGGTGGGATTGCCCCGGGAATCGAGGGCTTCGCGAGCATATACATCTGAAATCATTGTTTCCATATTGATCAACCTCCACTCTGAATTTTGTATTCTTTACTGGCTGCTTTTTTCAGCAGAGAATTTCCCGTCATTTCTTCCGGTTTCTCCAGGCCTAAAATATCCAGCATAGTTGGGGCTATATCAGCCAGAATTCCATCTTCAATCTCTATTCCTTCAGGTCCCCCCAGATAAAATAAGGGAACATCATTGGTAGTATGCGCGGTAAATGGTGAACCATCGTCTTCCCGCATTTTCTCGGCATTACCATGGTCAGCAGTAAGCAAAACCTGACCGCCTTTTTCCAGAATAGCCGGTACCACCCGGGATACACCTTCATTAACAGCTTCCACTGCTTTAACAGCAGCATCAAAATCACCGGTGTGTCCGACCATATCCGGATTGGCAAAGTTGAGAACTATCACATCAAATTTATCCTCATCGATAAGTTCCAGAACTCTTTCAGTGACTGCAGGTGCACTCATTTCCGGCTGTTTATCATAGGTAGAAATTTGCGGGGAGTCGATTAATTCTCTCTCTTCTCCTTCCAGCTCTTTTTCCTCGCCTCCATTGAAGAAAAATGTGACGTGAGCATATTTTTCTGTTTCCGCAATACGCAGCTGGGTAAAGCCATTCCTGCTCAAAACAGTACCAAGACCATTATCTACTGTCATCTGAGGAAATGCTACCGGTAAATCAAAATCCTCATCATATTCTGTCATACAGACATAATAAAGATCATCGGGGTGTTCAGGGGCACGTTTAAATTCATCGAACCCGGGTAAAGCCAGAGCACGAGTTATCTGCCGGGCTCTATCAGCCCGGAAGTTAAAGAAGATAACTGCATCTCCATCTTTCATGCTGCCTTCGGGCTTAATAACTGCTGGTTCGACGAATTCATCATTAACACCTTCATCATAGGAATTTTCTACTGCTGTAACTGCGTTTTCAGCCTGTTTACCCTCTGATTTTACCAGCGCATCATAAGCTTTTTTAGTTCTATCCCAGCGTTCATCACGATCCATGGTATAATATCTGCCGCTGACTGTAGCGATCTCACCCACCTGCAGTTCTGCCATTTTTTCTTCTAACTGCCGCAGATAACCCACTGCACTTTGAGGAGGGGTATCTCTGCCGTCAAGAATAGGGTGGACATAAACCTCTTCCAGCCCATTTTCTTTGGCCATTTCCAGCAGCCCAAAAAGATGCAGTATATGACTGTGCACCCCCCCATCTGAAAGCAGACCGATCAGATGCAGAGCACCGTCATTCTGTTTGGCTGTTTCTATGGCCTGCGTGAGTTCGTCATTTTTTTCCAGCTCGTTATCTTCTATAGCTTTATTTATTCTGGTGAATTCCTGATAAACTTTTCTGCCGGCTCCCAGATTCAAGTGGCCAACTTCCGAGTTGCCCATCTGACCTGCTGGCAGTCCGACAGCATTACCTGCAGCTCCTAATGTGGCATAAGGTGCTTCGGCAAATAATTTATCCAGATAAGGAGTTTCAGCCGCAGCTGTTGCGTCTCCTTCTTCCTGCGGTGAAAGTCCATATCCATCCATTATGATTAATGCTAGTGGCTTTGGCCTCTGTTTTGACATTTTTTTATCACTCCTGCAAAAGATTCTGCTGTTAGACTTGCTCCCCCTACAAGTGCACCGTCAAGCGTAGGGTGGGAAATAAATTCTTCGATGTTATGGGGTTTTACACTTCCACCATACTGGATTCTCATTGTCTGCTCGGCCCCGGGAGAGATCTCGGAAATTACCTCTCTGATGCTATCAATAGTACTGGCTGCTTCTTCATCACTGGCGCTTTCTCCTGTACCTATAGCCCATAAAGGTTCATAAGCTATTGTAACTTCAGATAGTTTATTTGCCGGGACACCGGCCAGGGCTGCTTTGACCTGAAAGGAAACTTTTTCTTTTGTCTGGCCTGCCTGTCTTTCTTCCAGACTTTCTCCTACACAGATAATGGGTTTGAGTCCGGAATCCAGAGCTTTTTTGACTTTGCGGTTTACATCTTCATCGGACTCGTGGAACAGTTCGCGGCGTTCTGAATGTCCTATGATTACATAGTCTATATCAAGGTCATTTAACATCCGGGGAGAAATTTCTCCTGTATAAGAACCGCTGTCCTCCCAGTACATATCCTGAGCTCCCACCATAATATCGCTATCTGCCAGTTCATCTACCACTACAGGCAGATCTATAGCAGGTGGACATACAGCCATATCGACATCCTCTACCTCAGAAACCAGCTTTTTTAACTCATTAACAAGTTCTCTTGCTTCAGAAGGAGTTTTGTTCATTTTCCAGTTTCCAGCTATAAATGGAGTCCTCATTTTTATCACCTCTTAAAATTTTCCTATCCTGTTATTTATTCAGCATCATCCAGAACTTCGACACCGGGCAAGGGCTTGCCTTCAAAAAACTGCAGGGAGGCTCCACCGCCGGTGGAAACATGAGACATATCGGCTTCTACTCCGGCCTGACGGATTGCTGCCGCTGACTCGCCACCACCTACAACTTTGTAGGCTTCGCTTTTTGCCAGGGAGCCGGCAATTTCTCTGGTTCCTCTGGCAAATTCTTCAATTTCGAATACCCCCAGCGGGCCATTCCAGGTAACTGTTCTGGCATTTTTAATAGCTTCTGTGAACTTCTCTATCGTTTTAGGACCGCCAATATCTAAAATCTGCCAGCCTTCGGGGATTTCAGTATGGTCCACTGTTTTGTTTTCAGCACCTGCTTTGTTTTCTTTGGCCACTACTACATCTTCCGGCAGCAGAACTTCTACACCTTTATTTTCAGCTTCCTGTAAAATTTCTCGGGCCAGATCAACTTTGTCTCTTTCGACCAGAGAATCTCCTACCTCAAAACCCTGAGCCAGGAAAAATGTATTGGCTATACCGCCGCCGAGTATAAGCTGATCACATTTGTCCAGCAAATTTTTAATTACAGACATTTTATCGGATATTTTAGCACCGCCGATAATTGCCACATAGGGATGCTCGGGGTTTTCCATGGCTTCTCCCAGAGAATTTAGCTCTCTCTGCATGAGAAAACCGGCAACAGATGGCAAAAATTCGGCTACCCCTGCTGTAGAAGCGTGGGCTCTGTGGGCTGCTCCAAAAGCATCATTGACAAAAACATCAGCGTTCTGAGCCAGCTGCCTGGCAAAGTCGGTATCATTTGCTTTTTCTCCCGGATAAAATCGAGTGTTTTCCAGCAGCAGGACATCCCCATTTTCCATCTCCTGCACTGCCATTGCAACTTCATCACCTATACAATCATCAACTTTTTTTACCTGTTTGCCCAGCAAATCAGCCAGTTCTTCAGCCACAGGGTCCATACGTAATGCTTCTGTGACTTCGCCTCCTGGACGGCCCAGGTGTGACATCAAGATAACTTTAGCTTCTTCCCGAATCAGAAAATCTATAGTATCCAGTGCTGCATTTATGCGGGTGTTGTCTTCAACTTTACCGTCTTTGAGCGGCACATTAAAATCTACTCTGACCAGCGCTCTCTTGTTTGCAAAATTATAATCTTTCAAAGTTTTCTTGCGCACGATTTAATCCCCCCTGCTTAATTTAAAACGTTTTATTTATCTTTGACCTGCAAAAATATTTTAGGGAAATTTACCCAAAATACGTAAAGAAAAATTTTAATAAAAACCATAGAAAAGCAGCTCCCCCGGCTGGTTGGGGGAGCCTTATCCAGACAATTTTATTATAAACCGAGTTCTTTCATTTTGACTGCCATATCTACCAGGCGGCAGGCATAACCCCATTCATTGTCATACCAGGAAAGAATTTTTACCTGATTACCTTCAATTACTCTGGTATGGTGGGGATCATAAATGGAAGAATGAGGGTCTCCAAAAACATCCCTTGATACTATAGGATCTTCAGCATAACCGAGAACACCTTCCAGTTCACCTTCGGAAGCTTCCCGCATAGCTTTATGAATATCCTCTTCAGTTACTTCTTCCTCTAAATCTACTACCAGGTCAACGATAGAACCTGTAGGAGTGGGCACTCTCATGGCCATGCCATCCAGTTTACCTTTGAGTTCAGGCATTACTTCTGTTATTGCTTTGGCTGCCCCTGTGGTAGTGGGGACGATATTTTCGGCTGCGGCTCTACCTCTGGTTATTTTCTTCCAGCTGTAAGGACCATCAAGTATATTCTGGGAAGAAGTGTAGGCATGTACTGTAGTCATTAAACCCTTTTCTATACCAAATTCATCCTGTAATACTTTTGCAACCGGACCTAAAGCATTAGTAGTGCAGGAAGCGTTGGAAATTACATGATGATTCTCCGGATCATAATCCTCATCATTAACTCCCATAACAATTGATACATCCTCATTGTCAGCAGGAGCGGAAATTATAACTTTGTCGGCTCCAGCTTCAAGATGTTTTTTGGCATCTTCAGCATCCCTGAACAAACCGGTGCATTCCAGAACTACTTCTGCCCCCACCTCATCCCAGGGCAGATCAGCGGGATCTTCTTCCTGGCATACTGGAATTTCTTTGCCATCAACGATTAAGCTGCTATCAGTATGGTCTACTTCTGCATCCAGCTGGCCAAAATTACTGTCGTATTTCAGCATGTAAGCCAATTTTTTGGGTTCGATAAGATCATTGATACCCACGAATTCCACATCTTCATTGTCATATGCACTGCGAAGTACCCTTCTGCCAATAGCGCCAAAACCATTAATACCAATCTTAACTGTCATTTTATCACCCTCCTGGATTTTTATAAATAATCTTAATTTATTCCCTTAAAACTACAACATTTTTACATGCATTTAAATATTTTTTGCTTGGGATGAGCTAGGAGTTTCTTAAAAATTTCAGCATCTTTCGGGCAGTACCTTCATCGGTAATTAGTACATCCTGATATTTCGGAGAAACAACCGCGGGAATAGCCCGGGCCTTGTCTTCTCCTCCGGCAACTGCGATTACTCTCTCTATACTGGCTACTTCTTCCAGCCCCACACCTATCGATGGGGTGGAGTGCACTATATCACCTTCAGCGTCAAAGTAAAAACCAAAAGATTCGCCTACAGCTCCTTTGTTTAACAGTTCATTTATTTCCTGCTGGCTCCTGCCCCGCCGGGAAGCCATTTCGGCTGCTTCACCGATGCCGTGAACAAGGATATTACTGTTGTGCAGCACCTGCAGAGTTCTCTGAATGGAAGGTTCATTTTTTATGGCGGCGATATTTTCTTTTTTGAGATTGTCCGGCACCTGAAGCAGATGGTAGTCAGCGCCAATTTTCTTTGCAATTTGAGCTGCAATAGTATTAGCCTGAATTTCCACCACTTCTCCCAGCCCGCCCCGGCCGGGCACTACTTCTACCTGGCCGGAAAGACTATCTTTGCTGGACATCATGCTGGCTAATTCGGCCATGGTATAACCGCCGGTGATGGCTAAAATGTCTCCCGGTTGTAAGATTCCCAGCACATATCGAGCTGCACTGCGACCCAGTTCCTGCAGCAAACTGGTATGCTGAAAATCACAGGGAACAATTATTACATCATTTAATCCCAGATGACGGGAAACTTCCGCTTCCAATTGAGAGAAATTCTTTATCTCTTTAATATATCTTTCAAATTCTTTCAAAAAAGAACTGCCTCTATCAGTTAACCGGGCACCTGCCCGGGTAGTTTCTACGAAGTCATGCTCGGAAAGAAAATCGAGCTCATTTCTAACCTGGCGTTCACTCATTTTGAGTTTATCGGCCAGTGACCTGCGGCCAATGGCTCCATTTTCATTAATTTTACTGAGTATAGCATAACGTCTTTCGGCTAAATCCAGAACTTCTGGGACAATTTTATTTTGTACTTTGAATAAGTACTCCATATTTTGCATCCTCCCTGCCAGGTTTGAAAACAAATCTGAGCACAGCCGGGAGAAGCAAATCTATCCCGGGAATAGTTTTGCCCTCCAGGAACGAAATCGTCCCGAAGACGGCAAAAAAATTTCTTTTTCATTCTGGATTTATTATAATACAGAAAGCGGCAAAATGCAAATGTGATTTCAAACTTTATTGTACCATTTTCTGCGTTTTACTGAAGAGGGAATACCCATAGCATTTCTATATTTTGCCAGGGTTCGACGAGATAGATCTATATCATAGTCTTCCTGCAATTTTTCAGTTAAAGCTCTATCACTGAGAGGTTTATTTTCCTCGTCCACATAGGAAGAGATTATCGCCTTTATGGCCGGAGCAGCTTTGTCGTCGACTCCTTCGGAGAAGAAAAATTTGAGTTTATACATTCCTCTTTCTGTCTGAATGTATTTATCTTTAACGGCTCTGCTGACTGTAGATTCATGAACATCTGCCTGTTCGGCTATCTCACGCATGGTCAGTGGCCGCAAATATTTAATGCCTTTTTGTAAAAATTCCCTCTGATTTTTAGCAATCAATCTGCTTATTTTGGTCAGAGTCAATTTCCTTCTTTCCACAGCCTTGATTAACCACAGAGCTGAGCTGAATTTATTCTTTAAATACTCAGAAACTTCTTCGTCCTGCTGTCTTCGCATCATGCGGTAATATCTGGTATTAATAGTTAAGGCCGGACTCTTTCCCTGGTTCAGTTTAACTATATATTCGCCATCTACCTTTTTTAGAATAACATCTGGTTCTATATACTCTTCCTTCTTATACTTTTGCCTGTGGCCCGAAGCAGGATGAGGATTTAACTGTTTAAGCTTCTGTAAAGCATTCACGGCTTCTTCTTTCTCGGTATTAAAACTCTGACAAAATTGCTTGAGTGTCAGATCTGCCAGTTCATTATATGATTTTTCTAAAATTAATTCTGCCAGGTCGTCACAGTTTATTTTTTTTAACTGTACACTCATAGCTTTCCGGGAATTAGGAGCTGCCAGACCGGGAGGATCTATATGCATGATTTTCTTTCGCACTTTTTTGATCCTCTCCCGGGAATATCCCAAATTTTGCGCCAGTTCTTCATTATTCATTTTGAGCAGGCCGGTTTCCTCCAGATTACCGATAATATAACGCCCTATGTCCAGATCCTGACCTGTCAGAACCTCTTTTATTTGACTCATCATATATTCATAAAACTGCGGCTCATGGGGTACAAATTTTTTGAACTGTTCCCTTTCTCCTCCCCGGATATTGCTGTTCGAATGAGCTGAACCGGCTCCAGCATGAGAATCCATTCTCTCCTCAAATGTTTTCTCTTCCTGATCCAAAAAGGGATTTTCGAGATATTTTTCGTAGATCAGCTCATTTAGCTCCTGACTGTTCAGCTGCAAAATTTCTATGGCCATCTGCAGTCTGGGAGTCATTACCATCTCCTGTTTTTGTTCTAAATCCATATCCATGGAAAGTTTCATTAATTTTCTCCCCTAATATCATCAGCTATTTTTTTTAATCTTCTCAAACGGCTGTTAACCCCTGATTTGCTCAGCGGAGGTTCCAGCCTCTCCCCCAGTTCTTTGAGGCTATCATAGGGATGTTTTTTTCTCAGTTCAGCAATTTCCTGCAGATTTGATGATAGTTCCTGCAATTTTCCCGCCCGCTGTAAGGTTTTTATGGCTTCCAGCTGTTTCATAGCAGCAGATACGGTTTTATCCAGATTTGCTGTTTCGAAGTTCACCCGTCTATTAACATTTTCCTTAAGCTCACTGATCACTTTAGAATTTTCATATTTAAGTTGAGCCTGTTCGGCCCCCATTAAATTTAACAGGGCCGAAATGCTGTTAAAATCTTTTACATAAACTACAGATAAATCTTTATGAGAGGTGTAATAAGGCTGTAGTTGAAAATGAAAGAGTAGCTTTATTAAATCCTCAGCCTGAGCCTTATGATCACATCTTATTTCCAGATGGTATTCAGAGCTGGGATGATTGACGGAACCAGCCACAAGAAAAAAGCCCCGCAGATAGGCCCTGCCCAGCTTTTTCCTGGTAAAATAATCGGGGTTGATATAATAATCTGGCTGACCTTTTTCCGATAATAACTCCAATTTTTTTAGCAGGGCAATTAATTTATCCTGATGAGATATAAATATTTCGTAGCTGTTATTTTTCCGCAGAGGGGCTTTCTGTACTAAAACTTCTAAGTCTAAATCATAAATATTTTTTAACCAGGAATAGATTAGGCGGGAAAGATCAGCATAATTAATATTCAATTGAAAGGAGATTTCCTGGTTATCGATAATGATGGAGCCGGCTTTTCTCATTATAGCAGCAAGTTCAGCCTCTCTTACTGACGAAGTCTCTCTCTCGCATCTTACCAGTTCATGTTTAACTTCCGCAGTAAAGGACATGCTACTTCCTCCAGTCTTCTGAACTTTTTTGAGCGATTTTCAAAACAATTTCAGCTAATTTTTGGGGGTCATGCCGAATATATTGTTCTTCTTTTCGCTGGAGAAGTTCAGAGGACCTAACTTTCAAACCCATGCCTTTTAATTTTTTTACCTCATATTCTACCGGAAACGCCCCTTCCTCCTCATACAGCCTGGCTACATCCCGGGGAACAGACTGCCGATTGACAATTATCCAATCAAAGATCTGTTCTCCTAAATGCTGAGTAATTGCTCTAACATGATCAGAAGCATTATAACCATCGGTTTCACCGGGCTGGGTCATAACATTACAGATATATACGACAGGGGCATTGTTTGTTTTAATAGTCTCTACTATATCTTCAATTAACAAATTGGGCAAAATGCTGGTATAGAGGCTTCCCGGTCCCACAGTTATTATTTCTGCCTGCTGCAGGGCTGATATTGTGCGATCACTGGCCTGGCAGCCCCGGGGTTTTAAATATACCCGGTCAATTTTTTTGTCTATAAGAGGAATTACCGATTCACCGATTTCTTTACTTCCATCATGATACAGAGCTTCTAATTTTATATTCTCTTTAGTTGCCGGTAAAACCTGTCCTCTAACAGCCAGTACCCTGCTGGATTCTATAACTGCTTCTTCAAAATCTTCTACAATCTGATTCATAGAAGCTATGAAAAGATTGCCAAAACTATGTCCTACCAGGTGTCCATCGGCACTAAAACGGTATTGAAAAAGCTCTTCCATTAAAGGCTCAGTATCAGCCAGAGCTACCAGACAATTTCTTATATCTCCCGGGGGCGGCATGCCCAATTCATCTCTTAATTTACCGGAGCTACCACCGTCATCCGCCACAGTCACAATTGCATTGATGTTACTGGTTTTATGTTTAAGCCCCCGCAAAAGATTGGCAAGCCCGGTACCTCCGCCTAAAGCAGCCACACTGGAACCTTTATTTAGTTTTTTCTTTTTATATAGAGAATCTACAATTCTTTTGTTTTCAGTATTAATTTTTGCAAGCAATTTTTGCAGCGAAAAGATGAGAAGAATTGCTCCCAGCCCCATACCAATTAGACCATAAAGCAGCGAACCCGATAACAAGACATTTATGATTATCATATCCCCTTCCAGCTCAATAAAGGGAGCGATAAAATAATTCAGGGAAGAAATTATCCCCAGAGTTAAAGCTAACAATGCCAGAATAGCAAGAAAAATCCATCTTTTTAGGCCTATACCCGGGTAGAACCATTTCCATAGTCGCAAAATTTTTCCCTCACATTTTCTTTATTTTTCTATGTCTCGGTGCTGAATACTCACTTTATAGTCCTGGCTGGTCAAAAAATCTTTTAATCTGAGAACTGATGCGACTGAACGATGATGTCCCCCCGTGCATCCTATGGAAATCATAAGATGACTTTTGCCTTCTTTTTCATACTCTGGCAGCAGAAATTTTATAAATTCGAATAGATGGTCATAAAATTTTTCGGCCACCGGCCACTTAAATATATATTTCTGAACTTCGGTGTCTTTGCCTGTTAACGGACGCAGCGAATCTACGTAGTGGGGATTGGGGAGGAATCTAACATCAAAAACTAAATCGGAATCCATAGGAGGTCCATGTTTAAAACCAAATGATATGAGAGATACCCGCAGATCTGAGGTGCTCTCCTCCACTGAATTATATAAGCGATCGAGTTCCCGGCGAAATTCTTTGACAGAAAATTTAGAAGTATCAATTACTTTGCTTGCCCGGCCTTTCAATTCTTCCAGCAGTGCTCTTTCTTTTTTGATAGCTTCCAGCAGTCTACCTTCCTCATCCAGGGGGTGTTTCCGACGAGTTTCTTTGAACCTGCTGACCAGGGTTTCATTGGAAGCATCAAGAAACAACACCTCATAATGCAGGTCCTGCTCATCCAGAGAATTTAAAGCAGAGGCCAGAGCGTCAAAAAACTCTCTCCCCCTGATGTCGCTGACCACAGCCAATCGGTCAAAGTTTGATTCCAGACATAAATCAGCAAACTTTTCTATTAGAGTTGGAGGCAAGTTATCCACACAATAATATCCTCGATCTTCAAAAAAATCCAGGGCCAGAGATTTGCCCGCACCAGACATGCCTGTAATTACCATTAATTTCATATTATCCACCCTTTAATTTTTTGCCCTGCCCTTTAAGTATAACAAAGATTTAATCTGAAATTAATATTTAAATTATAGAAAAATGAGCAAAATATAGGCCAGATTACAAATAGGGTTCAGCATATTTTTTCATATACTTTTCCGGGAATTTTGTTAGCAAAAATGTTTTCCAGCGAGGAACTTTCACGGGTTTATCGCTCGTAAATATCTGTTTGTTATTCTCCAGCAGTTGCAAAGTAGCCAGTCCCATGGCATTATTTACAGAGTAAAATTTGCGATAACCTGACATCGATTGCGGTATCGCTTCCAGGTAATCAAAAAGCGCAGGAATATGAGAAACCGCAGCTTCAATCATTTCTTCCAGAGCGGCTAAAGCACGGGCGATATTTTCTTCTGCAATCAATTCTTCGGCCGATATCTCCAGCTCCGTTAAAGGCCAAAAAATTCTATTGCGCCCTACTATATCAGCTCTTATATCTCTGATTATATTTACCTTTTGTAAGAACTTCCCCGCTTCCGAATAATTACTGCGCAAAATTTCCTCGTCCTGTGCTTCCGGTTCAGCAGTATAAATGATAAGATCTGTCAGAAATCCTCCTACTGTGCCGGCTACGTAATAACAGTACTCGTCCAATTCCGTGAAAGTGTCAACAGAATTAACCAGATATTTTTTCATCCCTTCATTCATCTCCTGCAGCCAATCATGAGAAATAATTTTTATCTGTTCGGGCAGAGAATGATAGGCCTCCCAGACCAGGTCAGAATTCTTCACAAGTCTTTCCAGGGAAGGGTCACCAAACTTCTCAGACCAGTTTTTTATCCCGGCTAATTCCCGGGAAGGATTTTGATTTTCGGGGTCAAAAATTTTTACCACCTTATCCATTAAATCCTGTCTCCGGGTATTATCAATATTCGGCAGCTCATCTTCAAAATTATCCAGCAGCCTGTCCTGCAGATATACAATGGTAACAGGATCTCTGATCTCTTCATCAAGCATGGGAATAGTAAGAGCAAAGCTGCGGGATACTTCATTTAAAATTTCGCGGCAAAATTCTCGGGGATTATTGCTCATATACAACCACCTAATAACAATTTTTTATGATTTAAGAATCAGCTCTGTATATAGTTAGATACACTATATATAAAACAATTATCAGACCCAGGCCCAGGTTAACCAGTATATATAACTTCCCCGTCTGAGGGGAGAAAAAAGGTCGAGCGGGAATTTCCGGCTCTGGAATTTCCAGGGCCGGCAGGACCGGTTCATTATGCTGGGAATCGGACAATATTGTCTCCTGTTTGCCTTCCCGGGGATGAAACCAATCTATTATCCGGGGAGCCTGTTCTGAGTTTTTCAAACCGGGGGCAGCAAAAGCCCAGTTGCTTCTATCTGATTTTACGTCTCTAAAATAATCTTCCCCGAACGGATCAAAACTCCCCACAAATAAATAAAAGTTTGCTCCCTGGAGACTCTCAGGAATAACCTCTCTGGGCAGCAAAACCCTGATTACATTTTCTTTTCTGGTTATAATTCCTTCCTCCACATCCCAGGGGGAAGTTTCTGCATCGATATCTAAGTCTCTAATCAGATCTCTGGGGTCATCATCCGGTCTCATATGTCGCAGCCACCAGCCACTTAATCGCAAATGATGGTTCCAGGGATTATCAGCTGATAACTTGACCCGGGCCCCGGGGCGAAAAAGATCATACCTGCCACCTTCCCCGGTATCGAGATAAAGATGAATAAGCTGATGACTAAAATTATATTCGCCCTGCCAGGGATCAGTTATCCGTTTAAATTCAAAAGAAAATAAATAGTAATTAGGCGCTTTTTTGAGAGAAAATTCTTTGAGATCAAACAAACCCTCGTAAGGTTCAAACACTTCATGTCGGGGATAAATATAATCTCCAGGACCATGATCATCTCCGACAGGATCCATACCACTGTATATCACCCGGGGGGATTCGCCGCCAGTCTCCTGACCGGCTGCCGGACTGGCTATAACCAAAGTAAAACAGCCTATAACAAAAAGCAGGACAAAGATTAAAAGTTTATTTTCTGAATCTATTTTCCCGGCCACAACCTGGAGCAAAATTCTCCCCCCTTATTTTGCCTCCTGATCTTCATGCAGAGCAACTGCTATAGCTCCCATAACACCGGTTCTATCCTCCAGTTCAGCTTCAACCAGCTGGCAATCCTGCCAGGATGATGGTAGAGCATTGTCAGCAGCTGTATTCTTCATTTCCAGCCAGAATAGGTCTCTGGCCTTCATAACTCCGCCGCCGAATATTATTAATTCCGGGTTAAATAAAGTTATCAGGCTGGCAACCCCCAGCCCCAGGTAATAACCCATTTCTCGATAAACACTGGTCAGCGTTTTTTCACCTTCGCGCGCGGCTCTGGCTATTAAAGAACCCGGTATTTCATCCTGTTTGTAGTTTATGTCTTTATTTTCCAGCAGTTTAAGTAATTGAGGTGCTCGGCCATTTTGTAAAAGTCTTCTGGCCTCGCGGGCAATAGCTGTACCGGAAGCCATAGCTTCCAGACAGCCCCTGTGCTGCTCAAAACCACAGGTAGGACCTGCCGGATTTATAATCATATGACCAATTTCACCTGCCCCATCACCGGTACCATGAAAAATTTTGTCTCCAATAATAATTCCGCCCCCTATGCCCGTACTGACTGTGATGTATATTTGATCACTGCAATTCTGCCCTGCCCCAAAAATTTTCTCGCCCAGGGCAGCAGCATTGGCATCATTTTCCAGAAATACCGGCAGCTCGACTTTATCCTGCAGCATATCTTTCAGGGGAAAATTAGCAAAAGGCAGGTTGGGGGTATCATAGATAACCCCCTCTGAAGTATTTAAAGGACCGGGACTGCCAACGCCAATAGACTGTAGATCTGCAAAATTAAGTCCGGTTTCTGCCAGCGTCTGCTGTAAACTTTGATAGATATTTTCAATAATCTTTGCTTCGCCCTTTTTTTCCTGAGTCGCCACCCGCTTACTGGCTAAAATTTCACCATTTTCATCGGCAATAGCAGTTAATATTTTGGTACCGCCCAGGTCAATTCCTGCATAAAAATTCCCCAAGATTGTTAACCTCCATCTTAAGATTCTTGCGTTTCTTGAGATTCTTGAGCAAAATCAGCATCTAGATATGGTGCCACAAGTTTCCTGGTACCTATAATTATTAGTAAAGAAGAAAAACTAAAAAACAGGATAGGAATGCCGGGCAAAACAACAAATAAAAGACCGGAAATGGCCATCTGAACTAAAAACCACAGTGTGGCCTGAATTATATTATCCAGAGGAATTAAAAGAGAGTATTTAACCCGCTGTTTAAAACCGATAGTACCTCTGACAGCTGTCAGTCCCCAGAAAAACATCTGGGTAATGGTAAAAAATATGATAAAATAGGCCACCAGGGCAGTTAAAATAACCATCAGAAAACTTTCTTCCAGGCGAGCAAGATAAAAATTAAGGGCTATAAATAATATTATATAGATAGCCCCACCATAAAATATACCTGCCAGGCCCGGTAAAAAAGACGACGGTATTCCGGTCAAAAATTGCCTCAATTTAGCTGTTTCTTTACAATACCTTCTGTTAACCAGCTTCAGCCCTGATAGAATAAACGGCCCCAGCAAAATTACCGGCAGCAAAAAATAAATTAAAATTTGTTCAGCCGCAAAAGCATTTATAGCCAAAAATATAATGGGGGAAACCAGCAAAAACCATAAAATACTTAAACCTATATAGAAGAACAGCGAATCATAAAAGTTTAAAAATACATCTTTAATGATCTTCCAAATTAACAACTTTTCTTGCCCTCCTTCAAGCCCTCCCAACTTTGACTGCTAATTCCGGAAGCCTTAATTTGCGGCAGCTGAGGAGAGAAATAATTCCTGCAAAATTTTAGCAACTCCACCTTCTAAATTACTTTCAGTTACTTTATCAGCTGCTTCCCTGATGGATACGGGAGCATTTTTCACAGCAACTCCCAGGCCGGCCCATTTTATCATTCCCAAATCATTATAACCGTTTCCAATAGCTACTACTTCTTCGGCAGCGATATTTCTTTTTAGACAAAAATCTTTTAAAGCCACTGATTTATCCACCTGGCCGGAGCTGATTTCTATAAACTCCGGTTTTGATGTCATTATAGTTAATCTTTTTTGATAGCGGCTGGTTAATTCCTGTTGATAATAATCTTTTCGCTGCTCATCATCTTCCAGTATCAATAATTTGGTGGGCGGCTTTTTTATCGCCTCCACCAGAGGATAGCTGGTGACCTGAGCTTCTATTCCGGTAATCTCTTCATAGTAACTGGTCAACTGATTCCGGCGACGAAAATATAATTCATCTTCGAGGTAAACACAAACTTCTAAAGCATGTTCAGCACAGTAGACGAGAATTTCCTGAGCTAAATCATAGGATACTGGTTTATGCTCCAGCATTTGTCCAGCCGGCTCTTTAATATATGCACCATTATGGCAGATCAGAGGATTGGTTAGAGCTAATTCTTCAGCATAACTCTGAGCGGCTTTATAAGCACGGCCGGTGGCTAAAATAAATTCAACATCCGTATTATTTTTCAGCGCAACTATTTTCTTTTTGGCCTGAGGTTCAATATTCTGATCATCCAGAAGCAGAGTATCATCAAGATCCAGTGCAACCAATTTATATTGCATTATGGTTTTCCTCCTGTTACATACTTCCCTTTTAAACCCAAATTTCCTGCCCAAAAATAAAAACACCCCGGAATGGGGTGCTAAAAATTTTGCTTCTGCGGATAATCACCTGATAATACTATTACTTAAATCTATCTGTAAGCTCGAGCACCTCTTTCTCTATTTCCTGTAATCTTTCCTCATTATCAGAATTTTTCAGGGTTTCGTAAATAAGTTCACCTATTTCCTCCATGTCTGATTCCTGCATTCCCCGGGTAGTCACCGCGGGTGTGCCCAATCTAATGCCACTGGTGACCATAGGGCTTCTCTGTTCAAAAGGTATGGTATTTTTATTGACGGTTATAGATACTTCATCCAGTACAGTCTCCGCTTTTTTGCCGGTAATATCCATATTGGTGAGGTCAACCAGCAGCAGATGGTTATCAGTGCCGCCAGAAACCAGGCGCATACCGTAGCCAGCCAGTTTTTCCCCCAGAGTACGGGCATTTTTTACTACCTGTTCCTGATATTCAACAAATTCGTCTGTTAAGGCTTCTTTGAACCCTACAGCTTTGGCGGCTATTATATGCATTAAAGGACCACCCTGGATGCCGGGGAAAATTGCTTTATCAATCTTTTTAGCATGCTCTTCTGAACATAAAATCAAGCCACCTCTGGTACCCCTTAAAGTTTTATGAGTGGTAGAAGTTACAAAATCAGCCTCTTCCACCGGGTTGGGATGAAGTCCGGCCGCAACCAGTCCTGCTATATGAGCCATATCGACCAGGAAGTAAGCATCTACTTCATCAGCTATCTGGCGGAACTTTTTGAAGTTAATTATACGAGGATAAGCGCTGGCACCGGCGATAATAAGCTCGGGATCATATTCCTCAGCCAGCATTGATACCTGGTCAAAATCAATGACTTCTTCGTTTTTGTCGACTCCATAATGGACTACATCAAAATAATCTCCCGACATATTCACCGGACTGCCATGAGTTAAATGACCGCCATGGCTGAGGTCCATAGCCAGAACTGTATCCCCCGGATCTAAAACCGAAAAAAACACCGCCTGATTGGCCTGGGAGCCAGAATGCGGCTGAACATTTGCATGGTCGGCATCAAATAATTTTTTGGCCCGCTCTCTTGCTAAATCTTCAACTTCATCAACAACTTCACAACCACCATAATAACGGTTGCCGGGATAACCTTCAGCATATTTGTTGGTAAGACAGGAGCCGGCCGCCTGCTTTACTGACTCACTGACAAAATTTTCTGAAGCGATCAATTCAATGTTATTGTCCTGGCGCTTCTGTTCTGCTTCCAGCAAGTCGTAAATTTCTGCATCAACCTCTTGTAATTCACTCATATTTAATATCTCCCCCAATTTCACAAGAAATTTAATTATATTTTTAGCTTAAATTATATTTAAATCCCGTTCCAGAGTTTAAATTCTATAAAGATCAGTATTATCCTGCCTATATCACTTAAATTTTTAAATTAAATTTAATTAACTTTTAAACCTGGCGGGTGTGTTCCTGCAGATAATCATAAATTCTCCGGGCCAGACGACTGCTTATGCCCGATACCTGACTCAACTCATCGGGAGTAGCATTCCTGATCTGACCCAGAGAGCCAAAATGCTGAAGCAGATCACTGCGTCTGCCGGGACCTATCCCGGGAATTTGTTCCAGCATGCTCTCTGTTACCCGCCGCGACCGCAATTTGCGATGGTAATTAACGGCAAATCGATGGGCCTCATTTCTTACCCGCTGGAGAAGCTGTAAACCGGGAGAATTTTCCGGCAGGCAAACAGGAGTTTTGCTGTAAGGCGTATATATTTCCTCTTTATTCTTAGCCAGAGAAATAATCTCCAGGTGGCTGAGCTCTAATTTTTCCAGCACTTCTCTGGCGGCGTTTAGCTGACCTTTACCACCGTCTATCAAAATTAAATCTGGGAGCTCTCTGTCTTCTTCCAGCTGTCTTTTATATCGGCGCTCAACCACTTCCTGCATCATGGCATAGTCATCCTGTCCCTCGACACGTTTAATTTTAAAGCGCCGGTACATATTTTTAGCTGGACTGCCCCCTTTAAATACCACCAATGAGGCCACTGCATCAGTGCTTTTTAGATTGGAAATATCGAACCCTTCAATATGATGAGGGGGTTGTTCAAGTTCCAGATAAGTCTCCAGTTCCTCTGTTTCCCTGGCAGCCTGTTCCTGTTCATATTTATTTTTAATCACAGCTCTATCGAGATTCTGCCGGGCATTTTTTTGCGCCATCTCTACCAATCTTTTTTTATCACCTATACTGGGAACTTTCAAAGCAACTTTAGCTCCTCTCTGTCTGCTCAAACTGTCCTGGATTACCTCATTATCCTTTGGGCTCTCTGGCAATAGGATTTCTGCTGGGATGTCATCGGAACGGGAATAAAATTGCTGTAGAAAAGTGGCCAGCAGGGTATCATATCTATCGGTGTTAATATTTCTCATGAAAATATAATCCTGGCCGATAATGCGCCCATTCCGTACAAATAATAACTGGGCACAGGCTATATTTTCCTCTTTTTTTTGAGAAATAGCCACGACATCCAGGTTGTGGTTTTTGCCGGAAGCTACTTTCTGCTGCTGGGCCAGATCCTCCAGAGCCTGCAGCCCATCACGCAAATCAGCAGCTCGCTCAAAATTTTTGTTTTCTGCTGCTGTGTCCATGGCTTTTTCCAGTTTTTTGAGCAGCTGCTGCTGACTCCCCGCCAAAAATCTGCAGATACTGGCTATCTTTTCCTGGTAGGCTGCTTTATCTACCTGGCCGGTACATGGAGCCAGACATTTATCTATATGATAATTGAGACAGGGTTTACCACTCTGCTCCCCTGCATTTATATTTTTTTTGCAGCGCCTGAGTTTAAACAGGTCTTTGAGGGTGTCCATTACCTTGTAAACCGAGCCGGCATCAGCATAGGGGCCAAAATAACGAGCCCCATCTTCTTTGATTAACCTGGACTTTAATATGCGGGGATAGTCTTCCTGGACAGTTATTTTTATATAGGGATAAGTTTTATCATCTTTTAGCTGAACATTGTAGCGGGGGCCGTATTTTTTTATTAGATTGGCTTCTAAAATATAAGCTTCAACTTCATTATCGGTAATCAGATAGTCAAAATCGTCAGCATCTTCCAGCAATATTTTAGTTTTGTACCGTTTTTCGCTATTATTCAAATAACTGCTGAGCCTGCTGTAAAGAGATTTAGCTTTGCCGACATATATCACCTGTCCAGCTTTATTTTTGATCATATAGACACCGGGGCTTCTAGGCACCTCTTTTAACTGAGCTTTCATTTTTTCCAGACTATTTGCCTGCTGCTCACCATCCGCTGTCATTTATGACCACCCCTTAACTGGCTTCTGACTTACTAAATTGCGGCAGTTTATTTCTTAAAAATCTACCGGTATATGACTCTTTAACCCCGGCCACTTCTTCCGGACTGCCGGTGGCTATAACTTCACCACCTTCATAGCCGCCTTCTGGTCCCAGATCGATGATATGGTCTGCTGACTTTATCACATCGAGATTATGCTCAATTACTATGACCGTATTACCGCCCTCTCTAAGCCGGCGCAATACCTCCAGAAGTTTTTTTACATCATCAAAATGCAGACCTGTAGTGGGCTCATCCAGCATGTAAAGGGTATCACCGGTGCTGCGCTTGCCCAGCTCTTTGGAAATTTTCACCCGCTGTGCTTCTCCACCTGAAAGGGTGGTAGCGGGCTGCCCCAGCCTTATATACCCCAGACCGACATCGGCCAGGGTCTGCAGCCTTCTCTGCAGGGGTGGGACATTTTCAAAAAATTCCAGCGCTTCATCTACAGTCATATCCAGAACATCGGCAATATTTTTACCTCTATAAGTAATTTCCAGAGTCTCACGGTTATATCTTTTTCCCCCACAAACTTCACAGGGAACATGAACATCAGGAAGAAAATGCATTTCTATCTCTTTTATACCATTACCACTGCAGGCTTCACATCGCCCTCCTTTAACATTAAAGCTAAATCTACCTTTATCATAACCACGTCGCCTGGCTTCCGGAGTGTCGGCAAAAAGTTTCCGAATATAATCAAAAACTTTAGTATAAGTAGCTGTGTTGGAGCGAGGAGTCCTGCCAATTGGAGATTGATCTATATTAATTACCTTACCTATATTTTCCAATCCCTCCACTTCATCATGTTCACCGGGTTTTTTAGTGGAGTTATACATCTCTTTCATCAGTTTTCGTTTGAGTGTGTAATTTATCAAAGTGCTTTTGCCTGAGCCAGAAACGCCGGTGACACAGGTGAAAGTTCCCAGGGGGATCTTTACATCTATATCTTTCAGATTATGCTGTCGGGCACCTTTAATTATCAAAAATTCATTTTTCCCCTGCTGACGGCTGTCAGGAACAGGTATCTTTTTGTCCCCTCGCAGATATTTCCCCGTAAGGGATTGCTCACAATTTTCGATTTCCTGCAAATCTCCACTTATGACCACTTCCCCGCCGTCTTTGCCTGCCCCGGGTCCCAGATCAATAATTTGATCAGCGGTCCTGATAGTCTCTTCATCGTGTTCTACAACTATGACGGTATTGCCCAAATCCCTGATCTTTTCCAGCGTATTCAGCAATCTATTTTTATCTCGCTGGTGCAGTCCGATACTGGGCTCATCTAAAATATACATGACTCCCACGAGCCCGGAACCTATCTGGGTAGCCAGCCTTATGCGCTGAGCCTCCCCTCCCGAAAGAGAAGCAGCACTGCGCTCCAGAGTTAAATAATCCAGTCCTACATCTCGCATAAAGCCCAGGCGGCTGCGTATCTCTTTGAGAATTTCTTCCCCAATGTGAAGGGCTCTCTCATCCAGGTCTTTTTCAATATTCTCCAAAAATTCCAGGGCTTCCCCTATGGTTAAGGACGTAAAATCTGCAATAGATTTGCCACCGATAGTAACTGCCAGCACTACAGGTTTAAGACGGTCACCATCACACTTCTGGCAGGGCCTTTCACTCATAAATTTTTCCAGTCTTTTATGAGAACCTGGAGAATCGGAGCGATCAACCCTTTCTTTTAAGTATCCTATTACCCCTTTAAATTTTGTTTCATGCTGTCGAGTTTTTCCATATCGATTGGTGTAGGGAAAGCTCAGTTTTCGCTCGGAACCATCGATTAAAATCTCTACTATTTCTTCTGGCAGCTCTGCAATCGGTGTTTCCAGAGAAAAGTCATATTCTTCCGCCAGAGCTTCTAACAGCTGAGGGTAATATCTGCTGCGCGAACTGGCCCAGGGGATTATACCTCCATCAGAAATGGACTTTTCTTCATCCAGCAGCAAATCGGGATCAAATTCTTTTTTGATGCCCAGGCCCTCACAATTCTCACAGGCTCCATATGGACTGTTAAAAGAGAACATACGCGGGGTGAGTTCTTCTAAGTTTACTTCACAATCAGGACAGGCAAATTTTTCGCTGAAGGATGTCGTTTCTCCTTCAACATTATCTATCATCACCAGCCCTTCACCATATTCAAGCGCAGTTTCAATGGAGTCTGCCAGTCTCTCTCTAATCCCTTCTTTTAAAACCAGTCTGTCTACCACAATTTCTATATTATGTTTTATATTTTCCTCCAGAACAATGTCCTCTTCCAGCATTCTTAATTCTCCGTCAACCCTAACCCGTACAAATCCATCACGGCGGGCCTGAGCCAGAATTTTTTCATGTCTTCCTTTTCTGCCTTTGACGACGGGGGCTAAAATTTGCAGTCTGGTTCTCTCTGGCATTTCCAGCACCTGATCGACTATTTCATCAACTGTCTGGGAGCTGATCTCCTGTCCACAATCAGGACAGTGCGGGGTTCCCAGTCGAGCATAAAGCAGACGCAGATAATCATATATTTCTGTTACTGTCCCCACAGTAGAGCGGGGATTCTGGCTGCTGGATTTTTGATCGATAGAAATTGCGGGAGAAAGGCCTTCAATATAATCCACTTTTGGTTTATCCATCTGACCCAAAAACTGTCGGGCATAGGATGAGAGGGACTCCACATATCTTCTCTGACCTTCTGCATAAATAGTATCAAAGGCCAGGGAAGACTTGCCTGAGCCACTCAAACCGGTTATCACCACAAGTTCGTTGCGGGGAATTTCAACATCTATATTTTTCAAATTATTTTCAGCTGCTCCCTGTACATAAATATTTTCACTGGTCATTTTTTCACCTCAAAACTAGTAATTAATTATCGATTTTTTAGCTCGGATTCCAGTTCCTGAATTTCATCTCTTATCTGGGCGGCAATCTCAAATTCAAGATTATCTGCCGCTTCTTCCATTTCCTCTTCCAGATCTATTATGCGATCAGTTATTTCCCGCCGGGATAACTCCTCGATATCAACCTCTTCATTACCATTATCCGGGCTATCATCCACTTTGTATTCACTGCTGCTTTCAGTAACCATCTCTATTGGACGCACTACCTCTCTTACAGGTTTATCAATTGAGCGCGGTTCAACCTCTTCAGTTTCAATGAAATTAAGCTGTTTTTGCCGGCGGCGATTGGTCTCATCTATCGCTCCCTGCATGGAATCTGTCATTTCATCACCATACATTATGACTTTACCCTCGCGGTTGCGGGCTGCCCGCCCAATAGTTTGTATGAGCGCTCTTTCCGAGCGCAGATAACCTTCTTTATCAGCATCCAGTATAGCCACCAGAGCAACTTCGGGTATGTCAAGACCTTCTCGCAGCAGGTTAATACCCACCAGCACATCAAATTCTTTTCGGCGTAAATCCCGAATAATTTCTGACCTTTCAATGGTATCTATATCAGAATGGAGATAACGAACTTTTATTCCGGCCTCACTCAAATACTGAGTTAGATCTTCGGCCATTCTTTTGGTTAAAGTAGTTATTAAAACTCTATCACCTTTTTCCTCCACAACCTGGCGTATTTCTTCCATTAGATCATCAATCTGATTCTCGGTGGGACGCACCTCAATTTCTGGATCCAACAGGTAAGTTGGACGAATTATCTGTTCAACTATCTGTTCACTGTTCTCTTTTTCATAAGGACCGGGAGTCGCCGAAACAAATATAGCCTGATTAATCATATCTTCAAATTCCTCAAAATTTAAAGGACGATTGTCAAGGGCTGAAGGCAATCTAAAACCATAATCGACTAATTTTTCTTTGCGGGAACGGTCTCCGGCAAACATACCGCCAATTTGGGGGATTGTTTTATGAGATTCATCGATTAAAATCAGATAATCATCGGGGAAATAATCAAGTAAAGTGTTGGGCCGTGAGCCTGGAGATCTGCCCTGAAGATGTCGCGAATAATTTTCTATACCCGAACAAAAACCCATCTGCTCCAGCATTTCCAGATCATATTTAGTTCTCTGCTCAAGTCTTTGAGCTTCCACTAATTTATTTTTATCTCTTAATTCTTTCAGCCTCTGCTGCAGTTCTTCTCTTATCGAACTCAAAGCCCTTTCAATTTTATCTTCCGGGGTAACAAAATGGCTGGCAGGATATATGGTGAATTCGTCATGTTCCTCTAAAACTTCACCTGTTACTGTGTCTATTTCGGTAATTCGGTCAATCTCATCGCCAAACAATTCAACCCTCAGAGCAATATCACGATAGGCCGGAAAAATTTCCAGCACATCACCCCGGACCCGGAAGTGCCCCCGGGAGAGGTCAATATCATTTCTACTGTACTGTAGAAGTGAAAGTTCCCGCACAATTTCATCTCTGGGCTTAACTGCCCCCTGCTGCAAATCACAGGAAAGATCATGATAATCTTCCGGTGAGCCCAGCCCATAAATACAGGAAACACTGGCTACTATCAACACATCACGTCTTTCAAATAAAGAGCTGGTAGCCTGCAAACGTAATTTTTCTACCTCTTCATTGATAGAAGTATCTTTTTCAATATAGGTATCAGTTTCAGGCACATATGCTTCTGGTTGATAATAATCATAGTAGCTCACAAAATATCCTACTGAATTCCCGGGAAAGTACTCCTTAAATTCACTGGTTAGCTGAGCTGCCAGGGTTTTATTATGAGCAATCACTAAAGTTGGTCTATTAACTTTTTCTACAACCGAGGCCATGGTAAATGTTTTTCCGGTGCCAGTAGCTCCTAGAAGTGTCTGTTTTTCATAACCTTTTTGTATTCCTCTAACTAACTTTTCGATAGCCTGCGGCTGATCCCCTCGCGGTGAATATGGGGCCTGCAGATTGAAATCGGGACTGATAATAAACACCTCCCGGCAGCAAAGTTTCACAGATAATTCAATTAGTTAACCATTATTTTAATTCAACCATACAAAAATTTGACCCATATATTTTATTATACAACATTTCGGCCATAAAAAAAATACCTCCCCGCAAACTGGGGAGGTATTAGGCAGGAGTTATCAGGTTAGGGGTTGGGGGGAAATTTATCAGTAAAAATTCTTAATTCTACCTTGGTTATATTATAGTATACCTTAGTAACATTGTCAAGTATTTTGGTAAAGTTTTTGTATAATCAAGAAGCCTGTTTTTCTCTTTCTTTTTCTAACATACTGCGCAGCTCTTCGATCTCTTTTTCCAGCTCTTTAATTTTTTCATTGACCGGATCCGGAATATCACCATGTTCAAGATCCAGTTCTGGATGAATTCTGGTGCCACCTTTTTTAACTACTTTACCGGGCACACCGGCCACCGTTGAATTTTTAGGAACCTCATCCAGAACTACTGCCCCGGCTCCTACTTTTACATTATCACTAATTTTTATTGATCCCAGAATTTTTGCTCCTGCTCCCACTACCACCCTATCACCGATAGTAGGATGTCTTTTACCTTTTTCTTTGCCGGTTCCTCCCAGGGTGACCCCCTGAAACAGGGTGACATCCTGGCCAATAATGGTGGTTTCACCGATAACTATACCCATGCCATGATCGATAAAAAAACCGGCTCCAATTTCTGCCCCGGGATGAATCTCAATGCCTGTAAAAAACCTGGCAATCTGAGACAAAAATCTGGGCAGTGTACGCAGACCTAATTTATATAATCTGTGATTTAATCGATGAAGCAAAATAGCGTGAAAGCCTGAATATGTCAGGAGCGCCTCAAGTTTATTATTTACAGCGGGATCACGATCAAAAATTGCGTTAAAATCAGCTTTGATTTTACTCCACATAGATTATCCCCCTCAATCTTTATAAGCAAAGTTGCTAAATAAAGCCTACTAACTTACTTAACTTTTATGGTAATTTTATTATAACAGTTTTTTAATAAATTGCAAGGGGAAGTTTAATCTGTTTCAGTCTCTTCTACATCTATTTCCTGTAATATCTCTTCTGGGTCCGGCCAGTGCATGTAGTCCAGATAGTATTCTACTACTCTGAGAGCTTCCTCCAGCTGCAGATCCTCTTCTTCGATAGGATCATCCTCATATTTTACCATATAGTTTGGTTCAATACCCTCCTCATCGATCATATTTTCGCCGGATGTATAATATCTGGCTGTTGTTAGTCGCAGGGCAGAGCCATCTTCCATGGGAAACACACTTTGCACAGTGCCTTTACCAAATGTTGTATCTCCCAGCAATTTACCTCTTTCCGTATCCTTTATAAAGCCAGCAACAATTTCAGAAGCACTGGCAGAGCCACGATTTACCAGAGTCAGAACAGGTAGATCAGTGGTCATTTTTTCCGGGTTTACCTGATAGACGTGTTCCTGACCTGTTCTTTGTTTAATGGACAAAACTGTACCTTCTTCCGCAAACACACTGCTAACTTCCACACTTTCCTGTAAAATCCCGCCGGGATTACTCCTTAAATCGAGAATTAGGGCTTCTACCCCATCTCTTTCCATTTCCTCTATTGTTTCGACCAGCAAATCTGAGGTCTCCTGTAAAAATTGACTAATAGAAATATATCCAATTCTACCATCGAGATATCTTTCCTCTTCGATTATGGGAATATCAATTTGGGCTCTGGTAATCTCCACTTCAAATACTTCATCGCCTCTTTCAATAGTAATTGTAACATCGGTTCCTGGTTCACCCCTCATCAGATCTACCGCTCTCTGCTGGGTCATATCCTCAGTGCTCTGTCCTTCAACTTCTACAATTACATCTTCGGCCTGTAAACCAGCTTGATCTCCAGGAGTATCACTGATAGGAGAAACAATGGTAAGCCTGCCATCACGCATTGTAATTATAATACCTATACCACCGTATTCTCCTTCCATCTCTTCCTGCATCTCCAGATATTCTTCTTCCGTCATGAAATTAGAGTACCGATCTACTTCCTGCAGCATTCCTTCGATAGCACTTTTTATTAATTCTTCCTCATCTACTTCATCTACATAATAATTCTGAATAACGTTCATTATACTCTCCAGATTTTCCATGGTGGCATGCTGCAAATTTTCTTCCTCCGTAATATCTTCAGCCTGAAGGGTAGAGGCAGCAGAAAAACTAAACAGCAGAGCCAAAACCAAAAACATCGATAAAATAATTTTTGTGGATTTGAATTTCATTGTATTATCACCCAGACCTTTCATGGTAGCAAATTATATTTTTAAATTATCACTCGGAAATCATTTTTTAAGACCTGCTTTAATCGCTCAGACATTACCAGACCCATAAAACGGGGCAATCTCGATATTCTCCTCCAGCGCTTGGGTTCCTGCAGCAGCCTGTAAAACCATTCCAGATATAATTTTTGGATTATTCGAGGGGCTCTATTTACATTTCCGGCTAAAACGTCAAAACTACCTCCCACGGTAACCGCTACTTTTACATTTAATTCTTCCTGGTTGAAATAAATAAATTTTTCCTGGCGGGGGGCCCCCATTCCCACAAAGAGTATATCAGGTTGCCTGTTATTAATTTGCTGAATCAAGTTTTCAATATCAGTTTTATGCAAATAACCATGATGACAGCCGCTGATATTAACTTGAGAAGTTTTTTTCTGAGCTTTATGAGCCGCCTCTGCGGCCACTCCTGGTTTAGCGCCTAAAAAGTATACAGAAAAATTCCTGTCAGCTGAGATCTCCAGTAAATTCTCAAGCAAGTCACAACCTGCTACTCTGGCCGGCAGACTGCTGGTATGGGGCAAAATTTTAGCGGCCAGCTGCAGCCCGGCTCCATCTGGCAGGTTTAACCAGGATTCATTTAAAATCTGGCGAAATTTTTCGTTGTTTCGGGCCTGCATTACTATCTCAGCATTGGGGGTAAAAACAGCACTGCAGCCATACTCTTCCTCAGAAATTTTATCCATGATTAAATCTATAGTTTCCTGCATAGTTAAGGGATTAATTTTTAAACCCAGTATATCCAGCGCCTCTGGCATATAATTCACTACTTTCTATATTTGATGAACTATAAGTCACTTATACCTATTCCTGAAGAAGTCTGGATAAATAGCCTTCTATCTCCCGTTTACAGGCCAGGGAATATTCACGCTGTTTTCGGGAAATATTTTTGCTTCTATTCCAGTAACAATTAAGATAAGAATATATTTTGTGGGCAGTTATTTCCCCTGTTTTTCCGGCTGGCTCTAAATCCAGCTGGGATAAAAATGCTGGAATCTTGGGGTCATATTCTATACCCACACAGGGAACCCCCATCATTGTAGCGAAAATTAAAGAGTGTAACCTTACACCTAACAACAAATCCAGACGGGAAAAAATAGTTGTTATTTCCCCGGGATGCTCAATAGGAGAAATCATTGTGATCCGGGAATTTTCGCAGTCTTTGAGCTGATCTTTTACAAACCGGGCAGATTTAATATCACTATCATAGTGCAGAGGCAGAAAAGTTAGCTTAAACTCTGGATTTTCCCGCAAAAATTGGCTAACACTTTTTGCAACTTCATTTAAATATTCACTATTCCCCCAGGGACGCACAGCCACCCCCAGATTGTATTCATAGTTATTCCGGGGAAAATTACTATTGCTATCTGACTTTTTTGAGTTCAGCCCAGAATCTTCGGGGGTCTGCAAGAACACCGGATCATAAACTCTGTTTACTGACTTTTCCGGCAGCCCCAGATGTATTAATTTTCTGTATGAATCTTCATCCCTGACCGATACTTCATCTAATTTTTTCAGAGTATTTACTGTGCATTTCTGCAGCAAGCTATTTTTGAGGGGGCCAAATCCCTGAAAAGCAAAAGCAGCTTTTTCTGAAAATCTAGCTGCAAGCCGCATAACCAGCAGGTAATAAATCGGAGAATGAAAGCTGGTTACATCCTGTAATAAACTTCCTCCACCACTGATAAACAGATGAGAATTTCTCAATGTCCTGATAATTCTGCAAAAGTTATGCCGGGAAACAGCTTTGACACCATATCTGCGGGAAGTTTTTTTCGGCGAAGAAGAAAAAACCGTTATACTGCTCTCCTCCTCGGATGACTTTATACCCTCAATTATACTGTGTAATATCGCTTCATCACCTATATTATCATAACCAAAATATCCATGAAGGGCTATTTCCCGCATTATGTCTCATCCTGTCCTATGAAAATATAATAACCTCGATATACTAACCTCCTGGCGCTCCAGATAACTGCAGCAAATATAAGCGCCACCGGGATTGCCAGCCAATAACCGTGAAACACTCTGGTAAGAGTAACTGATAGTGGCGTATGCAGATGGGAAAAACTATTTATAACCGTTATTTGACCGATAACCGCCAGTAACACTGCAGTCAGTTTAAAAATTCGGTAAGGCAGAACAACCTTTATAAACGGCAGTAAAAACAAAAAAGGATGTCCAATGAAAAATTCTTTGAATCTGGGCCGGACAGACAGCAGACCTTCCAATCTGCTCCGAATGGCTACCTCCCAGGCAGGCACAGGTATTAAGGGTAAATTTCCCGTTCTCCCAATATAAATCAACAAAAATACGCCTGCCATGAGCAAAATTGCCAGATGTCTCCATAAAAATGGCTGCTGCCATAATTTTTTAAACAAATTTTTCAATTCATTTTTATTTGTATTTTCAGTAATAACCTCAGATAATAAATAATATGCTGCAACCACTATCAAAGGCAGAATAAAAGCTATTTTAACCCCGCGAAAGACATTGATCTGATTAAAAAATAAATCTGTGCCTAAAATAACAGCAACCAGCAGACCCCCACCCAGAGTGGCAAAAACTGCATTAAATAAACCCGGTAAAGTTTTGCCTTTATCCAGCATAACATCGGTCAAATTAAACCCTGATATTACGGGGAATATCACAGCAGCAAGTAAAGCTAATAATTGACGATAAAGTACAATATCTAAAATGAAATATAAACCAGACAAACCAGCAGCTAATACCAGCCACAAACCAATAAAGATAGAATATAATTTTGGGGGGAATACTGTCGCTAAATAACTCAAACACAATAGGCCAGCCAACACCAGCAAAAAAGCTGCTAACAAAATTATCCTGTCACTGGAAGGCTGCCCCTGCAGCGGAGAGCCAGTCTGCAGGGAAAATCCTTCTGCCTGTAAATCTGAAGCCAGCAATTCGGCCAACTGGAGCTGTTGTTCTCCCCGCCCGGAAAAATTTTCAGCCGCAGAAATACCACGCAGGTATAAATACCTAACATTTCTTTCCTGCACAGCTCTTAAATATCGATTGCTCACCTCGGCCATACTGTTTTGTTCCATTTCTTCTCGCTGCATACTGTGTACTCGCATAACATTCTGGCTGTAATTACTGGCCAGCTGGCCAGCGCCATCCTGGTCCGCCAAAAAAGGTTCAATAAAGCCATAAATTATATTATTGTCTTCCATGACTTCTGCAGTTTCTGCTAGGTGTCCGGGAAACCCTGCCACCTCATCTCCGGCAAAAATTACTGTTTCCATATCTAATGCGGCCATCTTTTCTATAAGTAATTTATTGAGTTTAAAATCTGGTTGATTTCTCAAGCGAGCTACAGGTCTTAAACCGGCTGCAGTTATGTTATCCAGCAATGACTCATCATACCCGGGAATCAAATCCTCCAGTTCCTCATGCCAGTTAGGAAAATGAATTATAGTTTCACCCTGCCGGGTGACAACTTCAGTATTATATAAATCTGACCAGGCCTGCATGATTTCCGGGTTTAAAGTGCTGTTAGACTCTTCAGGAAAATAAAATATTACCCCCTGAGAATTCAAATCCAGTTTATCCTCGGAAATATTATCAATAATTCCACTCTGGCTGCCAGCTAATTCTGCTGGCGTCCACTTTGCTATTTTACCCTTTTCTACCAGATCTTCCAGAGTGAAGGTCGGAAGGGATGCACCTGTAACACCTGTCCGGGACAGAGAATTCCAGGTTAAGGCCGAATCAGCAAATTTAATTTCCTGAAATTCTCTGCCATCCATAATTATTTCCACATTGTCATGGTCAGACTCCAGCTGCCATCTGGCTCGCAGGGGGAAGATAGCTATGGCTAAAATTAGTATTAAAAGCAAAATTAACTTTTTATTCATGATTGTTATTCCTCTGATATTTTAAATAGGCTTCGATAAATTCATCCAGCTCTCCATCCATCACCTTTTCTACATTACCCTCTTCCAGATCAGTGCGGTGATCTTTAATCATATTATAAGGATGGAAAATATAAGATCTTATTTGACTGCCCCAGGCAATCTCTTTATGATCTCCTCTTAATTCATCAATCTTTTCTGCCTGGTGCTCTCGTTTTAGCTCCAATAGCTGTGTTTTCAAAATTTTCATAGCCATTCTTTTATTTTTATGCTGTGAACGTTCATTTTGACATTGAACGACCACACCGGTTGGTTCATGGGTAATCCTGACAGCCGATTCTGTCTTATTCACGTGCTGGCCCCCGGCACCGCTGGCACGATAGGTTTCAATCTTCAAATCATTTTCATCAATATCAACTTCCGGATCCTGTTCAATTTCCGGTAATACATCCACAGAAGCAAAAGAAGTGTGGCGTCTTCCCGAAGAGTCAAAGGGGGAAATTCTCACCAGCCTGTGTACTCCTCTTTCTCCTTTGAGATAACCATAGGCATATTCTCCTTCAACCAGCAGGGTTACTCGCTTTATTCCTGCTTCATCTCCTGTTAATAAATCCAGAGTTTCAATAGAATAGCCGTTTTTTTCAAACCATCTTTCATACATTCTCAAAAGCATCTCAGCCCAATCCTGAGATTCTGTGCCTCCGGCACCAGGGTGTATGGAAAATATTGCATTGGAGTCATCATATTCTCCATCGAAATGAAGCTTAATCCTGGCTTTTTCCAGGGTTTCATCAAGTTCCTTCAGGTTATTCTTCAGCTCTTTTTTGACTGAACTCTCACCCTCATTAACCAATTCAAATAAGACCTGACTTTCTTCTAATTTTTCTTCGATATCAGCAAACAACTGAAGTCTGGACTTGATTGCATCAAGTTTTTTGGCTTTTTTACTGGCGGAATTGCTGTCATCCCAGAAACCAGGCTGGTTCATTTCTTCCTCTATATCATGCTTTTTTTGTTTTAGATTATCTCTGTCAAACTAAATCCCTCAGATCATCGTACTTGTCTTCTACTTCCGCAAGTTTTTGTTTTAGCTCCATACTATTACCTCCCACAACATTTTTTGTACTTTTTGCCGCTCCCACAGGGGCAGGGATCATTTCTACCCGGTTCATCAGGTTTAACAACAGTTTGCACCTTATTATCAGTACTGTCCTCACTATCGGAGCCGCCAGCAGAACCGGCCGCTGCTTTTGCTTTTTGCCGCTGATCTTTATTTTTGCGTGCGATTACATCGGGTTGTTTATATTCCAGCTCATCTTCCTTGTGACGTTCGGGTTTATGGGAGACAACTTCACCTTTTTCTTTAATCTCAATCCTCATCAGAGTGCTAAGCAAATCTTCTCTGATAGATCCTGTCATCTCCTGAAAAAGCTCATATGATTCAAATTTATATTCAGTCAGGGGATCCTTCTGTCCATAGGCTCTGAGGCCAATACCCTGCCTGAGCTCCTGCATATTATCCAGGTGAGACATCCATTTACGATCAATAATTCTAAGAGCAACCTGCCTGGACAGTTCTTTAAAATCTTCTTCTCCCAGCTGCTGCTTTTTCTCCTGCAAAAGCTGCCTGGATTCGTCCAGTAGCTGTTGTCTGATATCTTCTCGGGGCCTATCAATTACATCATCTTCATCCCAGTCTTTTTCCAGGCGGAAAAAGCGTAATTTTGTTTTCATTCCATCTAAATCCCAATCAGAAGGATGTAGATCCTCGGAAAGATACTTCTCCAGAATATCGTCCACTACTTTTTCCAGCATAGTATTTAATTTTTCTTCTATATCTTCACTGGTGAGAATCTCACGTCGCTGGTCATATAAGACTTCACGCTGTTTGTTCAACACATCATCATATTTTAATACGGCTTTTCTGGCATCGAAATTTCTCTCCTCTACTTTCTTTTGAGCTCTTTCTATTGCTGAATCGAGCATCTTATGCTCGATAGGCTCACCTTCAGTAAAACCTATCTTGTCGAGTATGCCAGAAATATTATCTGAGCCGAATAATCTGAGCAAATCATCTTCCAGAGATACGTAGAATTGAGAAGAACCGGGGTCGCCCTGTCTACCGGAACGCCCTCTTAACTGATTATCAATTCTGCGGCTCTCATGCCTTTCTGTGCCCAAAACATGGAGGCCGCCTAACTCTTTAACTCCTTCGCCCAGAATTATATCAGTTCCTCGTCCGGCCATGTTGGTTGCTATAGTAACACTTTTTTTCTGGCCGGCATCTTTTATTATTTCAGCTTCTCTCTCATGGTTTTTAGCATTAAGCACATTATGTGGAATACCCCGTTTTTTCAGGCGGCGGCTTAAATCTTCCGATTTATCAACATCTACGGTACCCACCAGCACTGGCTGTCCTTTTTCATATCTTTCTTCAATATCATCTACCACAGCCTGAAACTTTTCTTCCTCTGTGCGGAATATTACATCCGGCAGTGCTTCCCTTCTTAAAGGCTCATTGGTGGGAATTACTACCACTTCCATACCATAGATATCGATAAATTCATCCTCTTCTGTTTTGGCTGTACCTGTCATACCCGCCAGTTTATCATATTTGCGAAAATAGTTTTGCAGAGTTATGCTGGCATAGGTCTGGGTCTCTTTTCTAACCTGAACACCTTCTTTGGCCTCAATTGCCTGATGCAGACCTTCACTAAACCTGCGGCCTTCCATAACCCGACCGGTAAATTCGTCCACTATTTTCACTTCTCCATCTTTTACTATATAATCTCTATCTTTTTTCATCAGGGTATGAGCCTTAAGAGCCTGTTTTAACCTGTGATTAAGCTTAAAATTGGAATTGTCATACAGGTTATCTATATTTAGCAGATCCTCTGCTTTTTCAACACCTTCTTCTGTTAAGTTTACCACATTGTCCTTTTCCTCGATCTCATAATGTTTGTCTTCCTGTAGCCTGGGTATTACCCGATTGAACCGCCTATAATCTTTGCTGGTGTCTTCAGCCGGTCCAGAAATAATTAAAGGTGTGCGTGCTTCATCTATTAAAATACTGTCAACCTCATCTAAAATAGCATACTCGTGTCCTCTCTGTACTATATCTTCTTCATTATAAGCCATATTATCTCTCAGGAAATCGAATCCAAATTCATTATTAGTTCCATACACTACATCACATTTGTACTGCTTTTTTCTCTCCGCCGGAGGCATACCGTTTAAAATTACCCCGACAGAAAGGCCTAAAAACTCATAAATCTGGCCCATCCATTCAGCATCTCTTTCTGCTAAATAGTCATTTACAGTTACCACATGAACACTTTTACCGGCCAGAGCATTCAGATAAACCGGCAGGGTAGCTACCAGAGTTTTACCTTCACCTGTTTTCATTTCAGCTATTTTACCCTCGTGCAGAGCAATACCACCCATCAACTGCACATCATAATGGCGAAATTCTTCATCAGTAGACCGCTGTGAAGCTTCCCTGACTGCGGCAAAGGCTTCCGGCAATAATTCTTCCAGAGTCTCGCCTTCTTTATACCTTTGCTTAAATTCATCGGTCTTGTTTTTCAGCTCTCTATCGGATAGTTTTTGCATTTCCGGCTCTAAACTGTTTATATCTTCTACAATCTCTTCATATCTTTCCAGCTGTTTTTCATTAAAACTTTTGAAAAAACTTTTGAAAATGTTGCTGATACTGCCTAACATATAGTTATCACCCTGACAATATTTATTGTACTCATAAATTAACAGGGGAAGAAATATCATTCCTTTATTCTTCCCATTTATGTCATTATATCACTTATGCTTAACAAACTCAATCCGGCCCCAGATCAACAGGAGGCCGGATTTATACTTACAGGCATAAAAATTTATACCTTCTACTTTTACTATTCCGATTATCTGTTGTTATTGCTATTATATGTCGGCTCTATCAGACCATAATTGCCATCATTACGGCGATATACAACATTTACTTCTTCTGTCTCCGCATTGGAAAATACGAAGAAATCATGATCAAGCAGGTCCATCTGCATTACCGCTTCTTTTACATGCATTGGTTTTACGGGAAAGCTTTTTGTTTTAACTATATCCGGTTCAAAATCCCCTTCATCCTCATCATCTTTAACTTCATCAGGTAAAAGGTCTTCCTCTTCATCCAGTAATTGCTGAGTTCTTTTTTGGCGATACTCCTCCTCCTCTTCCTGCCTGCGCTCGCGTAAACGTCGATTGATTTTGGTTTTATATTTATGAACCTGGCGCTCTAATTTATCCATAACTCCATCAATAGAAGCATACATGTCTCCCGTCTCTTCTTCCCCACGTAATATGAGGCCCCCAACGTGGGCAGTGACCTCAACTATGTGCCTTTCTTTTTCTACTTCCAGTGAAACCTGAGCCTCCATGGGTTCTTTTTCAAAAAACTTCTCCAGTTTGCTCACTTTTTCTTCAGCATATTCCTTTAAAGAGGGAGTAATTTCGATATTTTTGCCGTAAATCATCACTTTCATAGCTAACCAGCTCCTTTCTAAACTTATCAAAACAATTGTCCTGCCAAACTAATTCAAACTTATTTTATTATCTACTATCTAACTTCTAGAACAGGACATATTATCCTGCCTGACAGCAGTAGCAGCTGTTAAAGCTGTAACCTTAGCTGCGCCCTCCGCGGCAATTATTTTAGCAGCTTCTCTCAGTGTGCTTCCTGTCGTTATAATATCATCCACTAAAACCACGACTTTATTATCAAATTTATGACAGTACGCATTTTTTATCTCGAAAACCCCCTGCAAGACATCTCTTCTTTCTCCCGGCGCAAGTTCAAAAAGAGGTGGGGTTTCACGAGATCTCAACATTGCCTGATCATAAAAATTTATAGAAAGTTTATGGGCGATTAATTTTGCAATTACTGCAGCCTGATTAAATCCTCTTTCCTGCAGTCTTCCTTTAGCAAGAGGGATGGGCAGCAAAATTATATCTGAATATTTTTCACCTGCATTGTTATGCAGCCAAAATTTAATGATAAGTTCTGATAAGGGGACAGCTGCCATAAAATTTTTGTTATATTTTAAATCTCTAATTAAGTCCCGGGCCAATCCCTGATAAATAAGGGGAGAAATTATGGAATCAAGGAATTTATAGCTAACATCAGCTCCAGGAAGAAGTTTGTGCTGCTCTATATTGGAAAAAAATTGCTGCTCACCCTGTTCTCTAAAACTCATTAAATTCAGGCAGTTATTACAGATCAAACTAATATGGGAAGAAATGATTTTCTCTTCACACCCCAGACATCCAGGCTGGGGAGGAAAGAGATCAAGCCAGCCCAATTATTCCACAACTCCCTGAAAGTTTATTTCCTCCTTAATCTCCTCCATCTTTTTTCGGGCTCTCTGCAGGGCATTATCCACCGATTTCAGGTTAACATCCAGCTCATCTGAAATCTGCTGATAACTCTTGTTTTCCAGATACTTAATAAAGGCATTATGTTCTAATTCCGTCAATTTCTCTTTTATTTCATCCATTAAAAGATCAATCAACTCGCGATAAATAAAGAACTCTTCCAGATCATCCCCATCATCTGAAATAATTTCATTATATGTTCGCTGATTTTCCCCTTTGTCAATAGATTTATCCAGAGAGGTGGAATTATTTAATGGCATATGTTTTTGCCGGTTGGCTTTTTTAATGGCAGAAACTAACTGGCGATGGATACATAATTGGGCAAATCCACGGAAAGAAGCTTCTCTTTCCTCTTTATAATCCCTTATAGCCTTATATAGACCTACTCTTCCTTCCTGAATAACATCATCTTTGTCCAGGCCTTTAATGAAAAAATACCTGGCTTTGGCATAAACTATATCCATGTTGTCGTCGATCAATCTTTCTATTGCTCTTACATTTCCTTCCTGAGCTTTTTTTACTGTTTCTTCCATATTTTTTGTTTCACCCATTTAACCACCTCATTTTCCAGAATGATGAGATGAAATTATCTTTTCTATAAGCTGTGTAGTAGATTTTTGCGAGGTTTTTTCTATAAATTTAACTTCTCCCCCTATTTGTTTGACAGTTTCCCATTCAGGTAATTTTGATGGATCATAGTCTCCACCCTTGATATAAACATCAGGTCTGACCTGCTTAATAACCCTATCACAGGTATACTCTGCAAATGAAGTCACATAATCAACAGATTCAAGAGCCGCCAGAACCTCCATCCTTTCATCCAGAGGAGTTATAGGGCGATTATCACCTTTTAAACTGGCAACCGAATCATCACTATTTACCGCCACAATTAATTTGTCCACCAAAGTGCTTGCCCGGTTCAGGTAACGAACATGACCAACATGCAGCAAATCAAAACAGCCGTTGGTTAAGCCAATTTTTGCCCCGGGAACTTCCTGGCTAATTTGCTCCATAATTTTGTCTGTATCCATTATAGCATTTTTTGTCATCAGGATACAACCTCAATTAATTCTTCCAGATAAACTGGTGCTGCCCCTTCTTTGGTTACCGCAATACTCGCAGCTGAATTAGCGATCTTCACACTTTTCAGCACATCCAGACCTGCTCCCAGTCCCAGCACCAGGGCTGCAGCTACAGTATCTCCTGCTCCGGTAACATCATATACTTCTTTTTGATTAACCACTGGAATATGGTCATAGCCTCTCTCATCATAAAATAGGGTCATACCATTTTTGCCTCTAGTAAGCAGCAAATAATCACTGGAAATTTTGTTTAAGATTTTTTTCCCGGCTGAAATTATTTCATCATTTCCGCTTAGCTCCATACCAGCAGCTCTACCTGCTTCTTCCAAATTAGGTGTGGCAATTGTAACATTATTAAAATTTAATAGCCCGTATCTGCTATCAGCAATTACTGGTATCCCATTTTTTTTGCACAGGCTTATTATACTATCAATAAGCTCCTGACTTAATAGCCCCAGGCCATAATCAGAAAATAACAGGGCATCTATTCTGCTGATAATGCTCTTAATGTAATTTTTAATATTATTAAGCGAATCTGCAGACAATTTTTTGCCTGTATTTTTGACCTTGTCTATTCTCACAACCTGCTGGCGAACAACCTGATCACTGCCGGCCATGATTCTAGTCTTAACTGCAGTCTGAATATTCTTATCTACTATCATTCCGGCAGTACTAATATCATGATCTTCCAGGGTTTGTTTTAAGCTTTCCCAGCAATTATCATTGCCTGCAAGAGAAATAAGTTCCGTATTGCCGCCCAGAGCAGATATATTCAGGGCAGCATTTCCCGCTCCCCCGGGATTTATTTTTCTGTCGTTCTCATCAAGTATTAATACGGGGGCTTCCCGAGAAATTCTGGCAGGTTCACCATATATAAACTGATCCATAATTAAATCGCCCAGGACAATTACATCTGTTTCAGTAAAAATTTCTGAATAATCCATCTCTTTTCTCTACCCCCAGCTTAAAACTCAATTTCCATTCCTATATTTAGTTGATGACCGTCCCGATTCCAAAGTGATCTGCCGGCAGATAAAGTCAAATTGCTATTGACGGTTATTGGTATACCCAAACCCGCAGTGTAAATGAGATTTCTTCCGGATAAATTGAAAAAATAATCCAGGTTAGCAAATATATAATTTGTTTCTCCAGCGGGAAATCGACCGCCCAGTCCCAGCCCCGGTTCAATCTGGCTAAAGCCATCAATAGTTGATAAATTTAAGCGTAAATTCATATCCTGGCGGATACCTTCAGTAAAATTGATCAACCATACTCCCTGCAGATTGAGATCATCCGCATCGTAATTTAGTACACCTGCAAAAGAGTTAATCCTGGTAATACCAAAATTCAAATCTAATTGAAGAGCAGTAATATCAAAATCGGAAATGTTACTCAAATCAGCCCCCAGCTGATAATGTACACTATCCAGTCTGAGTTGCTGAGCTAGCTGCGCTTCTACTCCGGGAGAAAAAGTTAAAAATAATAGCAGTAAAACAGTTAAAGCAGCCAGGATAGGAGTGTATCTTGACATATTAATTATTGCCTCCCTCATAATCTATTGGATAAATTTTATTGACAATTTCACTAATAGCTTTTACCAGTCCTGTACTAATAAGAATCATGGGGAACGATTATTATGGCATTACTTATCAGACGTTCAGCACTGGGAACATTCATGGTAAAACCTCTCACCAGCATTCTGGCAGTAGCACCACCATCCAGATTCATTGCTTCTTGAGCTCCAAAATTCTGCAACATTTTTGCTAAATTATCCAGGGTGATACCTACGCTTCTTTGAGGCTGTCTGCCATCGACTGTGATCATAATTAATTTATTTTCTGCGGTGATCCCTATAGCCGAACGAGGCGCTCTTCCCTCAACAATATCATCCTGAAAGTTCTCTTCTGCAGCAGTAATTTCAACATTTCCCTCTTTAAGCAGTCCGGGGCCTGCTTCCATTGCATGTACTATTTCACCCTCCAGCTGAGGCTCCGGAGTGATTTTCTCTTCAATATAAACATGTTGCCCGGTGGTCAAATGCCCCAATTTGTCAGCTTTACTGCCTCTGGCCTGAATTACATAACCCTCCTCAGGCACAGATAAAGGATAAGAAAGCCGACCACGATGAACACCCTGAATTTCGTTACTATCATCAAGCACTATTTCTACCCCCATCTGCTGACTGCGGGGAGCTGATTGCCCAAAATAACTATTGATTAAAATTGCTTCATTATCACCTGCAGCTCTGTTAATACCTGAAATTTCCATTTCCGTATTGCCGAATATAAATTTACCCTGCCAATCATAGCGATCTATACTCAAATTACCCCGGTCATCAATCAGCAGAGTAGTCCGGTTCAGATCAGATAGATTGTCAGTTACTATCTCCCCGTCTAAAATTAACATACCGAGGGGGCGCCCATCACCGGCAAAAAACCCGCCATTAATTCCGGCTAAAGCATTAACTTCACCGCCCAAATCAGATATATCTTTTAAGCCACTGCTAATGCTATTCCCGGCTAAAGCGGGTGTGAGTTTTAATCTGCGACTGTCAAGATCAAATTCCAGTTTTGTATAAGTACGGGTGCCATGAACTGTATAATGGCGAACTTCCTGATAATTTAAACCCCTCTGCACTCTGGCCTCAACCAATTTTTCTTCCATAAAAATATCCTGTATTTCCCGGAGATCAGCTGCCGGGAAAAAGAACTCCAGAATCTCCTGCCACTCATACTGCTTTTCAGACATGACCCGGGCAGACTCCAGGGGCAATCCCAGTCCTGAACCCTGACCTCTGCCTTCCAGAGTTATTTCCTGGACTCTACCTCCGCTTTTCTCAACATCAAGTTCAAATAATCTGGAGGGCAGTTCAAATTCTTGCCGGTCAAACAATTTATTTATATCAGAATTGCTGATATTAAAACTCCCATAATCCGTTCTGACATTCAACGTTTTAGCCCGGCCAGAAGGTGTTCTCGCCGTCAGGGAAATATCTCTCAAATTACCCGGCACCATATTCAAAGCCGGCATCATCTCTACAATTGTGGTCAATAACTCTTCATTAATCATATCCTCTGTAAGGGTTTTAGACCAGCTATATTCCGGAGAATAAGGATCTTCCACTGCTGTTAAACTGTCGCTGCCGGAATCCGCAGTTGATTTCAGAGCAGAACCACCAGTTATTCCACCGCTATTTTGATGATAATATCCTTTAATCAGCTCCTGGTTATAACTGAGAAAATAATCTCCAGTTGCTTTTACAGCAGTAAAAATAGGATCGGAAATTCTGGAAATACCCTGATAATCTGCAGCTTCAATGTACCCTCTTTCAGAATGTAGATAATCCCATAAAAATTGCGATCTAATAACAACACTCAACGCAGAAATTTCCGCTGAAGATAGGCTTTGCTGATTCTGGGCCTGCTGAAGCTGAAAAATTCTAGCGCTCACCAGGTGATTAATCTCAATCTCCTGGAAGATGCTAAATTCATTATCCTGCTGAATAAATTCAACTTCCCCCGGATAATATTCGCCTTCCAGATAAATTCCCTGCTCAATAGCCAGATTATTGGCAGAGATAATACTCTGGTCAGAATCAGATTCCAGATGTTCTAAATTTAGTTCTGGGCTAAAACTATCTTCTCTGCTGCCAATCCAGCCTGTAAATCCAGCTTCGATCAGTTCATTTTCCAGTCTGGAAGCATCCTGACGGGAAGCCTTACTACCCACCTGGACTTTATATAGATCATCTTCATAGTTTATTACTATCTCACTGAAACCCTGATTTTCCAGCTCTTCCCGCATTGTTTCAGCTCTCTGCCTGTTCTCGGCTGCCAGCACCTGAACATAATATCTAGTTTCAGCGCCTGATCTATCCAGAACAAGCCTGTAATCACCGGAGGATAACTCTTTAACTTCACCTGTTTCCATAACTTTTACTTCAGTTCTATTTTTTAATGCAAAATTCAGCGACTCTTTTGCTGTATTTAACTTTACCCTTACAGTCTGGCCCCTCTCATAAAAATTATTTAAACGAGCATAATCTGCCGCCCCCAAAACATTATCTCCGGTAAAGAATACGAGCAGAAAAATAATTATCAGATAACCTGCATATTTTATTATTTTGCCCGTAATCTGCTTTTCCTTCATTAAATTCATCCTCTCGCCCACCAAAAAAGTTTTCAGGAGATCACTTATTCTGATCAAGCTGACGATAAATGGCCTGATTTAACTGCTTGAACTGACTTTGCCCGGCACCAAGTTCACTAATTTCTTCATCCATCATTTCTGTAAAGACGTCTTCAGCATAACCCCCATCTATTATACCACCTTCAGGTATAGTATCTCTCATGTTGCTAAACATCTGCTGAAGAAATAGACTTACAAATTCGTTAACTGCCTGCTGCAGATCTTCATCAACTTCCCGGGAAGCTTCAGTAGCTTCTCCGGCAGCAGTCATTTCAGCCATCTTTTCCTGTAAATTTTCGCCTGTTTCCTGTATATCTGGCCGGGAATTGACGCTATCAAAAGCAGGTCCCGGAGGATTTAAATTATTCATATTAAACCTCCTAGCGAATTTCTAATTCAGCATGCAGGGCTCCGGCGGCTTCAATCTCCTGTAAAATGGCAATTAAATCACCGGAGTCCGTCCCTATAGCATTTAAACCAGCAACAAGGTCGTTAATGTTAGAGCCGCCTTCAATAACCATCACTTCATCCTCCCGCATGCCATCTTCAACTTCCATTTCCTGTTCCTGCTGCAAAAATGGTTCTTCATCTGATTCATTTTCAACTGTATTCTGGGCCGAAACATTAACGGACAAATCACCATGAGAAACCGAAACAGTTGAAATCCTAACATTGTGTCCTTTTACCACTGTTCCCGTTCTTTCATTAACCACAACTTTTGCAGTCATAGTTGGCTGTACCTGCAAACCATTAACTTCGGCAATAAATTCAACGATGTTATTCTGGAACTCCTCCGGCACTGTTACCCGGACTCTGCTTTCCGTTTCTGCCTGAGCGATATCTGTACCACCTGTCAGATCAGAAAAGTGCTCATCTATTGTCTCAACAATGGAACTGGCCGTTCTAAAGTTTCCATTCCTTAAAATCAGGGTTAACTCTTCTCGATCCAGCTGGTAGTCAATCGTTCTTTCAACTATGGCACCACCGGGCACCCGGGCTGAAGTCGGATGATGTTCCTGATCATCACCAAAACCACCAACCGATACCGACCCCTGAGCGACAGCATATATTTCGCCGGTAGCAGCTTCTAAGGGAGTTCTTACCAGAGTTCCTCCCTCCAGACTCCCCGCATCTCCGATAGAACTAACCTGAACATCAATTTGATCACCGGAATTGGCATCATGCGGTAAGTCCGCAGTAACCATGACGGCTGCAATATTTCTGCCCTGTACCTGATCCGGGTCTACTTCTACCCCAAATTGGCTGAGCATATTCGAGATACTCTGAACTGTAGCCTGACTTCTCGTTGAATCACCACTACCATCCAGGCCGGTCACCAGACCATAACCAACCAGCTGATTATTTCTCGCTCCTTCAATCCTGGTGATATCACCTATGTTTACCATCGGATCACCCGCAGATATATTATCTAAGGTGACCAGCAATAGAGCAGCTGAAACCATTAAAAACAGAAATAAGCAGATTAAAATTGTCCTGGTTTTATAAGTCATTTTTTCACCTTCCTAAAATATCATATCAAAAAGTCTATTGAAAATTCCTCTTTCCTGCTTATCTCCGATAATACCTTCACCTTCATATTTGATTTCTGGATCCGCAACATGGCGAGATTCAATAGTATTTTCAGCAGTAACATCATCCGGTCTAATTATTCCAGAGAGCTGGATGACCTGCTTTTCCTCATTGATAGTTATAGCTTTATCACCTATCACCCTTAAATTGCCATTATCGAGTACTTCTTCTACAGTCACCGTTATATCAGCCTCTAAACTGCCACTGCGCTGGGTAATGCCCTCTGCACTTTCAGAAGTTGAATAACCCGTACTAAACGGATTAATAAAATCTAGCAGACCCTGACCGCCCTCCAGACCTACTTCAGTGGAGGTTGAAGCATCACTGTCTGCATCCTGAATGGCGCTGGCCGCCTCATCTATTTCAATTGTTATCAGGTCACCTTCATTAAACTCATCTTTATCTCTATACATGTCCCCTGCATCATCAGACCACAAGGAGTTAGCAGTAACCATCGGTGTGAATACTGCTCCCGTCATAAAAATCACAGCTAACACCGTGATAGCTATAAACTTAATCTTAAACATTTAATTTCACCTCCAGTACTTTAAACCGAAAATTTGTAAAAAACAAGAATCTGTAAAGCAGAATATTCAAGCTAACTTTAACGCAATTTTATGGTATTATTCTATAATTCTCACCATATCTCTATTTAAAACTTCAGCTTCCACTCTTTCACCGGTGTTTTTATTCTCCAGCGTGATAATATCACCCGATTTGCCGCGATCTCTGGCAATCATTTCCACAAGTATTTCGACATTTCCCACCTGTACCCTGGCCGTAACTAAATCACCACGATCTACCAGTACAGGAAGTTCCAGCATATCTGTTGTTAAAATTTCTCCCGCAGTAAAATTACGTCTAAAAACTCCTTCAGCCAACAGCTCACTATCTTTAGCAACAACTAAATTTTCAGATATATTTTCAAGTTCTAATTCTCTCCTGGCCACAGTGGAATCTGTGACCCTCTCTCCTCTGGAAACATTTTCAGTCAATTTATAAGCTTTTAATTCATGAGTTATATACAGATTTAAATACAACCTCTGCCATCTTTTTCCATCTATATAAACTTCTACCGGCTGATTAACATTGCCGCCAGAAGTAAAGCTGTTTCTGGGTAATTGTACTTCCAGGCTGCCATCAGGAATTATCAACTCTTCCGGTTCATCCCGTAGCTCCATGCTGGTTGTAAATTCAAAATTCTGATACTCATCTAATTCCTGGAAGTGGCCTTCGATTTTTTCTCGAACAGCTGAGAAGATTTTTTCCCGGGTTACAGTACGAGTTTTAATCTCCACCCTGACTTTTTCTGCACCTTCTACCTGAAAATCAGCATAACTATAATCAGAGTTGCGCACATGTAATTCCACCAATCTTCTGCTGATTTCTATTTTTTGCCCGGGATCATGAATTTTTTCCAGTTTGATATCTGCCAGTTTTCCAGCATCTCCATTATCAGCAGATATATCAGCTATATCCCCCAGAAAAACCTCAGGAGAGTTAACCTCTACCTGCTCAGGCAGATAAATCGTGACCTGTGAGGCAGCAAGAGGCCTGACACTGCTGAAGCATATGAGCAAGAGTAAAATTATTACCAGCCATCTTTTATGCATATGCTCCACCTTCATCCTTGCACTTTATTTCTTTCAATCTGCCTTAATTGGGCTTTATATTATCTTCTCAATTGATTGGCAGTCTGAAGCATCTCGTCAGAGGCCTGAATAGATCTGGAATTAGTCTCATAAGCTCTTTGCGCAGTTATCATATTAACCATTTCATCCACTATTTCCACATTGGACATCTCCAGAAATCCCTGTTCTATAGTTCCCAGCCCCATTTCACCGGGACGTCCGGGAGTAGGGTCGCCGGAAGCATCAGTCTGTTCAAATAAATTGCGCCCCTTGCTCGAAAGTCCAGCAGGATTGGTAAAGTTGACCAGTTCAATTTCTCCGGCTTCCTGCATTTCTTGGCTGCCGGGTTCTCTGTAACTCACCAGTCCATCACTGGTGACAGATATATCCTGTGCTTCAGGAGGAATATTTATCTCCGGCTCTACAGGATGCCCATCCGCGGTAACCAATCTTCCCTCACTATCAAGCTTCAAAGAGCCATCCCTGGTATAAGCCGTAGTTCCATCAGGCATAGATATCTGAAAGAACCCATCCCCCTCAATCACCAGGTCCAGGGGGTTCCCCGTCTGTTCTAAGCTTCCCTGGGTAAAAAGTCTCTGAGTATCAGAAACCCTGGTGCCATGTCCCAGCTCTGTACCTACAGGAATTTCCTCTCCCTGGGCATTGGGGGTGCCCGGGTGTCGGGTTTCCTGATATACCAGATCCTGAAAATTAGTCCTCTGGCGCTTATATCCCGTTGTATTTACATTGGAGAGATTATTAGATATAACATCAACATTGGTCTGCTGAGCTTCCATTCCAGTTGCTGACGTATATAAAGCTCTAATCACAATTTCCACCATCCTTTAAATGGTATTTGTTTTAGGTGCAGAACCTCAGTCGGTTGGTTCTGCGGATGGCTTCCCAATCAGGGTCCAGCCATCTTATAACCTTTGAACCTGTATCTGTGAATCTTCCTTAATTAAATTGCTGTCTCCAGTAATTATCTCAGACTGGAAATTTCGTTAACAGCCTGCTGCAGAGTTTCGTCTTGAGCCGTTATAACTCTCTGATTGGTCTCATAATGTCTGCTGGCCTGAATCATATCAACCATCTCTCTGACTACTTCCACATTTGAACCTTCCAAAAATCCCTGTTCAATGGTATAATCATCAGCTTCAATCTGGTCAGCCTCACCCTGAGCGAACATGCCATTACCAAGCTGTTCCAGGTCATTGGCATCGACAAAATCAACAACCTCCAGATCATCAACTTCTAAATCTCCGGAATAAACAGTGCCATTACTGTCCACCTGTACCTGTTCATCCGGCAGCACCTGCAGCGGCCCTTCTTCCCCCAGTACCGGATTACCCTGCTTGGTGACTATCATTCCGTCGGAATCGAGAACAAAATCACCATTTCTGGTATACCTAACCCCTTCAGGAGTTTCCACAGCAAAAAAGCCATCTCCATTAATAGCCAGATCCATAGGAGAATTAGTTTTTTGTATGTTGCCCTGAGAATAATCAGTGAAGCTTTCATCAATGCCAACTCCAGATCCGAGCTCCCCTATTTCTTCACTTCTCCTACCCTGTTCCATACGACTCAGGACAAGCTCCGGAAAAGACTCCATAATTCTCTCATCCCGTTTAAAGCCAGTAGTATCGACATTGGCTATGTTATTGCTCAGGGTATCCATTCTGGCCTCATTGACTGCCATACCAGTAGCCGAAGTATATAATCCTCTAATCAAATTAATCACCTCCTTCCAGATATTATAATTAAAAATTTGCAGACAAATATTTATCATATATAGCTTAAAAAAATTATTAACTCAGAAAACTACAAATAAATTACAGCAAAATCGCCTGTAAAATATCAGCTGTGCTGGCTTCAACCGAGAATGTGTAATCCCCCGCTCTAATATCAGTGGAAAAATCAAACATCAGCTGCAACCTGTTAAACTCTTCGAATTCGACTAAATTTGCCTCATCCAGAATCTGCCCTACCCTCAGGGCATTTGCTCCTGGGGGGATGGTGATATCTACAAATTCAATTTCTCCCTGTTCTGCTAAGTGCAAGGAGTGATTTGATAGACTAAATTTATCGTCGGGACTAACTATTTCAGCTGGATACCTGCCGGTTTCTTCTATATTAACACTTATCGTCTCTTCAACTTCTCCATTTTCAGTTTCTTCTACTATTTGTTCAGACTCAATATCCTCCTGCCAGTATTGTTGATACAACAAATAACCCCCGGCAAAAATCAAAACAATACCTAAAATAATTATAACATCAAAGACAACTCTAACACAAAATTTCTTATCCAGCATCAACATCCGCCCCATTTCCATGCATCTTGACAATTAGTTCGGTTTCTCTCACTCCCAGATTTAATCTTTCCGCAATTTCCTCAATCTCCAGGCCTTCCTGATGAAAACCTATCACCTGTTTATAATGATCAGGTAAAGATCTGTCCTGAATATTTTGATATTGCTGGTTAAAAGTTTTATTAAAATTGGTGTTTTTAGATCTCATCAGCATATTGCTGTCAATCCCCTGCACTTTCTCTTTCAGCACCCTCTCCCTCTCATTTATTTCAGCAATTAAATCTTCCAGCTCATCATTGATTTCACTCAAACTTTGATGGTTTTTTACCCACCTTTTTTCTTCTCGCTGATTTCGGGTTATATTTTTATTTTTATTCTCAGTATTTTTATTGCCAGATTTATAACTTTTATATTTAGAAGCCACAGTTCTATCGATACCTGCTCCAGCTTTTTTGTTGGCCTGACGGGAAGAAGTAGCAGAATTTTGATATATATCTACAGGCTCACCTTTTATCTCCCCTGTGGATTTGTTTTTTAAAATTAAGAACCTAAAAATTAAACCAGTCAACAACAAAATTATTCCAGCAGCTAATAAAGTCCAGGCCATTATATCACCACCTCAGAATTAAACTCTGATATCCAGATGCGAGCCACGCTTTTCATCTGAAGTTTCCTCATCATCCTCTTGATTTTCCCGGGAAGAATTTTGTCTTTCACCTTCATTTTCATCCTGTATTTGCTTTTTTTCCACTTCTTCCTGATGCTTAACTTTTCTCTGCTCTTCCGCTCTTTTTAAATTTTCCTCCTGATTTTTTAGGCCCTGCTGCTGCTGAGCTTCCAGACTTTCACGCTGCATCATTTCATTTATCTCCAGAGAAGCCTGCAGATGATTGTAGGGGTTTATTTGGTGGGTCATAATTTTTCACCACCTTATAAAGGTTTTTGTTTGACCTCCCCTTCTTCCTCTACAAAAGCTGAGGCAGATATGGTGTCCTTAACATTATATTGAGATTTACCAACTATCAGAGTTACCCCTGAATAAACTTTCTCTCTCACCTCAATTTTACCCCGGCGCGACTTTTGAATTTGGTTTTCCAGCTCTGCCAGTTTTTCCTCTTTGCGTTCTCTCTCCTGCCGCAGACTCTTTTTGGTCTTCTTTAACCTATAAAACATCTGCTCCTTATCCTGAGGAAGTTCCCCCTGCTGTTTTTTTAGTTTCTCCAGCAAGTTCAGAGCCTTCTCAGCCTTGGTCTTATTCTGACGATTCTCCTCCAGATCTTCCTCTATCTCCTGAATTTTTTCCTTTAAACCAGGATCAACTCCCACTTCTAGAACTGTGGTAGTCGCGAGAGAAGACCCCAGTACACTGGCCTCAATTTTTTTGCCTGCCCTACATTTACCTCCGACAATTAATCCTTTGCCTTTCCCCAGAACAATCTCTTCCGCTGCAGTGACAGTGCTGTGCATTATAGCATCAGCGACCTCAACTCTATCTCCGCTTGTTATACTGCCATTTTCTACAAACTTGACCTTTACATTCCCTTCTGCTTTAACTTCCCCTTTGTCTTTACCTATAAATCCTTTGCTGATCTTTACATCGCCGCCAGCTTCAATCTCAGCAGCAAAAACCTTTCCCTTGATTTCTATGTCCTCTTCAGCTTTAACAGAAAATCCTTCCTGGACATCACCATTAATTACAACACTGCCCACAAAATCAATGTTTCCCACATCTAAATCTACGTCTCCCTTAACTTTGTGTACAGGAGTAACAGAGACTTTGTCGCCATCTATAATTACCTGACCTTCTATATCAGCTACCAATTTGCCTTCTTTTTTTTCTACATTTTTACCGGCCGGCAGCTTCTTATCCTTCGGAGGTTCAGGTTTTAGCTCTTTTCCCGTCACCGCCTTGCCGGCAACCCCGGGTTCAGGTTCCTTTTTGGTGACCAGCACTTCGCCTGGTTCCACATTCGTAATTAAATCTCTATCGAAAAAATCAATAGAGCCATCGGCCCGCTCCGTACCGATATTCTCATTATCAATTTCAAAATGGTAATTTAATTCTGCATCTTTTCCAGGTTCCGGCTCTTTCCCCTCAGCAACTATAAATTCTTCCAGGGAATTCCCACAATTAACAACTTCTTTTAAGGCCTGCCGGTCCACTCCATAAATCACTCCAGCTTCATTTAGAGTCTCCTCCAGAGTTGAAACAGTTATCTCCTGGCCGCCGCGAGCAGGCTCATAATTAATATAAGCTTTAAGTTTATCATCACTGATATTAACCTCAACCCTGGCATCCTGATCCAGCTCCGGTTTTCTGGGAGCAATTTTATCCCATTCTTCCGCTGGCTCATCTATTTTTTCCTGGACAACCTCCCAGTTTACATCTTCTATATCCATATCTGAAACTTTTTGCTTAATCTGATGATATTTTGCCGGTTCCCCTCCACCTGAAGGAGGAATGATTTTTAACATAATCCCTTCTTCCCTGAACTTAATTTCAAAATCACCATCAATAGCTATCTCTTCATCCAGATATTCCAGCTCCTCTTCAATCTCTTCCGGGTCCTCCAAATTTAATATAGCTTCATATTCATTATCCTTGTTTTTTATCCCCAGAAACCCGGACTTTTCTTCAATTAGTTTTATGGAAATCATTTCAGGATCAATATCAATCCTGGATTTCCAGTGGGAGTAGGCTTTTTTCAGGGCCTCTTCTTTGTCTGCTGCTTCAACTTTTAGTTTTTTATTGATGTTTTCGCTGGAATTAGAAACTTGATTGCCCATATCTAGTTGCCCCCTGCCATTTCTGTTTTGCGGCTCAAAAATCCCCGCAGCCGCTGGATAGCTTTTTGATGTAATTGCGAAATACGAGAAGGAGATAATTCCATTACTTTAGCTATTTCCTGCTGTGTTAATCCCTCGTAGTAATATAAACTTACCACAATCTGCTCTTTATTATCAAGTTTTTCCACTGCTTCGGATAATAGTTCATGCTTCTGTGATTTTTCCAGTCTATTGAGAGGGCTCTCTTCCCCGGAAGAAATAAAATCATAAAGAGTTGCATCTTCATATTCCGTGTCCAGAGAAAGCCACTGGGCCGAATCCAGATATCTATTAACTTTTTTAATTCTCTCCTTTTTCAGCGAGGTTGCTTCAGCAAGTTCTTCAATATTAGGTTCGCGTTCCAGGCTGGATTTCAACTTTTCTCTTGCCTTCATAACTTCTCTGGCTTCTTTTCGCATTGAATGTGGCAGCCAGTCCAGTTTCCGCAGATGGTCAAGCATGGCCCCCTTTATTCTTTTGCTGGCAAAAGTAGAAAACTTTATACCTCTATCACTATCAAAACGATCTATAGCCTGCATAAGACCTATGATACCATAGCTTTCCAAATCCTCGCGAGAAATAAAATCGGGCAATAAATCTTCCAGCCTGCGGGCCTGAAATTTAACCAGGGATAGATTTTCCATGACCAATTTATTTCTGGCTTCATCCTCGTCGTGTTTTTGAAATCTCTGCCACAGATCATAATTATCAATCCTGTGTTCTGCATCACCTGTGCTCATATACTACCCCTCACTAACTAATCTTCTGTTTCCAGAACCGGTGGGTCCAGGGGAGAAAATTCATCCTCATTTTCTTCGGCGTTATTCTCCTGATCCTGTTCGGATTTCTGCAGATCATCCTGATTTTGAGGTGTTGATTCATTCTTGCCGGCGGCTGAACCCGCATTTTCTTGATACTTCTCGCTGGCCCGTTGGGCAGAATTCTGCAGCTCAGTTTCCCTGTTATCCTTATCATCTTTTTTCTCCTGCAGAATAGCTGCTAAATTCAAAAGTAAAAACGCTGCTAAAGTCCCCCCCAAAAGCATTCGCAGACCCCGCCAAAATATTACAGGTAAGGGCTGGAAAGAAACAAGTCCAATCAGCACTACTATAATATAAGCAGCTGTCCCCAGCATCATCGACTGCAGTAGACGCTTAAACATCTATAGCAGCCCTTTTTTGCGCAATTTACGCTGGTAGTCAAACAACCAGCCCATTAAAGAATCGCGAGTTCTATTATTTATATCCAGAAATTTTATTCCGATTGCTTTCTTATCAGGCATATCATTCATTTTATAATTATTAACCACTTCTGAAATAATCGGCACACCCTCTATAGCTTCTATATCCAGCTTAATTTCCAGCAACTGCCCTTCGTCAATCTCAGACTCCTCTGGCAGCAGCATTTTGATTCCTCCGGCACTGATATCAAGAGTATGAGATTCTTTAAAATCTTCGTCTTCCGGCTCCCAGATTTCATCAACCCGGCGATACCAGACTTTTTTTCGTACTTCCAATCTAAAATGTCGGCGCCGCTGAATTTTCACTAAATCATCCTCTTCTGGCCTTCCAACCTCAATAGTGGGAACCGGCTCTTTTTTCCGGTTGGTTATCTCTGCCGAAAATTTATAGGCGGCAGAATCACCAGCAAAAAATACAGTTATTTCCAGGCCCTGACGAAAAGGAACTAACCCTCCATCTTTATAAGGGGTCAAAATATCTATCTTTTCTTCATCAATGTCGGCAATTCTGGATTGATAGTTACCTTTATAGGGTCCTCTTTTTACCTCGATTTCCACTTCCTGATTTATCGATAGTTCATTTATTTCCATTTACCCCGGTCCTCCTTAACCAATTGCCAGCTTCAGTCCTTTTTGAAAAAGCCCAGCATACGATAAACAAAACCCTTCATCCCGCGCGAAGACTCCTCTGAAGCCTCCTGCAAAAGCTTGTCTGCAATCCGGGAAAAAGCTTTACCTGAACGAGAATTAGGATACAATTTCATAACCGGTTTTTGCTGTCTGACAGATTTAGGTAGAACACTATCATAGGGGACATAAGAGGTGGTATCCAATTCCATGTCCAGATATTCCTCTATTGCATTTTTCATCCGTTTCGATACATTTTCAGCCTCTGTTTCAGATTCCACCTGATTTATCACCAGATTCAAACTGCTGGCAACCTCATAGTTGGATAAAATTTTCAATAGACTGTAAGCATCCATGACTGCTGTGGGTTCAGGAGTAAGAGTTATCATAATCTCATCGGCAGCCCTGATAAAATTAACTACACCCTGATGAGCCCCGGCACCAATATCCATCAAGATAAAATCATAATTTTTTTCGATCGAGGCAGAAAGTTTCAGCAGTCTTTCCACCTGAGACATATCAATATTAGTAAACTGATCAACCCCCGAAGCTCCCGGCAAAACAGTCAGGCCTTCAGGTCCCTCCATCAGAGCATCTTCCAGCTCACATTTATTTTTCAGCACATGGCCCAAATTATACTGTGATGTCATCCCAATCAATACATCAACATTGGCCATGCCCATATCTGCATCTAAAATTAATACATCTTTACCGGCCTGTTGTAAAGCAAGCCCTATATTCACAACTATATTCGTCTTGCCTACCCCGCCTTTGCCACTGGCTACAGATATTATACGCGATCTATCAGGCGATTTTTGAGCTTCTGCCTCCGTATTTTCTTCCTCATTTTCCTTATCGCCCGTAAACATCTCCCGTAATTTACTTGCCTGATCAACCACTGTCATCACCCAGCAAATATGTCAAAAGACTGGCGGGGGAAGCCTCTTCTATGTCATCAGGTACATCCTGGCCAAAACTATAATAGGAATAAGGAAGCTGGCACTTAGAACGCAAATTGACAATATCTCCATAGCAGGTGGCTTCATCTATTTTAGTTAATAAAATTTTATCCGGATTAAGAGCAGAAAATTCCTCGATAACCTTCAACATGTTATCAAGTTTTTGATTGAGGCTTATTAGCAGATGTACCTCATCCAGCAGATCTCCCGTCAACATCTTTTTCAAACGCCCCAGCTGCACTTTATCATCCCAGCTGCTGCCAGGAGTATCGACAAAAATAATATCATGATTGCGATAATCTCCGGCTAAAATCGAAGCAAATTCTTCTTCATTATAAACTACTTCCAGCGGGATATTTATTATATCACTGTAAGTTTTAAGCTGCTGCACAGCTGCAATCCGGTAGGTATCTGCAGTAATTAAGCCGACCTTATTATCCTGCTCACTGGCAAAGCTAGCGGCTAATTTTGCTATAGATGTAGTTTTACCCACCCCGGTTGGCCCCACCAGTGCAACTACATAGGGGGTTTTATCAGGTTTTATAATCTCCGGATTACCAATAATGTTCACCAGCTCATCCCGCAAAATTTCTAATTGTTTCTGACGGGTATCCCCGTTTTGCACCGGTCCAATAATGTTCTGAAGTATATCTTTATTTATATCCTGTTTTTTTAAATGCTGATATAATTTTTCAGTTTCTCCCGTTAATCTTCTCTCAAAATCATCCTGCTGCCAGCTGCGATTTAGTTTTTCAATCATATTCTTTATATCATCAAGTTCTTTCCGGGTGCCTCGCTGAACCGGAGTATTATCAGTTTTATTATTTGTCTCCTCTTCTACCCCGGCCAGTACTTCAACCTTTTCCTTACCAAAAAACCCCAGAAATCCGCCTTCCTTGAATTTACGCGTGTTGAGAATTATTGCATCTGATCCCATTTCTGCCTTGACTTTGAAAATTGTATCCTGCATGTTATCGCCCACATATTTTTTTACTTTCATTTTACTTCACCGTCCCGTGTATTTCTAAATCCACATCAGATTCCAGTTCATTAAAAGACAGTACTATTAACCTATCCAGAGAGCGATGAGTCAGCTCTTTTATCGGCCTTCTGATGTTAGGAGCAACCAGCAGAATAGGATCATATCCCAGTTCCAGTAAATTTTGCACCTGGGAAGCTATTTTTTCAATTAAACCCTGAGCCTCCTGGGGAGGCAGAGCTATATATTTCCCCTGATCACTGGACTCCAAAGACTGTTCCAGTTTGTCTTCCAGCTCTGGATCTAGAGTAATCGCATGAAGTTTGCCATCTGCCGCAGAATACTGACTGGTGATCTGGCGCGAAAGAGCCTGCCGCACATATTCCGTCAGCACCTGCGTATCCTTGGTTCTGGGGGCGTAATCTGCCAGAGTTTCTAAAATTGTCAGCAGATTGTTAACTGGAATACCCTCCCAGAGCAAATTCTGCAGAACTTTCTGAACCTCTCCCAGAGTCAGCAGATCAGGCAGCAGCTCTTCAACCACTGCTGGGTAGTCTTCTTCGAAATTATCTATGAGTTCCTGAACTTCCTGTCTTCCCAGAAGTTCATGGGCATTATCTTTTATGACCTCAGTCAGATGAGTGGCCATGACTGAAGGTGGGTCAACAATAGTGTAATTGGCCATTTCTGCTTCTTCTTTCTGCTCTTCTTCGATCCAGATTGCCGGGGTTCCAAAAGCGGGCTCCTGGGTCTCAACCCCCTCTATATCATCCGAAGTCATGCCAGATTCCATGGCTAAATAATGGTCAGGCATAATCTCGAATCGGTCTATTTCCACACCTTTTAACTTAATTCTATATACATTGGGATCAAGCTGCAAATTATCCAGAACCCTGACCGGAGGAACGATGATTCCCAGTTCAGAAGCTGTCTGACGCCGGATCATGGAAACTCGATCCAGAAAATCTCCTCCCTGCTCGGGCAAAACCAGAGGAATTAAATTATAACCCACTTCCACTTCCATGGGGTCAACTTTTATTAAATCTGATAGGTCTTCCTTTTGCGGCCCCCTGGCTTCTTCAGCTTCTTCAGCCCTTTCCTGTTCAGCTTTTTCCTCCGCAGCTTTTTCCCGGGCCAGCTGGGCCTGCCTTCTCAGCATAAAGGCTACAGCTCCTACCAGAAATGCAAGTACCATAAAAGGCAGGGTGGGAAGTCCGGGGACAAAAGCCAGTAAAAATAATACTCCGGAAGCTATCCATAAAGCTTTGGGCTGTCCCGTTAACTGTACTGACATGTCACGACCCATGCTGCCCTCAGCGGCCGCTCTGGTTACAACCATACCAGTAGCTGATGAAACCAGCAGAGCGGGAATCTGACTCACCAGACCATCACCAACAGTCAATAGAGTGTAGGTCTGAGCAGCCTCAGCTAAGGCCATATCCTGCTGCAAAACCCCGATGACAAGTCCACCCACAATGTTTATAGAAGTAATAATGATGCCGGCAATCGCATCACCTTTAACGAATTTACTGGCACCGTCCATGGCTCCGTAAAAATCTGCCTCTTTGCGTATTTTCTCCCTCTGCCTTCTTGCTTCTTCTTCTGTAATAATTCCCGCATTTAAATCAGCATCAATGCTCATCTGTTTACCGGGCATAGCGTCCAGAGTAAAGCGGGCTGCAACTTCTGCTACTCTTTCTGCTCCCTTGGTTATAACTATATACTGAATTACTATAATAATTAAGAAGATTATAAAACCAACAACATAATTTCCGGCCACCACAAAAGTTCCAAAACTCTCGATTATTTCCCCCGCATAAGCCTGTCCCAAAATCAAGCGAGTAGTGGATACATTCAAACCCAGACGGAACAGAGTGGCAAATAACAGCAGAGAGGGAAATACAGACACATCAAGAGGCTCAGTGGTATATATACTGACCAGAATAACCACCATGGAAAAAGTGATATTGGTTGTCAGAAGAATATCCATAGCCATGGTAGGCATGGGAATAATGAACATTATAATAATTCCCACAACCGCCAGGGCAAAAACTATATCACCATTGCGCGCTATAAAGTTTTGTGGTTCCTGGGCAGCACTTCCAGCTTCTCCTCCTGGTGGCACTTAACCAAACCTCCTTTATGCAACAAATTAGCAATCATCTCATCTAAAACTTTTAAATAACTTGTACAAAACTTTTTTAATAACTGGTGGTCACAGGGCAATTGTGAAAACTTAAATTTAGCGGCCAGCACTTTTCATTTTTCCTGCAGTTATTGATATCTCTCTTCCTGCTGATAGACAAAAGCCAGAACTTCGGCTACTGCTTCATACAGGTCCACAGGTATCTGCTGGCCAATTTCTGTGGTGGAATGAAGAGCCCGGGCCAGAGAAGGTTTTTCCATAATAATAATACCCAGCTCTTCCGCTTTTTCCTTGATTCTGCGGGCAACATTTCCTTCCCCCTTGGCCAGCAAAACAGGTGCTTCCATCTCTTCTAAATCATATTTTAAAGCTACAGCAATATGAGTAGGGTTTGTGACTACCACGTCGGCATCCTCCATCTCGCTCATCATCCGGTTCATACTCAATTCTCGCTGTCTTTCCTTGCGTTTTTGATTGAGCTCAGGATCACCCTCTCTTTCCTTGCGCTCTTCTTTAACCTCCTGTTTGGTCATCTTCAATTCCTGATAATGATCCCAGCGCTGATAGAGCAGATCAGCAACACCGATAGCAATCAAAAATATTATTATTCTGATAGCGATTTGAAAAATCAGGTTGCCCAAAAATAACAGCCCTGGCTCCAGGCCCTGCCCGGTAAGACGCACCAGTTGAGGCCAGTACTGCCGGATCTGACTGTAAGTAATATAGGCAATTCCCGCAGCTTTAGCCAGAGATTTAGCCAGTTCCACCAGTGTCTGCAGCGAAAAAATGTTTTTTGCCCCTTTAATGGGATCAATTTTAGATATTTCCGGCTGAATTATTTTAAAATTAAACATAGGACCTACCTGAATGAATCCGACTAAACCTCCGGCTACGGCTGATGCTATCATTATTGGCGCCACCAGATCTGCTATAAAAACTATATATTCCATAATTAAATTGTATCCATCTGCCGGGCTCATCTGTGGTGCTCTGTTCAGGGTAAAAGATTCCACCATGCGGTATTCAATTGATTGCATTATATGCTCCATCAAAAAGTAAAGTACCATAAAACTGGCCAGCAGAGTGAATGCCTGATTGAACTCCTGACTTTTGGCTACCTGCCCTTCTTCTCTGGCTTCTTCCTTCCGTTTCGGCGTCGGGTCTTCCGTTTTTTCGCCAGGTGGTTCTTCCGGCATAAAATACTCACTCCTTTAACTTCGTATATATCAGGCAAAAAATCTCAGCATCTCTTCAATATGCTCAAATAATTCAGCAAATACATCCAAATAATAGCCAAAAATCAAATTGACAGCCAGGAAAAACATCAAAAAACCAATGAAAATTTTAGCCGGCAAACCCACAATAAAGATATTCATCTGTGGTATGGAACGAGCCAAAAAACCAAAAATAACATCAGCCATAAAGACCGTACCTATAATCGGCAATGCTATCATAAAAGCCGTGATGAACATATCTCCTGCATGCCTGAACATAATCCCCCAGGCCCTTTCTCCTACCACCAGCTGTCCGGGCGGTACCGTATCAAAAGTTGAATACACAGCATCTATTAAAATAATATGGCCATTGATAGCCAAAAACAGCAGAGAGGCCAGAGAATTCTTAAACTGACCGGAAAGAGGCACCTGCACACCAGAAACAGGATCAAAAACATTGGCAATCATGAAGCCAAGCTTCAAATCTATGAACTGGCCGGCCAGCTGAAAGGCGGCAAACACCAGCTGGACCATAAAGCCAATTATCAGGCCAATTCCCAGTTCTCTAATAATATCTCCCAGCATAAAGAGTATATGCTCCGGCACCTGAAGCTCGTATCTGGCAGAGATCATTGGGGTAGTAGCAACTGCCAGCAAAAAAGCCAGAGCAATTTTTAAACGACGGGGCCAGGATTCACTGGAAAGAATCGGTGTTAATATAAACAATCCTAAAAATCTAAATAATACCAGAATAAACAGGTAGGTAAAACCTGTTAAAATCTCCGTTAATTCGGGCATATTTACAGCATTCCTAAATACACTGGAATATTTTCATATAATTCCTGAACAAAATTCAGCATGGTGGACAGCATCCAGGGACCAAAAAGCCCCAGGGCAATTAAAACAGCAAATATTTTAGGCACAAAAGCCAGGGTCTGTTCCTGTATCTGAGTGGTGGCCTGCATTATAGCTACCAGCAGCCCGGTTAACAATCCTGCTCCCAGCACCGGAGCTATTATTAAAAGTACTATATAGAGCGCATTTTGAGCAATATCGACCACCTGACCGGGTTCCATCGCAAACCTGCCTCCTCATCAAAAAGTTCTTATCAGAGATTCTATCACCAGATACCAGCCATCCACAAGGACAAATAACATTATTTTAAATGGCAGGGAAATCATAACCGGCGGCAGCATCAGCATTCCCATGGACATTAAAATGCTGGCTACAGTCATATCTATCATAACAAAAGGAATATATATTAAGAATCCAATAATGAAAGCTGTTTTTAATTCACTCATCACAAAAGCCGGTATCAATAAGTAAGTTGGCACATCATTCTGATCTTCCGGCCTATCAAGTTCAGCCATATCAAAAAACAGACTGAGATCTTTCTCCCTTACCTGCTCAAACATAAAACCCCTGATCGGCACCAATCCCCGATCTATCATCTCTTCTGTGCCAATTTCATCCTCTAAATAAGGAGTTACAGCATCATCTATTACTCCCTGCCAGACAGGAGCCATTATGAAAATTGTCAAAAACAGGGCCAGAGCTATCAAAACCTGATTCGGCGGCATAGTTCTGGTGGCCAGGGCATTTCTAATCATAGACAAAACAATAACAATCCGGGTAAAAGAGGTGACCATTATCAAAATTGCGGGCGCCAGTGACAGTATTGTCAGCAGTAATAAAATCTGAAGAGTAAGTACTAAATCATCGCCCTCTTCTCCGGTCGTAATCTCAAAATCGATATCCGGTATTTGAAATTCCTGGGCATGTAAGGGGGCGGCAAAAATTATCAGTATTAAACTAACACAGACGATTATTAAAGTCAGTCTATTCATCCATATCACGGCGATAAAATTCCAGCCAGTTTTTTACTTTATCACCAAAAGAGCTTTCAGCCTCTGACCCGGCAGCCGTGAACTGTTCCGGGCCAAATTCTTCCTGAGACCAGGAATCTATCTCTTCCACCCCTTCTTCAAAAACTGCCAGCAGGATAATTTTATCTCGAGCTTTGACCAGAGTTAAGTTCTTTTTAGGCGCAAGATATAACTGCTCAAGTATCTTTATATGTTCACCCTGCTGCTGTTTTCGCATAAACCTTCTCAGATAGCGCTGGCCAAAATATATGATCCCCAGAACTATCAACAGATAGAAAAAAATGCGGGCTATTTCCACACCGTAATTCATTATATTTCTCCTTCGCTGTCTTAAAAATTGCTTAAAATTACTTAAATATTATTAAGCCGCTCCTTGGGGCTCACAATATCCTTGACCCGGAAACCAAAGTTCTCATCTATTACTACCACTTCGCCTTTAGCGATCAACTTGCCATTAACCAGAAGGTCCACCGTTTCACCGGCCAGTTTATCCAGCTCGATTATTGAGCCTTCACCCAGATCCAGAATTTCTTCTATGGTCATCCGTGATTTGCCCAGTCTGACAGTAACCTGTAGTGGTACATCTTTAATGAGCTCCATATTTTGGGGAAGCGGCTGACTGCCTGCTTCCTCAAAATCAGGAAACTCAGCTTTTTGCACTCCAACTTCTTCTTCCCGCGATACTTTTCCACTCCCCGACCTGTCTCTATCCATGGTCGGAGCCCCGCCGGCTGCCGCTGCACCTGCAGCTGCCGGTTCTTTCTGTTTTTGCGGCTCAGCCTGTTCAGCCTCAGCCTGAGGCTCTTCTGCTTCTGCTGCTTCAGCTTCCAGTTCTTCTTCCATCTGCTTTTCCTCCAGTTTTTCCATGGCTGCTTCTGCAGCCCCTTCTCCGGGCTCAGCTCCTTTAGCTGTAAGGCCCATCTCATCGTCGATCAATTCTTCTACCAGTCCGTGAACAAAACCAACCGGGGCCAGCTGTTGAAATTGACTGTCGATCAGATCTCCAATTTTTAAATCAAAGGATATTACCGCCAGCTCCTGATCTCCAGCGAAAAACTTTTCATCTGCAATAGCATCATCGATATCCAGATATCTGGCTTCCGGAGGGGTTATGTTTACCTTGGAATCTATAACACTGGAAATAGAAGTGGAAGCCGAACCCATCATCTGATTCATGGCTTCACCCACGGCGCTAATATGTAACTCTCCCAGCTCCTCATCCGGGTCTGAACCATCTCCCCCCATCATGAGATCAGCAATTATAGCAGCATCTTCTTCCTTAATGACCAGCAAATTATAACCTTCCAGCCCCTCAGTATATTCCACATCAACCAGAACAATGGGTCGTTCATACTGCTCACTAATATCGGCAAAAGTCCTGACTCTAACGGAAGGAGAGGTAATGTCGACCTTTTGATTTAACAGAGTATAGAGGGCTGTAGCAGCAGACCCCATGGCAATGTTGGCAACCTCGCCCATGACATCCTTTTCTTTATCGGAAAGAAATTCTCCATTACCGCCATTATCCCCGCTGTCTCCTGAATCAGAGCCTTCTTCAGCATCATTATCTATTAAAGCATCAATTTCATCCTGGGAAAGAAAATCACCATTTTCTTCTTCACTCATCGTCAAAATCACCTTCCTCCTCTTGCTCCACAACTTCCATTATTTTCAGAGCTTTATGGTTATGGCTGGTACCCATAATACCCTTATATTTGATATTACTTCCTATCCTGACTTCAGCCATCTCGTCGGTGAGCTTATCCAGTCTAACCACATCACCCGGCTGCAGGAACAGCAAATCTGATACTGTTAATTCGGTACTGCCCAGTTCAATTTCAACTTCCAGGGGAGCCTTGCGAACTCTCTTCTTTAAATTCTCCAGGTGTTGAGCCGTCTGCTCTTCTCTACTGCTGGCAAACCACTGCTGGGCACTTAATTGAGGTACAATCGGCTCAAGCATAATATAGGGTAAACAAATATTTATCAACCCTTCACTCTCACCTATCTGGGCGGAAAAAGTGATTATAATTGTCATATCATTGCTGGGAACTATCTGGGTAAATTGCGGATTGGATTCCAGCTCTCGCAGACGCGGGGTCACCCGCAAAATGTTTTCCCAGGCTTCCGGGATTGTACTCAAAAACCAGTTGAGCACTTTTTTTAGCACGGTTTCCTCTATGTCGGTAAAACTCCTCCCCTCGGGCAGAGGTTCACCAAAACCGCCAAACAGGCGATCAATAATGGCAAAACCAATATCCGGGTTTATCTCCAGCAAAAACTGTCCCGAAAAAGGCTCCAGCTCTGATATGCCAATTATCGTAGGCTCGGGCAGTGAACGGGTAAATTCTTCATAGGATAACTGCTCTATAGAGGCAACTTCAAAATTTACCACCGTTCTTAGTTTGGTAGAAAGGGTGGTAGTCAGAAGCCGCATCATATTTTCGTGGATCATCTGCAGAGTTCGCATCTGTTCCTTGGATAATTTATCCGGGCGGCGAAAATCGTATTCTTTTATTTCGTCTTCCTCTTTCTCCTTCATCTCATCTACATCAACTTCGCCAGAATCCAGAGCTGTTAACAGCGAGTCAATTTCTTCCTGGTCTAATACATCCGCCATTTACACCACCCCCTCTACTGTACTACAAAATCTGTAAACCAGACATTCCGGACTTCACCGTTAGCTGCAATCTCATTTAAAACTTCGGTAATATTCTCTTTAAGCTCCGGCACCCCGGGCTGCGTTAGCTCCTGGTCAGAGGTGTTCCTCAGCACGCTTATCATATTATCCTGCACCTGAGGAGAGCGTTCCTCCAGATCATCTATCACATCTTCATCCGAAACCTCTAAAACTATTGATGTCTGCAAAAACTGAAATCTACTGGAGCCGGAAAGATTTACTGTATACTCTCCCAGCTCATAGGTTGGCCCCATCTCCACCTCCTGGGCAGCTTCATCATCGGGCTGCGATAGATACCATAATACCCCAAAACTTGTGACTCCCGCCACAACAACAACTAAGAATATAACCCCAATTATTAGTAATATCCGGCGTGTGGTGCTAGTTTCAGCCATCTAAACTTTCACTCCTTCCCCGCCTGCCTTAACTATGATTAGTGGAATATTCAGTGCACAAAACCTGCTTAATTAAAGTTTTTTATAAACAATTTATCTTATAGATATTTATAAATTATAATTCCGGCTCAACCTCTTCGGTACCGGGCATTTCTTCGGTCTCAGGCATAGGTTCTGTTCCCTCTGGTTCCGGAAATTCCTGGGGATCCATATCGGTTTCCTCCCCCACAGGCACTTCAGCATCAACACCGGGCTCATATACCGGTGATTCACTGACAAAATCCGGATTCAACAAAATAACCTCCACCCTGCGGTTTAAAGCTCTATTTTCCGGAGAATCATTCGGTACTAAAGGACGGTATTCAGAATAACCGGCAGCGGAAAATCTCTCCGGGTCCAGATTTTGCTCTTCTACAAAAAATCTTGTAACTGTAGTAGCTCTGGCAACAGACAATTCCCAGTTTGATGGAAACTCATCAGTCCTGATAGGCAGATTATCGGTATGTCCTTCCACCATAACATCATTGGGAACTTCCTGCAGCAACTCCGCTACTTCCTGCAGCACTTCTTCGCCCTCAGGCTTTATTACAGCTTCACCCAGGTCAAATAATACTTCCCCGGTAAATCTAACCTCCAGTCCACGCTGGGTCATCTCCATGGAAACCGCATCCTCTACTCCTTCCTGCTCAATAAATTGTTCTATCTCTCCCATCGCTGCTTCTAATATCTGAATATTTATAGGGGTAAAGCCTTCACCAATAGCGCCCCCGTCCATCAAGCGCTGGGTTGCTATAGTTCTGCCCCCGGTAAAAACTCCCAGACCTTCTCTGATAGAGGTAAGGGCAATTTCAAACTGCTCCTCGTCTATGGAAGACATCGAATACAGCAGCACAAAAAATGTTAACAGCAGAGTCATCATATCGCCAAAGGTGGTCATCCATTCAGGTGAACCGCCTTCATCATCTCCTTCTCCTTTTCTGGGCTCATCTCTAGCCATTTATTCCATGGCCACCTCCTCGGCGCCCACTTCGGCTTCTTCAGCTTCTTCTGCCTGCTCTTCTGAATCAGCCAGGAAAGCTCGCAATTTTTCTTCCACAATTCTGGGGTTTTCCCCGGCCTGGATGGAAAGAATCCCTTCAATCATCACTTCTTTCAGCAAAATCTCATCATGACTGGTAGATTCTAATTTACCGGCCATAGGAATGAAAATTAAATTGGCTATCAGGGCCCCATAAAATGTGGTTAACAGAGCAACAGCCATACCCTGACCCAGTTCAGTAGGATCATCCAGATCAGCCAGCATCTGTATCAGACCAATCAGGGTACCGATCATGCCAAAAGCAGGAGATAGAGTACCCATCTTGCGCAAAATCCCCTGACCTTCGTGATGCCTTTCTTCCAGAAATGTGAGCTTGGTTTCCAGTATATTGCGAACCAGCTCCGGGTCGGTGCCATCTACTACCAGCTGAATGCCCTTCTGCAGAAATTCATCATCAGCTTCCATGGCATCCTGTTCCAGAGCCAGAAGCCCTTCCCGCCTGGCCTTCTCAGCCAGCTGGACCAGCAGCTGAATAACCTCTTCTGAATCTTCATCACTTTTTTGAAAGGCTACCCGCACCAGATCCGGCAGCTTGCTCAATTTGTCATAGGAATAATTAATCATAGTTGCAGCCAGGGTTCCCCCGCCAACTATCATTATCGATTCCAGGCTGACGAACATGAAAGCCTGTCCGCCCAGGATGATAGCGCCGCTGATTAAAACCAGACCCGCTATCACACCTATAACAGTAATAATATCCACAGAACTCACTCCTTAACAATCTTTACAGAATTTTGCACCTTCTGATGATACTCAACCACGCGGTCAATAATTTCCGCAACATCTTCTTCCACTATGATCCTTTTCTCCGTGGTCAAAGTTATAACGGTATCAGGGGTGGCCTTTACCTGTTCAATGAGATTGGCGTTTAGAGCAATTTCTTCTCCGCCCATTTTGGTTACTTTTATCATTTCAGCCACCCCTCACCGTTTTAGTTTATAATTAGTTTATAATTAGGATGTTATAATTCATTATCCTATTTTATTGCCGGAATGTCAACACAGCAATTGTAACTAAATTATATTTTACATTATACACTTCTGACTATACACTAGACTTTCCCGGCTTCTTAAATCAGGAATTTACCGGGCCAGGTTCACCAGTTCCTGCAGCATCTCATCACTGGTGGTTATAGAA
>CAZVMQ010000010.1:0-62295 GCA_964628755.1 uncultured Halanaerobiaceae bacterium
AAATTTCCTGGTGAACAGAGCCTTATAGCTTTCAATTATATACATTACGAAAATGACTAAAACTATATTCAATCAACTGATATGTATAAGATCCAAATATAAAAGCTTATCCCGGTATCAGGATAAGCTTTTAAAAATATTTGGATAACCTATTTTAAGGAGCCGAATTATACTATATGATGCTATATTTTATTCCTGTTCTTGCTTAAATTTCTCATTAAATTGGCGGTGCAGCTTTGATTTTCTGCGTGCAGCCCTTTTTTCCGGTAATATGTTGCGTCCGGCGGCTTTATCTAAAATCTTGAACGCGTGAGAAAGAGCTTCTTTTGCTTCTTCCTGGCTGTCAGATTCCAGAGTGGCTTCAAAGTTTTTTAGGGCTTCTTTAACAGAGGTTTTCCATTTCTTATTGTACTTTCTGTTTCTTTCATCAACCCTGATTCTCTTTTCAGTGTTAACTTTTAACGTTGGCATGTTTGTAGCACCTCCCCATCGATAACCTTTAAAATTACATTTATAGAGCAAATATATAAAAAGTGCAAATATAAAAATGTCAATTAGAATAAATAGCAGCGTAGAAGTAAAAATAAAAAACCTAATATTTTACCCGTTTGATAAGCTGCAGATAGTAGTTAAAATTTATTTGACATCATATAAATTTTACCAGAGAATCACTTTGATTGCAAATGACCTGTATGCATTTTTTTAGAATAAGGAGGAATATTATGCCCAGGAATAAAAATATCAGGAATTTTTGTATTATCGCTCATATAGATCATGGAAAATCAACACTTGCTGACCGAATACTTGAAAGAACAAATATGGTGGAAGAACGTAAAATGAAGGACCAATTTTTAGACAGTATGGATTTAGAAAGAGAAAGAGGTATAACTATTAAAGCCCAGGCTATAACTCTTCCTTACCGGGGACATACTCTTAATTTAATAGATACTCCGGGACATGTAGATTTTACTTATGAAGTTTCTCGCAGTCTGGCTGCCTGTGAAGGAGCATTGCTAGTAATTGATGCAGTTCAAGGCGTTGAAGCTCAAACCATGGCTAATATCTATCTGGCCCGGGAAAATAATCTGAAAATAATACCAGTTATCAACAAGATGGATCTGCCTGCTGCCGATGAGCAGGCAGTGAAAGAACAATTAATTGAACTGGGCTTTGAGCCAGATGATGCTATTCTGGCCAGCGCTAAAGAAGGTGAAGGTATAGAAGAAATTCTCAATGCAGTTGTGAACAGGATACCACCTCCAGAAGGGAGCGCAGAGGCCCGGACCAGAGCCCTGGTTTTTGATTCTATCTATGATTCTTATCGCGGGGTTGTGCCCCATATAAGAATTGATCAGGGCAGACTAAAACCCGGTGATAAAATTAAGTTAATGGCCAGCCAGAAAGAATACGAAGTTGAAGAAGTTGGGATATTTAATCCTTCTCTGCAGGAGACTGAGAGTTTGGGGCCGGGAGAAGTCGGATATTTAATGGCTAACATAAAAAATGTGCGCAATTGTAGAGTGGGAGATACCATAACTCGAGTTGATAATCCTGCTCCTAATCCTCTCCCGGGATATAAGGAAGTGAAGCCTATGGTTTTTTCCGGGCTTTATCCATCTGATAATGATGATTACCAATTTTTAGAAGAAGCCTTAGAAAAGTTGCAGTTAAATGATGCGGCTCTATCCTTTGAACCCGAGAGCTCGGCCGCTCTTGGTTATGGGTTTCGCTGTGGGTTTTTGGGTTTGTTGCATATGGAGGTGGTACAGGAACGTCTGGAGCGAGAATATGATTTGAATTTAGTCACCACCGCCCCCAGTGTGGTTTATCGTGTGAGCAAAAGTGATGGGGAAATTATTGAAATTGATAATCCTGCACATTTCCCTCCCCGCAATGAAGTTGAAAAGGTAGAAGAACCTTTTGTCAAAGCTGAGATAGGTGTCCCTGATGATTATATTGGCTCTGTAATGGAACTTTGTGAAAACAATAGAGGTAAATATCTGGAAATGGAATATTTAGATCGCTCTCGGGTAGTATTGCGATATGAGATGCCTATGAGTGAGATTATTACGGACTTTTTTGATCGTTTGAAATCCTGCAGTCAGGGATATGCAACCCTGGATTATGAGAGAGAAGGTTATAAAGAGGAGAATCTCGTAAAGCTTGATATTCTGGTTAATAAAAACTCTGTAGATGCTTTGTCTTTGATTGTACCGAGGAATAAAGCGGAAAAAAGAGGTAGAGCTATTATTAAGAAACTTAAAGATAAAATTCCCAGACAGCTTTTTGAAGTTCCTCTGCAGGCTGCTATAGGCAGTAATATCGTGGCCAGAGAAGATATTCCGGCTCGTAAAAAGGATGTACTGGAAAAGTGTTATGGAGGAGATGTTAGCAGAAAAAGAAAACTCTTAGAGAGACAGAAAGAAGGCAAAAAAAGAATGAAACAGGTGGGTAAAGTGGAAATACCTCAGGAAGCTTTTATGGCTGTTTTGAAAAGAAGTGATGATGATTAATAATAAGTTTTTTGGCTGCTATCTGCATATTCCTTTCTGTAAGAATAAATGTAGTTACTGTGATTATTACTCTCTGACTGATCACTCAAAATTACTTTCAAAATATATTTCAAGTTTGCTGCAGGAAATCAAATTAAAGGGAAGGAAATTATCAACTTCGCGCGAGTTAACCACCATATATTTTGGAGGAGGTACACCCTCTATCTTATCTCCGGTCCAGTTTCAACGTTTGCTGTCAGCACTCGCAGAAAATTTTTCCTTTATCAGTTCCGGGCCAGAGATAACCATGGAGGTAAATCCTCTTGATTTACAGGATGGCTGTACTCTGCAAGCCTGGAAAAAAACTGGTATTAACAGATTTAGTCTGGGAGTACAGTCTTTAATTTCTGAAGAACTTAATCTTTTGGGGCGTGAACATAACAGAGAACAGGCTTTACAGGCCCTGGAAATATTACAGAATCAGAACGTAAATTACGGAGTCGATCTTATTTACGGTCTTCCCCGGCAGTCTCCAACCAGTTTTTTCTTCTCTCTGGAAAGAACTCTGGATTATAACCCCCGTCATATTTCCGTCTATAATCTGGAAGTAAAACCTGAGACTCCTTTAAAAGCTGAGGTAGATGAGAACAAACTAGAAATAATGTCAGAAAAGAAGCAGGCTGAAATATTTTCGCACCTGCCGGAAAAGCTGCGCCAGGAAAATTTTATCAACTATGAAATTGCTAATTATGCTCGACCTGGTTATCAGTGTCAACATAATTTGTATTACTGGAAATGCTTGAATTATCTTGGTTTTGGTCCTGGAGCTCACTGGTTCTGGCAGGGCAGCAGAAATAAAAATAGATGTGATCTCATAAAATATATTGAGAATTTAGAGCAGGATAAACTTCCACCCAACCAGGAAAAGAATTTAACCGGCCCGGAAGCAATAACTGAGTTTATGATTATGGGGCTGCGATTAAAGTGGGGGATTATAATAGATGAGTTTGAAAGTAGATTCTCCAAATCAATTTTCTATTATTTTGCTGAAGAGATTGAGCGTTTAATACAGGAAAATTTACTTTTACAGCAGCAGGGGAGAATTTTCCTCAGTAGAAGGGGAAGAAAATATGGTAATTACGTCTTCAGACAATTTATCATATGAGTTTTTCTGCTTGACAAAAAAACAAGTATATGGTATTTTAATTTATGGTTGTTAGCACTCGCTTGCAGTGAGTGCTAAAAGGAGGGGAGTGTAATGGAAGGTAATATATCACAGAGAAAGAAAGATGTATTGCTGGCTATAATTGAAAAGCATATTTTATCTGCAGAACCTGTGGGTTCGAGAACTCTGGCCCGGGAGTACGACCTGGGTTTTAGTCCTGCTACCATTCGAAATGAAATGGCTGATTTGGAGGAGATGGGACTGGTTGAACAGCCCCATACCTCAGCAGGAAGAGTACCCTCCGACCAGGGCTATAGATTTTATGTGGACAATCTTCTACAGAAGGACTTACAAAAACCACATTCCATTTCAGCTTATCTGCAGCAGATATCCCAGAAAAAATCTGGTTTGGAAGATATAATGTCTGGAATGGTTCGTATGCTTTCTCAGATGACCCGGTACACTGCCCTCTTGAGTGAACCAGGTTTTTCTGCCAGCGAGATCGAACGCCTGGAATTATTTCTGGTAAGTAATCGCAGATTATTGCTGGTTTTAATTACTGATACTGGTCTGGTTACCAATAAAGTAATACCGCTAAAAAGAGAGCTCAAGGAAGAACAGGTAGAAGATTTAAAAAAAGTTCTTTCTCGCAGACTTGTAGATAAAAAGCTGGAGAATATTGATGAAGAATTTCTGGATAATCTTAAAAGGGAATTGAAGAGAAGGCTGGATTATGCTGGTGAAATTATAGGTATTTTACAGGAAGAATTAAATAGAGTGTTAACACATGAGGAAATGAAGGTTTATCTTGACGGAACTAATTATATACTGGAACAGCCAGAATTTAATGATATTTCCAGCCTGAAAAAAATCATGAAAGTACTGGACAGGGAAGAAGACCTGCGGGAGCTGTTGCAGGGGCTGGAAAATGAACTTGATGTTAAAATTGGCCAGGAAATTCATCTGGAGGAAATGCAAAATTGCAGTCTGGTTTATGCTACCTACGAATTATCAGATGAAGTTAAAGGAAAGCTTGGTATATTAGGACCAACCCGCATGGAGTACGTTCAGGCCATTTCTGCTGTAGATCTGGCCTCTGAACTGCTCAGTGAGATAATTTCAAATTCAGGCAGGTGATGAGTAATGAACACAGGAAATGTAGATGCTAAAGATAATGCTCGAAAAGAAGAGGGGGGACTTTCTGAACAGGATTTAAAAACACCGGGCTATGAAGAAATTGTGACTATGAAACCCGCTGAGATCAAAGAAGAATTCACCAGACTGGAATCTTTGATTAATGATTTAAGTTCAGAAAATAAGAATGTTCAGGAAAAGATCAAGCGTACTCAGGCCGATTTCGCCAATTATCGTCGCAGAGTAAAGCAGGAAAAAGCCGAACTCGATGTAAAATATAAATGTGAAATTGTGGAAAAATTACTGCCAGTTCTCGATAATTTTGAACGAGCACTGGAGACAAAAGAAGTAGATGAAGAATTCGTTAAAGGTGTGGAAATGATTTACCGCCAGTTCAAAGAGGCTTTACAGAAAGAAGGTATAGAGGAGATAGAAACTGAAGGAAATAAATTTGATCATAAATTTCATGAAGCAGTGGAGAAGGTAGAAGATAGTGAAAAGGAAAAAGGTACCATTGAAGAAGAAGTTCAGACTGGTTATAAATTGCAGGATAAGGTTATTCGACCGGCACTGGTTAAAGTTGTAGACTAAAAATAATTAAATATTTAAGGAGGATGGATATTTATGAGCAAAATTTTAGGTATTGATCTGGGAACAACTAATTCCTGTATGGCAATTATGGAAGGTGGCGAGCCTACAGTTATATCCAACAAAGAAGGTGAGCGTACTACTCCTTCTGTGGTTGCTTATAATGATAAAGGCGAAAGAATTGTCGGGGAACATGCTAAAAGGCAGGCTATCACCAATGCCGATCAAACTGTTAAGTCTATCAAAAGAAAAATGGGAACTGACCACAAAGTAAATTTAAAGGATAAAGAATATACACCTCAGGAAATTTCTGCCATGATTCTTCAGAAATTAAAAAAAGATGCTGAAGAATATATCGGAGAAGAAATTGAAGAAGCAGTCATTACAGTTCCTGCTTACTTCACCGATAGCCAGAGGCAGGCAACAAAAGATGCAGGTAAAATTGCAGGTTTTGAGGTTAAGCGGATAATTAATGAACCGACAGCAGCTTCGCTGGCTTATGGTCTGGATGATGAGAAAGATCAGACTATATTTGTATATGATCTTGGGGGCGGAACTTTCGATGTCTCCATTTTGGAAATCGGTGATGGAGTATTTGAAGTTGTAGCAACCAGTGGTAATAATACCCTGGGAGGCGATGATTTTGATCAAAGAATCATTGATTATGTTGCTGATAAATTTGAAAAAGAACATGGAATAGATTTAAGAGAGGACAAAATGACACTTCAGCGTTTAAAAGATGCAGCCGAGCAGGCTAAAATCGAACTTTCCAGCATGAAAGAAACCAATATCAACTTGCCTTTTATAACCCAGACTGATTCAGGGCCACTTCATCTGGATGAAGATATAACCAGAGCTAAGTTTAATGAATTGACAGAAGATCTGGTAGAAGAAACCATGGGACCTGCTCGACAGGCTATGGATGATGCTGATATTTCCCCTTCTGAAATAGATGAAATTATTTTGGTAGGAGGCTCTACCAGGATACCTGCTGTACAGGATGCGGTTGAAGATTTTATCGGTAAAGAGCCTCATAAAGGCATAAATCCTGATGAAGTAGTTGCAGTTGGAGCTGCCATACAGGCCGGAGTTCTGTCCGGAGAGGTGGATGATCTGGTACTGCTTGACGTAACTCCACTATCTCTGGGAATAGAAACCCTGGGTGGCAAATTCACAAAACTGATAGACCGCAATACTACAATTCCTACTTCTGAAAGCAAAGTTTTCACCACAGCGGAAGATAACCAGACTACTGTTGATGTTCACGTGCTTCAGGGTGAAAGAAAATTAGCCCAGCACAATCAGACGCTTGGTAGGTTTCAGTTAACCGGTATACCTCCCGCTCCACGAGGCACACCACAGATTGAAGTTTCATTTGACATAGATGAAAACGGAATTGTCCAGGTTTCTGCAGAAGATAAAGGAACCGGTAAATCTGAAGATATTACAATTGAATCGACCAATGGTTTATCAGAGGAAGAAATAGAGGAAATGGTAAAAGAAGCTGAAAAACATGCTGAAGAAGATGAAAAGAAGGTTGAAAGAATTGAAACTCGCAATGAAGCTGATGCTCTGGTTCATTCTGTGGAAAAAACTCTGGATGAAGCTGGTGACCAGGTTGATACAGAAATCAAACAGAAAGTTGAAGATGCCAAAGAAGAGTTAGAGGAAGTACTGGAAGAAAACGAAGACGATATTGATTTAATTCAGGAAAAAATGGATGAACTGAATGAAGTGCTGGCAGATTTAAGCAGCGAACTTTATGATCAACAGCAGGCTCAGCAACAACCTGGAGGACCCGGTGGTCCTGAAGGTCCGCAGGCTGGTCCTCAGGGACCTGGACCTCAGGGAACACAGGCTGGTCCCCAGGCTGGAGATCAAAGTGCAGATGATGACACTATAGATGTGGATTATGAAGAAGTTGACGAAGAGGACAAAAACGAGTAAAATAACAGTATATTTAATAGTGACAGATTAAATACTTTTAAGACAAGCAAAAAATATCAGCAGAAGAGGGCAGCTTATTGTGCTCTCTTCTGTTGTTTGCTTATTTATGGGATGGTGATGATTAATGGCAGCAAACAGTAATAAAGATTATTATGAGGTTTTAGGTGTTGATAGAGATGCTGATCAGGATGAAATTAAAAAAGCTTATCGCAAGCTAGCCAAGGAATATCATCCTGATCGCAGTGATGATCCCGATGCTTCAGAAAAGTTTAAGGAGATTTCTGAAGCATATGATATTTTGAGTGATCCAGAAAAAAGAGAAAAATATGATAGATATGGTCATGCTGGGATTGGTCAGGACGATTTCTCTTTCAATTATGATGACTTCGGTGGTGGAGATTTTGGCGGCATGAACATCGATGATATCTTCAGCATGTTTTTTGGAGACCGCCGTCGTGCTGGGGGCCGAGCTGGAAGTCAGGCCTCAAGAAACCAGCGAGGAAATGATTTGAAATATCGGATGGAGATAGATTTTGAAGAAGCAGTTTCTGGAGCAGAAAAAGAAATTACCATACCAAGGGAAGTTACATGTGAAAAGTGTGATGGCAGCGGTGCTGAACCAGGAAGCAGCACTCGTACCTGCCCTAAATGTAATGGCCAGGGAAGAATAAGAGTTACTCAGCGCACTCCTTTCGGCCAGATGGCCCAGGCTAAAACCTGTGATCGTTGTGGTGGTAAAGGTGAAATAATAGAGAACCCCTGTTCCTCCTGCGGGGGCTCGGGTACCAGGCAGGAAAGAAGCACCCTGACAGTTGATATACCGGCAGGCGTTAAAGATGGCAACCAGCTACGTATGGCCGGTGAAGGTCAGGCAGGAGAACGAGGGGCCCGGCCGGGAGATTTATATATAATAATCAATGTTAAAGACCACGATATTTTTGACAGACGTGGTGATGATATTCACTGTGAAGTTCCAATTAATTTTGTTCAGGCCGCGTTAGGAGATAAAATAAAAGTTCCCACTGTAGAAGGAAAAGTTCAGTTTCAAATTCCCGAAGGTACTCAGCCCGGGGATGTGTTGAGATTGCGCAATAAAGGTGTTCCTCATCTGAAGAGATCCGGTCGGGGTGATCAATATATACATGTAAAAGTTGTTATTCCTAGAAATTTAAATGAAGAGCAGAAAGAACTTCTGCGGGAATTTGCTGAAATTAGCGGAGATGAGATAAATCCTGAAGGAAAGAGCTTTTTTCGCCGGGTAAAAGATGCGTTTGGAGGATAGAATTAAATGGATTTAGCCGCAAAAACTCAATATAAATATACTTTAAAACTGTCTTCTGACGCCGGTAAAATCGGGGAGATGATTATGCAAAACGTTTTTAACTCCGGTTTTATTATTGAAAATAATCGGTCAGAAGACAGTATTTTATTTTTTGGCTACGAACCAATAACTGATTCGGATAAACCTACAGCCTGGAAAGAGTTGAATAAGGAAATAAATTTAAAGCGAGCAGAAATTTTGAACGCAGATGGATATGTACTAAAATGTGAAGAAGTAAGAAGTGTTGACTGGGTAGAAAAATGGAAAAAACATTTTGCGGAGATTAAAGTTGGTGATAACTGGATAATTATACCTTCCTGGCAGGCTGATGAGCAGGAATTTCTCCGGAAGAAAAAGAATAATGACATAACAAGAATACCTTTGATAATAAAACCAGGTGTTGCTTTTGGTTCGGGACACCATCCTTCAACTAAACTGGTTCTGCAAAATCTGGCCAAAATTAAAAACAGTTTTACCACTCTTGATTCCGTGCTGGATATCGGCAGTGGTACAGGTATTGTTGCAATTGGAGCCGCTAAATTAAATTTCTCCCGGATTACAGCTGTTGATATAGATAAATTATCTGTTGAAAATACCAGAGAAAACTTGCAGTTAAATGGTCTGGTAGATAAGGTAGAAGTGATTCAGGCAGATTTCAAAGACATGTCACCTCAAAAACATGAAAAATATGATCTAATTGTGGTTAATTGTTTACCACAGATAATTAAAGATATAAGTTATAGATTGCCAGAATTTTTAACAGAATCTGGATTTTTGATCTTGAGTGGTTTTATGAATAGTCACAGGGATGAGATGACAGACAAAATAATTAGTCTTTCATCAGAATTCGAGATTTATGAAGAGATTTCTCTGGAAAGCTGGGTTTCCCTAATTGTTAAAAGAAAAGCAGGTGATAAGCTATGAGTTTAAAAAGTTTTTTTCTCCCTTTGAATTTTGACCCTGAATTCAAAGAAGGAGAAATAATTGAAGCTGGCTGTGAACTTTATAATCATATGGTTAAAAGTTTGCGCATGCGCAGTGGTGATATGTTGCGACTGCTTGATGGAGGAGGCCTGGTTTCAAAAGCCAGAATAAAAGATATTGATCGTGAAAATAAAAAGGTATTATTGAAATTGCTTTCGGTAGACAAGGCCGGTGGAGAACCGCAGACAAAAATTTTTATTGCTCAGGCTCTGGGAAAAAAAGATAAAATAGAACATGTCTGGCAAAAAGCCACAGAAATTGGTGCTGCAGGATTTTTTCCTGTTTCAACACAGCATACTGTGGTAGAATTAAACTCCCAAAAAGAAAAAAAGAGATTAAAGCGCTGGCAGAAAATTATCAGAGAAGCTGCGCGGCAGTCAGAAAGAGGAAAAATCCCCGTACTAAATTCTGTCTTGCAGCTGGAGAATTTACAGAGCAAGTTCGCAAATTTTGATTCTGTACTGATAGCCTCTGCCCGGGAGGCGGACTACAGTATAAGCGGTTTAGGGCAAAAAGGCAGACTTCAAACTGGAGACGATATTCTGGTTTTAGTAGGGCCTGAGGGTGGTTTTTCTGATAGGGAAATTAGGCAAATTTCACAGACCGAAAACAGTTTTGATATCTCCCTTGGACCTCGAATTTTACGCACTGAAACTGCCGGTCCTCTTATAACAGGATTAATCCTTCATGAGATGGGGGAAATGGAATGAGTCAGGATGATTTTCTATCTAAAAATAGCAGCAATAATAACACACCGCGGGTGGCAATTTCTAATTTAGGTTGCAAGGTTAACCAATATGAAGCTGAAGCGATGATCGATGAATTTAAGCAGGCTGGATTTTGTCTGGTTGATTTTTCCCAAACAGCAGATATTTATGTTATCAACAGCTGTGCTGTAACAACTCAAGCTGCCAGTAAATCTCGCAAACGAGCGCGACGGGCGAAAAGAAGAGGAGGCAGTGAAAGCCTGGTAATAATGGCAGGCTGTTACAGCCAGGTTAACCCCCAGGAGATAAAAGAAATAGAGGAAGTAGATTATATTATTGGCAGTGATGAGAAAGAAAAACTGGTTCAAAAAGTAAAACAATTAATAACCTCCCAGGAGAACTGGGATTATTCGCGGCAAGATTATAATGATATGAATTCTTTTCCAGATTTTCAGGTGCAGAATATTGATAAAAGAACTCGAGCCAATATTAAAATACAGGATGGCTGCAGCCAGTTCTGCAGTTATTGTATAATTCCTTATGCCCGCGGCCAAAAACGAAGCCGTCCACCGCAGAAAGTAGTTGATGAGATAAAACATCTAAAACAAAATAATATTAAAGAATTTATTTTAACTGGAATTCATTTAGGAGCTTATGGCGATGATTTTTCCCGGGAGGGTGATCATCTGTCCCGGTTGCTGGAAAGTTTAATAAATATAACTGGAAAATTCAGAATCCGTCTCAGTTCTATTGAGATCAACGAAATCACAGAGAAGCTCTTGCAGTTGCTTGCTGATAAAAATAAAATTTGCCCGCATCTGCATATTCCCTTACAGAGTGGTAGTGACAAAATTTTGGACAGAATGAACCGTCCTTATTCCAGCCGGGAGTTCAAGAAAAGGATTGATTGGATTAGAAGTGAAATACCCGATATTGCTATAAGTACTGATGTGATGGTGGGATTTCCCGGAGAAAAAACTAAAAACTTCCAGGAAACATTTAAATTATTACAGGAGATAGGTTTTAGCCGGGCTCACGTGTTTAACTTTTCTCCTCGTCCTGGTACAGAGGCAGCCAAAATGTCAGGTCAGGTAGACAGTGAAATTAAAAAGGAAAGATCGCAAGAGCTGAGAAAACTGGCAGATCGACTGAAAATGCAATATGAAAAGCAATTTTTGCAGGAAGAACTGGAAGTTTTATGTGAAAGACAGAATTCAGAAGGAACTTATTCTGGTTATACTGAAAATTACATCAGAGCAAAGGTGTCGGCTGAGCAGGAATTAACTAATACCTTCCAGAAAATTAAATTAACAGAAATCAGAGAAAACCAGGAGAATTTAGCAGTTTTAATATAAAAGGAGGTGAAATAGTCGTGGCAGATTGTATCTTCTGCAATATAGCAGCAGGAGAGATGGATACTGAGCTGATATATGAAGATGATGATGTAGTTGCTTTTGAAGATGCAAATCCTCAGGCGCCTGTCCATCTTTTGGTGATTCCCCGCAAGCACATAAGATCATTAAATTCTGTGGAAGAGGAAGATTTTGCTCTTATCGCTAATGTTCACCAGGTAATTCAACAGCTTGCTGCCGAATATGAAATAGCGGAAAGCGGTTTTAGAATTGTAAATAATTGCGGCAGCGAAGGCGGTCAAACTGTAGATCATCTGCATTTTCATCTGCTGGGAGGAAGATCACTTTCCTGGCCTCCAGGATGATATTATCATTTTAAAATCAGAACTGGCAAATTGATTATGTAATATTTTACCCGCCTGCTTTCAGGCGGTTTTTATTTTATGTTAATTATTTGATTGTGTTAATTGCCAAAGTATGATAATATAAATTTACACAAAATGATAAAATTTCAAAATTATTTTCGGGGTATTAAACCGGATCTGGAATAAGACTAAAGAAGAGAAATTAAAATATGGTTCTTTTGCAGAACCGCTGGTGGAATTGCCATATAAGCTGGATTACCAGGGCTACTTATACCTTTAATTGCCGGGACTTAAAGATTATTGGAAGCTATAAAGCGAAGTGATACTGGAAATTTTTCAAATTCAGGGACAGTAACATGGCCCAAAAATCGTGTCCCCGGTTCAGGATGTGTCGGGCTGAGCGCAAGCTCAGGGAAAAGCTTTCGCGCAGGAAGCACTATTTTTTGGCCGAAAACTAAACCTAAACACAGGAAAAATTTCCTGGTGAACAGAGCCTTATAGCTTTCAACTATATTTATTACGAAAATGACTAAAACTATATTCAATCAACTGATATGGAGAAGATCCTAAAATGTAAACAGGAAAGAGAAAAGAGGGAGAGTTATGGCAGCAGAAAAATATCATAATAAAAATTTTTCATCCAAAAAACTCTTTACAATAATTTTTGCTTTTTTTGTTTTTTCGTTTTTATTTATGCTATTTTCTACGAATGCCAGGGCGGAGACTGCTTTTATTCCTCTCCATGGTGATATTGATCCCGGGCAGGCCACCTTTCTTTCCAGAGCCCTTTCCGAAGCAGAAAGCAGGAATGTAGATAAAGTTGTAATTGAGATAGAAACATATGGAGGGCTTGTTGATTCTGCCCTGAATATGAGAGACCAAATTTTTGAATTTCCTCTGCCCATTGTGACTCTTGTTAATCAAAGAGCCTGGTCTGCAGGAGCTTTGCTGGCAATTGCCGGGGATGAGTTATTCATGGTTTCCGGCAGTAGTATTGGCGCAGCAGAAACCAGACCTCAAGAGGAAAAATTTATTGCCGCCCTGAGTCGAGAATTTGCTGCCACGGCTGAGAGACAGGGCAGAGATCCCGATATTGCTGCTGCGATGGTTGATCTTGACCGGGAAATTGAAAATATTATAGAAAGAGGAAAATTATTATCTCTCACGGCTGGTGAAGCTGAAGAATTAGGGTTTATAGAAGGACGAGTTGAAAGTTTTGCCGGATTTTTGGCGGAAAAAGGATGGACAGAAGCAGATTTGTACAATATAGAAAAAACTCAACTGGAGGTTATAGCTGGATTAATTACCCATCCCATATTTACTGTTATTTTGTTGACGCTGGGTATTACTGCTTTAGCTGGTGAGGCTCTGGTGCCTGGTTTTGGCATTAGTGGTACTGTTGGAGTTTTGAGTCTGGCAATTTTCTTTTCTGCCTATCTTTATCAGGGATATGCGAGTCTGGGTCTTTTAGCCCTTTTTCTTGCTGGACTGATACTAATTATTATAGAAGTTTTTTTTATTCCTGGTTTCGGGGTGACGGGAATAGGAGGTCTGGGGGCTATCTTTGTAAGTTTATTTCTTTTTATTCCAGATCAAACAACTGCTCTAAGAATAATTGTGGCCGTGTTAATTCTTTCAACTGCAGGAATTGCTATTTTGCTTAAAATTTTTGGAGGGTCCAATCTATGGAAACGAATTTCTTTGGATAAATCAGAAACCGTGGAAGAAGGATATATTTCCAGAGCGGAGGATGAAGATTTAAGCGGTAAAGAAGGCAGAACAATTACTCCTTTAAGACCCAGTGGAGTAGCTGAAATTGAGGGCAGAAGAGTCGATGTTGTAAGCCAGGGGGATTTTATTGATAAAGGAGAACAAATAAGAGTTTTAAGCAGCAAGGGAAGTCGAGTGGTCGTAGTAAAAATAAAAAATGATAAGGAGTGAAATTTATGGATATTATGACTTTGATCATAGCGGCATTGGTAATTATTTTCCTGATTATTTTCTTTACTTTGATTCCTATAGGCTTATGGGTCTCAGCGACTGCTGCCGGAGTAAAAGTAAGTTTTTTCAACCTCATAGGTATGAGATTAAGGCGAGTGGTGCCTAAATCTATAGTTGCTCCGATGATTAAATCTCATAAAGCCGGATTGAAACTTAGCAGTGATAAACTGGAGGCTCATTATCTTGCCGGGGGAAATGTCAATAATGTAGTTGATGCTCTTATAGCAGCTCAAAGAGCAGAAATTGATCTAACTTTTGAAAGGGCTGCTGCTATTGATCTGGCTGGTCGTGATGTGCTGGAAGCAGTAAAAATGAGCGTTAATCCCAAGGTGATTCAAACTCCTGTTGTTACAGCTGTGGCTATGGATGGAATCCAGGTTATGGCCACTGCTAGAGTCACTGTCAGAGCTAATATAGAGAGACTTGTCGGTGGAGCCGGTGAGGATACAGTTCTGGCCCGGGTGGGTGAAGGTATTGTCACCACGGTCGGTTCTTCTGAAACTCACAAGAAAGTTCTGGAAAATCCTGACACCATTTCCAAAACAGTGCTGGAAAAAGGTCTGGATTCAGGTACAGCTTATGAGATTCTCTCTATCGACATAGCAGATGTTGATATTGGAGATAACATTGGAGCCGAGCTGCAAAAAGATCAGGCAGAAGCTGATAAAGATATAGCTCAGGCTAAAGCTGAAGAGAGGAGAGCAATGGCAGTAGCAGAGGAACAGGAAATGAAGGCCCGAGTTCAGGAAATGCAGGCTAAAGTTGTGGAAGCAGAAGCTGAAGTACCACTGGCCATGGCTGAAGCACTGCGCAGTGGAAATATTGGCGTCATGGATTATCTAAATCTGGAAAATATAGAAGCTGATACAGATATGAGAGAGAATATTTCTAAACTTCAGGAGGAAGGCGAAGAAGGTGGCAGTTCCTCTCAACCAGAAGACAACAAGAATAATGCCTGATAATTTCTAGCTGAGCATCTACAACATGGAGGGTAAGGAGAATACATCATGAGTGAAAAAAATCAGTATAATTATTCTGAGTCTGACTTTGATCTGGATATGAGTGAAGTTGATAAAAAATTTGCTGATGAAGAGAAGAAAGATAAACAGCAAAATCAAATGAATCAGCAGCAACAAAAGATTAAAAAATCACAAAAGCAAGCCAGCAATAAGCAAGAGGTTTCATATGATTTGCGTCAGCGCAAAAAACAAAAGTCCGATACTGCCAGCAAGGCCAAAAATCTTGAACAGCGATCTGATAATATTCAAAAAAAACAGCAAAAAATTGATCTAAAATTTGACAATAATTCTCTGCGCCGGGGTATGATTATGAAAGAAATTTTATCTTCACCTCGCAGTCGGGACCCTCACAGAGCTATAAAAAAATTGATTCATAAACGCCGAAGAAAATAGTATAAATTAATTTTGCCGGCATCCGGGCCGGCAAAATTAATTTTTTATATGGTTTAACTTAACCTTAAAACATGTTATATTATTACGAGAAGCAGGATTTTATCCTTTTGGCTGGAATAATACCTGTGAAGAGATAAATAAATCTTTAAACAATCACGTTTTAATAAAATTAAATTATTTGGAATGAGGAGGATGAGAGTGAGCAGTCAGGTAACTGAAAATTTTGCAGTTGCAAATTATCATAAAGCCAGGAATCTTTTCGGTAATTTGGACAAGAATATTAAAATCATCGAAGATAAACTCGATGTCAAATTAATAGCAAGAGGTAGTGAAATTAAAGTTGAAGGCGAAGAGCCCCGGGTGGACATTGCTCTGCGGGCTTTGGAGGAAATGACAAAGTTAATTGAAGAAGGAGATACCATATCTGAGCGTCAGGTTAAATATATAATTGAACTTTTACAGAAGGATAGTGATATTGATTTCTCTAATATATTTAACGAAGTAATTCAGGTTAATCATAAAGGGAGAGAGATAAAGCCTCAGACCGTAGGGCAAAAAGTGTATATAGAAGCCATGAAAAGGTCTGATATTGTCTTTTCCATCGGACCTGCAGGAACTGGCAAAACCTATCTAGCTGTGGTAATGGCTGTAAAAAACCTGCTTAATCACAGAGTTGATAGAATAGTTCTTACTCGTCCAGCTATTGAAGCCGGTGAGGAGCTGGGGTTTTTACCCGGAGATATGCAGGACAAAGTGGATCCTTATCTGCGTCCCCTTTATGATTCTCTTTTTGATGTTTTAGGCCCGGAAAAAGTAAAGGAATATTTAGAAAAAGACATTATAGAGGTGGCACCTCTAGCTTATATGAGAGGTAGAACTCTGGATGATTCTTTCATTATCCTGGATGAAGCTCAGAATACCACCACAGAACAGATGAAAATGATGTTGACCAGAATTGGCTTTAATTCTAGAGCTGTGATTACTGGAGATATAACGCAGATAGATTTACCATACAGTCAAACTTCAGGTTTAGGAGAAGTGGAGAAGATTTTAAAAGGTATAGAAGGTATTGATTTTATTTATCTGGATGAAACTGATGTAGTGCGGCATAATTTAGTACGAAAAATTATCACCGCATATGAAGAAAGTGAACAAACGGACACCTAAATTGAGACTCAAAATTTGGCTCTGTTAATTAAAGGGTGGATATTTTATTATGAGCAGTTTAAAAGAATTTGTCTCTGATGTTTTTGATAGATTACCGGGACTGGAAGATTTAGATCCCGGATTGCGAAAAATTGTTATAAGTGTAATTTTTTGTTTGATAATGTTATTAATTCTGACAATAAATATGCTCCCAATAGCTACAGAGTTTGTAGAAGGAGAATCAAGTCCGGCTGAAGTTATTTCGCCGAGAGATATAAATGTTCTTGATAGAGATAGCACTGAAACCAGACGTCAGCTGGCCCTGGACAATGTTGAACCTGTTTATACTGAAAATATTTCAGCCCTGGAAATTTCCCGGAGTAATTTTACCGGCTTTTTAACAGATTTGCAGGAAATATGGCCGCCTGCCGATAGTGAGCAGGTGGAAAATATTTTAAATGAATATGGTATTTCGCTGACAGAAGAAGAGTTTGAATATCTTCTGAACTTAACTGCTGCTGATTTAGATATTATAAAGCAGCAGGGTGAGGAAGCGCTGGAACTAATATATCTGGGGCCGGTGAGGGAAAACGAACTTTCTCAGGCCCAGGATCGCCTTAACTCTATTCTGGAGGATGAAGATATTTCTAATCTTGAACTGGAATTTTTAACCTCTTTGATAATGGCTAATCTGTCGCCAAATCTTGCTGTAGATGAACAGGCCACAGAATCTCGTCACGAAGAGGTTTTGGCAGGAGTAGAACCAGTTTATGTTTCTTTTTCCCAGGGAGATGTAATAGTAGAAGAAGGTGAGACTATATCCCGGGTCCAGTCTGATGCTTTAGAAGATCTGGACATAAGTGCTGCAGAAATTGGATGGTTTCGGCTTACTGGAACCGTAGTATACTTTATTATAATTACTATGGTTATAGTTTATTATATCAAAAATCATCTTTCTTCTATCTGGAATAAAAATAATAAACTTTATCTCCTGGAATTTCTCACAATAATTATTTTTATAATGGCCTGGATTTTATCAATAATTGATTTTGAGTATATATATTACCTAATACCTGTAGGTATGCTATCTGTATTGACTACAATTTTATTATCAACTGCTCCAGCAGTCATAGTGACAATTTATGTATCACTGCTGCTGCCGATTTTGTTTAACAGTGGTTTCGAACTGGCTGTAGTTGCTTTTATTTCTGGTATGGTTGGTTGTTATAGTGTTACAGAAATTGATCAGCGTAGTGATCTGGTCAAAGCCGGTTTTAATATCAGTGGTGTTTTAATATTTACAGTAATTATGCTTAGTTTTATGAGGCCTGCTCATACTTTATTTGATCTGGTTATGATTGCCGGAATCGGAGGTTTGAATGGTCTATTAGTTGCTATTTTAGCCAATGGCCTGTTGCCCTATCTGGAAAACATGTTTAATCTTACTTCGGCAGTAAAATTGTTGGAGCTCTCCAACCCCAATCAGCCTTTATTAAAACGTCTTCTGGTTGAGGCACCAGGAACCTATCATCATAGTATGGTGGTGGGAAATTTAGCTGAAACAGCTGCAGATAATATAGGAGCAGATGCTCTGCTGACCAGGGTAGGGGCTTATTATCATGATATTGGGAAATTAAAACGTCCTTACTTTTTTACCGACAATCAATTTGGGGGCAATAATCCTCATGATGATATTAATCCAAACTTGAGTTCTCTCATTATAAAATCACATGTTAAAGATGGAGTCAAGATGGCCCGAAAACATGATTTGCCAGAAGATGTAATTGATATTATCGAGCAGCATCAGGGCACTAATTTGATCTCCTATTTTTATCAGGAAGCTATACACAATAATGATCATACAGTTGCTGAAGAATCTGATTTTAGATATGATGGTCCCAAACCTCAAACAAAAGAGGCGGCTATTTTGATGCTGGCAGATATTGTGGAAGCGGCTATTCGTTCTAAGAATTTCGATAAGACCAACCCAAATCGTATAGAAAATGTAGTGAGGGGTCTAATCAGAGAAAAATTACTGGAAAATCAACTGGATGAATCAGATCTTACTTTAAAAGAGCTTAATACTATTGCGGAAAGTTTTTCCACTATACTGACGGGAATTTATCATCAAAGAGTTGAGTATCCAGATGATTTAGAACAGGAGCTGGAAGAGCTGGAGGGTAAAAATGATGCTCAAAGTAATGATAAAGAATCAGACTGACAGAGATACAGTAATTTCGCCGGATTTTCAGGATAAACTTAAGGAACTGGTAGAATTGACTGTTAAGAGCGAAGTGGATATTTCCTCAGAAAAAGAGATAAGTTTAACTTTTATGAACAACAAAGAAGTTAAAAAATTAAATGCCAGATACAGGGACAAAGACGAGCCTACTGATGTTCTTGCCTTCCCTCTGGAGGGGAAAATCTTAGGAGAAGTTGTTGTCTCGGTTGAACAGGCCGAAAAACAAGCTGAAGAATATAAACATTCCCTATATAGAGAACTAGGTTTTTTAATTATCCATGGAGTATTACATTTACTGGGATATGATCATAAAAACAAATCTGATCGGGCAGAAATGAAAGCTAAGGAGAATGAATATCTGCAGGAGTTTCCGGAATTTAGAAAATAGACATTCCCGTTGATGGGGGGAGTAAAATGGTCTGGCAGGTAATTCTGCTGTTGATATTATTTTTTCTATCTGCGTTTTTTTCCGGCTCAGAGACGGCTTTTATGGCTGCCAGCCGGGTAAAAATAAAAGATTTAGTCAATAAAGGTGATAAAAAAGCAGAACTGGTTGATAAATTGCTGGAGGATGAAATCAGGCTTTTAAGCACTATTTTAATTGGCAATAACCTTGTAAATATTGCCGCTTCCGCTATTGCCACATCTATAGCTATTGAAATTTTTGGCAGCAGCGGAGTAGGAATAGCAACAGGAGTTATGACCTTTTTAATTCTTGTTTTTGGTGAAATAACTCCTAAATCCTTGGGTAATAACAGATCTATCCAGTATGCCAGAGTTGTAGCTCCATTTTTGGTCTGGATGGAAAGGATTTTCACACCTTTTGTAAGCTTTTTCTCCTGGCTTATTAAAGTTATAATCGGGGCTGAAAACGTTATGTCAGCTGCATTTTTGACTGAAGAAGAGATAAGGCGTTTTGTCAATGTGGGAGAAAAAGAAGGAGCAATTAAAGAGACAGAGAGCGAGATGATCAACAGTATATTTGATTTTGATGATATTATGGTGCGGGAAATTATGGTTCCCCGTACTGAAATGGTCTGTGTGGAAAAACAGAGCCCTGTGAGAGAAGTTGTAGAACTGGCTGTTGAGCATGGTTATTCTCGCATACCTGTCTATGAAGAGAGCATTGATGATATTGTAGGACTCGTATATGTAAAGGACCTTTTAGTGATGCTTCTGGATGAAGATAGAGCGGCTCTAGAGGAGTTTGAACTGGAAAAATTCACAAAACCAATTTACTATATACCAGAAAGCAAACCCATAAATCAACTGCTCAATGAGATGAGAAGGCGGCAGGAGCATATGGCCATTGTTCTGGATGAATATGGAGGCACTTCTGGATTGATAACAATTGAAGATCTACTGGAGGAGATTGTTGGAGATATCAGAGATGAATTTGATCCGGAAGAAAAAGAGATTGAGCCGCTGGGAGAACATGAGCTAATTGTACAGGGCGGAGTAGATATTGATAAAATCAATGAATATTTACCCCGGCCTCTGGGCGATGAAGAAACCTATGAAACCATCAGCGGTTATATTTTACATCAGCTTGGGTATTTGCCCCGGGAAGGAGAAACTATAAGCCGAGAAGGCCTGGAATTAAAGGTCATGGAAACTTCCGAGCACAGAATTAATAAAGTAAGAATAGTATCTGAAGAACCTTTAGAAAAGCTCACTTATCTATAGATAATTATTTTCTTTAATTTGAGGTGAAAGAGAATTTGCGGCAGACAGAAGCTATCAGGATAAAAGAGAAATTATTGCGGAAATTTATATTTTTGTGCTTGTTGTTGCTGGTTTTAAATTACTTTATTGTACCGGTACAGGCAGAAACTGAGATGCCTTTAATGATAGTGGTGGAAAATCATCCGCAGTCAAGACCCCAGGCTGGGCTTAATCAGGCTGATGTGGTTTATGAATTTTTGGTTGAGGGCGGAATAACCCGTTTTTTGGCCGGTTATTTTTCTTCCCCGCCAGACAAGGCCGGCCCTATTCGCAGCTTAAGATCTTATATGCTCAAGGTGGCGGGAGAATATGCAGTTCCAATTTTTCATAATGGTGCCAGTTACGATGCTTTACAGGTGGCTGCTAATAATGACTTTACAACTATAGATGAAATTAAGCATCAGCATTATTTTTGGCGTTACGGTGGTCGTTCTCGTCCACATAATCTTTATACTGACAGTTCTTCTTTAGAACATGCTTTTGAAAACCACTTTAGCAATGACAAATTTGAGGGGGAATTACCGAAAAAAGATTCCGGGCAGCTAAATTTTTTAAATTTTATCTCAGAAGCAGATGAAAATAACTGGAAAAATGGAGAAAGTGCTAAAGACATTACTCTGACATACTGGAGCAATAAAATCGAATATCGTTATCAGGATGAAGAGGATAAATATAAAAGGTTCATTGCCGGCAATCCGCATTACCTGGAAGAAAATGAGGTTGTGAGCCCGGATAATTTGGTAGTAATGTTCGCATCGCATGAAATAGTAGATGATCAGAGAAGATTAAATATTGATCTGTCAGGATCAGGCAGTGCTAAATATTTTTCTCAGGGGAAAATAAAAACAGGCAGATGGCAGAATACAGGTGATAACGATGACGCTCAATTTGAGTTTTTTGCTGACAATGAGGAGAAAATTTCTTTGTCCCCGGGCTTGACCTGGATTCAGGTTGTGCCGACTACGGCAACAATTAATTTTTAAAGTTCTTTTCCAGAACCGTTGGTGAAATTGCCATATAAGCTGGATTACCAGGACTATTTATACCCTTAATTGCCGGAGCTTATAAAGTATTGGAAGCTATAAAGCGAAGTGATACTGGAAAAATTTCCTGATGAACAGAGCCTTATAGCTTTCAATTATAAGCATTACGAAAATGATTAAAACTATATTCAACAGCTTATATGGAGAAGATCCATTTTTAATAGAATTACTTAAGTATCTTTTTGCTAGTTAAGACAGAGGAGGCTATAAGCTTTGATGAATATAGATGATAAATTTAAAAACGAGTTAATCGCAAAGGCAAAATCTGCGCGAGAAAATGCTTATGTACCCTATTCTGATTTTGCTGTTGGGGCAGCTATTTTGACAGCAAATGAGAATATATTTCCCGGCTGTAATGTGGAAAATGCTGCCTATGGAGTTACGAATTGTGCTGAAAGAACAGCTTTATATTCGGCTGTGGCTGAAGAAGGAGATCCCCGTATTGAAGCAATTGCAATTGTGGCTGACACTCCTTCTTTTCCTTCTCCCTGTGGTTCCTGCAGACAGGTGTTGGTGGAATTTAATCCAGATATGACAGTTATTATGGTTAACTTATCCGGGGAAGAAAAAGTCACCAGGGCTGATGAGCTGCTTCCTCATTATTTTAATTCTGGAGATATGAATTAATGGAGGAACATAAATCAGGATTTATATCAGTTGTTGGCAGGCCTAATGTAGGAAAGTCTACCTTAATAAACACCATTATTGGAGCCAGGGCAAATATTGTTTCACAAAAGCCGCAGACAACCCGGCGGAGAAATAAAGCTATTTTAACGGAAAAGAACTTTCAGGCAATTTTTCTTGATACCCCCGGAGTACACAAAATAAAGAATAAACTGGATGAATATATGCTGGAAGAAATTCATGAAAGTTTGTCCGGTATAGATATATTATTTTTTGTTTGTGACGCTTCTGAAAAATATGGGCCCGGAGATGATTTCATTTTTTCTCAGATTGAAGATAGAGAAATTCCGGCGGTTTTAATTTTGAATAAAATCGATCTGCTGTCAGGTGATGACATAAAAGCAAGAATAGATAATTATAAAGATAATACTGGACTTCAGCTAATCAAAGCTTCAGCCCGAACAGGAGAAGGGCGGGAGGAAATTAAGCAGTATTTGCGGAAAAATTTGCCTGCAGGACCTCAGTATTATCCTGAAGATATGTTTGTTGACAGATTGGAAAGAGATATGGTGGCGGACTTTATTCGGGAACAAATTTTTCAGTTGACCTGGGATGAAATTCCTTATGGAACAGCTGTTTTGATTGAGGAGATGGAAGAAAAAGAGGATATAACATATATAAGAGCAAATATTTATGTAGAGCAGACCAGCCATAGGGGTATGATTATCGGCGAAGATGGCAAAATGTTAAAGAAAATTGGTAAAAGGTCCCGGAAGGAAATAGAAAAAATGCTGGGAGATAGGGTTTATCTTGATCTCTGGGTAAAGGACAGTAAGAATTGGCGCAAAGATAAATCCTGGCTCAGACGACTTGGTTATAAATAAATCATAAATGAGATTATAAGCAGGAGAGTTTCATTCTTTCCTAGAATATAAATATAGCAGCAGTTAGATATTTTGCTAAAATTTTCTGACACCAAAAAATTCAATTGAAATAGGGAGTGAAATATGCATGGCTATCAAACCTAAAGATATGGCGAAAATGATCGATCACACTTTTTTGAAGCCAGAAGGTACGGTTGAAGATATAAGGGAATTATGTCAGGAAGCTATTGAGCATGAATTTACTTCCGTTTGTGTGCTGCCGGCTTTTGTGCCCTTTGCCAATCGAGAACTCACAGATAGTTCTGTAAAAGTATGTACAGTTGTTGGTTTTCCGCTGGGGGGGAACACCAGTGAAACCAAAGCTTTTGAGGCACGCAACGCTATAAAAAACGGTGCCACTGAACTGGATATGGTTATGAATATTTCGGCTTTCAAGTCCGAGTCTTTTGATCTGGTTAAATCTGATATAAATTCTGTGGTTGAGGCGACAAAAAAAGCGGGGGTTACTTCAGATATAATTGTAAAAGTTATTCTGGAGACCTGTTTTCTGGATGAAGAAGAGATTGAAAAAGCCTCTCAACTTGCCAGGGAGGCAGGAGCAGATTTCATTAAAACTTCCACTGGTTTTGGTTCAGGCGGGGCAACACCTGAAGCTGTAAGCATTATGAGAAAAACAGTGGGTAGAGATTTAGGTGTTAAAGCTTCTGGCGGCATTAGAAATTTTGCAGATGCTCTGGAGATGGTGGATGCCGGTGCCAACAGAATAGGAACAAGTTCAGGTGTTGCTATTGTCACAGATGAAGAAAGCTGACATGATCAATGCCTGTTTATGAAACAACCGGTGTTGTTTTACAGGGGATGGATCTGGGGGAAAAAGATAGATTAATTACTTTCTATTGCCGCGATGAAGGACTTATTCGCCTGGCAGTTTCCGGGGCTAAAGATTTCCAGAGGGGTAAAACCGGTCTCCTGCAAAAGTTTTGCTGGCATAATATAGAGTATTATCAAAAAAATACCGGAGAAAGTCTGGGCAGTATTAACAATTTGTCCCTGCGCAATTTGTTTTCCAGTTTGCGAAGAGATATTAAGAGTTTCAGTTATGGTAATTATGTTCTGGAATTTTATAAGAAAACAGGCACCGGACAGACTGATCCAAAATATTTCAAGCATCTAATAAATATCCTGACATTGCTGGAAGCTGCTGAAGCGGATAAAGAGTTTAAAATTTTACATGCTATATTTCGCCTGCGAGCCCTGGATCTGCTTGGCTTTAAACCGGAAATAGAAAGTTGTATTGATTGTGGCAGTTCTCCTGCCGTTGATGATTTTCAGCAGGGAGATAGAGTTATACTCTCACTAAAAAAAGGTGCTATATTTTGCTGTCGTCAGGATAATCCTGCTCGGGGGAAGTTTCCCCTGGATAAATTGACTTATAAAATGCTAGAAACGTTTTTACATCAGGGTTTTAAGGCGGTACAGGGTGAATATAATAAGTTTGATGAGGAGAGAATCGATTATTTGAATAAAATAATCGAAAAGTTTATAAATTATCATTTAGATCTCTCACTAAATTCAAACAGATTTTTGCCTCTTTACTGAGCTGGTCTAACTTATTTAATCTCTCCTGAGGGAGAGGTTTTTTCTTTTATTGAACAACTATCGGGAACCGGGGATTATAATTACGAGGAGTGAAAGCATATGAATTTTCAGGAAATAATTTTTGAATTACATCGTTATTGGGGAAATCAAGGCTGTGTTATTGAACAGCCTTATGACATGGAGGTAGGCGCTGGAACAATGTGTCCTGCCACCTTTCTGGGGGCTTTAGGAGATGATACCTGGAATACTGGATATGTCCAGCCCTCCAGACGTCCTCAGGATGGTCGTTATGGAGAAAATCCGAACAGGGTTCAGCGGCATTACCAATATCAGGTTATAATGAAACCTTCACCGGAAGATATCCAGGAAAAATATCTGGCAAGTCTGGAAAGTCTGGGTATAGTTCCAGTAGAACATGATATAAGATTTGTGGAAGACAACTGGCAGGCTCCAACTCTGGGAGCCTGGGGGCTGGGCTGGGAGGTCTGGCTCGATGGTATGGAAATCACCCAGTTTACTTATTTTCAGCAGGTCGGTGGCTATGATACTGATCCTGTTACGGTGGAATTAACTTATGGCCTGGAAAGAATAGCGATGTATCTGCAGGAAAAAGAGAGTGTGTATGATCTAGAATGGGTTGATGGTGTAACTTATGGAGACATTTACTGGCAGAATGAATACCAGCAATCCTGTTATAATTTTGATGTTGCTGATACCGAGCGCCTGATAAAAATGTTCGAACACAGCGAAAAGGAAGCAGAACTTTGTTTGAAAGAAGATTTGCCACTACCGGCATATGACCATACTTTAAAATGTTCTCATATATTTAACATACTGGATGCCCGGGGCGCTATCAGTGTTACTGAAAGAACCAAATATATCAATCGGGTAAGAGATCTGGCTCAGGGCTGTGCAGATAAATATCTAAAGATAAATACTGAAGATGAGGAGGAGTAATTGTGGCTAAAGACTTAATTTTTGAAGTTGGTACCGAAGAAATTCCAGCTGATATGATACCGGAGCTTAGGGATAATCTTGCTGCTGATGCTGAAGAAAAACTGACGGAAAAAAGATTGAAATTTGCAGATATTTTTGTTTATTCTACTCCGCGGAGACTGGTATTACAGGTTAAGAATTTATCAGAAGAGCAGGAGGATAAAAAAGAGGTTATTCGTGGACCTGCTGAGGATATAGCTTATGATGAGGATGGCAATCCTACAAAAGCAGGAAAAGGCTTTGCCCGGGGACAGGATGTTTCTCTAGAAGAGATTGAAATCCGGGATGGATATTTATATGTAGATAAATTAATTGAAGGCAGCCCCAGTGAAGAAGTTTTAGCTCAACTGCTCCCAGAATTAATAAAGAATTTATCACAACCTCAAACAATGCGCTGGGGAGACAAAGAATTTCGTTTTGTCAGGCCTATCAGATGGTTGCTGGCTGTGCTGGGGGATGAGCTAATTGAGTTCGAACTGGCCGGACTGGAAAGCGGAATTAACAGCAGGGGCCATAGATTTTTAGGTGCCGATACAGTAGAGATTAATAACGCTGCAGATTATTTTTCCCTGCTGGAAGATGAATATGTTATAGTTAAGCAGCAGCAGAGAAAAAAGATGATTATGCAGCAGATTGAAAGCCTGGAAACTGAAGAATATCAGGCTTTAATTGAAGAAGATTTGCTGCAGGAAGTCACCAATTTAATTGAATATCCCACTGCTTTTATGGGAGAATTTAGCAACGAGTTTCTTTCAGTCCCCGATGAAGTTTTGAAAACTTCTATGATTGAACATCAGCGTTATTTCCCTGTTGAGCAGGCGGATGGGCTTGCTTCCTGTTTTATTGGGGTTAGAAACGGTGATGAAAAACATCTGGATAATGTTATTAAGGGCAATGAAATGGTCATAAGAGCTAGACTGGCAGATGCTGACTTTTTCTATAAAGAGGATCGCAGTGTATCTCCTGATGAATTTAATCAGTCTTTACAGGATATAGTATATCAGGAGGAATTGGGAAGTATTTACGCCAAAGTTAATAGACTGGAAGAAATGAGTAAAAAATTTGCTGATGAACTTGGATTTTCTCAACAGCAAAGACAGGATCTTTTGCGGGCCGCTACGTTATGCAAGTTTGATCTTGTAACCGATATGGTGGAAGAATTCCCCAAACTACAGGGGGTTATGGGCAGGATTTATGCTCTTGAGGCTGGTGAAAAAGAGGAAGTTGCTCGGGCTATTGAAGAGCATTACTGGCCTCAGGCTGCTGGAGATAAATTGCCAAATTTTGATATTGCTGGACTACTGAGTGTTATTGATAAGATAGATGATATAGTCAGTAACTTTTTTGCAGGTAATGAACCGAGCGGCAGTCATGATCCTTTTGCTCTCAGGCGTAAAGCTACAGGTATAATAAGAATATTAATGGCAAGAAATTGGGAACTTTCACTGCAAAAGATAATTAAAAAAGGGGCAGAGCTCATAGAGGCAGATCAGGAAGTTATCGACAAAGTCAATGATTTTCTGGGAGAGAGAATGCATTCATTACTTTCTGATAAAGGAATAAGATATGACATCATTTCTGCAGTTATGGCTGTTGACTACGAAAATGTACCTGATTGCTGGCGGAGATGCCAGGCTATCATGCGTCTGCGAGAATCTGATCTGGAAAAATTTGAAACACTTATACATGGGCTGCAGAGATGTCGGAATCTGGCTGCTCAGGGCTCTCCTGCAGAAGAAGTTAAAGAGGAATTATTAGTGAAAAAAGAAGAAAAAACTCTGTATACTCAATTTCAGGATATAAAAAATGCAGCCTTTGAGTATTTGCAGGATAACTCTTATCAGCAGGCTCTGGAAAAGATAATAGAATTGATAGATGCCATTGATAATTTTGTAGATAATGTTGTGGTAATGGTTGAAGAAAAAGAGATTAGAGAAAATAGACTGGCCTTACTGAGGGAAGTTTCTAATTTGATTAATCCTCTTATGGATATTACAGAGATAGCTCTGGATGAACAATAGGGCAATTTAGAGAGAGGTGTTTTGGCATGAATCCACAGGAACCAGAAGCTGTTATTTATGTGGTCTCAGATTCTCTGGGGGATACCGCTAATTTTGTGGTAGATGCAGCTGCCAGTCAATTTGAAAGTGATTTAAAAGTAAGGAAATTCACCCATGTTCAAACCTCCCGGGAATTAAAAAATATAATTTTAGAAGCCAATGAGGTAGATGGTTTGATAGTTTTTACCCTGATTGATCCTGAGCTGCGTCAGGAATTTTGTGAGATGGGGGAAGAAAGAAATCTTGCCATGGTTGATGTTATGGGACCTATGATGAACGAACTGGAAAATAAGCTGGATAAATCTCCACAGCTAAAACCTGGTTTGCGACATCAGCTCGACCAGAGCTATTTCGAAAGGGTTGAAGCTATGGAGTTTACCGTGAAATATGATGATCGCAATGATTCCAAGGGAATAAGGCTGGCAGATGTAGTGTTAATAGGTGTTTCTCGCACCTCAAAAACTCCCATGTGTATATATCTTTCTTACAGAGGCTATAAAGCAGCCAACGTGCCACTTGTTCCGGAAGTGGATGTACCTGATATTTTGCTGGAAAATCCTGATAATAAAGTTGTAGGATTGACAATAGATCCTTTAGTCTTAAATGAAATTCGTCAGGAAAGATTAAAAGCGCTGGGGTTAAGTCCTGATTCTCAGTATGCCTCTATAGATCGGATAAATGAAGAGCTGGAATATGCTGATAATTTAATGGATCAGATAGGCTGTCCTATTTTAAATGTGACAAATAAGTCAATCGAGGAGTCTGCCAGCGAAGTTCAGCGTTTTATGCAGGAAAAATAGCTGATAATAGTAAATTTTAGGGCGCGGTGATAAAGAAATGAAAAATTCCGGTATTATTGATCGTGAAGAGCTGGAAAAAAGAGAAGTTAAGTTATTGTCTCCCAAAGCAGCCAGCAGTAAAAATAGTGCTGGCAGAAAAAAGGGGGAAGAACTGTGTCCACTCCGTACTATTTTTCAAAATGACAGAGATAGAATTTTACATTCCAAAGCTTTTCGCCGGTTAAAACATAAAACTCAAGTATTTATAGCGCCGGCTGGTGATCACTATCGAACCAGACTGACCCATACGCTAGAAGTGTCTCAAATTTCTCGTACTGTGGCCAGGGCTCTGGCGTTGAATGAAGATCTTACCGAGGCAATTTCGCTGGCTCACGATCTCGGTCATACTCCTTTTGGACACGCCGGAGAAAAAGTTCTTGACAGGCTTTCCAGTGATGGTTTTCAGCATAACGAACACAGTCTGCGGGTAGTGGAATTTTTGGAAAAACGCAAACCGAATGAAAGAGGTTTGAATTTGAGCCGGGAAGTACGCAATGGAATTGCTCATCATACCGGGGATAAGACTCCGTCAACACTGGAAGGTCAGATCGTAAAACTGGCCGATAGAGTGGCTTATATCAATCATGATATTGATGATTCTTTGAGAGCCGGTATACTCAAACAGTCTGATTTGCCTCAGGAGTGTCTAAATAGACTGGGGAAAACTCATTCGCAAAGAATCGATACTATGGTAAAAGATATGATTACCCACAGTAAAAACAGAGATAAAATTGGTATGAGCCCGGAAATTGATAGAGCCACAAAAAAATTAAGAAGTTTTTTGTTTGAAAATGTTTATATCGATTCTGATGCCAAAAAAGAAGAATGTAAAGCTCAAAGGTTATTAACTGAACTCTACAAATTTTATAATAAAAACCCCCAGGAAATGCCAGAGGAATATAAGATTAGAGCCGAACAGAAACACAAAGAACAGGCTATTATAGATTATATCGCAGGAATGACAGACAGATACGCTATTAAAAAGGGGAGAGAACTTTTTATCCCCAATCCCTGGGACTAAAATATATACTGTATAAGCAGGATAATCAAAATAAAAAAAGAATTATATAGGTAGAAAGAATTAATCCAAGGAAGGTTTAAAGATGGGAGAAATCACTGAAAAATTCATACAGGAAGTAAAGGATAGTCTGGATTTAGTGGATATTGCTTCTGAATATGTGGAACTGGAAAAATCAGGGAAGAATTATCGGGCCCTCTGTCCTTTTCATCAGGAGGATACACCTTCATTCACCATCAACCCTTCGGAACAGTTTTTCTATTGCTTTGGTTGTGGTGAGGGGGGAGATGTCATCAGTTTTATTATGAAAATTGATAATCTTTCCTTCCAGGAGGCATTGAGAAGCTTGAGTGAAAGAGCAGGGCTCGATATGCCGGCAGCCAGTGAGAAAGATAAAGCCCGGCGCAGACTGCGTGAAACTATTTTTAAGGCTAACAAATTAGCAGCCAGATTTTACAACTATCTGCTGCTGGAGGAAGAGGTGGCTGAACCAGCCAGAAATTATCTCCAGAATCGTGGTTATAGCCGGGAAATGATGAATGAATTTCATCTGGGGTTTGCTCCCCCGACCTGGAAAGCGCTGACTAAATTTCTCAGCAAACGAGATTACGATAAGGAGACTCTAATAAGAGCGGGATTAACTGCTGAGGGAAGAAATAATTCATATTATGACCGCTTTAGAAACCGAATTATTTTTCCAATATTCAATGTGAGAAATGAAGTTATTGGTTTTGGGGGGCGCATTATTAATCCGGAAGAACAACCAAAGTATCTGAATTCTCCGGAAACAATGATTTTTTCCAAGAAACATGTTCTTTATGGGCTTAACTGGGCAAAGGATAGTATGCGCAGTTCGAATGAAGTTGTAGTGGTGGAAGGTTATACAGACGTTTTGTCTGCTCATAAACACGGTCTTAATAATTTTGTGGCTTCTTTAGGAACATCGTTTACAGAACAGCAGGCGGAATTGTTAAATAGATATGCTGATAAGGTTTATATTGCTTTTGATGCTGATACTGCTGGCGACACTGCTACTTTAAGAGGTCTGGAAATTTTGCGAAAAACTGGTCTCCAGGTCAATATTATAACTTTTCCTGAAGAAAAAGATCCGGATGACTTTTTGCAGGAAAATGGGAAGGAAGCATTTATTGACTTACAGGAAGAAGCACCAGGGCTTATTGAATATAGAATAAAACGTATATTGTACAATTTTAACCTGAATGATTCTGAAGAAAAAGTTACAGCAGTAAATAAGGCAGTTGAATTTTTAGCATCTATCGATGATAATTTAACCCGGGAAGTTTATGGAAAAAAGCTGGCTGAGGATGTTGAACTTCCACCTGATAATATTTTACAGGAGGTAGAAAATAGAAGAGAAGAATTGCTGCGAGAAGAGAGTAGAGAAAATTACAGGGACAGTAATCTTCAGACTCAAAACAAAGAACCAGACAATAGCCCAAAATTAGAATGGAAGCTGCTAGCTGCTTTAATAGCAGCCGATGGATCAGCAAAAAATTATCTGGATAATTTAAAACCCGGATTCTTTTCGGAGAAAGCAGCGGGAATTTTTACGAGAATTCAAGAAAACCCTGAGCAAAATATTTCAGATTTATTTTCTCAACTGCAAGCAGATAGAAAAAATAAATTGGCTGAATTTTTATTTGCAGCAGATAATGAACAGCCAGCTGAAGGTAAAATAGAAGATTTAATAAACCAGCTTAAACATGAATTTGCCCGCAGACAGATAAAAAAATTAGGGGATTTTCTCCAGAAATACAGATCTTCTATAAGCAGAGAGCGTCTAAATGATATAATTATATTTTATAGAAGGTTGCTGGAGATGGAAAGGGGGTGAGCCGGGATGTATGATGATTTTAGCCCCGAAAAAAATAAAATAATTAAGAATTTGATTGCCAGAGGAAAACAGGAAGGTGAACTAACTCAGGAAGAAGTTTTTGAGTCTTTTTCTGATAAAGATTTAACTGAAGAGGAGAGCGAAAAGATTTATCAACTGCTTAAGGATAAAGATTTTGAACTGGTAGAAGCAGAGGAGTTGTCTCAGAGTAGCGAAGATGATTTTTCAGATGAAATTCCCGGCCATATCGGGACCAGAGATCCTGTGAGTTTATATCTAAAAGAAATAGGTCGAATAGATCTGCTTTCTGCAGATGAAGAAGTGGAGCTAGCTGAGAGAATTGAGAGCGGAGATGAAATGGCCAGAAGATATTTAATTGAGGCGAATTTGCGTCTTGTCGTGAGTATTGCCAAAAAATATGTGGGTAGGGGATTGAGTTTTTTAGATTTAATTCAGGAAGGCAATATGGGTTTAATGCGGGCGGTAGAAAAGTTTGATTATCGCAAAGGTTATAAATTTAGCACCTATGCTACCTGGTGGATAAGGCAGGCTATTACCAGAGCTATAGCTGACCAGGCAAGAACTATTAGAGTCCCCGTGCATATGGTGGAAAAAATTAATAAGATGTATAGAGTTACCAGAGAGCTGTTTAAAGAAAAAGGGAGAGAACCCAGCAATAGAGAAATAGCAGAACAGATGGATGTTCCTATTCAGGAAGTAAGTGAAATAAAAACTATAGCTGAAGAGCCTATCTCTCTGGAAACTCCCATTGGTGAGGAGGAAGAGAGTACTCTGGGAGATTTCGTGGAGGACGAAGACACTCCTCAACCATCAGAAAGGGTTTTTTATAGTATGTTCAGAGAAGAACTGGAAAATGTACTTGCAGACCTAAAGTTTCGCGAAAGAAAAGTTTTGGAAATGAGATTTGGCCTGGAAGATGGTAGATCGCGAACGCTGGAAGAGGTTGGTAAAGAATTCGATGTGACGCGAGAAAGAATCAGACAGATAGAATCAAAAGCTTTAAGAAAATTGCGGCGTTCAAGATCTGGACGCAGTTTAAAAGATTTTCTGTTTTAACTGATTCAGAACATTTTTTTAAATAGGGGTTTATACTAGAGTATATTTTAGTATGTGGGCTTTAATTTGCTCAAATTAACTCCAACAATCTTTTAAGCAAATTATACATCATTGACGCTGGCTGATTAATGAATTATAATGGTTGTGGAAATGATGAAATATTAAGGGCCCATAGCTCAGTTGGTCAGAGCAGGCGGCTCATAACCGTCTAGTCCTAGGTTCAAATCCTAGTGGGCCCACCATTCATATAAATTTTTTTGCACCCTGGTGAGAACAGGGTTTTTTTATTTTGGGTAATACAGCCATGGGGGAGGGAATTAAAATGCTTACCGTAGCTGATATAAAAAATGTCATTGATGATTTTGCCCCATTTAAACTTGCCGCCGACTGGGATAATAGCGGATTACAGGTCGGAGATAATAATCTTCCAGTAAAAAATATTTATGTAGCTCTTGACACTTCAGAAAAGATAATAAAAGAAGCTATTAATTTAGACTGTGATCTTATTATTACTCATCATCCTCTGTTGTTTTCTTCTCTCGAAAAAATCACAAATGATAATCCTCCAGGGAATTTAATTTTCGATTTGATCAAAAATAATATATCACTTATATCGGCACACACAAATATTGATAGATGTGAAGGTGGGTTGAATGATTATTTAGCCCAAAAATTATCCTTGCAAGACATTAATTTTCTTCAGCAAGATGAAAATATGAATAAACTTGTAGTCTTTTTACCGGAAGAATATTTAGATGAAGTTAAATTCGCTTTGCATGAAGTGGGAGCCGGTAAATTTAATAAATACGATATGACCGGTTTTTATACTGACGGAACCGGAACTTTTCGGGCTCTGGAAGGTAGTTCGCCGGCTGTAGGCGATACCCGGACTTATAATGAGGTTGATGAATATCGTTTGGAAACTATATTTCCTGCCCGCAGGACAGATATAATTATAAAAAAGTTACTGCAGGTACATCCTTACGAAGAGCCCGCATATGATATAATTAAACTGGAGCAGCATGCAGGAGAATTATATTCCGCCCGGCAGGGGCAACTAGCTGATACTTTATCTTTGGCTGAATTTATAGATAAAGTTAAAACCAATTTTGATATCGCACAGCTCAGGTATAATGGGGATGAGGATAAACAAATAAAAGATGTAGCAATAGCCTGTGGGAGCGGTTCTGATTTCATTGGTAAAGCTAAAATCAATGGTGCTGATGTGTTTGTGACCGGAGATATGAAATATCATGATTGGGAAAAAGCTATAAATATGGGACTGGCAGTGATTGACGCCGGTCATTTCGATACTGAAAAACATTTTAAAGAATTGATGAAGAAAAAACTAATAGATGAACTGGCAGATGATCCGGATAAATCAGCTAAAGAAATTACGATCTATACTGATACCAGAGAAAACAGGCCCTGGCAGTATAAATAATTATTTTAACTTTAACTGAATATTGCTTTATTTTTTCTTATTTTTTGCAATTTAAGATTAAAGTTTTACTAAATTTCCTTGATTTTTATGTTTTATAGTGGTATACTAAATATCCAAAATAAGTGAGTATGTAACTCAAGAATAATCAATAAGACTATATTATGGCTGGCCGGGTGATCGCGGCATTTTTTGTCGAGGAAAGTCCGGGCTCCACAGGGCAGAAGGCTGGGTAACTCCCAGGCGGGGAAACCCGGGGAAAGTGCCACAGAAAATATACCGCCAGCATCTCTTTTGCTGGTAAGGGTGAAAAGGCGCGGTAAGAGCGCACCGGCATACCGAGTAATCGGTGTGGCCAGGTAAACCCCCTTCGGAGTAAGTCCAAATAGGAAGGTGATAGGATGGCCCGTCCTGAACCTTCGGGTCTGGACGCTTGAGGGCTATGGGTAACCATAGTCCCAGATAGATGATCACTGTAAACAGAACCCGGCTTACCGGCCAGCCATTTTAATTTATTCTGCCTGGCAAATTTTTTATCAAACGATTATTCTGATACTTGCGACAATAATTATTTAAATGGAATTTGAGGTGTTTATGATGAATCAGAAGAAAAGCGAAATTCTTAAAGCGGTAGAACAGCTTTCTTACGGACTGGAGAAAATTGAAGAACTGAACCCTAAAGATGTTGATATAGATCAAAAAATTCTGGATAATCGCATCATAACTCTGGAAGGTTATCTCAGATATCTGGATCAGGATGGAATCGAAATTCTGGAGAATATTTTACAGAAAATTGAAGGTGATAATGATGTCAGATAAAATTTATTATAGAGTTCAATATCCCCTGAAAAAAGGTATTCAATTTTTAAAGAAATTAGACCTGGATGAAAAGGAATTAGAAGAGAGAGTTGAAGAATTATCTGAGTATGAAAAAAGCCGGGTCAGAAACTTTTTGTCTGCCTGGGAAGATGATGGCAGGGAAAATTTACTAAAATTCATTCAGGATTTAAGGAATAGACAAAATAATTAATATTATTTTTATCGGTTAAATAGCTTGAAAACATCAACTTTAATAAAACGCAATAAAATTGAACCATGGATATTTTTCAACTGCCAGGACAGCAATTGGTCCTGGCTTTTTTTAATAGCGGGCATAAAGGTATTATTTTCCTCGCGTCAAATTGCAAACCCTGAAAAACTATGTTAAAATAAAGGACAGGATGTTTTTAGGAGGGGTTTTATGGCTGGACATTCTAAATGGCATAATATCAGGCATCAAAAGAAAAAAGAGGATAAAAGAAGAGCTAAACTTTTTTCTAAGTTAAGTAAGAAAATAGCCGTGGCTGCGCGTGAGGGTGGCGGTGATCCCGAAAAAAATCCTGATTTGCGTATGGCGATAGAAAAAGCTAAAGATAATAATATGCCCAAAGAAAACATCCAGAGGGCCATAAAACGCGGCACGGGAGAATTAGAAGGTGTTGATTATGAGAGTTTCACCTATGAAGGTTATGGGCCGGCTGGTGTAGCCCTGTTTTTTGAGATTACCACAGATAATCGTAACCGTACAGCTTCTGAGTTGAGACATATTTTATCGGAACATGGTGGCAATTTAGGTGAAGAAGGTTGCGTGGCCTGGATGTTTGAGCATAGAGGGCAGTTAATCCTGGATAATACTGAACAGGATTATGATATAGATGATGTGATTATGGACGCACTGGAAGCAGGAGCTGCAGATGTGCGGGAAGAAGATAATCTGATTAGAATTCTAACCGCTCCGGAAGATTATATGCAGGTCAAAGAAGAGTTAAATGATAGTTATGATTTTAGCGATTCAGGTCTGGTTATGCTTCCCAACAATGAGGTTGATCTGAGTTTTAGAGAAGCCAAAAAAGTTTTAGAATTGATGGAAGAACTGGAAGACCATGATGATGTTCAGGAAGTATATACAAACTTCAATATTCCTGAAGATATAATGGAGCTGCTTAACAAGGAAGAAGTAGTATAATGATATGCTATTTAACTGGAGTTTAAAATAGGACACTGGGCTCAGTGTCTTTAATTTTTTTCTGTATGAGGTGATGTAGTGAAAATTATAGGAATTGATCCTGGCCTGGCCGAAATCGGCTACAGCATACTGCTCAAAAACAACAACTCTTTTTCTGTGGTTGCTTATGATACAATTACAACTTCCAGTGATCTCTCAGATGTGGAGAGACTGGGCCTGTTATATGATGAAATATCTGATGTCATTAACGAATATGAACCCCGGCAGATGGCAGTAGAAGAGTTATTTTTTAATAAAAATGTGAAAACAGCCATTAGAGTTGGACAGGCGCGAGGGGTTTTAATGCTGGCGGGGGCTAAAGCAGGCCTCAATGTAAATGAATATACGCCCCTGGAGGTAAAACAGGCGGTTGTTGGTTATGGAAAAGCCAGTAAAGTACAGGTGCAGGAAATGGTAAAAGCTCTGCTGAATCTTGATTCTATACCTGATTCTGACGATGCCGCTGATGCTCTTGCTGTTGCGCTGTGTCATGGACATAGCCATGATGTGCAGGATAAATGGAGTGAACAGCTATGATTGGATATATCAGAGGTAAAGTTATCGGTAGAAGGCAGGATAAAATTATGCTGGAAGTAGATGGTATAGGTTATGATATAACAGTTCCTGAAAACTTTCCCCTGGGTAAAAAGGGGGCAGAGATGGAGGTCTATACCTATACTTATGTAAGGGAAGATGTGCTGGAGCTTTACGGTTTTGAAACCAGAGAAGAAAAAAATCTTTTCCAGGAACTTCTTGAAGTTTCAGGAATAGGTCCAAAAGTTGCCATCAATATTATTTCTACTCTTTCTCCTCAACGTCTTGTTTCGGCAGTGCTTAATGAAGAGGTTTCCACTTTAAAAGAGGTCAGTGGAATAGGGCCAAAAAGTGGACAGCGATTGATTTTAGAACTGGAGAATAGGGTTGAAAACCTGGTATCCAGTGAAGAGTTAGCGCTAGCAGCCCATGAGGAGACTTCTCGGGAAGAAGAGCTTTTTTCAGCTCTAAACAATTTGGGTTATAAAGATCAGGAGATAAAAACTGCTCTGAAAAATATAAATTTTGAGTCAGATCAGGATTTAGAGGATAAAATTCGAGATGTTTTGAATTTTCTCGGAAAGGAGCAATAGTAAATGGAAGGGGAAAGAGTGGTATCTCCGGAACCAAAACCCGAAGATGATAAATTTGACAGCACTCTCAGACCTCACAGGCTGGAATATTATGTAGGCCAGAGCAAGATAAAGAAAAAATTGAGGATCTTTATTCAGGCTGCCCGTGAACGAGATGAGGCTTTAGATCACGTATTATTATATGGTCCTCCAGGTTTGGGAAAAACAACGCTAGCTCATATAATTTCCAATGAAATGAATGTCAATATACATACTACCAGTGGACCGGCTATTGAACGACCGGGAGACCTGGCTTCTATTTTGACAAACCTATCTGCTCATGACATACTTTTTATAGATGAAATTCATCGTTTGAATAGAGTAGTAGAAGAAGTTCTGTATCCTGCTATGGAAGATTTTGGCCTGGATTTAATGATTGGTAAAGGACCTTCTGCCCGCTCGGTTCGCCTGGATCTTTCTGAATTTACCCTGGTAGGAGCAACAACTAAAATTGGGAAATTGAGTTCTCCCCTGCGGGATAGATTTGGAGTAATTAACAGGTTGGGTTTTTACTCCCGGGAGGAGCTGGGTGACATTGTAGAAAGATCAGCTCGTATTTTAGAAGTAGAAATTTCTCAAGAGGGAGCAGAGGAGATTGCTCGCCGGGCTAGAGGCACTCCCAGGGTGGCCAATCGCCTGTTAAGAAGAATTAGAGATTTTGCCCAGGTTGAAGCTGATGGAGTTATTACCCCTGAAGTTGTAAACCAGGCTTTAAAACTGCTTGAAATTGATGAAAAGGGCCTGGACCACATAGATCACAGGCTGTTAAAAACTATAATAACCAAGTTTGCTGGTGGGCCAGTAGGCTTGAAAACTATAGCCGCAGCCATCAGTGAAGAATGCTCTACGATTGAAGATGTTTATGAACCCTATCTGCTGCAAATAGGGTTTTTAGAAAGGACTCCTCAGGGTCGAAAAGCAACCCCGGCGGCCTATAAGCATTTAGGCATTGAACTACCGAAATCGATAGAAGCTGCCAGCAGTGGTCAACAGTCCATGTTTGAGGAAGATTGAATAGGTTTGGAGGTTAACAATGTATGGATGTAGATAAATTTTCTTTTGATTTACCCGAAGATTTAATAGCACAGGAACCAGCTAGTCGCCGGGATGAATCCCGGCTTCTTGTTATGAAAAAATCCGGAGAAATTATAGCACATTCTCTGTTTAAGCAGCTTAAAGATTTTCTTTCTCCCGGAGATAGATTGGTATTGAATAATAGCAAAGTTATTCCAGCCCGTCTATATGGCCAGAAGGTCTCTTCCGGGATAGAAATTGAAGTTTTACTCCTTAATGAAAAAGAAGAAGATTTATGGGAGGTTCTGGTTAACCCGGGCAAAAGAGTAAAAGATGATACTGTGATAAATTTTAGTGATGAGATTAAGGCTGTATGTCGGGGCAGTACTGATTTTGGGGGGAGAATATTAAAATTTCAACCCGCTGGCAAATTAAGAAAAAAGCTGGATGAGCTGGGAGAAATGCCTCTACCTCCTTATATCAAGAAAAAACCTGACGACCCCGGCCGTTATCAGACCATTTATGCTCAAAAAGACGGTTCTGTGGCGGCACCTACTGCCGGATTACATTTTACCGAGGAGCTGATGGAAGAATTAAAAGATTTTGGTATAGAGATAAGTTATATAACTCTTCACGTCGGTCTGGGCACTTTTAGACCTGTGCGTACTGAGAAAGTTGAAGACCATGATATGCACTCTGAATATTATGAGTTACCTGGAGATACTGCCAGGAAAATTATGGAGACTAAAAATAATGGAGGAAAAATTGTTGCGGTAGGTACCACGGTTACCAGGACTCTGGAAGGGGCAGCCTGTGATGTCAAAAATCAACAGGCCAGCCAGGGCTGGACTGAGTTATTTATTTATCCTGGATATAATTTTAAAATCATTGATTCTTTGATTACCAATTTTCACCTGCCTAAATCAACATTGCTGATGCTGGTTTCTGCCCTGGCCGGCAGAAAAGAAATACTATCTGCTTATCAGGAGGCAATCGAGAAGGAATATCGTTTTTATAGCTTTGGCGATGCAATGCTTATTTTATAACTAAATTATTTTTATCTATAAAGATAGGAGATCTAAATAATGAGTTTAGAATTTAAAATTAATAGCACCTCTGCCGATACGTCTGCCCGCACCGGCAGATTATCCTTAAAAAATGGAGAAATAGATACCCCCATATTTATGCCGGTAGGTACTCAGGCTACTGTAAAAACCTTATCTCCGGAAGAATTAAAAAAATGTGGGGCCAGCATTGTTTTAGCCAATACTTATCATCTTTTTTTAAGACCTGGCCCTCAAATAATCGAAGATGCTGGTGGTTTACATGAATTTATGAACTGGGACAGACCTATATTGACGGATAGTGGTGGGTTTCAGGTTTTTAGCCTTTCAGACATGAATGAAATTCAGGAGGATGGAGTTTATTTTCAGTCACATCTGGATGGGGCCAGTCATTTCATATCTCCCGAAAAATCGATAGAAATTCAGATGCAGCTAGGTGCAGATATTATCATGGCTTTTGATGAATGTGTTTCCAATCCTGCTGATAAAGAGTATGTGGAAGAGGCTTTAAATCGGACTCTCCGCTGGGCTGAAAGAAGTCTTCAGGCTTTAGAGAATAAAGGTAGTGATCAGAATTTGTTTGGCATTGTTCAGGGAGGCACGTATCCTGAGTTGAGAAAAGTTAGTGCCCGAGAAACCAGAAAGTTTGATTTTCCCGGTTACGCTATTGGTGGCCTGAGCGTAGGTGAGGAGAATGAAGTGATGTATCAAATGCTGGAAACAACAATACCAGAGCTACCAGAGGAAAAACCCAGGTATTTAATGGGAGTAGGAACACCGGTGGATTTAATTGAAGGTGTTAAAAGAGGAGTGGATATGTTCGATTGTGTGCTTCCTACCCGTCTTGCCCGTCATGGTAGTCTTTATACTTCCCGGGGAAGAATAACCATCACCAACTCCCAATTCAAAGATGATTACACTCCTCCTGATCCTGATTGTAGCTGTTATCTCTGTCGCAACTATTCTAGCTCTTATTTGCGCCATCTGTTAAAACGGAATGAGATCTTTGGACATCGACTGGCTTCATTCCATAATATTTACTTTTTTCTGGACCTGATGCGAAAATTGCGCTATAATATTAAACGAGACAGCTTAAATGATTTTTGCGATAAATTTTATGCTAAATATAAATCTGCCTGAAAGAATATAAAATCAAATTATCAAAGGAGGATTTTAATATGGAAGTACTGGTATCTTTATTGCCCTGGATCTTGATTTTTGGTGTTTTTTGGTTTTTCTTAATTAGACCTCAGAAAAAACAACAAAAAGAACATCAACAGATGCTGGACAATCTGGAAGTTGGAGACAAAGTTGTAACCGCCGGTGGAATAAAGGGGAAAATATTGAAGATAAGAGAAGATAGTGTGAAACTAAGGATTTCTACCGATGTTGATATTGATTTAATGAAAAATTCGATAAGTCGGCTTATGGAAGCAGCCAGCCAAGAAAAGGAAGAGGAATCTGATTAATAGATTTTTCTGGCAAAGGAGGTAAACCGCTTTTGGATAAAAGTGATTTGATAGAAATAGTTCAGTCTCTGGTAATAGCTGGAGTTTTAGCTTTTCTAATCATAACATTTGTGGCTCAGTCTTTTGTGGTTGAAGGTAGCTCTATGGAGGAGACCCTGCAAAATGGTGAGCGGTTAATAGTTAATAAACTTGTATATAGATTTAACCAGCCAGACAGGGGAGAAATTGTTGTATTTACTCCTCAGGGAGCGGAGGACAACCGCTATATTAAAAGGATTATAGGTCTGCCGGGAGACACTGTTTACATTCAGGATAGCAAAGTATTTGTAAATGGCGAGCCCCTGGAAGAGGACTATATTAAGGAAGAAATGCGGGAAGTTGGTGAGTCCGGTCCTTTTGAAGTGCCAGAAGACAGTTATTTTGTGCTGGGTGATAATCGCAATCACAGTGCTGACAGTAGATTCCCTAATTTAGTTGGATATGTGGATCAGGATAATGTACATGGAAGAGCTATGTGGGTTTTTTGGCCTATTACCGAGATGAGGTTGGTGGAACATGAGGACTATGAAATCGATTATAATTCCAGTTAATCTGGTAAAAAGTTTGGGAGGTAAATAATGAGGTACAAGAAAAGGAGACAGCTAAAAGCGCTTTTTCTGGTTATTGTGTTGGCATTTGGAATTTTTCTCTATTTTAATTATGGAGTTAATTTAGGGCTGGATCTGGCCGGGGGTGCTCACGTGGTCATGGAAGCCCAGCCTACAGAAGGTAGAGAGATCGATGATGAGGTCATGACGGGCATAGTCAGAATCATAGAGAGACGTGTTAATGAGATGGGGCTGACTGAACCCGTAATTCAGCGCCAGGGAGATGATAGGGTAATCGTGGAACTTCCTGCTGTAGATAATCCTGATGATGCGATAGAAACTATAGGACGGACAGCCATGTTGACTATCCAGAATCAGGCAGGCGAGGTTTTAATGACAGGTGAAGAAATTGCTGATGCATCAGCCAGTTATGATGAACACGGTAGACCTGTGGTATCTTTTCAATTAACCAGCTCAGGTTCTCAACGCTTTGAAGAAATAACAAGAATGTATATGGGGGAACCAATAGGTATCTATCTGGATGATGAACAGCTGACAAATCCCACTGTCCAGTCTGTTATTAGAGATCAGGGACAGATAACGGGTTACGGCAGTGTGGAAGAAGCTGAGGAGCATGCAATTTTAATTAGAGAAGGTGCTCTTCCAGTTAATGTAGAGGTTATAGAAAGCAGAACGGTAGGTCCCACCCTGGGCTCGATAGCTTTAGAACAGAGTATCAGAGCAGGGTTGATTGGGCTGCTTTTAGTCGGGATTTATATGATATTTTATTATCGTTTTCCCGGTATTATAGCAGCTATAACCCTGATCATTTATGGGGTTTTATTTATGGGGGTACTGTCAGGCTTACAGGCAACTTTAACTCTACCGGGTATTGGAGGACTGATACTTTCAATTGGTATGGCTGTGGATGCCAATATTATAATTTTTGAGAGAATCCAGGATGAACTGAGGAATGGCAAACCGCTGAGAACTTCCATAAATTCTGGTTTTAAGAGAGCATATTTAACTATAATAGATGCTAATGTTACTACTCTAATAACGGCAATGATACTGGCATATTTCACCACAGGAGCTGTTCGTGGTTTTGCTGTAACTCTGGGTATTGGAATCTTACTCAGCATGTTTACCGCCTTTTTTGTGACCAAAACAATCATAGATCTCTTTTCAACTACCAGAGTCTTACGGGCATCTGGATCATTTGGCGTCAGGAGGCAGTAAGTTATGTATAATTTTAGTGAAGACTTAGATTTAATGGGTAAAAGGAAATACTGGTTTATAATATCAGCTGCTATAATAGTAGCCGGACTGTTATTTTTGTTGATAAATGGGCTTAATTTAGGTTTGGATTTTGCCGGTGGCACCATTATGGAGTATTCGTTTGCAGAAGAAGTGAGCACTTCAGAGACCAGAGAGGTATTGGGCACACTGGATTTAGATATTGCTGAAGAGGCAGCAATTCAGGAAACGGAACATGAAGGACTGCATGGAATTATGATAAGAACCGGGGAATTAACGCCTGAAGACATAACTGCTGTTACCGAAGCTTTAACGGCTGAATTTTCTGGTACAGAAGTGATGAGAACAGAAATGGTTGGTCCTACTATAGGTCAGGAGTTAAGGGTTCAGGCTTTGCTGGCTTTATTGGTTGCGGCGATTGGAATAGTGGCTTATATTAGTTTTAGGTTTGAATTTAAATTTGCCATAGTTGCACTGGCTACTCTGGCACATGATGTTGTTTTCACAGTTGGAGCTTTTGCTCTGCTGCAGCGAGAAATAAATACCGCCTTTGTAGCTGCTCTGCTTACCATCGTAGGTTATTCTATCAATGATACGATTGTAATCTTTGATAGAATCAGGGAAAATATGAAACTTTACCGCAAGGACAGTTTCCTGATGCAGGCCAATAGGGCAGTTGTGGAGACACTGCCACGCTCTATCAATACCTCCATGACAACCCTGGTAGCTATACTGGCAATATATCTTTTTGGTGGAGCGGCTATAAGGACATTCATGCTGGCCTTATTCCTGGGCATGGCTATAGGAACTTATTCTTCAGTATTTGTAGCCAGTCCTCTGCTTGTATCCTGGGATAAAAAAGCTAAAGCCAGGGCTAGCAGTTAAATTTATCTGAAGTAGATAGTTAAAATGTCTTAACAGTTCATTTTCAATTGTCAAAAACAGGGTTTTTCCTTAAGTCAAAAACCCTGTTTTTGACAGCTTTTGTTAATCAGTATATTATTTAGTATGTCAATATATTTTGATAAATATTAATATCTTTAAAAGTTTAAGGGGTGACCATCATGGCTAATTTTTTAGAGGATTTAATGTTGAGAGGTTTGGGAACTCTGGATCTGACCAAAAATAAGATGGAAGAATTGATTGATAATATGGTGGAAGATGAAGAACTTACCAAACAGCAGGGACAGCAGGTATTGGAAAGATGGCAGCAAAAATGGCAAAAGGGAGAAGAAACTACCAAAGAAAATATTGAGGAATATTTTTCAGAAAAGATAGAAGAAATGGGATTAGCGAAACAGGAAGATATTGAAGAATTAGAGGAGGAGCTAAAAAGGACCCGGGAAAAAATTTCTCAATTAGAGTCGGAATTAAATGAATTGCAATCAGAAAATAAGTAGTAATTTTTAAAAATGGGGAGATAATCCCATATGAAATTTAATCCACTCAAAAAATATCATCATTTTCAGCGGTATAGAGAAATAAGTCAGGTTTTTATTAAAAATGGTCTGGGGTTTCTGCTTGATTATTTTGACTTAAAGAGATTTGCCCCTATTAAACGTAGAATTAAAGATGATAAAAAGGATGTGGAAAGAGCTTCCCTGCCGAAACGCCTTCGTAAAGTTTTAGAAGAACTGGGACCAACCTATGTCAAATTGGGTCAACTTTTAAGCACCCGCCCTGATATTTTACCTCCCCGGTACATCAAGGAATTCCGAAAACTTCAGGATGAAGTAGCTCCGGCTTCTTTCGATAAAATAAAACCAATTTTGCAAAAAGAACTGGGGGAAAATTTAGATGAAATATTTGCCTCTATAGAAGAAGAAGCACAGGCAGGTGCTTCAATAGCGCAAACTCATAGAGCTGTGTTAAAATCCGGGCAGTCAGTAATACTTAAAATTCAGAGGCCTGATATAGAAAATAAAATTAGAACTGACCTGGAAATGATAGAAAACATAGCAGAAATGATCGCTGAACGTGAGACCGTTCCTGATTTTATTAACGTAGAAGGGCTGGTAGAGGAATTCAAAGAGAGCCTGTTCAAAGAACTGGATTTCCTGCGAGAACTTTACAATATAAAAAGATTTAGAGCAAATTTTTCTCAGAACGAAAAAATTATCTGCCCTGAAGTTTTTGAAGAACATTCCACTAAACGAGTCCTGGTGATGGAGGAAATAAAAGGGATAAAATTAAGTCAATATGAGCCTGATTCTGAAATTGCTAAGGATATTGATGGGGCCAGGCTGGCAAGAGTGGGAGCTGAATCGCTTTTAAAACAGGTAATGATAGATGGTTTTTTCCATGCTGACCCTCATCCTGGAAATATTATTGTGGTGGATAAAGAAAAACTTGCTTATATTGATTTCGGATTAATTGGCCAGATAAGCAATGAGGACAGGGATAGATTCGCTATACTTTTTGCTGCCCTTTTACGCAGGAATGTGGAAGTTATTACCGATATTATCATGGATATCGGTGAGGTGCCCCAGCAGATAAACATGAGGAAGTTAAAAATAGACATCGAAGAATTTATTCATAATTATTATAATCGTAAGCTTGAAGATATAAATTTTAGTGTTTTATTTGAGGAGCTGCAGCATGTAGTATTCAAACATCACATAAAATTACCTCAGGAATTTTTTCTCTTATTTAGGGCTTTAAGCGTAAGTGAAGGAGTTGGCAGTGCTCTTGATCCAAACTTTAATATAGTATCAGTGGGCAATGATTTTCTCAGGGATCTGCTTAAAGATAGATTAAGTCCGGATAATATACTCAAACGATTAGGACTGGGGATCTGGAAATTTCGTCGGGATGTCAAAGGTGTTCCCGAAAATTTTGGCCTGGTACTGGAAAAATTAAGCAGGGATGAACTCTCTATCGGGTTTGAGCATGAAAATTTAGAGGGGTTACAGGAAAAAATCGACTTTGCTTCTAATCGACTTTCCATCAGTTTAATTATATCTTCTTTGATAGTAGGTTCTTCACTTATTTTGCAGGCGGGAATTGAACCATTATTATGGGGGATTCCCGTTTTAGGATTTTTAGGATTTTCGGCGGCTGGAATTTTGGGGCTGTGGCTGGTATTTTCTATTTTTAGCTCAGGTAGATTTTAGCTCTTGATTTATAGATCAGATATTTATTTTTTAGGGGGCAGGATAGTTTTATATAGTAATTATATTATTTTAAGTGGTGATATAAAATATGCAAGGCATGTGGACGATCAAAGATCCTTTGCAGAAAAGTGAGAGTATAGTTGAAGATATCCTTTTGCGCAGGAACTTACTTCCCGATGACTTTCCTGCTCGTTCCCAGCAGGATATAAAAGAATTAACTTCCCCCTATATTTATACCGATATGGAGAAAGCAGTAAAGAGAATTTTCCAGGCGAAAAAATGTCAGGAGAAGGTTTTGATCTATGGGGATTATGATGTTGATGGTATCACCTCAACTGCTTTACTTTTTGAATATCTGCAGGAAAGAATGCAACTTGATACTACTTATTATTTGCCGGACAGGTTTAGAGATGGTTATGGTCTGAACCAGGAGGCCCTGGAAAGGTTAAATGCTGAAGATTTTGATCTATTGGTTACTGTCGATTGTGGAATAAGTGCTCAGGCAGAAATAGAATACCTCAATCAATCTGATATTGACACTATAATTACCGATCATCATCTATCGGAAGGCAGTTATCCGGATGCACATGCTATTCTCAATCCAAAATGTGCAGACAAGTTAAATAATAAGGTGGAAAATATTGCCGGGGTGGGGGTTGTATTTAAGCTCTGTCAGGCTTTGGAGAAAGAGATTGCTGACAACTGGCACTCTGATTATTTGATTTCTAAACTTGATCTGGTAGCATTGGGTAGTATTGCTGACTTAATATCACTTAGAGGAGAAAACAGGATACTTGTAACAAAAGGGCTGGAGGTTTTAGCTGAGCGAAAAAGACTGGGATTAAAAAAAATAATAGACACTGTAGGATTAAATGATAGTGATGATTTTTCTGCTGGTAAAATCAGTTTTATTCTGGCACCTCCTTTTAATGCTGCCGGTCGTCTTAAAAATCCTGATATAGGTCTTCAGCTGTTACTTGCCCGGGATGAAAATAAAGCTGAAGCTCTGGCCGATGAACTTGATTTACTCAATAGTGAGCGTCGAGAAATGGAACAAAGAATTTTACAGGAAGCTGAAAATTTGCTAGCAGAGATGAAATTAAAGCACAAAAAACCTATTGTATTGGCCAGTGAAGATTGGCATCAGGGAGTAATAGGTATAGTTGCTTCCAGACTCGTTGATAAATATCATCGTCCTGTTATTTTATTTGCAGTTGATAATAACGAAGCCAAAGGTTCAGCGCGTAGTGTACCGGGTATAAATATTTTTGCAGCAATCTCAAATTGCTCTGAATTTCTCGAGAATTATGGTGGTCATAGCCAGGCAGCTGGTTTAACTTTACAGGCAGAGAACATTACTGATTTCAGAGAAAAATTTACTTCTCAAATTGCCGACAATTTTTCCTGGCAGCGATTTATTCCCAGCGAGAGAGTGGATTCTCTCTTATATTTTTCCAGTGTTAACCGCACATTATATGAAAAAATTCAGCAGTTGAGACCATTTGGCATAGGTAATCCCAGGCCAGTATTTATGACAGGCCAGATTAAAATTAAATCTGTCAGACAGGTTGGCAAAGATAACAAACATCTCAAGCTGAAAACAGAATCTGGTCTGGAAGGAATTGGTTTTAACCTGGGGGATAGGCTGGATGAAATCAATAATTTTTCCGATAAAAAGTATAGATTTTTATATAATATTGATCTAAATAACTGGAATGGTCAGGAAAATTTACAGTTAAAACTTAAAAAAATCATGCCGGAAGCAGCGAAGGTTAATACACCAGTGGTCTATAAACAGCAGAATAAAATAATCCTTTATGATGCCAGAGATGGTGATAGAATAAATTATCTTTATAATCTGCAAGAATGGTCAGGTGAGGCGGGAGTGTATCTGCATAGACCAGAAGATAAAATTAACCTGGAAAATCAATTTACTGATTTAGAAATAGTTACTTCTATGCAGGGCCTTTCATCTGATTGCAAAAGATTGCTACTCTGGAATCTACCATTTTCTCTGGAGGAGATATTTACCGGCCTTAACAATTTAAATGCTGAGGGAAATTTGCCTGAACTTCATTTACTTTTTTCTAATGATGATATAGATTTGAACCAGAGGTTAATCAATCAAAAGCTTGCTACCCGAGAACAGATAGAAAAATTGTGGGGGAGGCTACAGGAGCAGAAAAAATCTGAAATTACTGGCAGTTTACAGGATGAATTGAAATTTTCAGAAAAAGTATGGCAGAACATATTACAAATTTTGATTGAACTGGAAGCTATAGAAGAGAAGGAAAAATCATATTATCTTAAACAGGAAACCTATAATTTGGACTTATCCGCTTCAATGAGATATAATAATAATGTTGAAATCAGAAATAATTTTCAAGAATTAGTGACCAGCATCAAATCCTGGGATCTGCGTCCCCTAATGGAAAAATTAAATAATAATAATAAATTATTTTAAATCAGGAGGAATTAATCCAATGAATCTTAAGGACAAATTAAGAGAAGTACCTGACTTTCCAGAAGAAGGAATACTATTTAAGGACATTACTCCCATTCTACAGGATATAGAAGCTTTTGATGAAGTTATAGACAGATTTATCGAGGAGTATAAAGAAAAAGAATTTGATTATATTGCAGCTATTGAAGCCAGAGGGTTTCTGCTGGGACCGATTCTTTCCCGGGAAATGGGCAAAGGATTTATACCCATTCGTAAACCCGGCAAGCTTCCCTGTGAAAAAATATCGGCCACCTACGAACTGGAATATGGTGAAAATACTTTAGAAATACATACTGATGCCATAAATCCTGGTGATAAAGTACTATTAATAGATGATTTGCTTGCTACTGGAGGAACTTCAAATGCTGCAATCGAATTAATTGAGAAACTTGAGGGTGAAGTTGTTTCTGCCGGTTACCTTATCGAGCTGGTAGATTTAAATGGCAGAGATCATTTGCAAGATTACGATATATTCTCTATAATGAAGGAATAAGTCGCGGGTTTATTAATCTGAACAAATGTTTTTGTTAACTGGTTAGGAGCAACAAAGAATGGATTTAAATAAAATTGAGAAAAAAATACAAACCTATATTGATAATCCTGATATGTCCAGGATTAAACAGGCCTATCAGCTAAGCAAAGATGCTCACCAGGGACAGTACAGGATATCTGGTGAGCCTTTTGTAGAACATCCACTGGGTGTGGCTTATATTATGGCTGAACTGGAATTAGATTTAACTTCTATTGCGGCAGCTATTTTACATGATGTAGTAGAGGATACTGAATTATCGCGAGATGATATATCTGAGCAGTTCAATGAAGAAATAGCACTTTTAGTAGATGGAGTAACCAAACTAACCAGAATGGACTTTAAGTCAAAGGAGGAACAGCAGGCTGAAAGCTTGCGTAAAATGTTCCTGGCCATGTCTGATGATATAAGGGTGGTCTTAATAAAGCTGGCTGATAGGCTTCATAATATGCGCACCTTAGGCTATATGAGTGAAGAAAAACAAAAAGAAAAGGCAAAAGAAACTATAGAAATTTATGCTCCTTTAGCCCATCGTCTGGGTATGTCCAGACTAAAATGGGAGTTAGAAGATCTGAGTTTTCGGTATTTAGAGCCAGAAATGTATTATGAGCTATCACGTAAAGTTGCAGCTAATCGGGAAGAACGAGAACAGTATATAAATCAGGCTATAAATGAAATTGAAAATGCGCTGGAAGAAAACGAGTTAGATGCAGAAATTTATGGCCGCCCCAAACATCTATACAGCATATATCAAAAGATGGAAGAAAAAGAGATATCATTTGATGAGGTATATGATCTGACAGCAATTAGAGTTATAGTGGATTCCGTTAGAGAATGTTATGAAGTTTTGGGTGTCATACATGAAATATGGAATCCTATGCCCGGGCGGTTCAAAGATTATATTGCTATGCCCAAATCTAATATGTACCAATCACTGCACACCACAGTTATTGGCCCTCATGGTGACCCTCTGGAAGTTCAGATAAGGACCCCTGAAATGCATCGCACCGCGGAATACGGTATTGCTGCTCACTGGCGCTATAAAGAGGGGGAGAGTGGAGACGAAGACTTTGAAGAGAAGCTATCGTGGCTGAGGCAGCTGTTAGAGTGGCAGAAGGATTTACAGGAACCCAGAGAATTTATGGAAGCTTTAAAAGTTGACCTTTTCGAAGACGAAGTTTTTGTTTTCACGCCTAAAGGAGATGTAATCAATCTGCCCCGGGGAGCAACTCCGGTAGACTTTGCCTATTATATTCACACAGAAGTGGGACATAATTGTGTAGGAGCAAAAGTCAATGGAAAAATGGTTCCTCTGGAATACGAAATGGAAAATGGCGATATAGTTGAAGTTTTAACTTCCAGTGATAGTGGTCCTTCCCGGGATTGGCTGGAATTTGTGCAAAGCTCCCGGGCAAAGAGTAAGATCAAACGATGGTTTAAGAGACAGAGAAGAGATAAAATAATAGCTCAGGGCAAATCTTCGTTAAAACAAGCTCTGGAGAGAGAGAATATTGAGATACCGGAACAGGAAAAAAAAGATGTTCTCAAGAAAATATCCCGCAAATTAAATAGAAACGGTATAGATTCACTTTATGAAGGGATTGGATATGATCAGATTTCCACCAAACAGGTGATTAATAAAATACCTGAAGAATATAAAGAATCTGTAGACATTGAAGATTTGATTTCCCAAAAAGAGAAAAAACCAACATCTGGCCAGGGTATTCAGGTTAAAGGTATGGATGATATACTGGTAAGACTGGCTAACTGCTGCAAACCTGTTCCCGGAGATAATATAATCGGATATATTACCCGGGGGAGGGGTGTTTCGGTCCATCGGACTGATTGTCCAAATTTGAAACAGATGAGTGATGATGACAGATTTATTGAGGTTAACTGGAGTTCAGCCGGTTCACAATCGTATCAGGTTGAACTGGTTATTGAGGCTGTAAATAAATCTGCTTTGTTAAATGAAATAACTGGTATAATCAGTAATGAAAAAGTAGAACTTAATTCTGTCATGGCTGATTCTGATAAATACAATCAGGCTTATATTAAAATAAATGTTGAGCTCAGCAGTAAAGAACACATGCAGGAGTTAATTTATAAAATTGAAAATGTATCAGGCGTTCTTTCGGTAAGCAGGGCTAAACCCAGTTCATAACACGGGGGGATTTTTTTATGAGAGCTGTTGTACAAAGAGTTAATTATTGTAATGTGCAAGTAAAGGGAGAAGTAATAGATAGTATTTCTGATGGATTATGTGTTTTGCTGGCAGTGGGAGAAGATGATGATAGAGAAGATGCTGATTATCTTGTAGATAAAGTGATTAATTTGCGGATTTTTGATGATGAGGATGGGAAGTTAAACCTATCAGCAAAAGATCTGGACAAGGATATTATGGTGGTCTCTCAGTTTACCTTATATGGTGATTGCCGGGAAGGAAGGAGACCCAGTTATAGCAAGGCAGCAGCTCCTGACCGGGCAGAAAATCTTTACGATTATTTCGTGGAAAAATTAGAAGAAACAGATTTAAATATTGCCAGTGGAAGATTCAAGACATATATGGATGTGGAATTATGTAATGATGGCCCGGTGACTTTAATGCTGGACAGCAAAAAAAATTTTTAATAGCTTGCCAGAGAAATTCCAAAATCCATGAAATAATTTGAACAATATCCCAGGGAGGTTGATATAATTGGAGATCAAAACCCTTAAATTGGGCATCAATGCTGTGAACTGTTATATTATAAATAATGGAGATGAAGGAGCAATAATTGATCCGGGTTCAGAACAGGAGCTGGATTCTATTCTGGCTGAGCTGGATCGCGAGCATTATAATTATAAGTACATTATTAACACTCATGCTCATTTTGATCATATAGGGGCAAACAGAAAACTGCAGGAAATAACTGGAGCTCAAATTGCTGTACACCAGGAAGACGCTGAGGCCCTGGGAGATCCTGCTCTTAATTCTTCGGCAATGGCAGGTAAAGAGATTACAAGTCCCCCGGCTGATATTATTCTAACCGATAGTGAAGAGATTGAGCTGGGAAATAATATTCTTAAAGTTTATCACACTCCAGGACATAGCCCCGGAGGAATTGTTATTTATTCACCTCGCGAGGAGGTTCTATTTAGTGGTGATACAATTTTTCGGGGGGGAGTTGGTAGAACTGATCTTCCCGGAAGTGAGAGTTCAGAGCTGGAAAAGTCTCTGGAAAAAATTAATAAACTGTTTTCCGGCAAGGTTAAAGTCTATCCCGGACATGGAGGGACTACCACTATTAAAGAATTTTTCGATCATGTTTATCCGCAAATATATTGACATAAATGTAAAGCTTAGATAAAATTAAATTGTATCAGGTTTGTTTACAGGAATAAGCTCAAAAAGGAGTGTTCATAAGCTTATGTTTGAAAAATTACGCAATTATAGTCGAATTATTGTTTATATTGTTGTTGTGGCTTTTGCTGTCGGTGGAGGATTTATGGGATATGGTGCTTTCAGTGGTGGAGGTGATGCCCCGGCTGATCGTGATGCTATGGATGCATTAGCCCAGGTTGGTGAAAGGGAAATCACCCGGCAGAGATATAATGAGGTTATACAAAATTATGCTCAGCAAACTGCTAATTTCACACGTGCTCAGATGCTGCCATTTCGTTTGAGTGTACTGAATTCAATAATTGATGAAACCATATTAATTCAGGAGGCAGAAGCTCGGGGACTGGATCCCCAGGTTTCTCCTGATGAAATTGACGAAGTAATAAACAATATTCTGGAGCAAAATAACATGGAAATGGAAGAACTGGAAGATATATTGGCCCAGCAAAATATTACTTTAAATCAGTTTCAGGATAATATACGCAACTCCTTGCGACAGCAAAATATGATGGAAGAAATAGTAGAAGAAATACAGGATGAAGCTGAAGTGACTGATAGCGAAGTTGCAGCCAGATTTGAAGATGAATATGAGGATGAAGATTTAGATGAGCAGGAACAAGAAGAAGCTAAAGAAGATATCCGGGCTAATTTACTGGAGGAAAGAAGAGAAGAAAAGTTGAATGACTGGCTGCAAGAAGCCCGAGCGGATGCGAATGTAACTATTAACGATCCTGTTCTCAGAGCTATGAATTACTATGAAGAGGAAAATTATACTGCTGCTTTAAACACTTTTGAAGAGGCGCTGGAAAGAAGCAGGGATCCTGCTTTGTATATATTCAAAGCCCGGACCTACCGGGAAATGGATCAGATAGAGGACGCATATTCTGTTTTAGATAGAGCTCAGGAAGAACATCCTGAGGAATGGGAAATTGCATATGAACATGGCGATTTTCTGGCAGAAGAAGGAGAAGATGAATTAGCTGTGGAAAAATTTGAGAAGGCATCGGAATATGCGGGCAGAAATATAATGGCAAGATACCAGTTAAACACTGCTTTCACCCGCGTTGGAGCGGAAGAATTAGCTCAGGAAGAAATGGATAAATTTATGGAAATACAGCAGGATAGACAGGAGATAGCTCCGGAAGGAACACCCCTGGAAGAAGATGAACTGGAAGAAGTAGATCCTGATGAAGTTGAAGTTGAACCAGAACAGGAACCAGTAGAGTAAAATTTAAAGGAATAGGTGATAATTTTATGACAATAAATTCTCCGCGGGGGACGCAGGATATCTTGCCCCCCGCTTCTTTTAAATGGCAGAGGATAGAAGCAGCAGCCCGGGATATTAGCAGAAAATATAACTATCAGGAAATACGCACACCTATATTTGAATACACCGAACTGTTCAGCAGAGGAATTGGTGAAGCAACTGACATAGTAGAAAAGGAAATGTATACTTTTAAAGACCGTGGAGATAGGAGCATAACATTAAGACCTGAAATGACAGCTTCGGTCGTTAGAGCTTTTTTGGAAAATAAATTATATGGTGGTGTGCAGCCTACTAAATTATTTTATCTGGGACCAATGTTTCGTTACGAACGTCCCCAGTCAGGGCGTTATAGACAATTTCATCAGTTTGGTGTAGAAGCCCTGGGAAGTAATAACCCTGATATTGATGTAGAACTAATGGTTATGGGGATTGACTTCTTACAGGAATTAGGGCTTTCTAATTTTTTTGTGGAGTTAAATAGTATCGGCTGCCCTGATTGCAGACCTCAGTATGTAGAAATTTTAGAAGCATACTTTGCTGACCATAAAGAAAGTTTGTGTGAAGATTGTGTGCGTCGCCTGGAAAAAAATCCTTTAAGAATTTTGGATTGTGATCAATGCAGGGGAATTGTTGCTGAGGCTCCTGAGATACTGGATTACATTTGTGATGACTGTTCACAGCATTTTGACCGGGTTACAGAAAAATTAGATACTCTGGAGGTCAGTTATAATATATCTCCATATCTGGTCAGAGGGCTTGATTATTACACTAATACTGTTTTTGAGGTTAAATCAGAAGAGCTCGGTGCTCAGGATGCAATTTTTTCGGGAGGCAGGTATAATGGTTTGGTGAAAGAAATAGGAGATAGAGAAGTTCCCGGGGCTGGCTGGGCTCTGGGATTAGAAAGACTGCTTTTGTTATTGCAGGCGAAAGAGGAAGATTATGTACCTGCTCTTGATGTTTATGTTATTACTATCGGTGAAAAAGCAGAAAGTTATTCTCTGCAACTTATAAGAAAACTACGAAAATCTGGTTTATCTGTTGATACTGATTATATGGGACGAAGCGTTGGCAGTCAGATGAAGGATGCTGATCGCAAAGACAGTAATTACTGTCTAATTATCGGAGAAGATGAACTTGCGGAAAAGAAAGTCACTATCAGAGATATGGAGACTGGTGAAGAAAAAATGGTGGACCAAAATAAAATAAGGGATGAATTGCAAACATAAATAGAATATGAGGTGACATGGCAGCTATGCAGGAAGAAAATTATAAGTACGAACGCAGAACACATAATTGTAATGAGATCAGAGAAAATATGATAGAAAAGCAGGTAGTTATAAATGGCTGGGTTCAAAGAACTCGAGATCATGGTTCTCTACTTTTTGTTGATATCAGAGATCGATCGGGCATAGTACAGACTGTTTTTGATAAATCGGATAATGAAGAATTATTTGCTGAAGCTGAATTGCTGGGTTCGGAAGATGTAGTAGCTATTTCTGGAAAAGTCAGAAAGAGACCAGAAGAAAATTTCAATGAAGAACTGGCTACCGGCAAAATTGAAATAGCTGTGAATAATATGCAGGTTATTTCCAGCTCTAAAACCCCTCCATTTTTAATTGAAAATGCTTCTAAAACTAAGGAAGACACCCGGCTGCAATATAGATATCTTGACTTGCGCCGCCCCCGTATGCTCAATATTCTCGAAAAAAAACATCTTGTTATGCAAAAAACCCGTAATTTTTTAACCCAAAATGGTTACTGGGAAATAGAAACTCCAGTATTAACAAAAAGCACACCTGAAGGTGCTCGTGACTACCTGGTGCCAAGTCGTTTACATAAAGGTAATTTTTATGCTTTGCCTCAATCACCTCAGCTTTTCAAACAATTATTAATGGCCGGTGGGATTGAAAAGTATTTTCAGCTTGCTAAATGTTTTAGGGATGAGGATTTAAGAGCTAACAGACAGCCTGAATTTACTCAGATCGATATTGAAACTTCTTTCATCGAAGTTGAATCTTTTCTCAAACAAATGGAGGAAATGATCGCCCAAATTTTTACTCTTGCTGACATTCCTGTGCCGGAAAAATTTCCGAGAATTACTTACCAGGAAGCTATGGAAAGATATGGTTCAGACAGTCCTGACACAAGATTTGGAATGGAAATTAATGACCTTTCTGATATATTTGCAGATAGTGACTTTAATTTATTTAGCAGTATAATTTCCGAAGGGGGATCAGTTAGAGGCATTAAATTAGAAGGTGGTGCTGATCTAACCCGTAGTCAGATTGATAGATATGAGGAGTTTGTCAAAGAAAGAGGTGCTGCAGGTCTCATATGGTTTGCTTTTACTGAAGAGGTTAATTCTCCTGTGGCCAAATTTCTAGCAGAAAAAGAGATATCTGAACTTAGAGATAAAATGGAAGTTAAAAAAGGTGATATTGTTTTTGTGGTTGCTGGTGAATTTGCAACTACAGTTTCCTGTTTGGGTGATCTGCGCAAAAAAATAGCCGAAGAACATGATTTAATTCCTGATAATTCATACAAATTTTTATGGGTGGTTGACTTCCCGCTTTTCACCTATAATGAAGAAGAAGATCGGCTTGAGGCTGAACATCATCCTTTTGCAGCACCTGTACCCGGAGATGAAGAGTTACTTTACGAGGCTCCGGAAAAAGCTAAAGCTAACGCTTATGATATGGTAATAAATGGAGAAGAAGTTGGAGGAGGAAGTGTTAGAATTTGTGATCCTGAAATTCAGAAAAAGGTTTTTTCGCTGTTGAACTTCAGTTCAGAAGAAATTGAAGAAAAGTTTGGATTTATGATTGACGCTTTAACCTATGGCACGCCTCCTCATGGTGGTATTGCTTTTGGCCTTGATAGGATAATTATGCTTTTAACGGGTTGTGATTCCATCAGGGATGTAATAGCATTCCCCAAAACTCAACAGGCTACTTCTCCCCTGACAGGAGCGCCTGGAAAAGTTAAAGAAGAACAATTAAATGAGCTAAGTTTAAATATTGAAGATGAATAAGTTGTAATTTTAAGATCAATTGGATTTTTGGTATAAACATAGGAGATGGATAGGAGGAGGTCGGTAGGTTAATTTTTAAGCTACCGACCTCCTCCGGTCTTCCTCCTATATCAGCATGAAATTGTGATTCATTTCCTGATCAAAATTTTGCAAAATTAACTCCTTTTTGATAGGATTAATAAATAATATTTTCTATTAAAGATTTTTGGAGGTCTTTTCATGAACCTTTTTTCACAAGGTGATAATAGCAAACAAAAACCCCTTGCTTTTAGAATGCGTCCAGAAAATTTTGATGAGCTTTACGGTCAGGAGCATATAGCTGGAGAGGGTAAACTTTTGCGGAGAATGATTGAATCCGACAGATTACAATCAATGATTCTCTACGGCCCACCAGGTAGTGGTAAGACCAGCCTTGCTAAAGTCATTGCTGACAATACCAGTTCTACTTTTAGAAAAATTAATGCTGTAACTTCTGGAGTTAAAGAGTTAAGAGAAATAATTCAAAAAGGCAAAGATAACCTGCAGCTGCATCAGAAAAAAACTATTCTTTTTATAGATGAAATTCACAGATTTAATAAAGCTCAACAGGATGCTCTTCTTCCCTCGGTGGAGGAGGGTTTTATTATTTTAGCAGGGGCAACTACAGAAAATCCTTACTTTGAAGTGAATTCTCCTCTTCTTTCGCGCTCTCGCGTTTTTAAATTAGACCCTCTATCTGCTGACGATATCAAAAAAATTATTTTGCAGGCTCTGGAAGATGAAGAAAGGGGCCTGGGAAAACTAGATGTCAAAATTGAAGAAAAGGATTTGAACTTTTTAGCTGAAGCCGCCAGAGGTGATGCAAGAGCTGCTTTAAATGCACTGGAAATTGCAGTTTTATCCACTGCTGCCGGGGAAGATGGAGTTATATACTTAACCAATGAAATTTTACGTGAATGTTTGCAGGAAAAACAAAAACAGTATGATAAAGCCGGGGACAAACATTATGACGTGATTTCTGCTTTTATAAAAAGCATAAGAGGTTCTGATCCTGATGCTGCTTTATTCTGGTTTGCTCGTATGATTGATGCAGGAGAAGATCCTATGTTTATAGCTCGTCGAATTATAGTTCACGCGGCAGAAGATATAGGGATGGCTGATCCTGAGGCTTTAAATATTGCAGTTTCTGCTGCCCGGGCTCTGGAGTACGTAGGAATGCCTGAAGCAAGATTACCTCTTGCTGAAGCAGTTTTGTATTTAGCAACTGCTCCTAAGTCTAATTCTACAATATGTGCGGTTGATGATGCTCTAGAATATATTAAAAATAATGATCCGGGAGAGGTTCCTGACCATCTCAAAGATACTCACTACTCCGGTGCTACAAAACTTGGTTATGGGGAAGAATACAAATATCCTCATAGTTATTCTGATAATTTTGTTGAACAGAATTATCTCCCTGAAAAACACTCTGATGTAAATTTTTACGTACCTGATGGCCAGGGGCGGGAGCAAAAAGTCAAGAAATATCTGGAGTATTTACAAAATAACAGGGAAGAGAAAAAAGATGAACAATGAATCTTCACCTCAGTATGATAAAAGCAAATATTTGACTGTTTCAGAAAAAACACAAGTAAATCTAAAAGTTGAGGACAGTAAATTTATAGGGACAGCAGCCCCCTGTAAAAATAGAGAGGAAGCGGAGTTATTTATAAAGAATATAAAAAAAGAATTTTCTGATGCTACACATAATGTTTCCGCGTTTCGCATATTTTTGGCAGATGAAATAAGAGAATTTTGTGATGATGATGGAGAACCAGCTGGTTCAGCCGGCTCACCAATTTTACAGAGGATAAAGGGGCAAAGCCTGCTAAATACTGCCGTGGTGGTAACAAGATATTTTGGAGGCACCAAACTGGGGATTGGGGGGCTAGTCAAAGCTTATGGTGGAACTACAGCGGAAGTTTTGCAAAAAGCTGTAAAACAAGAATTAAAATTGTATATTTTATTTTATTGTCGCGGTGAATATGATATACTGGGTGATGTACTGTCACAGCTGGAAAAGTTTTCTGCTAAAATTATGAGTAATGATTATAAACAGGGAAAGTTCGAAGTAAAAGCAGAGATTTTTATTGAAGACTGGAAAGGATTGAAGAAAAACTTAAAAACAGTCAGTGGTGATAAAATTGAGCTAGAAATAATCAATAATTATTATCGTTAACCTAATTGACAAATGTATAATGTTATGGTAAACTAAATCTGAGAAGTTAACTCAGGTTTTGGGGGTGGAAAAAATTAAAATTTCAACACGAGGAAGATACGGTTTAAGGGCACTTGTTGATCTGTCACTTCATCAAAAGGATAAAGCAATTCCTCTAAGAGAAATTTCGGAGAGGGAAAAGATATCTGAGCAATATCTCGAGCAGCTTTTTGCCAGTTTACGCAAAGCCGGTATTGTTTCAAGTGTCAGAGGTGCTCATGGAGGTTATTTGCTCAATAAAGATCCAGAGGAGATTACAGCTGGAGATGTAATCCGAATTTTAGAAGGCCCTATACAACCTGTGAACTGTGTTACAGAGGATTTTGAATGTGAACAGGAGGAAGAATGTGTAACTCATGAATTATGGGGTCTGTTAAGCGAGCAGATTGAAGAGGTTTTGGATTCGTATACTCTGGCTGAGTTAAGAGAAAAAGCAAAAGAAGTTAAAGATAATCAGCCTGTTTCGGAATGAAATTTTAACGCTCTCCGCTTTTTAATGAGTGTTATATTAGTGAGTTTTATAAGTTAGGAATTATTTTAATTTCTCAATACAATGAAGAGGTGATATTTTTCATGGGAGATAGATATTATTTTGATCATGCAGGAACCTCACCTCTTGATGAAGAGGTTTTTGCTGCTATGAAGCCCTATTTTATGAATAAATTTGGTAATCCATCCAGTATATATCAAGAAGGTCAGGAAGCTGAAAGGGCTATAAATAATGCCCGGGAACAGGTCAAAGAATTTATTAACGCTTCTGACACCAGAGAAATTATTTTTACCGGCAGTGGTACAGAAGCTGATAATCTAGCTATAAAAGGTATAGCAATGGCACTTGAGGATCAGGGCAACCATGTAATTACTTCGGAAATAGAACATCATGCTGTTCTTCATACCTGTGAGTTTTTGGAAGAACAACTTGATTTTGAAGTTACCTATCTTTCTGTAGATGAAAATGGATTTATTGATGTGGAGGAATTAAAAAACAGCATAAGATCGGATACTATATTAATCTCAATAATGATGGCTAACAATGAGATTGGAACGATACAACCTGTTAAGAAAATTTCTGAGATAGCCAGCGAAAATGATATATATTTTCACACAGATGCTGTCCAGGCTGCTGGACAAGTAGAAATAGATGTTCAGGATTTACAGGTAGATTTATTGACTCTTTCTGCCCATAAAATTAATGGTCCTAAGGGTGTGGGGGCTCTTTATGTAAAAAAAGGAGTCAAGTTGATACCTCAGATGACCGGGGGAGCTCAGGAACGAAACAGACGGGCAAGCACTGAAAATGTTCCGGGAATTGTTGGTTTTGGTAAGGCTGCCAGCCTGGCGCAAAAAAGATTGCCGGAAAAACAAGAGCGCCTGAGCAAATTGCGAGATAAAATAATTGATACTGTTATGGAAGAAATTGATGAGGTAATTCTCAATGGTCCCCGTGGTGATAAAAGATTGCCTAACAATGTTAATTTTTGTTTTAGATATATCGAAGGAGAATCAATATTGTTAAATCTGGATATGCATAATATTGCTGCTTCCAGTGGTTCAGCCTGCACTTCTGGTTCTCTTGACCCTTCACATGTGCTGCTGGCTACAGGTTTGAGTCATGAGGTCGCACATGGTTCCCTTAGATTGACACTGGGCTATAACAATACTGAAGAAGAGGTTGATTATTTGCTGGATATTTTACCTGATGTAATTCAAAAACTGAGAGATATGTCCCCTCTATATGAGGGTTAAATAAATGTTTATGGGAGTTGATCAAAATGTACTCTGACAAAGTAATGGATCATTTTCAAAACCCCCGCAACATGGGTAAAATTGAAGATGCAGATTTGATTGGAGAAGTTGGTAATCCTACCTGTGGCGATATAATGAAAATGTATATTACCATTAACGATGAGGAAGAAATTACTGATATTAAATTCAATACCTTTGGTTGTGGAGCAGCAGTTGCTACCAGTAGTATGGTTACAGAACTGGTTAAAGGAAAAACTTTAGATGAGGCGATGGAAATAACCAACGAAGAAATAGCCGAGGCCCTGGATGGATTACCACCTGCTAAAATGCATTGTTCTAATTTAGCTGCTGATGCCGTAAAAGATGCGATAGAAAAATATCGCAATCCGGAAAAAGCTGCCGAAGAGACAGATAAGGAACCCGTACACGAACATGACTAATAAAGATATTAAAATCATAAGGTGATACTGATGGATAAAAAAGTTATGGTTGCAATGAGCGGCGGTGTTGATAGTTCTGTAACCGCCGCTATTCTTAATGATAAAGGGTATGATGTAATTGGTGCTACTATGAAAATTGTACCTGATTATATAGATGACAGAAGAAATCAGGAAGGCAGTTGTTGTGCAATTGAAGATGCTAAGAGAGTAGCAGCAGAGCTGGATATTCCTCATTATGTCTTTAATGTTAAAAAAACGTTTCAGAAAAAAGTAATAGATTATTTTGTAGAAGAATATAGAGCCGGAAAAACTCCTAATCCCTGTATTGTTTGCAATAAGAAAATTAAATTTTCCTTACTTTTGGGCAAAGCTAAAGAGATTGATTGTGATTATATTGCTACCGGGCATTATGCTCGAATTAATAAAGACTCTGATCTTGATAGGCATTTACTTTATAAAGCTCTGGATAAGGATAAAGACCAGAGTTACATGTTATATAATTTATCTCAAAAACAACTTAAGCAAATTCTCTTTCCTCTGGGGAATTTTCATAAATCTAAAGTGAGAAAAGTTGCCCAAAAATTTGCTCTCCCGGTTTATGATAAACCGGATAGTCAAGAAATTTGTTTTGTTCCTGATGATGATTACACCAATTTTTTAGAAAAATATTATTCTGATCTGGGAAAGACCGGTCCAATATACTACGTTGATGGGAGAAAGATTGGTGAGCATCAAGGCCTGTATAATTATACAATAGGACAAAGAAGAGGACTGGGAATATCACTTGATCATCCAGTTTATGTAATTGAGATAAACAATGAAGCCAATTCACTGGTTGTTGGTCCTAGAAAAGAACTTAAATTTTCAGGATTGATAGCAAAAAAAGTTAACTGGCTTGCTTTTTCACAAAAACCAGAAAATTTAGAAGCTGAAGTTAAAATAAGATATAATGCTAACCCGGCCAAGGCTTATATAAGCGACCAGGGGGAGGGTAAAGTTAGGGTTGAATTTGCAGAACCCATGGAAGCGGTGGCCCCGGGACAATCTGCAGTTTTTTATGATGATGATTTAATCCTGGGTGGAGGAGTTATAAGCAGTTCATTTTAAGAGAAATATTAAATAAAAATTAAAATACCTCTTGACATATAGGAGTTTAAGTGGTATCCTATTTAATGTCGCTGAGCGTAGTAATTGATAATTTCGCCTGGGATTCTGACTTGACAGAGAAGTTTAAAAATGCTATATTATATATCGGAATGAATCAATAAGAAGTTTTTGTAATCATAGAGGGCCTATAGCTCAGCTGGTCAGAGCGCACGCCTGATAAGCGTGAGGTCAGTGGTTCAAATCCACTTAGGCCCACCATTTAACCATGGGGGTATAGCTCAGTTGGGAGAGCGCCTGCCTTGCAAGCAGGAGGTCAGCGG
>CAZVMQ010000011.1:0-44057 GCA_964628755.1 uncultured Halanaerobiaceae bacterium
GGAAAATGAGGGAGCCCTTTTTTGTTAACATATTAGAATTTATACTTAATTTTAGCTTTTGTAACCTGAGTCTGGAAGTCAAAAACAAATAGTTCTTCTCCAGAACCGCTGGTGAAATTGCCATATATGCTGGATTACCAGGGCTTTTTATACCTTTAATTGCCGGGGCTTATAAAGTATTGGAAGCTATAAAGCAAAGTGGTACTGGAAAAATTTCCTGGTGAACAGAGCCTTATAGCTATCAATTATATGCATTACGAAAATGACTAAAACTATATTCAACCAGCTGATATGGAGAAGATCCAAATAAATTAATCCCGGAGGATATCTCCGGGACTAATACAATCATAATTTAAACTGTTATATAACTCTGGCCTGTATCTATTGTATTTCGATCTCTTTTTTGGAACTCTGCGGCTGATTTAGTTTAGGTACTTTGATAGTAAGCAGACCATCTGTGAAATCAGCTTTTATTTCCTCTTCCCGGATGTTTTCCAGCGGAAACATTCTTTGAAAGGTTCCGATAACTCTTTCCTGACAGAGATAACTATCTTCTTCGGCATCACAGGTTTCACGCCGGGTGGCTGTAATAAGAATGGTTTCGTCATCTAATTCTACTTTGATGTCATCTCTATTGACCCCAGCAAGCTCAGCCTGAATGATATATTCATCTTCTTTTTCGGCCAAATCTGCTGGAAAACCTGACCGGGCGTGATGTTCTTCATAGCGGTGGGGATAAGGACCTACAACATGATTGGGGCGATTTGGCCCCTTTTTATTACGACCTTTTCTGTGGGTATAGTACCCAGGTTTTATAAAATGAAACATAATTATCACTCCTTTACTGATAATATTTGTTTTTTAGCCAGGATTGATCAATTAACTCTCTACTAAATATATTCTAATAATTTATTATATACCAGGGCAATTGAAAAATATGTAAATGAGTTTACTAAAGTTTTATTTCGCTCATTTCTCCCAATTTTGCCAGATGTTGAAAGGAGGTCAAATTGTGAGTGTTTTTTCTACGGAAAAACAGGAAAAATTCATCATTTTACGGGATAACGGTCACTCCCTGGAGGAGATATCGAAAATTCTGCAGGTGGATTTAGATAAACTTGTCCACTGGGATATTAGTTTGACGCAAGAACCTGAAATTAATATCTGTGAAGAACTGGAAAAACAGAGAATAAGGGAAAATATTTAGCAGGTCGGGAGGTAATTATTGTGGATTTTTTGAGCGGGCTGAGAATGCTGGTTAATGCCAACTCAATGACGGAATTGTCGGTTTTTTTTCTGACGCTGGCAGTCGGTCTGGTGATTATCTGGATCTGCAAAAAATATATTAGTGCCTTAATTCATAAGTTATTCAGTAAAACCTGGCCTAATTTAGATGATTTTATCAATTCCATAGAAAATCTCATTTTATATTTATTGCTTATTATCACAGTTTATCTGGCATTTACTCAGTTCTATCTAACTGCAGGTTTAGAAAGGTTTTTTGAAATTTTATTTTTGGCACTAACAATAATTTTAATTCTGCTTATTCTACAGCGTACCGGTTATTTTTTTATTACCGGTTATTTTAAAAAGCGCTCTCAGGATACCAAACAGGAAAAATTAATGTCACTGGTCTGGCCGGTATTTAAAGTGTTTTTATGGATTTTTGCTTTTCTGTTTTTTCTGGATAATATAGATGTACAGATTTCTGGTTTAATTGCCGGTCTGGGAGTTGGGGGCATTGCTATCGGGTTTGCTTCTCAGTCGATTATCGCCGATATATTCAGTTATTTTACAATATTTATCGACAAACCTTTTGAGGTAGGGGATTTTATTATCGTCGGTGAATTTAGGGGTATAGTTGAACATATTGGGATTAAAACCACGAGATTAAAAAGTTTATCAGGGGAGCAGCTGGTTTTTTCCAATGCCGATATCACCAGTTCTCGTATCCAGAATTATCAGAGGATGAAAAGAAGGAGAATAAACTTTAAATTTGGCGTTACCTATCAAACATCTGTGGATCAACTGAATGAAATAAGAGAAATAATTTCCGGGACAATAGCTGAAATTGAAAGAGCAGAACTCGATCGAGCGCACTTCCATGAATTTGGTGAGCACAGTCTCATATTTGAAGTTATTTATTTTGTCAACAGCGGTGACTATGCGGATTATATGGATATTCAGCAGCAGATTAATTTAACTTTAAAAACAAAATTATCGGAAATAGGTGCAGAATTTGCTTTTCCCACCCGAACTTTATACGTAAAAGACGATAAGGAAAGTTTTGGCGGGTTTGATGATGATCAACAATCTGTCTGAAAACTTAAGTTTAAGAGTCAATCAGGTCTGTACACACGGCTTCAGACTACGCTGCAGGGTATAATTCAAAAAATTGTTTATTTTGACAATTATCTTTCTGCGAATTAATACTATTTTTGAGGCAGGAAATTTTCTCTCAAAACAGAATATATTATCATGACAAATTTCACAAAATGATTTAACCATAATTAAAATTATTTAATTTTCTTTCAACCCCAGGAGGTGATTATGCAATGGCCTTTGTAATTGATGAAGAAGAATGTACAGCCTGTGGCATCTGTGCTGATGAATGTCCGGTAGATGCTATCACTGATGAAGGTGATTTCTTTGAAATCGATGATGCCCTCTGTACTGACTGTGGCATCTGTGCCGCCGAATGTCCGGTGGAAGCTATTAGTCAGGAATAGGAAACTTAAGAGAATGGGGCCGGGGCGGATTGTGCTCCGGCTTTTAATTTTATATGTCACATATCTCTGTCAGCTATAATTGTTTACAGGTTTTAATTAGAGGGAGATTACTAAATTTTTATAATTTTAGCAAGATAACTCATATTTAAACTCTGGATTATTATATATCTAATCTTAATTGGATATCACTTACGAAAAGATCTCTATAAGGCGAAATTTTTATAATCTCATTTGCTATTTTAATAAGAATTTTGCCTGTCAAATAAAGGAGGTTAAAATAGTGAAATCTCTGGGAAAAAAACTTTTCGTGATTATTATAGTTTTACTTGTGGCCGGAGCTATGGCTGGCCTGGTACATCTATATACTGCACCTGAAGAGGTAGAAGAAAATAGGGTGGCCCGGATTAGAATCAATGGTCCAATTCAGTCGGCCGGTTCTTCTTTCGGAGATATGATGATTTCTCCGGCAAATGTCGAAAATCGACTGGAGAGAGCAGAGTCAGCTCCCGGGGTGGAAGCGGTGGTTATCAATGTTGATAGTCCGGGAGGTAGTGTAGCTGCTTCGCAGGAAATATATGATTTAATAGCTGATTATGAACTTCCTGTCGTTATCTCCATGGGTGATATGGCTGCATCTGGTGGTTATTATATTTCTGCCCCTGCTGATGCTATTGTTGCTCAGCCGGGTACCATGACGGGTTCAATCGGTGTTATTTTTACAATTATTAATCCTGATGAGCTTCTTGATAATATAGGAGTTGAGCGGGAAGTTATAAAATCCGGTGAGCATAAAGATATGTTTGGAAGAGCCCTGGATGATGAAGAAAGAGAGAAATTGCAGACAATGTCCGATGCGGCTCATGAGCAATTTAAACAGGCAATCGTAGAAGGAAGAGATATGGATAGCGAGCAGGTGAGAGAACTTGCTACTGGCGAAATTTATTTAGGCAGTCAGGCCCAGGAGCTGGGTTTGGTAGATAAACTGGGAGGCAGGAGTGAAGCTCTGGAGCTGGCAGGAGAGATTGCTGACATTGAAGAGCCGGTTTATTATGACCTCCCTGCACCCACTTTATATGAAAGAGTCTTTGGTTTTTCAGCACAAGTACTGGACTATGTTAGAACCGGGCGATTGGGCCAGGAAATCAAGATATTATTGAGGTTAGAAGAAGGACTCAGTCCCGTACTGGAATACAAAGTTCCGGGATATTAAAATTATCAAAAAATTAAAAGACAAACCTGCCAGAATAGAAAGTGAGTTGATTTTATATGGATATAGGTGAAACATTGTTTGATATAATTTTCAACCCCAAAATGGCTTTACAAAATATATCCATTTATAAACCGGCCGCTGCTGCAGGACTCATAGTCTTTTTGACCACGTATCTCGCTTCCCTTATAGTAATGCTTCCCTCTGAGTTTTTTCAGGGAAATCTAATTGCAACTTTAACTTTTGGTTTCTCCGCGGCTTTACTCAGATTGATTGGGGTAATAATAATTTCCACATTTTTGTTTCTAGTTGCAAAGCTTCTGCGAGGTCAGGGTAGCTTTCTGGGGCTTTTTTCTGGTCTGGGATTTGCTCATTTTTTGCTTGCTTTTCTGGCTTTTCCTGAGTTAATTAGAGAAATGTGGGGCTGGCAATTTGTAGCGAGCTGGCTGCGAGGTGTGGTTTTAATATGGTTTGTTATTCTAGCTGTAATAGCTATAAGAGAAAGTCAGAGTTTCTCAACTGGCAAAGCTCTGATAACGGTTAGTTTGACCATAACAGGCCTGATATTTCTGTCTTTATTTATCAGTTTTTCCTTCCTGGGGCTGTTTATATAATTTGAGATTATAATATTAGCAGCTATAAGACGGGTAGTATAAGACGGGTAGAGCAATTTTCCTGTTTCGTTAAATTAAACTTATTTTGAAAATTTTTAGCAGCAGCCATCCCCGGGTTTGCATTTTTCTTTATGATTCTGGCCTGAAAATCACCGGTTTTGTAGGATTGGCTCAAATTTTGTTGACAAGCCTAAATAGGAATGTTATATTTAATGTAACAATACCCGCCGCGGGTATATAGGGGTGATATTAATGCCAGAAATTGATAAAAGTGAAATGAGTTCTTTAGAGGATGAGGATAAAAAAGCATTGTTAAATCGTTTGAGCCGTATTGAAGGTCAGGTTAGAGGCATAAAAAATATGATTGAAAAAGAAAAATATTGTGTGGATATTCTGACCCAGATTGCTGCCACCAGAGGAGCACTAAAAAATGCGGGTTTAAAAGTGCTTAACAGGCATATTGAGGGCTGTGTGAGTGAAGGTATTGAGCAGGGGGAAAGTGAAAAGGTTGTACCGGAATTAATTGATATCGTTAACAGGTTTATGGATTAAGGGCTTTGCAAAACAAGGGAGGTGAATTAAATGAAAACTGATATATCGGTCAATATAGAGGGGATGAGCTGTTCAGGCTGTGCTAATACTGTAAAAGAAGTCTTGCTCTCAATCGAGTCAGTTGAACAGGCGGAAGTCAGCCATGAAAATGATGAAGCCCGGATACAACTGGCTGATGTTAATGATATGCCTTCTCTGCAAAATATAATTAAAGAAAAAATTGAACAGGAAGGTTACACAGTGGTTGATTTTTCCTGATTTTTAAATTTTTTTACTAATTTAACCTGTTAATGCTGGACATTTTTTTGAATTTTAGTTATAATAAGCACAGGATGGCAGATAATCCAGTTAGTATCATTTTTAATGCCATTCTGTTTTTTTACATAATTAATTCTGAAAAAGGTGGCCTCAAATGAAACTCAAACATATTTCGCTTCTGCTGGTGCTATTTGTTTTTACAGCTATTATAAGCATTGGCCCCCCTCCGGCAGATTTAGGGCAGATGTACCATGAAAACAACATAAATGAGGCTTCCCATAATTTTAGTATGTCTTTACCATCGCTGGCTTCTCAGCCGGCTCAAACTACTTTTGCTGCCCTCCGATCCGGCCTTATATTGGCTGGGGATATAATAGGTGGTCAGGAAGCAGGGGGCACAGGTTCAGAAATTGATTTCAGGGATGATAAAATATTACTGCCCTGGGAAGTGCGAGGAAATACCCTGAAAATTGGTGAAAAAACATTTTCCTGGCAGCCCGGGGACGAAGAATCAGATTTATTTTTTAACTCCTCTTCTCCTTCTCAGGCAGATTTTTCTGAGGAACTGGAGTCTGATATTCGCGAAATAACTGGCCGGGGTTTTTTGCAGGCAATTCGCCAGAGTGAAAAAGTTCAGGGGTTACATAAAGATATTAAAGTTCATGAGGTGAGGCCGGGAGAAACTTTATGGACTATTGCCCGAAAATATGATATAAATATTGACACTCTGATCGGTGCCAATGATATCAAAAATATGAACAACATCATGCCGGGCGACGAATTGACTATTCTGCCTGTCAAAGGTATTAAATATAAAATTGGACCCGGTGATAGGTTTGCTGAAATTATAGATAATTATGGTCTTAATCCGGAAGAGGTAAAGAGAGCCAATAATATTTCGCAGGTGGATAAGTTGGAACAGGGAGATTCCCTTATATTACCGGGAGCTGAGCCGGATTTTGGCTATCAGGACCGTTTGAATCAGATGTTTATCCGGCCGGTGGAAGGCAGGGTTACTTCTCCTTTTGGACCCCGCTGGGGTTCTCATCATGATGGTATAGATTATGCTGCTTCAGTAGGTACACCTGTCAAAGCGGCAGGTGGCGGTAGAGTTGTACATGTTGGATATTCCGGAGGATATGGTAGAACTGTAATCATAGAGCACCAGGAGGGAATGAGAACTCTGTATGCTCATTTAAATTCATATGATGTCAGAGTGGGAGAGAGAGTCAATCGGGGGCAAACAATTGCTCGGACTGGTAATTCAGGTCGTTCTACCGGTCCTCATCTACATTTTGAGGTGCGGGTCAATGGACGGCCGGTTAATCCTGAAAATTATCTGCGTAATTAATAAAGCTTATATTGGGTTTTTTCCAGCTATTATTCCTATCTGATGGTTCTGTATCAGATAGGAATTTATTATTTATGTAATTATTTTGGGCCATAATTTTGGAGGTAAAACCATTGATAAGTAATTATGTCAATCATGAATATACTTCCTGGTACAGACAGCCAGTTGCAGGAGATTCATTAAAATTGCGCTTAAAGACAGATAAAGAAGTGAAGCGGGTTCTGGTTTATTTTGATAGCCGATTTAAACCTCAACCTTTTCCTGCTGAAAAAAAGAGCATGAATTTTATTGGTGGCTGTAAAAATTTCAATTATTTTCAAAATACAATAAAAGTTGAGGATAGTCGATTTTTGTACTGTTTTAAACTATTTGCCCGGGATAGTCAGCCTGCCTGGTACACCGAGCAGGGTTTTAGTAGGAGTATTAATAACCTTGAGCATAATGATTATTTTCATTACCCCTATATTGGCAGGGGAAAAGTGCCAGAGTACCCTGAGTGGATAACCGGAGCTGTAGTTTATCAAATTTTTCCGGAAAGATTTGCTAGAGGGGGATCCGGTACTCATAAGTTTTCGTTAGATGAGTGGGGAGGTAAACCCCGGAGAAACTCTTTTTTTGGCGGGGATCTGCAGGGAATCATTGATAAATTTGATTATTTAAATGATCTGGGGATTGAGGCAATTTATCTTACCCCTATATTTAAATCGCCCAGCAATCATAAGTATAATATAGATGATTATTATCAAATAGATGATAATTTTGGTGATATTTCTATAGCAAAAAAACTGGTTGATAAAGCTCATGATAATGATATTAAAATAATTATAGATGGGGTATTTAACCATACTGGAGATGGATTTTTCGCTTTTCAAGATTTGCTGGAAAAGGGGCAGGACTCGAATTATGAGGACTGGTATCATATAAATTCTTATCCGGTTACCAAGTCTAAAGTCAATTATGAAACTTTCGGAACTAAGGTGCGCTCTATGCCCAGGTTAAATTTATATAATAATGAAGCCCGGGAATATTTTTTGAAAGTGATCGAATACTGGACTGAGAACTTAAATATTGATGGCTGGAGAATGGATGTAGCAGATGAAGTGCCGGAAGAATTTTGGCGAAGAACCCGAAAACTCATTAAAGAGATAGATCCGGAATGTTATCTTGTAGGAGAAGTTTGGTATAATAGTGCTCCCTGGCTGGGCGGTGAGCAATTTGATGGGGTTATGAATTATCGCCCCCGGCAGCTTATACTGGACTTATTGGCTAACGGTAGAATTTCAGTTCAGGAGTTTAGTGCTAGAATTCAAAAACAAATTTTTAATCACCCTCCGGGTTCTCTGCTGAGGAGTTTAAATATGCTTGATAGTCATGATACTTCCCGAATAGCTCACAACTTTCGCTATTTTCCAGATAACAAAAAGAAAAAACTACTAAAACAGTCAATTGCTCTGCAATTTGCTTTACCAGGTATGCCTTTGATATTTTACGGTGATGAAATTGGACTGGAAGGTGGTGAAGATCCTGACTGCCGCAGATGCATGGTCTGGGATGAAAAACTTCAGGATAGAGAATTGCTTAATTTTTATCAAAGATTAATTAGTTTTTATCGTGATAATCCTGCTTTAAAATCAGGAAGCTATAGGGAGATTAAGGCAGTAGATATAAAACAGCTCCTGGTTTTTGCCAGGGTTGCAGAATTTGATAAATGTGTGACTTTCGCCAATACTTCATCAGCTAATATTAAAATTAGGCAGGAATTCTTAACCAATAAAGAGAATATATTTAATAAGCAAAATAATTATTTTTCACTGCTGGGAAAATATTATGAATTTAACGGTGGTGAGTTTATTCTTCCCGCTAATGAGGTATTGTTTGTTGATTATTAACACTCAAGGGAGTGATTATTGTGTCAGAAAAAGAAAAGGAAATTATAAAAAATGCTCTAACTTTAGAACAGGAAGGGTATGAATTTTATATGCTGGCAGCCGCAAATAGTGATGATACTACTGTTAGCAGTGCTTTTGAGCAGTTAGCTGAGGAAGAAGTAAAGCATATGGACTGGTTAAAAGAATTATATGAGAAAATTTCGGAAGGTGAAAAGTCCGAAGTTTCTTTCCAGCAGCCACCTGAGGTTCCTAAAATATTTGACTGGGATGAAGTTTCGCATTTTAAAGGTTCTATGGCTATGTCAGTGTTTGGAGTGGGAGTAAAGATGGAAAAGTCAGCTGTTGATTATTATAAAGAAGCTGCCAGAGAAACCGAACTTGAAACCGCGCGGGAACTTTATGAGACTCTGGTTGAATGGGAAAAAGGGCACCTGCAGGATTTCGAAAAACAGTATGAACTTTTACAGGAAGACTGGTGGAATGAACAGGGTTTTGCTCCTTTTTAATAAATAAAAGCAGTTAAATCTGCTGGGTTAAACGGTATGAATGTAATAGTAAATATAATAAATTTACTCTTAGTTGATTCCCCCGGCTTTACTGCCGGGGGTTTATTATGATTGATTTGTCAATTGCCTGAAAAAAGTATATAATGTCAATGTAAACCCGTTAAAAACGGTCAGAGGTGGTGGGATATTAAATGCAGCAGTATGAAGTTTTGATAATTGATGATGATAATCATATTTTACAAATCTTAACTGAATACTTTGAGTACGAAAATTTTGCTGTGCATACGGCTGAATCCGGGCGGGATGGCTTAAAATTAATTGAAGATATTGAACCAGATTTAATTGTTTTGGATATAATGCTGCCGGAGATGGATGGGTGGCAGGTCTGCCAGGAACTAAGACCTTCCAATCAAATTCCTATAATAATTTTAAGTGCTAAGACCAAAGATTCTGACCGGATAATGGGGCTGGAACTGGGAGCTGATGATTATGTTACCAAACCTTTTAGCCCCAGAGAAGTGGTAGCAAGAGCTAAAGCAGTAATGAGGAGAATAGAGCGCACAGATGAGGAAAAGGCTGAAGATGAAAGACTGGAATATGAGGTTTTGGAAATTAATAAGAATCAGAGAAATGTCTGGGTTGAGCAGGAAGAGGTGGAATTAACCCCTAAAGAGTTTGATTTATTGTGGACATTAGCTTCTTCACCTTTGAGGGTTTTTGAAAGGGAGAAGCTGCTTAAAAAAGTATGGGGTTACGATTATTTTGGAGATATAAGAACTGTGGATACCCATATAAAATCCCTGCGTCAAAAACTGGGCGAAGAAGCCGGGGATTACATTAAAACAGTTTGGGGAGTGGGTTATAAATTTGATTCTGGAGAATCTGAAAAAACTTCAGACTAAAACCAAAAAGGTTTACTCGGATAAATTTGACACGCTTTTTACCCGAATATTTGTCAGATTTATGCTGCTGTCTTTAATTATAATTCTGGTGCTGGGCTTTGCTATGATCTACTTCTTTTATGAATTTCATTTTTCTAACACCGAAAATGAAATTGTTAATAACACTCAGGTCTTTAATTCCACTTTATTTGATGCTCTACAGGAAGGTGACACTGAAGAGGTGGAACAGACCCTGGGAAAGATTGCTGAGGTCAATTCAGGGCAGGCCTGGCTGATAGATGAGGAAGGTTTTTTGATTTATGCTTACCCTTTTTTAGATGCGGAAGAATCTCGAGTCCAGTTCCTCAATGCTGATCCTATTTTTAATGGCAATGTAATAAGCCAGGAGGTAGAGCCTAGATACTTTGATCGCCCTATGCTGCTTATAGGTTTGCCGGTAAGGCAGCAGCAGGAAATAGCAGCGGGTATCTTAGTTTTCACCTCAGTCGCTGGCATTAATTCCACCATAGCCCAGGTTCGCAGATTGATGATTTATTCTTCTTTGCTGGCAATTATTTTAGGGATGATACTTGCTTATGGCTGGTCACGTTCCCTTGCCAGTCCTTTAAAAAATATGAGTGAAGCAGTGATGGATTTGAGTGATGGGGATTATGGTTTGACTATAGATCTTTTGGACACTGAAACAACCCGGGAGATGTCCCGGCTGCAAAAAAGCTTCAACGTATTGTCTCAGGAGCTGGATAGTAAGATAGCAGAATTGAGAAGAGAAAGAAATAAGCTCAAACATATTTTAACTGGAATGCAGGAAGGGGTTTTGGTCGTAAATTCAGATAAAAAAATTGTATTGTTTAATAATTCTGCCAGCAAGTTGTTAGATCTGGAAGATGACCTGGAGGGCAGGGATTATACAGAAGTACTTTTCATAGAAGAAGTAGAAGAAACTCTGAATGAGGTTATTGAAAACCCGGAAACGGCCTCTAAAGAATTCACAATCGAAAAAGAATGCAGGGAAATCAGAATTTTATTTAGAGTCACCCCTATAATGGTCAGAGGTAATTTCTGGGGAGTAGTAGGATTATTACAGGATATTAGTGAAAGATGGCGTTTTGAAAAATTACAAAAAGATTTTGTTGCCAATGTTTCTCACGAACTTAAGGCTCCACTTTCTTCCATAAAGGGATCTGTAGAAATTCTGCTGGATGGTATTGTAGAAGATCGTGAGAAAAAAGAGGAATATCTTAATATTGTTCTACAGGAGAGTGATAGACTGGCAGAGTTAGTTGATGAAATATTAAATATGGCTGAATACGAAAATAAAAATTTTGCTTTCGAAAAAGCCGAAATTAGTGTAAATGGTCTTTTACATGACATGGATTCAATTTTTGAACGTTCAATTTCAATTGATAATGAAGAAGAAAAGGTTAGAGTGGAATATTTACCAGAGGATGTGAAAATTACCGCTAACGAATCTAGAATTAAACAGGTTATATATAATTTTCTGGACAACGCTATGAAATTTTCCCCGGAAGAATCTCCTATTGTTTTGGGGGCAGAGATAAATAATGAGGAACCGGATGAGGTCTGTATTTTTGTTGAAGATAAGGGTATAGGTATTCCTGTTAAGGAGCAGGAAAATATCTGGGAAAGATTTTATAAAGTTGATAAAGCCCGCACCCCCGGTCAGGAAGGCAGCGGTCTGGGGCTGGCCATTTCCAAGAAGATAATTGCTGAACACGAGGGAGAGGTTTTTGTAAACAGTGAACCAGGAGAAGGTTCTGTTTTTGGTTTTTGTTTGCCTATTTCCAAATAAAACAGGAGGTATTATTTATGAAAATTAATAGCAAAAAATTATTAGTTCCGGTTTTATTGTTTGCGTTTATCTTTATGGCAGTACAACCTGTCAGCGGTGTTGTAGATGTTAATGTGGGAATTGTAAACATTCAAGAGATTGTGGATGCCCACCCGGCTGCTGAGGAGTTAGAGCAGGAGATGCAGGAAGAGCTCAGGAATTTACAGGAAGAATTTCAGGCTCAGGTACAAGAGATGGATGAGGAAGATCCGGAATTAATTCAGCAGATGCAGCAGCAATTGCAGCAGCAGGCTGAATTAATACAGCAGCAAAAAATGCAGGAGATGATGGAACTTTTAGGGCCCGAGATTGATGAATTCAAAGAAGAAGAGGGCTATGATTTAATTTTGACCGACCAGGCAGTATTGAGCGGAGGAGAAGATGTTACTGAAGAATTAATCGAATTTGTTCAATAAAATTGTTTCAGCCGGATAAAAACTTTAGCGCTAAGGGGGTATAAATTTTGTCAGAAGAATGTGAGCGTTTTTCCGCAAATATGGAGGAATGTACCTGCACCTATGAACCGTGTCCACGTAAAGGCAACTGTTGTGAATGTATAATTTATCATAAGAAAAAAGATGAGCTGCCAGGTTGCTTATTTCCGTCTGAAGCAGAAAAAACCTATGATAGGTCAATACGACATTACGTAAAATGCATGAGTTAATTTGCTGACTTAAAATATAGGAAATTTTTTCAAACCTGATGACTATCCTTATTGCCCCCCTTAACTGGGGGGCTTATTTATTTTATTATCTGATCAATATAGTTAGCTTAATTAGCTCCCTGTTGTTTTTGATTGAGAGACAGTATTTCAGTAGATAAAGGGAATTAGCTTTGCTCTGTCCTCTTTCCAGCGTCGATATTTATTGCCCAGCTCATCTTCCAGGAGTTTTTCTTCGTATTTCATACGTTTATTCAGAGCAAAAAACATAATAATAGGAGCGAAAACCAGAGCCGGGATATTTCCTAAATAAGTGGGCACTCCTGATGTGAGCAGCAGTAAACCCAGATATAAAGGATGTCTTAAAAACCTATATGGTCCAGTGCTGACAAGTTTTTGATCAGCATCTACCGAAACTGACCTGGTAAAATATTTGCCCAGCAAGAAAGAACTCCAGTATCTTAATATTATTCCTAAACCATAAATAATAAGACCTATATTTTTGAAAATCATCTGTCTTTCCGGGGTGACCCTGCCAATATGAGCCAGTGAGAAAACAATCGTCAGTAATATAGTGATTAATATAGCGGCCAGAATTAATTGGAAACTTCTTTCTTTTCTTTCCTTATTTTCTTTTTGGGAAGGGAAAAAACGAAATTCAGCCCACCACAAAAGAGTTATCACTATAAAAATAATATCCTGCCAGCTAAACTGCCAGCCGCTAAACATCTTTTTCCTCCTCTTTTCCAATTATATTTTTGCAGAACATACCGAGCAGGGAGAGAAGAGAGGGTATATTTTTAATAGCAGTAGTCGATCCATAAATGATTTCTACAAAAATACCCAGGCTGTTATTAAGTTTTTGAGAAAAAGGGAACCAGTTTAATTCTCGGTCATTGTTGTTTTTATTGACCATAACAGAACGAGTATGAGAAAAATTTTTTAACCCTTCTGGCCCATGGTAACTTCCGATTCCACTGGCTTTAATACCACCAAAAGGCAGAGAGGGATTGCCCACATTTCTGATCACATCATTAATTATGACATTTCCGGTCTCCAGTTTGCCGGCAATTCTGCGGGCCCTACCCTTATCCTGGCTCCAGATGCTGGAATTCAAGCCGAATTCACTTGCATTGGCCAGCTTAACAGCTTCATTTTCATCTTCAAAAGTCATGATCGGCAGTACAGGACCGAATATTTCTTCCTGCATTATTCTCATATCGTGATTTACATCTGTTAAAACCAGGGGCGGAAAAAAGTGAGAATTGTCTTTTTCATCAGGCATTTCACCCCATAATTTTGCTCCTGAATTTAGCGCATCATTAATTAGACTTTCCACCTTTTTTTGCTGGGCGGGATGAGTAAAAGGTCCAATATCCCGGTTGTCAGAACCGGGGCGCCATCTTATTTTATCTGCTTTTTGTTTAACCAGTTCAATAAATTTATCAGCTATGTTTTCCTGCACATAAGCTCTTTCCACTGACACACACAGCTGACCTGTGTTGGTAAAAGCACCGTAAACAGCCCCACTGGCAGCCCTTTCCAGATTGGCGTCAGATAAAACCAAAAGTGGATCTTTACCTCCTAATTCCAGTTCCACCGGAATTAAATTGTCGCTGGCTTTTTTCATTATTTTTTTCCCTGTAGCACAGCTGCCGGTGAAAAATATCATGTCAGGATTCTCGGAAATTATTTTGCTGCCGACTTCACCTTCCCCCTGTAAGACCTGCAGTAGATTTTGCGGTCCTTTATCAATACTGGCAAATAAATCTTCAATATATTCTCCGACTAAGGGGGTTATTTCTGAGGGTTTTAGCAAAACTGAATTACCAGCAGCTATAGCTGTAATTGCAGGCACTAAAGCCAGCTGCAGTGGGTAATTCCAGGGAGAAATTACAGTTACGACTCCCCGGGGGTAATATTCCACATAAGAATAATTATTGAATGCTAAAAAGGGGGTGCTGCGTTTATTTGGTTTCAGAATCTCCCGGGCATGCTTTTCGTAATAGCGAAGAATTCTCAGGGTGGGAATTAAGTCTGCAGTTAAAGCTTCCTGTCTGACTTTGCCGGTGTCTTTGCAGATAACATCTACTGCTTTTTCTCTGTTATCAGCCAGTTTTTTTCTTAAGTTTTTCAACAAAGGAATACGTTGAGAAGGCGATTTTTCCCGCCAGAGTTTTTGTGCATTTCTGCTTTTTTCCATTGCCTCTGCAATATCTGCCGATTCTGCAATTTTGTGGCAGCTTAATTCTTCACCAGTTCTGGGATTTTTATTAACCAGATACTTATTATTTTCTGACATAATTTGCCCCCGATAATATTGAAATTTTTTACAGCTAAAACAGTCTAACTTAATAATTCTGGCCTGGAAGTTTTATTTCCTGCAAATGGAAAATTATCCCTGAGATTTAATCTACTATGGATTGTATTTTTATAGAGGAAATAGTGTTAAAAAGAAGGTTTTTACAGCTCAGTATTTAAGTATTTAATAAGAAAGCAAAGATAAAATTAAGATAATTTAATATGTGGTAGTCTTCGAGCTGTAGACTCTTTTAATTGAGAAGAAGAGTTTACAGCCGGCAGGGCAGAAAGGGTGACTTTTCTGCCTCCCCTTTAGGAAAGGAGACCATAAGCAACTGGTGTCTCCCTGACACCATTTTTTTTATGTATAGAAAGGAGTTTATATTATGGAAATAATAGGTTTGTCGGGATGTAAAGCAGGTGAAGGAAGAACTGAACTGGGTTTAATGCTGCTGGAAAATTTGCGAAGGAAAACCGGTGTTTTAAAAGGTGTTATAAAGGCTGATACTTCAGAACTGGTGACCGAAGATTTTCAGATAATGAGAGCTGAAGCCCCTGATGTTTCGCCGTATCTGCAGAGTGAGGCAGAAGAGGTTGTTTTGCTGCGTTCTTCCCCGGAAAATTTAAAAAATGCTGTTGATAAAGCTATGGCCTATTTTTCTGATTTAGATTATCTGCTGCTGGAAAGTGATGAATTGATTAACTCTCTTAAACCTGGTCTCATTATTTATGTGGATGAGGGGGAAGATAAAACTGAATCCTGTTTGCAGGTCAGGGAAAAAGCTAACCTGATTATAAATTACATTGAATTACATGAAAGTTCTGATCTAAGAGATTTAGATATTCAAATTCCTGGAGAGGAAATTTCCTGTTATAGAGCCCAATTAATCAGTGATCTCCTGGGCTGGGGATATGGAGAGTTTGGCAAGATGCTGGACAGAAATGAAATCAGGGTCAGGCGCTGTCAGCTTGGACTTTTTAACTAAAACAGATTATTCACCCTTTTCAATTTTTATCTGCTTATTTAGATTTTTAATATTAACGAGATTAGATATAGTTTGGAAGGTTGCTGACATATACTAAACATCAAGGGGAAAGGACGGTTGATTTTTTATGAGCAGAGAATTTTTGGACCTGGCGAATCCGCAGGAACTGCCTGATAAAATGAAAAACTGGTTTGAACCAGCCAATTTAAATACCGAGCAGGCATCTTTACATAATGCTTTAGATAAGGTGCTGGCTGAAAATATTATAGCTGAAGAGGATCTACCTCCTTTTTCCCGGTCGGCAGTTGATGGTTATGCTGTTAGGGCCGAAGATACCTATGGGGCTGGCGAAGCTCAACCGGCTTATTTTACAGTAAACAAAAAGGTGGAAATGGGGGAAAAGCCTGATTTTTCATTGGCTGCGGGGGAAGCAGCGGAAATTGCTACGGGAGCAATGCTTCCACAGGGAGCAGATTGCTGTGTAAAGATAGAGGAAACGGAAAGAATATCTCCAAATAAAATTGAGGTTATGACTGACATGGCCCCCGGAGAACTTGTGATCAAAAGAGGGGATGATATTACCAGAGGAGATGTTTTGCTGGAGAAGGGAGATATTCTCAGAGCTCAAGATATTGGAACGCTAAGCGGGCTGGGCATGACACAAATCCAGACTTATAGCTCCCCTGAAATAGCCCTGCTGGCTACTGGTGATGAAATAATTCCGCCCGACCAGGTAAAAGGACCTGGTGAAATAAGAGATATTAATACTCCTGCTTTACGCTCACTTTTTAGTAAATGGGGGTTGCAGGTGGTTGAAGGGGGGATTGTACCGGACAAGAAAGAGCAGCTTAAGAAAGCCATAAAAGAGAATTTAGCCAGTGATATTATTATTATTTCCGGGGGCAGCTCGGTTGGGGTGAGAGATTTTACTATAGATGCTATTGATGAACTGGGTGAACCCGGAGTTTTACTGCATGGAATAGCTGTAAAGCCGGGCAAGCCAACAATCTTGGGGAGAATAGCCGAAACACCGATTTTAGGGCTGCCGGGTAATCCTGCTTCCGCCTGGCTGGTAAGCTGTTTAATTATGCCAGCACTGGTTAGATTCCTGCAGAACAGAGGACTGCCAGATAAAAGAGAAATATGGCAGCAATCTCAAACTGCTAATCTCACTTCTCAGGTTTCTTCTGCCCGGGGACGAGAAGAATTTATTCCGGTAAAGTTCAACCACAGCTCGCCCGAATTAGAAACCGAGAAAGATATAGATTATTTTCATCAGGTTTCACCAGTTCTGGGGAAATCCAATTTAATCACAACTCTGGTAGAATCTCAGGGCTATATTCATCTGGGCATGGGAGAAGAGGGGTTGCCAAAAGACTCTAAAGTTTGGGTGCTGCCTCTTGATTCGCGACTTGGGCTTTTAAGTATTATAGGGGGAGAATAGTAATGACAGATACTGAAAAGAGAAAAATTTATTTGCATAAAAGCTCGCTGGAAGAGGCCCAAAAAATCTGGTATGAATTAATAACTTCTCTGGATAGAGTTACAGAGAAAATAGATGTTAAAAATGCTGAAGGAAGAATTAGCTCTGAACAGGTTAGGGCGAGGCGTTCTGCCCCACATTTTTACGCTTCTGCCATGGATGGTTTTGCAGTTAAAGCTGAAGAAACCGAAGAGATCAATGAGCGCAGCCCTGAAGAGTTCAAATTGTCGGAAGATGCAGTAGAAGTTAATACCGGCAGTCCTGTCCCGAATGAGTTTAATGCAGTGATCAAGATTGAAGAAGTTCAGGTTGTTGATAGTGAAACTATAAGGATCTTTCAAAGTGTACCTCCCTGGCATAATATTCGTTCAGTTGGCGAAAGTGTTTTACAGGGGGAACAAATTCTGTGTGCTGAAGAAGAAATCACTCCTTACCATGTTGGAGCTCTGCTGGAAGCCGGAGTGCTGGAAGTTGAAGTTTTTTCTCAACCAGATTTAAGTATAATACCCACCGGTGATGAGATAGTTCCTCCAGAAAATGAACCGGCAAGGGGGGAACTTGTGGACTTTAATTCTGCTATGTTAACCAGTGCTGGTGAAAGTTTAGGGGCAAAAGTTAATTCTTATCAGATATGCCCGGATGATCCCGATCTTATCAAAGAAAAACTATTGCAGGCGGTAAAAACCAGTGATATCATAGCGGTGATAGCCGGTTCTTCCGCAGGTAGCAGAGATTATACAGCTAATATTATTGAGAATACAGGAGAAGTACTGGTACATGGAGTGGATATTATGCCTGGTAAGCCGCTGCTTTTAGGAAAAATATCATCTACACCCATCATCGGTTTGCCTGGATATCCACTTTCCTGTCTGCTGGATTACGAACTATTTCTCAAGCAGGCTTTAAAATATATGCAGGGGCATAATTTTTCTCGACCGGTATATAAAGAGGCAGTTCTAAAAAGAAAGGTTAGTTCCTCACCGGGCAGAATTGAATTTTTACGGGTTAACTTGCGTCCTGATGATAAAGAAGGATATATTGCTGCAGTTAGAAGGAGAGGATCAGCAACTATGAAGTCTCTGCTGCAGGCTGATGGCTACCTGAAAATACCGGCAAACAGGGAAGGTTTGGATGCCGGGGAAACAGGGGAAGTTATTCCATTAAAATCTGATAGGGAAATTTCTCAGGGTCTGGTCTTGATAGGCAGTAATGATCCCGCTCTGGAAGAACTGCGGAATTTGCTTCACTCGGAAGATATTAAGATAGATTTGCGACTGCAAGCTAAAGGGAGTCAGGCTGGCATTCATTCTCTGCTTAAGGGTGAGTCCGATATTGCTGCTGCCCATCTTCTGGATCAAAATAGTGGTGAGTATAATGTCCCTTATTTACAGGAACTGGCTGACAACGATTACGAACTTTTAACTCTTGCCTGGAGGCGTCAGGGCTTAATTTTTAAACCAGGCTCTAAAGGTGCAGATATTGATAATCTGAAGGATCTGGCCAATTCCAGGCTGGTATTTATTAATCGGCAAAGAGGAGCTGGTACCAGAATCTTGCTGGATTATAAACTTTCTCAACAAGGTATTTCAGCCGGGGATATAGAAGGATATAACAGAGAAGAATATACGCATGCAGCTGTTGCCCAGGCTGTTGCCAGCGGTGGTGCTGATGTAGCTCTGGGGATAAAAGCAGCTGCTGAAGCCTTCAACCTCGATTTTAAGCCATTATTTACAGAACGCTTTGAACTCATTTATCCAGCCAGCTGCAAAGATAATTGGAGATTGCAGGAATTAAGACAAACTATAAATTCCAGTATATTTGAGCAGAAGTTGAAAGATTTAGGAGGTTATATTTTAGAAGATACTGGCAACTTGCGCAGTGTTCATTCAGATAAAAGAGGTGATGACAATGGTTCTTAAGGCCGGAGGAGAAAGAAATGTCGATTACATGCGCATTTCGGTAACCGACAGGTGTAATTTTCGCTGCTCATATTGCATGCCTCAGGAAGGTATAGAGTGTAAACCCCGGGAAGAAATAATGAATTATGAAGATATTATCAAGGTGGCCAGAATTGCCGCTGAAGAGGGGATTTCAACTTTTAGAATAACCGGGGGAGAGCCGCTGGTGAGAATAGGGCTGGAGAATTTGATAGCAAAAATAAACAGCCTGAGCAATTGTGAAGAAATCACTATGACAACCAACGGCTATTTACTGGCAGAAAAAGCAGAAAATTTGATTGAAGCGGGACTGGATAGGGTGAATATCAGTCTTGATACTCTTGAACCTGAGAAATTTGAGGAAATAACCGGGGTTGATGGTCTGGAGCAAGTTCTGGCAGGAATTGAAACTGCTAAAAATATGGATTTAACGCCTGTTAAAATAAATGTTGTGGTTATGAAGGATGTAAATGATCAGGAAATAAATGATTTTGTGCAGTTTGCTCTGAAAGAAAATGTGCATGTAAGATTTATAGAATATATGCCATTTAACGAAGAAGATAAAGGAGAAGCAACAATCGGAAATAGCAGACTCGTTTCAGTGAAAACGATTAAAGATACTTTGAAAAGTGATTTCAATTTAAAACCAGAGAAAATTACAGGAAGCGGACCTGCACAAACTTATAGTATTAATGGCAGTAATGCCACCGTAGGCTTTATTTCCCCGCTCAGTCATAATATCTGTCAGAGCTGTAATAGGTTAAGATTGACGGCCGATGGATTTTTGCGTCCCTGTCTATCCAGGCAGCTGGAGCTTAATCTTTATGAAAACCAGAAAATAAAATCTCGCATGGAAATCAGAGGCATAATTCGTCAATCCGCTCTAAAAAAACCCATGAATAATGACTTTGCTGCTGCCTGTAAAAAAGACAGAAATATGTCTCAGATAGGAGGATAAGCTTTGGACAGTAAAGATAAACTAACACATGTAAATAAAGAAGGTAATATAAATATGGTAGATGTAAGCCAAAAAGATATAACAAGTCGCGAAGCTGAAGCGGCAGGCGAAATTTTACTGAAAGAGGATACCCTGGCCAGAATAAAATCTCAGGATCTGGCAAAGGGTCCGGTTCTGGAGACAGCCAGACTGGCGGGAATAATGGCTGCCAAAAAAACTTCGGAATTAATACCTCTCTGTCATCAAATACCTCTTTCCAGCATTTCTATTGACTTTGAATTTACATCTGCTGACAGTATCAGAATATATTGTACCGTAAGTACTTCTGACCGGACAGGTGTAGAAATGGAGGCGCTGCAGGGTGTCAGTGCAGCTGCTCTAACAATTTATGATATGTGTAAAGCTATAGATAAGGAGATGCAGATAGGGGATATTAAACTCATGAAAAAGACGGGAGGAGAATCAGGTGATTTTTTCCGGCAGGAAAATAAACAGGTGGGCGAAGTTGTCGCGGTAGCTTTAAGTGAAGAAAAAGGAACTGTAAAAAAGGTTTTGCCAGAGGTAGAACTTAAACCCGGGCACGGTATTATTGGGGATGCCCATGCAGGTGACTGGCATCGACAGGTGAGTCTGCTGGCCGAGGAAAGTATACTCTACATGAAAGAGGAGATGAAGGATAAGGAGTTAACACTGGGTTATGGCGACTTTGCTGAAAATATCGCGACCCGGGGTATAACCTTACATGAATTAGAGCCAGGTCAGGGTCTCAGGCTGGGGGAAGATGTTCTGATGGAGGTTACCCAGATTGGTAAAGAGTGTCATTCTGGCTGTGAGATTTCCCAGCAGGTGGGAAAATGCATCATGCCCAAACAGGGAATATTTACCCGGGTTTTAGAAGGCGGAAAAGTTAAAACTGGTGATGCGATCTACTTTGAGGAGGTATAAAGTGAAGACAGCTGTGGTCACGATCAGTGATAAAGGGGCTGCGGGAGAAAGAGAGGATGCCAGTGGACCGGCTATTAAAAATTTAATTGTTGAGCAGGGGGGCGAAATTGTCGGATATAAAATAATTCCCGATGATTTTGAGCAAATCAAAGATACTCTTTATGAACTCTGTGATCAGGAAAAAGTTGATTTAGTTTTAACCTCGGGAGGCACAGGTTTTGCGGAGCGAGATATCACACCAGAAGTGACTCAGGATGTGATTGACAGGGAAGTTCCGGGGCTGCCGGAAAAAATGAGATCAGACACTTCTCAATATACTGAGTTATCTTATTTGTCCCGGGCCAGGGCAGGTATAAGGAGCAAAACCTTGATAGTTAATTTGCCCGGAAGTCCCCGGGCCGTTAAACAGTGTTTGGAAAGTATAATAGATATATTGCCCCACGGTATCGAAATTTTACAGGGTGAAATTACTGAACATTAGGCAAATAAAGGGGTTATTTTATGAATGGCTGGATGGGAAAAATTTTAAAAGCAGATCTTACGAATAGAAATTTTACTGAGGAAGATATTTCCTGCTCTCATCTTAGTTCTTATCTGGGAGGAAGAGGGCTGGGAGTTTTTTTATTGTCCCGAAGTATAAGTCCCGGTACTGTTCCCCTTTCTCGTGAAAATAAAGTAATCTTTTCTGTTGGCCCGTTAACTGCTACTGTTATACCCACCACAGGCAGAATGGCTATGGTGTCTAAATCTCCCCTGACCCATACAATTTTTGATTCTAATGCAGGTGGTTTCTGGGGACCCAGTTTGAAAAAGGCCGGTTATGATGCCCTGGTTTTGGGGGGCAGAGCAAAGAGTTTGAGCAGAATAGAGATTGACGAAAATGGAGTTGAAATAATGCCCTGTCCGGAGCTGACCGGGGAAAAAACGACCGCCACCTGGGAATTTCTGAAGGATAAAAGGCCGGAGATGGATCATTTGATGATAGGACCGGCCGGGGAGAAGCAGGTAAAATATGCTTCCGTTGCAGTGGGTAAAAATCGCACTCTGGGCCGGGGAGGATTGGGAGCAGTTCTGGGCTATAAAAATATTAAGGCTATTTCTGTCAGGGGCAATAAAGAGCCGCGGATTGCCCGGGAAGATCACTTAGATGAGATTAAAAAGAAATCAATTTCCTGGCTGGAAGATAGCTCCCTGACTTCACAGCGTTTAGAGCAGCTCGGTACTGCTATGTTGATGAACTTGAGTAATGATGCAGGAGTTTTACCCACTCATAATTTTCAGGAAACCCAATTTTCCGGGGCTGATAAAATTTCCGGGGAACAATTATCTCAAAAAACTTTTTCTTCTAAATCTAGCTGTTATAATTGCCCTATTGCCTGCTCCCGCAGCTTAAAAGTTGCCGGGGAAGAACGGGCCAGTCCTGAATATGAATCTCTGGGGCTTTTAGGGGCGAATTTGGGGCTGGATGACCCTGATTTGGTGACAGAATTGAATCATCTTTGTGATGAACTGGGGCTGGACACCATTTCTACTGGTTCTGTTTTGAGCTGTTTGATGGAAATGTCGGAAAAAAATTTTATTGCTTCGGATTTTTATTTTGGCCAAAAACAGGGTTTGAAGAATATAATTAATAAAATTGCTAGAAGAGAGGGCCTGGGAGATGAGCTGGCAGAAGGGTCTTTGGCTTTTGCCCGAGAATATGGCGCTTCCCGGCTGGCCATGCAGGTTAAGGGACTTGATATTCCTGGTTTTGACCCCCGGGGTATGAAGGGCCAGGCTCTGGGTTATATGACTTCTAATCGCGGGGCATGTCATCAAAGAGCAAATATGATGTCCTGGGAATTACTGGGTTATCCCCGGCAAATTGATCGTTTTAGCGAGTCTGATAAAGCTCCAATAGTCATACAGCAGCAGAATTTTAATGCGATTTTGGATTCTTTGATAGTATGTAAGTTTACCTTTTTTGCTCTGGCTGAAGGGGTTTATCAGCAAATGCTCTCGGCAGTTACAGGAAAGAATTTTACTGCGGAAGCGTTTTTTAAGATCGGCGAAAGAATTTGGAACCTGGAGAGATTATTTAATGCTGGAGCAGGGTTTTCTAGAGAGCATGATACTTTACCGGAAAGATTTAAACAGGAAGAAGGAAGCGGACCTGCTCTGGGAAAGGTTGTAAATGAAGAGAAGATGCTTGACGAGTATTATGACCTGAGGAATTGGACGCAAGCAGGAATTCCTAAAAAAGAAAAACTTAAGGAATTGAATTTACAGCAGTTTATGCATCTGCTTCCTGGAGGTGAGCAGGATTGCGACTGAAGATTTGATTACAGTTAATTTATACGGCGGTCTGGAAACTTATAGCCCTACTGAGCAAAGAAAAGGCAATAAACTTGCCAGTAATAAAGTTTCTCACATTAAGGATATACTTGAATATTATAATATACCTGCTGAAGAAGTTCAGGTTGTGCTAATAAATGGAAAACATGCTGACATGAATAATAAAATTCCCGCGGGAAGTACTGTTAGTATATTTCCCCTTGTAGGTGGAGGTTAATAGGAGGTTATATTAAATTGCGCAGTTTTCACGAAAAGAAATTAGACAAAGCACCTCAATTCCAGGTGCATCCCTGGCGCATTATTGAAGAGGAGTTTAAAATTGAAAATAACCATCATAATGAATCAATTTTTTCTCTGGGCAATGGTTATATGGGGCTGCGAGGAACTCTCGAAGAAGATTATTCAGGTCCGGCGGAAACCACTACACCTGGCTTTTACATCAACGGCATCTATGATTCAGAGGAAATAGTTTATGGAGAAGAAGCACCTAACCTTCCTAAATATAGTCAGACAATCGTAAATCTAATGGATTGGACAAAAATAAATTTGTATTTAGAAAAGGAAAAACTGGATTTGTTGAACGGAAAAACCGAGGATTATCAGCGGATACTGGATATGAGGACAGGAAGATTATCCCGGGAATTCATCTGGGAAAGCCCTCAGGGCAGACAGGTGGAAATCGAGATTGATAGACTTATTTCTTTTACAGATAAAAATCTCGCCCTCATCGATTATAAAATTACCCCCTTAAATTTTACCGGCCGGATAAGATTGGCGTCCAGCATCGATGGCGAGGTAAAAAATCATCACCATTTTCGGGAAAATGATACAAGAGAAGTGGCGAAAACAGGTTTTGCCAATGGGCGCTGCTATATGGTACAAAATACTTTTGAAAGTGATTTTGCCATTGCTGGGGCAGTCAAAAATGAACTTGAGTTACCAGGTGGTACGAGTGTACAACGAGACCAGTTTATTGTTGAAAATGAGATAATCCAGGATTTTGTTATCTCTGCCAGCAGGGGAGATACTTATTCATTGCGAAAATATGCTGCCTTTGCTACATCCCGTGAGATTCCTTCTGAACGGCTGATCAAGCGAGTTTTAGTGGAAGTAAAAACCGGAGCTGACAGAGGGGCTGAAAACCTAAAAAAAGACCAGAAGAAATTTCTGGAAGATTTTTGGAAAGATTTTGATGTCTTCGTACGGGGACAGGGGTTTTTGCAGCAGGCACTTCGTTATAACGCCTTTCAATTAATTCAATCTACCGGCAGAGATGGACGTACAAATGTCCCGGCCAAGGGGCTTTCTGGAGAATTTTATGAAGGTCATTATTTTTGGGATACTGAAACATTTATTATTCCTTTTTATTTATTTAATAGACCTCAGATAGCTCGTAAGCTACTGGAATACCGATATAATATACTGGAAGAAGCAAGAGAAAATGCTAACAGAGTAAAATTAAATGGGGCTTTATTTCCCTGGCGAACTATCAATGGCAAAGAAGCCTCCGGGTTCTTTATGGGGTCAACAGTTCAATATCACATTGATGCTGACATCGCTTACGCCATATATCTATATGTGACTGCCACCGAAGATTTTGAGTTTTTGCATAACATGGGGGCAGAAATTCTGGCTGAAACTGCCCGCATGTGGATAAGCTGCGGACACTATAATCACACCTGTGGAGCTTTTTATTTCAATGAAGTATGTGGCCCTGATGAATACAAACCAGGAGTAGACAATAATTGTTTTACAAATTATATGGCTAAATTCAACCTTGAGTTTGCCCGTGATACACTTTTAGAGATGAAAGAAGAACAACCTGAAAAATACCAGCAACTTGCTGATAAACTGGAGTTGACTGCACAGGAGATAGCAGAGTGGAAGGAGGCTGCAGACACAATATACCTTCCCTACAATGAGGAACTTGGTGTCCATCCTCAGGATGATTCTTTTGTCTGTAAAAAGCCGCTGGATATTGAAGAGATACCTCATGAAGAACTTCCTCTGGTTTCTAACTGGCATCCTCTGACAATTTGGCGCTATCAGGTAATTAAACAGGCAGATGTAATTTTGTTAATGCTGCTGCAGGGTGACAAATTTACTCTGGCAGAAAAGAAAGCAAATTATGATTATTATGAGCCGAAAACCACTCATGATTCTTCTCTTTCTCCGGCTATTTACAGTATAATTGCTTCTGAAATAGGTTATGTGGAAGAAGCCTATAAGTATTTTGTCCAGATTTCACGTCTGGACCTTGATGATTTTAATGAGAATACATACATGGGTCTGCATACTGCCGGTCTGGGAAGCGCCTGGATGACTCTAGTATATGGTTTTGCCGGGATGAGAAATTACCACGGGGAAATTTCTTTTAAACCTTATCTACCCGAGCCCATGGATGGTTATCAATTTACCATATATTTTAAAGGCCGTCATCTTAGAGTTAGAGTGACTGATAAAGGTGCCAGTTATCGGCTGCTTTCAGATCAGGAGCTTTATTTGCAGCATTGTGAGGAAAGAATTGATCTGGAGCCAGGGGAAGAAAAAACAATGCCTTTGCGAGATTTCAGCAAACTTCCCTGGTGGGATGATTGATGAAAGATAATATCGATATGCACAGTAAAATATATTTAATCCTGGCGGCGGGGATTTTTATAATTTCATTTGCCGGAATATTTGTGGCCCTGTCTGATGCCCCGCCGCTAATTATTGCTTTTTATCGTATGTTTTTGAGTGTTCTGGCTTTATTACCTGTATTTATTTATCGCCAGGACTGCAATATTGTCCTGTTTTACAATAAAAGACAGGTGCTGGTGGGTTTTTTTCTGGCGGTTCATTTCATCTTATGGGTTACTGCTTTTGAATATACAGCGGTAGCTAATGCAGTTATATTTGTGGCTTTACAGCCTATTTTTACACTTTTGTTTGAAGCTATCTGGGCCCGGGAGGATCTGCAGCGAGGAATAATTATTGGGGTGGTAGTCTCGGTGATTGGCAGTTTTATTGTCGGGGCCGGAGATATACATAATTTGTTTGCCAGTATAAGGGGCGATCTTTTGGCTATTATGGCAGCGTTTTTTGCCGGACTCTATTTATTTTCCGGGCGCAGCTTAAGAGAGGAGTTAAACTATTTTCCCTATATTTTTACAGTCTATTTTTATGCCTCTCTGTTTTTATTTATAGGAATTATAATAAGCGGGCATTCCTTTGTCGGATATGGTTCCAAAAACTGGTTAATATTTTTGGGGCTGGCTTTAGGTCCTACTTTAATAGGCCATTCGGTGCTAAATCTGGCTGTACGATATGTCCCTACGACTCTTGTTTCAGTTTCTATAATTGGAGAGCCCATTCTGACAACAATTCTTGCCTGGCTGCTGCTGGGGGAAGTAGTTACTCAGCTTACATTATTCGGTGGTGCTTTAATTTTAATTGGTGTGGCCTATACCATGTCCCGCAAGCCTAAACCGGTAGAAAGGTGATAACAGTTGTTTGCAATTTTTATCCAATCAGGTTTTGAGAAGTTTACATGATTGACAGAAAACCAGTAACATAATATTATGAAATAGAACGGTTTAAATAGCGGCAAAAATACAGGAGGATTCAGTTTAATGGTTGATAAAAATAGTGATCACTTAGTAAGGGCTATCAGCAAAGATAGACAGATCAGAGCTCTGGCAGCTAAGACTACCGGAGTTGTTCGTAGAGCACAAACAATACATAAGACTACAGTTTTATCTACGGCGGCTCTGGGTAGAGTTCTCACCGGCGGTCTGCTGGTCGGTTCAATGTTAAAATCAGGGAGAAGGACTATTATTAGAATTAAGGGAGAAGGACCGCTGGGATATTTGATTGCTGAGGCTGATCTGCATGGCAATGTTAGAGGGTATGTGCAAAATCCCGATGTGGAGCTTCCACTTTCTCCAGATGGTAAAATTGACGTGGGCAGTGGGGTGGGAGCGGGCACTCTTACTGTGCAAAAAAATCTTGATTTGAAAGACCCTTATGAAGGCAGTGTGGAATTAATCAGCGGAGAAATAGGAGAAGATCTTACCTATTATTTTACTAAATCGGAACAAACTCCGTCATCGGTTGGCCTGGGAGTAATGGTTCAACCTGACCTGACCGTTTCTGCTGCGGGAGGATTTATCGTGCAGATAATGGGAGGAGCAGATGAGAAACAGATTGACCTGCTGGAAGAAAATATCAGTAAACTGGGATCAATTACAGGTTTGATCTCTGAAGGTAATAATCCAGAAAATTTGCTGGAGAAAATTTTTGCTGACCAGGGATATAGAATTTTGGCGGAAAAAGAAGTTGAATATAGCTGCCCCTGCAGCAAAGAAAGGACTCGAGAAATTGTGGAAGGGCTTCCTGCTCAGGAGATCAGGGCTGCTTTGCAGGAAATGGGAGAAGTTGAAGTTCGCTGTCAATTTTGTCAGGAGAGGTATTCTTTTAGTGAAAAGGAAGCGGAAGAAATTTTGCATAAAAAGCAGACAAATACTGACCAGAATGAATAATTTATTAGGGGGTTAAATATATGCTGCAGAAAGTAGCTAACACGGTTAAAGGGCTTTCGGTTGATGCAGTTGAGAGAGCAGGTTCCGGACATCCGGGAATGCCTGTCGGTTGTGCAGAACTGGCATCTTTATTGTTCGGGGAAGAGTTAAAATATTATCCTCATGATCCCGAATGGCCGGATCGAGATAGATTTGTGCTTTCAGCCGGCCACGGTTCAATGCTGTTATATTCATTATTGTATTTGAGTGGTTTTGATCTTTCTCTGGAAGACATCAAGAACTTCCGCCAGCTGGAATCACCTACTCCAGGGCATCCCGAATATAAGGAAACCCCGGGAGTGGAGACCACTACGGGACCTTTGGGACAGGGTCTTTCTAATTCAGTGGGGATGGCTTTAGCTGAGAGAATGCTGGCAGAAAGGTATAACACCAAAGACCTGCAGCTTATTGACCATTATACTTATGTGCTGGCCAGTGATGGGGACCTCATGGAAGGAATAAGTTCCGAAACTGGTTCACTGGCAGGTCACTGGGGGCTGGGCAAATTAATTGTATTTTATGACTCTAACAATATATCAATTGAAGGCAGCACTGAAAAGGCTTTTTCTGAAGATGTGACCGGGCGATTTAAAGCTTTCGACTGGCAGGTCATCGAAAATGTCGATGGCTATAATTTCACTGAAATTAGAGAGGCTATTTCAGCTGCCCGAAAGAATAAATCGCAGCCCACTTTAGTAGAAGTTAATACCGAGATAGCTCATGGTTCTCCTACTATGGAAGGTGATGCCGGAGCCCATGGTGCTCCTCTGGGGGAAGAAGAGATTAAAGGTCTGAAAGAAAATATTGGTTTTCCTCCGGAAGAGAAGTTTTTTGTGCCTGAGGATGTCAATGATTTCTGGCGGGAGAAAAGAGCAGAATTGAGACAGAAATATGAGGAGTGGCAGAGAAAATTCGAACACTGGCAGCAGGAAAATCCAGAGCTTTATGAAAAATGGCAGAAGGCTCATAAGCTGGAATTACCAGAAAAACTGGGTAAAACTCTGCAGAATCTGGATGTAGATATCGATACTGCTACCCGCAAATCTGCTGGAAAAGCCCTGAGCAGTATTATGCAGGAAGTTGATTACCTGGTAGGGGGATCGGCCGATCTTGCTCCTTCTAATAAAACCTATCAGGAAAACATGGGAGAGATACAGGCTGATAACTATTCTGGTCGAAACTTTCGCTTTGGAGTCAGAGAACATGGAATGGGTGGTATTATTAATGGGCTGTCTTTGCATGAAGGTTTAAGGCCATTTGCTGCTACATTTCTCGTGTTTTCTGATTACATGAGGCCAACTATACGTCTGGCTGCCCTCATGGAGCTGCCCAATATTTATGTGTTTACCCATGATTCAATATTTATAGGTGAAGATGGCCCCACTCATCAGCCGGTGGAGCAGCTGGAATCTTTGCGATTAATACCCAATTTGCAGGTATTAAGGCCAGCAGACGGAGAAGAAGCAGCAGCAGCCTGGCAGGAAGCCTTAGAATATACCGAAGGACCTACAGCTTTAATTTTAACCAGACAATCCCTGCCCGCTTTGAAAAAAGATTATGATGTGGATTTGTCTCAGGGAGGTTATGTAATTCAGGAGAGTGACAATCCGGAAGTTATTTTACTGGCCAGCGGCAGTGAGGTTTCACTTTCTGTGGAAGTTGCTGATATTTTAGAAGCTGATAATATTAGTGCCCGGGTAATTTCCATACCCAATCGCGAGAAATTTTCAGAAACTTTGAGTGCTAATAAAGGAGACCTTTTACAGCCAGCTTCAGCTTTAAGAGTGGTTTTAGAAGCCGGAGTCAGTCAGGGCTGGTATGAGTTTATCGGTTCGGGCGATCTAATCTTTTCTGTGGAAGATTTTGGTTGCAGCGCTCCCGGAGAAGAAGTTGGCAGTTACTTTGGCTTTAATGCTGAAGAAATTGCCCGGGATATTAAAAGTAATTTGAGTTGATAGTTTAAATTTGCCCTCAGTATTTGATTTAGAGCATGTATATTTTACCTGAAAACCGGAAAGAGAGGGATATGATGTCAGAGAACAGGAGTCTCTCACTCTTAAAAATAACTTTGGCTGTTGTGGTGATGATGATATTGTCTTTCACCATTGCTTCTAATTTGCAGGTAAATGCTGCAGATAATATTGAAAGAGAAGAACTGCGGACATTTCTGGATGGAGTTTTGCGTCAGCAGCTGGCAGCTGAAAGAATATCCGGGGCTGTAATCAGTGTAGTCGCTGATGATCAGGTGATTTATGAGCAAGGAATAGGTAATGCCTGCTGGCAAAACGAAGAAAAAATGGATCCAGGCAGACATCTGGTCAGAACCGGGTCTATAGGCAAGGTATTTACCTGGACAGCTATTTTACAGCAGGTTGACAGGGGGGAATTAGAATTAGACGAGGATGTAAACAATTATCTGCCGGAAGAGCTTCAGCTGGAATACGACAATAATCAGGCTCCTGTTACTCTGACAGAACTTATGACCCATACTGCCGGATTTGAAGATAGAAGTATAACTCTTCTGGCATCTAACCAGGAAAACCTGCTATCACTGGAGGAATATATGAACCAGTATGGGCATCCTGAACTGGTTTATAAGCCGGGAGAAGTTCCGGCGTATTCCAATTATGGTACAACACTTGCCGGTTATATTATAGAGGAAGTTTCGGGCAAAAGTTATGAAGATTATATCGAGTCTGAGATATTTTCTCCTCTATGGATGCAAAATTCCACAGTTGCCCAGCCACCTGAGGCCAATTTACGGGAGAATATGAGCTGTGGGCATGAAAAATCAGCTGGCAGATATATAGCCCGGGAATTCGAGTATATAAATGAGCTGCCGGCCGGTGGACATTCGACTACAGCCAGAGATATTAGTTTTTTCATGAGAGCGATAATGCCTCAGATGAACGGAGAAGACTCTTCCCGGATCTGGAATATCCTTCCGGAAAGTAAAATAGAAAAACTTTTCACCCCCTACTTCAGTCCCCATCCTCAGGCTTCTGGCTGGACTTTGGGCCTTAAGCATCAAAAGCTTGCCGGGGAAGAAATATTCTGGCACGGTGGTGATACTAATTTGTTTAGTACCGGTATGTTCTTCTTGCCGGAAAGAGATATGGGGATTTTCGTGGCTTATAATGGTGGGGAAGGAACTTTTGCCCGCAAAGAACTTCTGCGGGCTTTGATTACTGAGTTCTTCCCGGGAGATTTAAAAGCTGGGGCGGGAGAAATAGAACAGGAGCTGTCTGAGTTTACTGGTAGGTACTATTCCAGTCGCAGTTCTCATTCCACACCGGAAAAATTACTGAGCCGGTTAAAACCCCTGAACATATCTGCTGGCGATGAAGAATTAATTGCCTCTGCTCATCGAAAAATTTCTTATCTGCCAGGGGAGAGGGAGGATGAATTCATAAGTCAGCAGGGGAAACATTCTTTGATTTTTACCAGAGATGATAATGGAGAAATTTCAGGGGTAATTAGAGGAGAAAACCCCACTCAGAAGTATTTTAAATTATCATTGCTTGAATCACCTCTGCTGCATCTTGCGGTCGTCATTATAGCTTTTTTCACCTATTTACTTACTCTGGTTGTAAATATCCGCGGTTTATTCAGGGGGATTAAAAGGAGTTTTACCCGGCAGGAGTATTTACCAGTCTGGCCCGGAGTATTGCTTTCTGGTCTGGGAATAATTTTTATACTGGCTCAGAGTTATTTTTTCTATGATTTAATACAGCACCCTTATGGCTGGCCTGAATGGATGGGATTAGTAAATTTAATTCCAGTACTCATGATAATATTATTGCTAATAGATATATACCTGATAATAAAAAAGGGCCTGCTGCAAAGCAATTTCATTAATCAGTTATTCTTGATATTAATCAGTCTGTCTTTTTTATCAGTTCTTTATCATTACAATTTTATTGGTTTTCTGGTTTTTAATACCTGATTGTAATTAAGAGGATGAGGAATCAAAGATTAACAGGGAGGAAATTAGCAGACAGTATAGAATTATCATAAAGATAAACAGGCATGAAAATATATTTTTAGTTAGTTTACATGTAATTTCACTGTGGATTGAGGTGGTTTAAAGATGCCCACACAAAATTCAGATATTTTCGCCCTTGATATTGGCACCAGAACCGTGGTTGGTCTGCTTTTAAACAAAGAAGATGACAAATATGATATTAAAGATTCTGCCGTTATTTCCCACCAGAATAGAGCAATGTATGATGGGCAGATACATGATGTCAGTATGGTTACAGAACAGGTGGATAAAATCATCAGCAGTTTGGAGTCAGGTTCTAACCAGAAAATAACTGAAGCAGCTATAGCAGCAGCGGGTAGAGCTCTGGAAACAGTTGAAAGTACCAGCAGGATTGAATTCGAAAATAAAAAGAAGGTAACAGCTAAAGATGTCAGTGCCCTGGAATATTCAGCCGTTCAGAATGCCCAGGAGGAACTGGAAAACCTCAATACAGAAGGAAATAATGCTGGTTATCATTTTGTCGGCCATACGGTTCAGGAGTATAGAGTTGATGGCATTTTTGTGACAGAAATTTTCCAGCAGCAGGGCAGTGTTATAGAAGTTGATGTGATTGCAACATTTTTACCTCAGATTGTAGTTGATTCTCTTTTTTCTGTTATAGATAATTTAGATCTGGATGTTAGGGGATTAACTCTGGAGCCTATCGCGGCTGCTGAAGTTGTAGTTCCCCGGGATATGTATAATTTCAATCTGGCTCTGGTAGATATCGGAGCCGGAACTGCTGATATAGCTGTAACTAAAGGAGGATCTATGGTCGGGTATGGAATGGTCCCGGTAGCGGGAGATGAAATAACTGAAACGATTGCCGAACACTTTTTAATCGATTATCATGCGGCCGAAGAGATGAAATGCAAACTTAACGATAAGGATGAATTTTCCGTTAAAGATGCTCTGGGCAATGACAAAAATATCACCTCCGAGGAAATCAGCAGTGTGATTGCAGCTGACGTGGAAGAAATGGCTGGATTAATAGCGGAAGAGATCTTGCGTTTAAATCAAAGTTCTCCGCGAGCTGTGATCTGTATTGGGGGAGGTAGTTTAACACCTGGTTTCACTAAAAAACTCTCAGATTATCTTGACCTGGACGAGGATAGAGTGGGAATAAGAGATGCTGAAGATTTGAAAAATGTTAGTGGTAAGATTGAAGGTATTAATGGCACACAGATGATTACACCTGTGGGTATAGGAGTTAATGCTGATAAAAACAGAAAAGAAACCAACTTTATTCAGGTACAGGTTAATGATATTAATGTCAGTCTATTTTCCATACAGAAGCCTCAGGTGCGGGATGCTTTACTTCAGGCTGATATAGATTTAAAGGCCCTGCGGGCAAAGCCCGGACAGGGATTGACCTACACTTTAAATGGAGAAGTACAGTCTATTCCTGGCAGCCTGGGTGAGCCTGGAGAAATAAAATTGAACGGAGAAGAAGTCAATCTGGAGGCAAAAATATCTGATGGAGATGTTATAGAATTCAAGCCCGGTAAAAAAGGCAAGGATGCTGCGGCAAAGGTTAAAGAGATATTGCCCGATGATAATTTTACACCACAAACAATTAATATCGAGGGAGAAAAGCTGGAGCTAAGCCCAATAATTAAAGTAGAAGGTGAAAATCTTAATCCGGAAGCAAATTTGCAGGATGGGATGGATATTACTTACAGGCCGGTAAAATCGGTGCGACATGCTGTGGAAAGGCTGCTGGAAATAAATGCGGCCGAGATTGGTAATGACTGGATTCATATTGTCTTAAATGGTCAGGATACATATTTACCGCAGAGTGAAATTGTGATTACCGATGGTGATAATCCAGTAGGCATGGATGAACAGCTCAATAATATAGAGGAATTGTCTCTTGACAGGAAAGGGCCCATAAAAACGGTGGCAGACCTGATAAATTATTACCAGCAAAATCTAGCAAAGATAAATGTAACTTTTAATCAAAATGAACTTGAGATCCCCAGAAAAATTGCAGATGTTTTGGTAAATGGAGAAACTGTAGATACGAATTATACTCTTAGGGACGGGGATGAAGTGAAGTTTAAGGCTAAAGATTTGACCGTAGATGAGATTTTAGATTTCATAAATTATGGATTATCACCTCAGATGAAGGAAGAAGTGAAATTATTGATAAACGGTGATACAGCTGATTTTTCCAGCAAAATTAGTGAAAAGGACAGAATCGAGCTGAAGTTTACCTAATTAAAAGGAGGAAGAATTTTGAAATTCTACGGGAATGTTATATTTTTTGGCTGTGAGAGTCTGGGCACCATAAGATCATTTTACGGAGATTTTTTGCAGCTGGAACTTGATAGAGATCAGGGTAAATGTTTGATATACAATCTGCCTGGTGGAGATCGCTTGGGCTTTTGTGAACATCATCCTACCAACACTGAGGGGAAATCCCCCATTATAACTTTTCTGTGTAAGAATAAGACAGAAGTAGATGAAGTATACGAATTATTTAAAGAAAAAGGTTTGAAATTATCCGGGCCTCCAGTAGAAAAATCAGAGTTTGCAATATATAATTTTTTTAGTGAAGACCCTGAAGGACATACTTTAGAAGTTCAAACATTTTTGGATGGGCGCAAATAAAGCATTGTTAAATTGCCAGAATCGCAATAATAAATCCCAGCATTACTCCGGCAATTATTTCAAAAGGAGTATGTCCAATTAACTCCTGAAACTCTCGTTTGATATTGTCTTTTTCCTGTTCTAAATTGGTCAGTTCAACTTTTGTTATTAGTCGATTTAAGATTTTAGCCTGTTCGCCTACTGCTCTCCGCACCCCGCCGGAGTCATATATTGTGATCAAAGAAAATACGGCAGCAATAGCGAACAGCTGGGAATCGATTCCATTTGTAAAGCCAATTTGAGTGGTTAAGCAGGTTACAAAAGCTGAATGAGAACTGGGCATCCCCCCGGATTCGAAAACTCTTCCCGGGCTGGGTGGAAACACCGTAAATATTTTAATAATTTGCGCCGTGAACAGTGCCAGCAAAGAAATTAAGAGAATGTTCATGGATAAATATGTTCACCTCATCACATAATAATTACGCAGGATAGCAAAAATCACCTGTCTATATTTTAAATAATTATTTTTAAAAAAGCAAATTAAACTTAGATTAATAAGGGTGGCTATTACCAATGAATTCACAAGATCCGGTAAAATACTTCAATTCATTCCCGCTATTTGGCAGTGAAGATGGATTTAAACCAGGTCTGAAAAGAACCAGTAAATTATTAAATCTGGCAGGATTTGAGGGTGATAATTTAAATTTCATTCACGTGGCCGGCAGTAATGGGAAAGGTTCTACCATAGCAATGCTTGAACATATTTATCAGGAAGCCGGTTATGCTGTAGGCAGGTATATATCTCCTCATATTGAAGAGTTTAATGAGAGAATTAGAATTCAGGGACGTAATATATCCAGGGCAGAATTACAAAATATTGTAGAAGTATTGCAGCCAATAATTGCCGATGAGAGCAACTGGTCTGAAGTGGGCAGCCCAACTTTTTTTGAGGTATTGACTGCAGCAGCTTTATTATTTTTTGCTGACAAACAACCTGATATAACCATTCTGGAAACCGGGCTGGGAGGAAGACTGGATGCCACCAATGTTATACCTCCACCTGTGGCCAGCATTATAACCAGTATTGATTTTGAACATACAGAATATTTAGGTGAGACCCTGAGTGAGATAGCCCGGGAAAAGGCGGGAATAATCAAGCAGGGGAGTCTGGTGATTAGTGGAGAAGAGAAATCAGGACCAGCCCGGGAGATAATAAAAAAGGCTGCTGAGGTGAAAGCTCCAGTTTATTTTTCTCAGCAATATTATGATGTGAGCAACTGGAAAGAGTCGCAGGATTCTCAGATTTTTAAGCTGGAAAGGGGAACTAAAACTATTGACATTGAGCTTAAATTGTTAGGAGAACATCAGCTTAAAAATGCGGTTACTGCCTGTACAGTAGTAGATGTCCTGCAGGAAATGTTTCCTGTGTCTCATTCTGAAATTTCTCGAGGTTTATCCCGGGTTTTCTGGCCGGGGAGACTGGAAATTGCCAGAACGGAGCCTCCTTTTATAATTGACGGCAGCCATACACCTGCCGGCATCAAATTTTTATGTGAATTTCTTAATAGAAATTTTGGTCAATATAAACAGGGCAAAATTATATTATCAGTATTGCGGGATAAAAAGCTGGAAGAAATAATTGCAGAATTAAGAAAACTGGAATTTGAAACAGAAATAGTTTTAACTTTTGGTCAATCTGCCAGGGCTTTAAATCCCTCTGAAATTTCGCAGAAACTAAAAGCCGAAGTAACGATTCATGCTGACCAGGATTTAATTTCTACAATTAAGGATATTTTAGCAGCTCAGGAAGAAGACCAATTTATATGTGCCACAGGTTCTCTGCACAGTGTGCTGGAGATTAAAGAAGCAATTTCCAGCAAGAAAATAAAGTTGAATTAGGGTGAGTATTATGTTTGAATTTTTGCGCGAAGATCAAACAGGCTCTTTAAAATTTATTGTTTTGTTAATCATTCTGGCAATGGTTTCAGTTTACATCGGTTTTCAGGCAGGGAATGCATTTTTTGCTCGCCGACATGGGGCAGAGGAAGAGACTCCAGCTGAGGAAGAAATTATATCTGAGGATGAGCTGCCGGAAGAAGCAACAGAAGGCGAAGATACTATGGCTGGAGAGGATATGGATAGAGAAGATCTGGCCGAGTTAGAAGATGATTTAGAGGAGCCTGAACAGGATGCTGCCGGGGAAGATATTCAACCAGCCGAAACTGAAGAAGTTTTAGAGGAGGAAGCAGCCGAAGAAGAGACCGAAATGGAGATTGACCGGGAGGCCGACTATTTAATTCAGATTGGAGCTTTTGGCCAGGAGGAAAATGCTGAAGCCATGGTTGCTGAACTGCGGGAACAAAACTTCCCGGCCTTTATTTCCAGCGAAGAGCCCTTTAGAGTTCAGGTTGTAGGGGGTGAAAGCAGGTCTGAAGCCGAAGAAATAGCAGATCAATTAACGGAAGCAGGGTATGAAACTTTAGTTCATAGTCAGTAAATATCACATATAATTGAGGTGATTAAAATGGTGAAATTATTTTCCACCAAAGGAGTTCACCCACCTGAAAACAAAAATTTGAGTTCTAATTCTGAATTATCGTCTCCTGTATCTCCTGCAGATGTTAATGTGCCTCTGCAGCAGCATATAGGAGCTCCTCTCGAGCCAGTCGTAAGTAAAGGGGATGAGGTGCTGAGGGGTGATAAACTCGGCGACAGTGATGCTTTTGTGTCTGCTCCTGTCCATGCTCCTATTTCTGGAGTAGTTACAGGCATAAAAAAAGTTACTGCTCCCTCGGGTGATAAAGTCATGGCTGTGGGGATTAAAAAATCTGAAGAGGAAGATGAACAAAAATCTTTTTCCGCGCTAAACCTGGACTCCTCTTCAGGAGAGCTCACCCCGGAAACCATAAGAGAAAAAGTCAAAGAAGCCGGAATAACAGGTATGGGCGGGGCTATGTTTCCCACTCATGTTAAGCTTTCTGTTCCCGAAGACAAAGAAATAGATCATTTTATTTTAAATGGAGCAGAATGTGAGCCTTATTTAACAGTGGATCATCGTCTGATGGTGGAAAAAACAGAAGAAATTTTACAGGGTTTTAAATTTCTTATGCAGGCGGTAGAAGTTGAACAGGGGATTATCGCTATCGAAGAGAATAAGCCCGATGCCATTAGCAAGATGAAAAATTTAGTGGATTCAGAAAATAATATTCGAGTCGAGACTTTACCTTCTCAGTATCCTCAGGGGGGAGAGACGGTTTTAATAAAAACCCTGCTTGATAGAGAAGTTCCAGTGGAAGGTCTGCCACTGGATGTGGGGGTTATAGTTAACAATGTGGCTACAGCCGCCGCTGTATATCAGGCGGTAGAAAATAATAAGCCCATGCTTGATAGACCTTTAACTGTAACAGGTAGAGGAGTAAAAGAACCGGGTAATTATATTGTGCCAATTGGAACTTCAATCGAGGAAGTAATTGAGGCTGCCGGGGGATTTGCAGGTCAAGTCGGGAAAGTGGTCGCAGGTGGACCTATGCTGGGGAATTCTCTGGCGGACCTGAGCGCTCCTGTGGTTAAAGGCACCAGCGGGATTTTGGTTTTGAGAAAAGAAGAAGTAGAAGATTATGATCCCGTTCCCTGTATAAAGTGTGCACGCTGTGTAGATGCCTGTCCCTGTGATCTGATGCCTACAAACCTGTCAGAATTTGCTCGCGAGAAAAAAATTGATAGATTGGAAGAATATCAGGTTATGAATTGTATTGAATGTGGATCCTGTTCCTATATATGTCCTTCACAGAGACCATTAGTACATTACATCAGGTTGGGCAAAGCTGAATTAAATGAAGCTCGACAAAAGTCGGAATAAGGGGGAAATAGACATATGCAGTCCGAAGATTTAGTAATTTCATCCTCGCCACATGTGCGTGATGATAGTTCAGTAATGAGTATAATGTGGTCAGTAGTATTAGCATTGCTGCCGGCTACAGCCGGAGCAGTTTACTTTTTTGGTCTGCGCTCACTGCTGATCATCGCTGTGAGTATTATTGTTTGTTGTGCCACAGAGTTTGTCTTCTTACGAGTAAGAGGCAAAAGTGTACCTCTATCAGATGGCAGTGCAGTTTTGACCGGACTGCTGCTTGCTCTTACTCTGCCACCTTCAATACCTCTGTGGACGGTAGCTATAGGAGCTCTGGTTGCTATATCACTGGGTAAACAGGTATTTGGAGGCCTGGGAAGCAATCCTTTTAATCCTGCTCTAGTAGGAAGAGCTTTTATTACTGCTTCCTATCCGGTGATTATGACAACCTGGACAATCGATGGGGAGACGGCAGCTACTCCCCTGGCTCTCTATGGTGATGGAGTCGTTACAGATTATTGGAACCTATTTATAGGTAATGTCGCCGGGTCTTTAGGTGAAACATCCGCCTTATTGCTTCTGCTGGGAGCAGCTTATTTGATCTATAAAGGAATATTAAACTGGCGGATACCGGCAGGCATGATTACAACTGTTGTTATATTCACTACAGTGCTGGGTCATGATCCACTTTTTCATTTTTTGGCCGGCAGTTTAATTTTAGGTGCTTTTTATATGGCAACTGATATGGTTAGTTCACCCATAACTCCTCTGGGTAGATGGATATTCGGTATTGGGGCAGGACTGCTTGTGGTCTTAATACGCTTTTGGGGTGGTTATGAAGAAGGTGTTATGTACGCTATTTTATTAATGAACATGACGGTGCCTCTCATAGACCGTTATACAAGACCAAGAAGTTTGGGCGAGGTGAAATAATGGCACAGGATAGAGCTTCTGTAAAAAGGTTAATTTTGACTCTCACTGTAATCGGGGTCTTTGGTTCGTTATTTCTGGCCTTCGTATTTAACTGGACCAACCCTTATATTTTAGAACACGAGGCCAGAGCCCGGGAAGAAGCAATAATGACAGCTCTGCCTGATGCAGTCAGGTATGAGGAAGAAGTCAGGGATGATCGCACATTTTATATAGGTTTTGATGAAGCTGAACAACAGGTAGGAGTAGCTTTGACTGTTACTAAAGGTGGTTATCAGGGTATGATTGATGTCATGGTTGGTGTTGATCCCGATAGAGAAAGGATAATTGATATATCGATACTTAACCATGAGGAAACCCCCGGTTTAGGGGCTCGTATTACGGAAGAAAGATATAAAGAGAATTTTCGCGATAAACCCATCGAAGAATATGAAATAGTTAACAGACCTCCAGAAGAGCCATATGAGGTAGAAAACATTGCTGGTGCTACCATATCTGCTGAAACGGTTATGAATATAGTGATGGAAGCAGGTAATATTGCACTGGAACACTTTGGGGGTGGCAATTAATGAAAGATTTACTGGCAGTGCTGCGCAATGGCCTCTGGGCAGAAAACCCGATTTTCAAATTGATTATTGGCTTATGTCCTACTCTGGCTGTTACTAACACTGTAGAAAATGGCCTGGCTATGGGGCTGGCGACCAGTTTTGTTTTAATTTCTTCTGAGATAGTAATTTCAATAATCAAAAACTGGATACCAGAAGATGTCAGGATTCCCAGTTTTATTCTGGTCATAGTAACTTTTGTAACATTTACAGATTATTTTATGGCAGCATTTTTTCCTGATATCTCTGATCAGCTGGCTTTATTTATTCCGCTGATAGTAGTAAATTGCCTGATTTTAGGAAGACAGGAAGCTTTTGCTTCTAAAAACCCCACACATCGAGCTATATTTGATGCTGTAGGTATGGGAATAGGATTCACCTGGGTGCTTTTTGCCTTAAGTGCCATCAGAGAAGTTTTGGGTATGGGCTCATTTTTGGGTATAGATCTGTTTGGTCCGGAATATCCAGAAATGATTGTGATGATACTGCCCAGTGGAGCCTTTTTGACTCTGGGGGTAATGGTTGGAGTTATAAAAGTTATTGACAATAAGGTGGGATCAAACAATGATTGATTTTGAATACTTGCTTTTATTATTTATTGCAACTGTTCTGGTTAATAATTTTGTGCTAATAAGATTTCTGGGAATCTGTCCTTTTTTGGGCGTTTCTAAACATGTGGAAACAGCTTTCAGTATGGGACTTGCTACCACCTTTGTTATGACCATGACAGCCTTTATTGTCTATTTTATCAATACTTATATTTTGGAAGCGCTGGATCTGGTATTCTTAAGATATATGGCGTTTATCATTGTAATAGCTTCACTGGTTCAGCTGGTTGAGATGTTTATTAGATATGCCAGTCCGGTTTTATATAAGGCTCTGGGTATATATCTCCCCTTGATAACCACTAATTGTTCGATAATGGGTATGGCGCTGCTTATACCACTTAATGATTATAACTTTATTGAAAGTATAATATTTGGTTTTGGAGCAGGTGTCGGTTTTACTATAGCTATAGTTTTAATTGCCGGTTTAAGAGAAAAACTGGAATTTGGCGATGTTCCTGAAAGCCTGCAGGGAGTTCCTATAACCCTTATACTAGCAGGAATTATGGCTCTTGCTTTTATGGGGTTTGCGGGCATGATTACAGTATAGATGAGGAGGTATATTAAGCATGGAATCTCTTTTCATATACGCCGTGGCAAGTATGGGAGGAATTGCAGCGATACTGGCAGCAGGTCTGGGGGTGGCTTCCCGGGCTTTCGAAGTAGAGGTAGATCCCAGGGTTGAAGAAGTTAATGAAGAGCTTCCCGGGGCTAATTGTGGAGCCTGTGGTTATGCCGGCTGTGATGCCTTTGCCGAAGCGGTTGTGGAAGGTGAAGCACCTGTTAGTGGCTGTCCTGTTGGTGGCGAAAGTGTGACAGAAGCTATCGGAGATATTCTGGGTTTGGAAGCAGAAACCGGTGAAGAGGAAGTGGCCCAGCTCCTCTGTAAAGGCGGAGAAGCTGAAACTGCCCAAAAAGCAGTTTATGAGGGGATAGAAAGCTGTGTGGCTGCCAGTGGAGTCAATATGATCGAAAAAGAATGTACTTATGGTTGCATGGGTTTTGGAGATTGTGAAGCAGTTTGTCCCTTTGATGCTATAGAGATGAATGACAATGGGCTTCCCGAAGTAGATGAGGATGCCTGCACCGCCTGCAACAAGTGTGTGGAAGAATGCCCGCATGATCTTTTTGTGCTTGCTCCTGTTTCTGGAGAAAATCATATACGCTGTAGTTCGCATGATGGCGGTGGTTTTGTCAATAAAGCCTGTGAGGTAGGCTGTATAGCCTGTCAGCAGTGTGTGAAAGTTTGTCCGGTTGATGCTATCGAGATGGAGGATAATCTGGCAGTACTTGATTATGAAACCTGTATTAACTGTGGTCTGTGTGCGGAGAAATGTCCCACAGATACTATAGAATTTTATGGAGAAAAGATTTCGGAAGTAGAAATTACTGAAGACTGTATAGGCTGTACTCGTTGTGCTCAGGAATGTCCTGTAGATGCTATAAGTGGTGAGGCTAAAGAGCAGCATGAAATCGATCAAGAAGTTTGTATAAAATGTGGACTTTGTTATGAAGTCTGCCCTGCTGAAGGCGCCATTGAAAAAACGAGCGAGGAAAATTAAGTCGCAAGCCGGGTAGTAAACTTTGATGGACAAATCGGAAAAATAATGATACAATAAAAACGATTGAAATCAAGATGAACCGAACCATGACATATGATTTTTCTTTATTTGCCTGAGGTGGACATTATGAAAAATAATAGAACAAGGTTTGTAACTATTGTTGGCCTGTTGATATCCGTGGGTTTAATTCTCCATATAGTGGAAAGTCTGATACCAATGAGTTATATAGTGCCCGGAGCTAAAATTGGTCTGGCCAATATTGCCAGTCTGCTGGGTTTGATTATTTTTGGTTTTAAGATCGGGCTTTTAATATTGTTATTTCGGATAATGCTGGGTTCAGTTCTGGCCGGAACGTTTTTGTCATTTAATTTTTTCATGAGTATGAGTGGTGGACTTTTAGGTTTTATGTTAATGGGGCTGACTTATTATCTGGCTTCCGAGTATTTTAGCTTAATAGGTGTGAGTATACTGGGGGCTTTATTTCATAATATTGGTCAAATTTTTACTGCCATGTTTATCATAGAAAATTTTGGTTTAATTTATTATTTGCCTTATTTAGCCTTGCTGGCAGTACCTGCTGGTATGGGCATAGGTTTAATTGTGGAATTCACTCAAAATTATCTTAATCGCCAGCCGGTAGGAGGAAATATATGATAGATCATAATTTAGTTCTTGCTTCTGCTTCCCCCAGACGGAAAGAATTATTAGATGATCTGGGCCTGGATTTCACCGTTGAACCCAGCAATTTAGATGAGAGCAAAATTACATCTGATAATCCCCGGGATTTAACGTTAAAACTTGCAGAAAATAAGGCTTCAAAAGTTGCAGCTAGTAAAAAGAAGGGGCTTATACTTGCTGCCGACACGATTGTTTATCATCAAAATAAAATTCTGGAGAAGCCCGATTCGCTCAAAGAAGCAGAAGAGATGTTAAAGTTTTTACGCAACAAAAAGCACAGTGTTATAACAGGTGTTTGTTTGCTAAAAAAACAGCAGGAAACAATAGAAACTTTGAAAAGATACGATGAAACTCTGGTTGAGATGAGAGATTATTCATCAGCAGAAATTAGAGGTTATGTAGATTCAAGAGAGCCCATGGGTAAGGCAGGAGGTTATGCCATTCAGGGGCTGGGAAGTCTTCTGGTCAAAAAGATTGAGGGCTCTTACTTTACTGTGGTGGGGCTGCCCTTACATATTGTAGGGGAAATGATGGCAGGGGTTGGAGCAGGTATACTCGATTAATTGCTGGTTTAGTTTATTTTCAATTAAAAGCAGGGGTTAGGAGGGCAAATTGAAAAACAAATTAAAATACACAATTAAGGAATTACCCCCGGAAGAAAGACCCCGGGAAAAATTGCAGAGTTTTGGCCCCAGGAATCTTTCTAATTTTGAACTTCTGGCTTTATTAATGGGGAGCGGAAGTAAAGAGAGGACTGCTCTGGAACTCAGTCAGGATTTAATATGTATGATCGGAGGTATGGAGAACATTGATCAGTTAACTCTGCAGGAATTACAAAAAATGCCTGGTATTGGTATGGCAAAATCGAGCAGAATTATCGCAGCTGTGGAGCTGGGGCGCAGGCTGCAGCTGGATTTCTCTCTACCCGATAAGCAATTTACTTCGCCAGAAGCTGCGGCGAAATTTTTTATCCCCCGTTTGAAAAAGCTGCAGCAGGAAATTTGTATGGTTATGCTATTAAATTCTCAACAAAAGTTAATTTCTACGCGAGAAATCACCAGGGGAAGTTTAACTCAATCTATAATGCACCCCCGCGAAGTTTTCAAGTTTGCCATTAAAGCCAGTGCTGCAGGAATAATTCTTGCTCACAATCATCCCAGCGGGGAAACCAGACCCAGTGAAAATGATTT
>CAZVMQ010000011.1:44157-59924 GCA_964628755.1 uncultured Halanaerobiaceae bacterium
TAATTCTTGCTCACAATCATCCCAGCGGGGAAACCAGACCCAGTGAAAATGATTTAAATGTTACTGAAAAAATGATTGATGCAGGTGAGATAGTAGGAATACCTGTTCTAGATCACATAATAGTTGGGGGCAATGAATACTTAAGCATGAAAGAAAAAGAACTGATATGAATATTTTCATATAATATGGTTTGTGGTAATCAGAAAGGTGGAATGAAAGATGGTTTTTGATTTTCTGGGTGCACCTTTTTCTCGAGATATGGGGGTGGACCTGGGTACAGCAAATACACTGGTTTTCATTAAAGGCAAAGGTATTATTATGAGGGAACCTTCGGTGGTAGCTTTGAGAACAGGTAATAATGAAGTCCTGGCTGTAGGGAAAGAAGCTAAAAATATGATTGGGCGAACTCCAGGAAATATAGTAGCTGTTAGACCTATGCGAAATGGGGTGATAGCTGATTTTGATGTCACTCATTCTATGTTAAGATATTTTATCACCAAAGCACATCAAAGAACCAGACTGGTCAGGCCCCGAATTATTGTATGTGTTCCTTCAGGGGTGACAGAAGTAGAAAAACGTGCTGTTCTGGATGCCGCACAGCAGGCGGGAGCCAGAAAAGCATTTTTGATAGAGGAACCTATGGCTGCGGCCATTGGAGCGGACTTACCGGTAAATGATCCAGTGGGCAGTATGATAGTTGATATAGGTGGTGGCACTACTGAAGTTGCGGTGATAAGTTTAGGTGGTATAGTCAGCAGCGAATCGATCCGTATTGGTGGAGATGAAATGGATGAGGCTATCGTGCAGTATGTAAAAAAAGAATATAATGTCATGATTGGGGAGAGAACTGCAGAAAAACTAAAAACTGATATAGCATCAGCTTATAAAGTTGAGGAAAACAAAACCAAGGAAATAAGGGGAAGAGATCTGGTCAGTGGCTTACCCAGAAATATTGAAATATCCACCGAGGAAGTCAGAGAGGCTATTAATGAACCGGTGGCCAATATAGTAGAGGCAGTAAAAATTACTCTGGAGCGGACTCCGCCAGAATTATCTTCAGATATCATGGATTTTGGCATAATTCTTACAGGTGGTGGGGCTCTGCTTGAAGGTATGGATAAATTAATTGCAGATGAAACTGAAATTCCTGTTCATCTTGCTGATGACCCCCTGGACTGTGTTGTAAAAGGTACAGGTAAAGCTTTAGAAGAAATTGAAACTTTACAAAATGTTCTGATAACCCCCAAAAAAATTTCCTGATGGGAACATAAAAAAAGAAAATGTGCTTAATCAGGGGGACTAGTGGTGGAAAAATTAAAAAACTATAATTATAAATTAGCGCTGGCAATTATACTGTTGATCTTTGCTTTAATTGTGGTCAATGTTTTGGAGGTAGACCTGTATCTCTTTAACTGGTTAGAAAATGGAATATACAATTTGCTGGCTCCCTTTTTCAATTTTATTGAATCCGGAGTGACGCTGGCAGAAGATACCTTTGCTTCTTTTTTTCGTTCTCAGGAACTTATCGAGGAGAACGAGCATCTGAGGGAACAAGTTGCAGAGTTATCAGCCAGGAATGCCCGATTAGAAGAGGTGCAAAAACAAAATGAACGGTTAAGAGAACTTCTTTCATATGATCAGTATACAGCAGATTCCCTGGAAGTTATCACCGGCGGAGTTATTGGCTATAGCCCGGGCAGCTGGCAGAGAAAAGTAATGATAAACATTGGTAGAAATGATGATGTTTCTGCTAATATGCCGGTTATAGGTTACAATGGCAGCCTGGCCGGCAGGGTGGCAGAAGCCGGGATGAATTCTTCCCAGATAATTTTGCTGCACGATCCTGAATTTGTAGTGGGGGGGCAAATTTCCCGGGAAGATTCACGGGCTCTGGGTTTAGTAAGAGGGCTTCCTGACAGTGATGAGAGAGTAATTATGGAAAATATCCCCTGGGATGCAGATGTGGAAGTGGGAGATAGAATTATAACTTCTGGTGTATCTGATAATTATCCTGCCGGTATGCCAATTGGAGAAGTGGTGGAAGTAGAAGTTAGCAAACAGGGCTTATCACAGCTGGCTTATGTAGAAACCTATAGTGGAGAAAGAAGTCTGGAGGAATTAGTTGTAGTCAAAGAATGGTGAGTATAGCACTTTAGGAGGAATTTCATGAAAGATCTGCTGGCTTATATTGGTTTTTTATTGCTGATTTTAATTCTCCAGGTTTCCTTTTTTTCGCGTCTCCCGGCAGCAGATTATGGTCCAGATTTGCTTCTGGTGCTGGTTTTTAGTGCTGGATTTTTACAGGGATCTAAACGAGGTAGTTTAATAGGTTTTATTGCGGGAATGCTTCAGGATGTACTGCTCGGGGGAGCATTTGGAATTTACACTGTTTCCAGAGTAATTGTCGGCGCTTTTGCCGGGCAGTTAAAGAATAATATTTATCCGGGGAAGTTACCTCTGGTTGGAGCAGTAATCTTTGGGTTTACTTTAGGGCACGAAGTATTGATATTTCTACTTTCTGAAGAAGTTATACTCCGCATAACTCCATTCAATGCCTTTAAGCAAAATTTTGTCCCTACAGCAGTTTATACAATGTTAATTGGAACTGTTATATACACAGTTATTTATTATTTTATTTCTGATAGGGGAGTAGAATATGAAGAAGAGGATTAAATTTATAAAAATTTTTATAATAATAATGACTGTGGTTTTTTTGGGCAGGGCTGCTCAAATTCAGATAATACAGGGGGAAGAGTATTACAGGAGAGCAGAGGACAATAGGATTTCAGTTAGACCTATTTCAGCCCCCAGAGGCAGGATATATTCTGCCGAAGGAGATATTTTGGTTTCCAATCGTCTGGCTTTTGATATCTATTTCATGCCCAACGAGCTGGGCAGAATAATGAGTAGAGATGAATTATTCAATCGATTGTCAGAAATTAGCAACCTGGAGCGGGAGACCCTGGAAAATAATTATTCCCGGGGAAAAAGGCTCAGCAGACCAGGTGAAGGCGTGCTCCTGCAGAGAAATATTTCGATTGAAGAAATGATAAAAGTACAGGAAAATCGACTGGATTTACCGGGCATCATAATTAGAGAATCCGCTTCCCGGGATTATGTTTATGATGATTTTGCTTCTCATGTTCTGGGCTATGTTGGGGAAATAGGTGCACAAGATCTGCAGCGCCTGGTCAGCGAAGGGAAAGATTATCATGGCGGTGATATTATAGGGATATCGGGGCTGGAAAGAGAATATGAAAATTATTTAAAAGGGGAAAAAGGAGAACAGGTAATAGAAATAAATAATAGAGGTCATAAAGAATCACTTCTTCAGGAAGAAGAACCCAGCCCGGGATATGATATTCAACTTCATCTGGAACGGGAACTGCAAAAATTTACAGAAGACATTCTGGCAGAAAAGATACAATCTCTGCAGGCAGAGGCTTCTGAAGATGAAGAACTGGAGCGGCCTAAAGGTGGTTCTGCGATTTTAATGAATGTAAATTCCGGCGAAATTTTGAGCATGGCCAGTTATCCGGATTTTGATCCCAATGAATTTGTCAGAGGATTTACCACAGAAGAATATCAGGAGTTGAGTTCAGATCCTCAGCAGCCCCTATTAAATAGAAATATCATGGTTTCTACTCCCCCGGGATCTATATTCAAATTGGTTACAGGAACTGCTGCTATAGAAAATTTAGGAATTACGGGTGAAACAGAATTTTATGATGCTACCGGGCAGTTTACAATCCCAGGCTGGGATCAGCCTTATTCAAACTGGCTGGATTACGGTGAGGGGGAACTTGATTTCATCAGGGCTATAGCTAGATCTAATAATATAGTTTTTTATGAGCTTGGTTATGAACTTTATGAAGAATACAGAGGCAGTAAACTTGTAGAGACCGCCAGGGAATTTGGCCTGGGACAGAATACAGGTGTTGACCTCCCCCAGGAAAGTACCGGTAGAGTTCCTGATGGAGAATGGAAAAGAGAAAATCTAGGTCAGGGCTGGTATCCTGGAGACTCTGTCAATATGGCTATAGGACAGGGGGATTTAAATACTACTCCTCTGCAGATGCTGCAGGTAACATCAGCTATTGCTAATAGGGGTGATATTTATGAGCCTCAACTTCTTCAGAGAATTATAGATCCAGCAGGTGAAATTATAAAAGAAAATGAATCTGAGCTTAAAACCACCCTGCCTTTTGCCAGGGAGACATATGAGATACTTGAAGAAGGTATGGTGGAAACAGTCATGGAGCAGTTTGGAACCGGAAGTGAGGGTTTTGAGGATTTTCCCGTTGAGGTAGCCGGAAAAACGGGAACAGCTCAGGTGTCTAATAACGTAAGTCATGCCTGGTTTTTAGCTTATGCCCCTGTTTCCGACCCGAAAATAGCGACAATTGTATTTATTGAACAGGGCGATACCAGCCGTAATGCAGTACCTCTGGCAGCTGACCTGCTGGAATATTATCTGGAAATAAATCAGCAGGAAGGTGATGTATAAAATGAAGGATCCGTTTACTACAGAAATGATAGCTGAAGGTGTTTTGATTAACATAAACCCGGATATACCCCTGGAAAGAATTAAAGAAAGTTTGCAGAGCCATTTGCAGGAAGCTGGTGATTTTTATCAGGGAGCAGAGCTTTATCTAAACCTGAAAGGAATAACTTTAAATGCAGAAGAGTTAAAAAAATTAATTGATCACATTTCCGCAGGTATTGGTTCCAGTGCAGAAATAAATTTCGTCAGTCATGCCAGAGAGGAAACGTCTAAAGGTTTGAATAAACGCCTGGTTAAAAAAGAGCGTACCAGGAAGAATGAGGAAGTATCATTTAAAGATGATACGAGACTGGTCAGAGGCACTTTGCGGTCCGGACAGGCGGTTGAACATCCTCATAATGTTGTTATACTGGGTGATGTGAATCCAGGTGCGGAAGTAAGAGCGGGTGGAGATATTCTGGTTTTTGGCAAATTAATGGGGCTGGTTCATGCAGGTGTAAGAGGTGATGAGACCTCTGAGATAGCTGCTTTGAGATTGACGCCAACCCAGATCCGAATTGCCAGCAAAATATCACGTCCCCCGGATAATGAGGCCGTGGATTTCAATCCTCAACCTGAAAGAGCTTTTATTGAAACTGATAGAATTATTGTAGAGAAGATTGACTTTTAAGTTAAAGTATCTTTTGCTAGCAATAGCAGGGAGGGATGTAGTTTGCAAGGTAAATCTATAGTTATTACTTCAGGAAAAGGTGGTGTAGGTAAAACTACCACCACAGCTAATATAGGCGCTGCTCTGGCTTTAAATGACAAAAAAGTCTGTCTGATCGATGCAGACATAGGTTTGAGGAATCTGGACGTCGTGCTGGGGCTGGAAAATAGAATAGTTTATGATTTAGTAGATGTAGTTGAAGAAAGATGTCGTCTGGAGCAGGCTTTAATTAAAGACAAAAAGACTGATTATCTTTATTTGCTGCCAGCAGCTCAGACCAGAGATAAAGAAGCTGTGAGTGAAGAACAGATTTCTCAGGTTATCGAAGAGCTGAAGGAAGAAATGGATTATATTTTGGTTGATTCTCCTGCCGGTATAGAACAGGGGTTTCGCAATGCTATTTCCGGCGCGGATAGAGCAATTATTATTGCTACCCCGGAGGTTTCGGCTGTCAGGGATGCGGATAGAATTATAGGTCTATTAGAAGCAGAGGGAGTTAACAACCCTGATTTGATTATTAATCGTATTAAGAAGGATATGGTGGATAGAGGAGATATGATGAATATTGATGATATGATGGAAATACTGGCTATAGATATTCTGGGGGTTGTACCGGAAGAAGAAAAAATCGTAGTTTCCACTAATAGAGGGGAGCCTATTGTTCATAATAACAATACAAAAGCAGGACAGGCCTTTAGAAATATTGCCAGAAGACTGGAAGGAGAAGAACTTCCGCTCATGAAACTAGAAAAAGACTCTATTTTCTCGCGGTTTAAACAGTTTGTAGGCTTATCATAAGGGGTGATGATTATCAGTTTACTGGACAGAGTTCTTAATTTTTTCAGTGATGATGAACAGGAAGAAGATGGCGGCAGTAAAAACGTGGCTAAAGACAGACTGCAATTTATTTTAGTCCAGGATAGAATTAAATTAACACCTGATGAAATGGAAAATTTAAAAGGTGAATTGCTGGAGGTTATGCAGAAATATATAGATGTAGAGGATGATCGAGTTGATATGGAGATCTCCCGGGAAGAGGAAATGATGGCTATGATTGCTAATTTTCCCTTAAAAAAATCACAGGATTAAGGTGAAATTTCATGCACTGGGAACGAAAACTGCTGAAAAATTTAAATTTAACTATACCTATAATTGTTACAGCTCTGGTGATCTGTGGGTTTGTAGCTATATCTACTGCTGTTAATGGCAGCAGTTATACTGGTTATCTGCGGACCCAGTTTGTAGCAGCAGTTCTCGGTGTTTTAGTGGTAATAATTTTGCAGTTTTATGATTATCGCTTATTCAGGGAATACGATTTAATTTTGTATTCAGCAGCCATTATTATCCTTTCCAGTTTACTGGTCATGGGTTTTACTGCAGGTGGAGGAACTCGCTGGCTTTCTCTGGGGCCAGTATCTTTTCAACCTTCTGAAGTTGCCAAAATTTTAATGATTTTATTTTTTGCCAGCTGGCTGGATAGAAATGATGAAAACATTAAAACATTTCGCGGTTTTCTCAAACACTTTGCTTTTTTCATCCCCCCTTTTGTATTGATAGTTCTACAAAATGATCTGGGAACTGCTTTAGTATTAATTTTTATTTTTATCGTCATGTTCTTTGCAGCCGGGGGACGAATTAAACACATTCTGATATTTTTTGGAGGGGCTTTTGCAGCTTTTACTTCTTTGATATTATCACATATTTTTCTGTCCACTCCTTTAATATTTTTTCAACCCTATCAAATCAATAGATTAATAGGGTTTATTAATCCCAATATTGACCCTCATGGGATAGGGTATAATATAATTCAGGTTAAAATTGCTATCGGTTCAGGTCGGATTACTGGCAGAGGATTTATGTCGGGGCCGCAGAATCAGCTCAATTTTCTGCCAGAACAGCACACAGATTTTATTTTTGCGGTGATAGGAGAGGAATTTGGTTTTATTGGTGCTGCAGCAATCATTATTTTATTTATGTTTTTGCTGCTGCAGCTGCTGAAAGTTGCTCTTAAAGCTAAAGATAGTTATGGCAAATTATTAACTATTGGGGTGACTGCCATGTTTTTATTTCATGTTATGGAAAACATAGGCATGGCTCTGGGGATTATGCCTATAACTGGCATACCCCTGCCGTTTATAAGTTATGGGGGTAGCTCGCTGGTCACCTCTTTAATAGCAGTGGGATTGGTTTTAAATGTTAATATGAGGCGCAAAAAAATTAATTTTTAAGGCTGGTTTGAGGTGATTATGGTAAATGTCATATGTATTTGATGAAATAGATGATCTTCTTTATCAGGTTGAAAGTCCGGAAAGATATATTGGCCGGGAATGGAACTCTCGCCCAAAAGACTGGAAAAGTTTTGAATATAGAGTCTGTATGGCTTTTCCTGATGTCTATGAAATAGGCATGTCACATCTGGGTTTGAGTATATTATATCATCTGCTTAATTCTCAGGAAGATATCTTATGTGAGAGAGTTTTTGCCCCCTGGAAAGATATGGAGGAACTTTTGCGCAGTCAGGATATTAATTTGTTTTCACTGGAAAATAAGAGGGAATTGATTGATTTTGATGTCCTGGGTTTTACTCTGCAGTATGAGCTGAGCTATACCACAATATTAAATATGCTGGATTTAGGGGGGCTGCCGGTAAAATCTGAGGAGCGTGATAATAAATTTCCCCTGGTTATTGGTGGAGGTTCAACGGTTTTTAATCCTGAGCCCTTAACAGATTTTTTTGATCTTTTTTTTATTGGTGAAGCAGAAACTGGAATAATAGATTTAGTTAAAAATTATCGTAACATGAAGGCTGAAGGTAAAACACGTGAAAAAATATTGCGTCAGCTGGCTAAACAGCCAGGTGTTTATGTGCCATCATTATATCAAGATCATTTTCAGGGAAATCAATTTACCAGAATTTCTCCTGTGTCTTCTGAAATTAAAAATAAAGTAGAAAAACAATATGTGCAGAATTTAGATGAGGCCTTTTACCCTTCAGAGCCAATTGTGCCCTACATGGATATAGTTCATAATCGAGCTTCTCTGGAAATTTCCCGGGGCTGTCAAAGAGGCTGTCGTTTTTGTGCTGCTGGAATGTCCTATAGGCCGGCGCGAGAAAGAAGTAAGGAGAATATAATTAACCAGGCCGAGGAAATTATTGATAGCACAGGGTATGAAGAATTATCACTGGCCTCTTTGAACACCGTTGACCATTCGCAGATTGAAGAAATTTTAAATGATTTGAACGATAAATTTGCCAATAAAAATGTGAGCCTATCATTACCTTCGCTGCGTGTGAATAATTTTTCTGTAAATCTTGCTCGTCAGGTGCAAAAAGTGAGAAGATCCGGGCTTACTTTTGCTCCCGAGGCAGGCACTCAGAGATTAAGAGATGTGATAAATAAGGGAGTGCAGGAAGAAGACTATCTGGAAGCGGTTAAAGCGGCTTTTGCAAACGGCTGGCACAGAATAAAGCTGTATTTTATGATTGGTCTTCCCGGGGAGACAGAAGAGGACCTTGATGGTCTGGTGGAGCTGGTTAAAAAGACAGCTAATATTGGCAGAGAAATCAGAAAAGATAAAAAAGAGAATATGCGGCCTATTGAAGTACAGGTAAATGTAACCACATTTGTGCCCAAACCTTTCACACCTTTTCAGTGGGTGGATATGGACTCTAAAACTGAAATAGAAGAAAAAATTCAGTTTTTACAAAAAAATTTGAGGGGGAAAGGCATATCTTTTGATTGGAATGACCCGGAATTAAGCAGACTTGAGGGGGTTCTGGCCCGCGGGGATCGCCGCTTAAATGATGTTATTTTTCAGGTTTGGAAGCAGGGAGGAAGACTGGAAGGCTGGAGCGAAGAGATAAACTTTGACCTGTGGGAAGATGCTTTCGGTGAGCATGAAATAGAGCCAGGGTATTTTCTTTCCGAATATGAGGTCGAAGATAATTTGCCCTGGGAGCATTTAATGCCTGGTGTAGACAGGGGATTTCTAAAAAAAGAATTGCAGGCCTCACACAGGAAAGATATCACTCCGGACTGCCGCTGGTCTGAGTGCAGTTTTTGTGGCGTTTGTGGAAAAGCTCATGCTAATATCAATTTAGCCGATAGTGACAGGGGTTTTGCCAATGATGATTAGAGCCTGTTTTGCTAAGAGAAAATGTCTGCGGTATATTTCTCATCTTGAATTACTTGATACTTTTCGCAGAGCTATACGACGGGCGAAGTTACCCGGAAAATACAGTGAGGGTTATAATCCAACTTTGAATCTTTCGCTTTCTCAGCCTCTACCAGTAGGTATGCCGGGGGGAGGCGAATATTTAGATTTAGAATTATTTAAAGAGGTCGCTGGAAAAGATTTTGTGAAAAGACTGAATTTTAAGCTGCCCGCCGGCATAGAAGTTCTGGAAGCAAAATTTGTGAAAAAAGATAAATTAGATTCTCTTCAGGCCATTGTGGACAGAGCCCGTTATATTATTGAGCCTCCTATTTCCAGTGAGCCGGAAAGTAGAGAATTACTGAAAAAATTTAGAGATAAAGAAAAAATTATGGTCACCAGAAAAAGAAGAAATAAAGATGATCGAGAATATGAATTGAGATCAATGGTCCATGAAATCGAATTGCTCAGGGGAAATAAGTGGTCTGTTTTAGTTAGCACTGGCAGCCGTGGTAACGTTAGGCCTCAGGAGATTCTTAAGGGATTGAGAAAAATAAATAGTGATCTGCCAGAAGTTCCTGTAATTGACTTTTATCGTGAAGGAATGTATGTGAGTAGAAATGGAGAAATTTTGACTCCCCTTGCTGATGAAATTTTGGAGGAGAGATAAATGTGAGTAAAAATAGCAAAAAAATTATTATAAACTCAGGAATTAGAGAGAAAAGGGCGGCAGTTCTGGTTAACGATAATCTGGATAATGTTTTCTTTGAAAGAGACACCTATAATCGGGATGCAGGCAGTATTTACCGTGGAAAAGTGAAAGATGTGCTGCAGGGAATGCAGGCTGCTTTCGTTGACATTGGAAGTGACAGAAATGCCTTTTTACATTTGAATGATGCCTACCCATTATTTAACAATAAACAGAGGCATCTTTTTTCTCAAAAAAAATTAAAGATCAACCAGGTTTTAAATCCCGGGCAGGAGATAATGGTTCAGGTTACCAAAGAACCAATCGGCAGTAAAGGAGCAAAAATTACATGTCGGATTAGTCTGCCGGGCAGATATTATGTGTTTCTTCCCTATGATTCTCGCATCAATATTTCCCGCCGGATAAATGATCAGAAAGAGAGAAATAGGTTGAGAGAAATAACCGATGGGGTGATTCATGACAAACACGGAGTTATAATCAGGACTAATGCTCAGGGGAAAGAAAAAGAACTTTTGAATAAAGATTACAATTTTTTATATTCTTTATGGCAGAGAATTAGAAATCGTTACCATAGATCTAACGCTCCTAAACTGCTGCACAGTGATATTAATTTAATACATCAGGTTGTGCGGGATCACCTTTCTTCGGATATAGATAGAGTAGTAATTGATGATGAAGAGGATTATGAAAATCTTTCAGATTTTGCTGAAAAACTTGCTCCCGATGTTAATTCCAGAATCTTTTTCTACCAGCGGGATCGTCCTATTTTTGAAACCTATGGGATTGAACAGGAACTGGAATCTTTGATGCAGAGGAAGGTGTGGTTGAGTTCGGGGGGTTATATTACTTTTGATTCTACAGAGGCATTAGTAGCAGTAGATGTTAATACCGGAAAATTTACAGGCAAGAAAAATTTACAGGATACAGTATTTAAAACCAATTTAGAGGCGGCTAAAGAAATCTGTCGCCAGTTAAGATTGCGGGATATCGGAGGAATAATTATAATAGATTTTATAGATATGGAGATCAAATCCAATCGGGATAAAATTTTGCAGGTTATGGAGACCGAACTGGAGAGAGATAGAACCAAAACTTCTCTGCTCGGTTTAACTGAGCTTGGTCTGGTTGAGCTCACCCGCAAAAAAGTGAGAGAGAGACTGGGAGAACTGATTCAAAAAGAGTGTCCATATTGTGAAGGAACGGGTAGAATTGTCGCTGAGACTACCATGGCCTTCAGGGTTATAAGAAAATTGACTTCACTTGCCTCCCGGGAAAATTTTGAAGCTATCCTGTTTGAGGTACATCCTGATGTAGCTTCAGTTTTAATCGGTAATAGAGGAGATAAGTTAAATGAACTTGAAGAAGAGTTAAATAAAGATATATATATAAGGGGTAATAATGATCTGCATATGGAAGATTTTGAAGTAATAGATAAAGGCAGCCGGGAGAGGCTGCGCGAAATGGCGCTTCCGGTCAAAGAAGGTGGAAAATATAGGTTTAAGGTAGAGGAAAAACATTCAGAAAATGATTCTTCCGGTATTGCCCGTAAAAAAGGTTACATTATCATAATTGAAGGTGCAGGAGACAAAGTTGGCGAAAAGGTTAAAATCCAGATAACTTCTGTTCATCGAACTTATGCCCAGGCTGAATTGCTTGCGAGCTCTTGACTTTTATGATTATTTATGCTAAAATCACTACCTGTAGATGTATAAAATTATAATAATTTAATGTTTATGATTTGTTTTCTTAATAGCTGTTATTTTTTTTGGAAATGGGTAAATCCCATACCAAAACCGCTCGAAAGGGGCTACAAAATGAGAGTGGTTTTCTCTGCCTGCTTTCGGCGAGTCTGAGGTTAGGGAGGTGGAAGCAATGTATGCAGTAATCAAAACTGGAGGCAAGCAGTATCGGGTCAGTGAAGGTGATTTTCTCAAGGTAGAGAAATTAGATTATGAAGAAGGCGAACAAATCACTTTTGACCGGGTGCTTGCAATTTCCGATGATGATGGTCTTCAGGTCGGCAGACCAGTCTTAGAAGGCGCTGAGGTAAAAGCAGAAGTAGTTGAGCATGGAAAGAATAAAAAGGTTGAAGTATTTAAGTTCAAGCCCAAAAAGCGCTATAAAAAGAAGACCGGTCATCGTCAGCCTTTTACCAGAGTTAAAATTAATCAAATTGCAGATTAAACAAATTAACTGAGAGAGCTTTAACTGAGGGATTATTTAGTTTAATACATCAACGAATGATTTTAATCATGATCATATTTTTCAGGGGGTGAGGACAGATGGCCCAAAAGAAGGCTGTAAGCAGTACGCAGAATGGTAGAGATAGTATTTCCAAACGGTTAGGTGCCAAAGAATTTGATGGTGAGTTTGTTACTGCCGGAAGTATTCTTGTCCGTCAGCGGGGAACTAAATTCCATCCTGGATATAATGTAGGACGCGGTAGTGATGATACCCTTTATGCTGAAACCGATGGATATGTAAATTATGAAAGATCGGGAAAATCTAAAAGAAAGATAAGTGTATATGAACCGGAACATTATGCAGTGGTTCAGAAAGCCGCTAATTAATAGTGAGTGTAAATAATTTCAGTTATGAAAAATATAATTTCTTTATATTCATTTTCGTACAATACCCTCAGACATCAGTGCTGAGGGATTTTTTATTGAGGTGATTTTTTATGTTTGTTGATGAAATTGAAATTAAAGTTAAAGGTGGAGACGGAGGAGATGGTGCTGTAAGTTTTCACAGAGAAAAATACACGCCCCGGGGGGGGCCAGATGGGGGAGATGGAGGTGAAGGTGGAGATGTAATTTTACAGGTGGATCCTGGTGTTAATACCCTGAATCATCTTCGGTTTGAAAATATTTATCGGGCTGAAGATGGGGGGAGTGGCAAAGAGAGAAATAAAAAAGGCAAAGCTGGTTCAGATAAAATCATTAAAGTTGTCCCGGGAACGACAGTTTATGATGAACAGGGCAGAAAAGTAGCTGATTTAACCGAGGAAGATGAAAGTTTTGTTGCTGCCCGGGGTGGTGAAGGAGGCAGGGGTAATGCCCGCTTCAAAAGTTCTTCTCGCCAGGCTCCTCGTTTTTCTGAACAGGGGGCCAGAGGAGAAAAAAAGAAGCTAAAGCTGGAGTTAAAACTTTTAGCAGATGTTGGACTGGTAGGTTTTCCTAATGTGGGAAAATCCACTTTAATTTCTCGCATTTCGGCCGCTCGACCAAAGATTGAAAATTACCATTTCACCACTCTCTCCCCCAATCTGGGAGTAGTTGAGTATGATGAATATGATTCCTATGTAGTTGCCGATATACCGGGGTTAATTGCAGGGGCCCATAAAGGTGAAGGTCTGGGAGATAGATTCTTAAAGCACCTGGAAAGAACCAAACTACTGGTGCATGTTCTCGATGCTGCAAAAATTGAAGGTAGAGATCCGGAAGAAGATTTTGCTGTCATAAATAACGAGCTGGAAAAATTTAGTACTGAATTAGCTGATTTACCTCAGATAATAGCCCTGAATAAAATAGATCTTACCGATGGAAAAGATAATGCAGCAAAATTAATGAAAAAATTTCAAAGTCAGGGTTATGAGGTTTACCCTATTTCAGCTGTTTCAGGGGAAGGTGTAGAAATTTTAAAAAAGGAAATAGGGAGCAAGGTTAAAGAGTTGCAAGATGAACTTTCTCCAGCTGAAAGCCAGAGCCAGCAGCAAGATGAGCAGGTAGTGATTACTCCTGAAATAGATAGAGATGCCCGCCCAGAACTTAAAGTTGAGAAAGTAGCTCCCTCACGTTATCGGGTTACCGGTAAACTGGTAGAAAGATTGCTGGAAAGAACAAATTTGGATAGGGATGAAGGTATGCAGCGAATGCTCTCAATTTTACGTCAGGAAGGTCTGCATGAAAAACTAGAAAATGCTGGCATTAAAGAAGGAATGACTGTGATTATTGGCGGGAGAGAATTTGAGTATGTTAAGTAACTTTTTGATAATTTATTGTTAATATACTCAGGACTTTAAAATGGTTGAATAAAAGTTTTTATAATTTCAAGAGCAGGAGGTTAAAATAAATGGACTTAAATAGCAGTCAGCGCAGTTATCTCATCAAACATTCTCATGATCTGAATCCTGTTGTACATGTAGGGAAAAACGGTATAAATAATGGGGTCCTGGATCAAACTGAACAAACATTGGACGACCATGAATTGATAAAAGTTAGAATTAATGACAATGCTCCTTTGGCAGCGCGGGAAAGTGCTGAAAAAATTTCAGAGGAAACAGGAGCTGCGGTTGTTCAGGTTATTGGCAGTGTAGTGATATTGTACAGGGAAAATCCGGAGCTGGATGGTTATGACCTGCCAGAGTGAGTGGCAGTAAAATTTCTTAGATTAATTATAGCTACTGAATCGCGGAAAATTCGGTTTAATAATTAATTCACGTTAGGAGCTGAGAGTATGCAAAATATCACAATTGTGACGGACAGCTGTTGTGATTTGTCCCCGGAAAATGTTGACAATAAGATCAGAATAATTCCCACTCCTGTAAATTTTTCTGAAAATACTTTTCAGGATAGAGATACCATCACTCTGCAGCAGTTTTATAACAGGCTTGATCAGGGAGAAAACCCCTCTACTTCTCGAATTTCTCCTGAAAGTTATTTATCGGTCTTCCAGGAAGAACTGGAGGCGGGAAATAAAGTCATTGCTATTTGTTTTTCTGGAGAGTTGAGCGGGATTTATGAATCTGCTGTTCTGGCTAAAAATCGCATAGGCAGTGAAGATATCGCGGTTATAGATTCCCGTTCAGCCTCTCTGGGTCAGGGATTGACAGTTTTACAGGCTGCTGAAGCTATAAATTCCGGATATAATTGGCAAAAAGTTATAGATTTGATTCAGGAAAATTGTAGGTACATGGAACATATTTTTGCTGTGGGGCAGCTTGAAATGTTAAAGAGAAGTGGGAGAATTTCTGGGGGGAAGGCATTAATTGGTAATATTTTAAATGTAAAACCAATTTTACATTTCTCTCAAGGGGAAATTAAACCTCTCTCAAAAGTTAGAGGTGTAGATAATATGATTAAATTTTTGGTAGAAAAAATGCAGGAGAGAGGCAGTTATAAAAATATCCCGGAGTTTATTGGTATCAGTCATTCCAATGATGAAAAATTAGCTGCTCAACTGAAGGATAAAATTTTAGAAGAGGTGGGCAGCCCCCAGGATTTTTACAGAGGAGAAATAGGAGCAGCTGTAGGTTCTCATGTTGGCAGTGGGACAGTTGCTCTCTTCTTTCGGGGAAAAGAGCCGGTGGCAGATCCGGAAGTCATTATCTAAAATATAATCTTTCCGGCAGAAAATTTTAGAACCTGTAACATCCGCTCAGGTGTTTTTTTAATTATATTATTTGACCTAAGTCCAAATGTTTGTACATTATCATTCAATCCATCGATGTCACTAGAAGCAGAATAGGAGGAGGTCGGTAGGTTGGTTCACCAGGCTACCGACCTCCTCCTATTCTCTTACTATTAAACTCATTAAAAAGCGGGCTTAAAGTAAAAAGTCAAAGTGATTAAATTTAGTATTTTTGAGATAATTTACGGGGTATAAGTTTTAACTACAATGGATTAAAAGAATTATAAGAAGTCAGACGATTAAGGCATTTAGGAAAACGGAAAAAGGTATTGACACAGGAG
>CAZVMQ010000012.1:0-52073 GCA_964628755.1 uncultured Halanaerobiaceae bacterium
TGAGACAGCTCATAGTCCCCAATTTTGTTTTTGACATATGATTATAACTATGGTAGAATATAATTGAATTGAACAAATGCTCATAAAAGGAGGGGTAATTATGCCTCGTGGAGATGGAACAGGACCAGATGGGTTAGGACCAATGACAGGCAGAAATGCTGGCTACTGCGCGGGTTATAATGTGCCGGGCTATGCTAATACTGGAGATGGTAAAGGTTTAGGACTGGCTCGTGGATTTCGTGGAGGTAGAGGCTCCAGAGGGGCAAGACCTGCAAAACCTCCAGCTGGAACAGTCAGGCGTTCTCGACTGGCAGAGCCGCAGGTTTCGGAAGAAAAAGCTAAGGAAATAGAATTGAAAAATTTAAAAAGAACAGCTGAAGATCTGGAAGATCAGATGGAAGCTGTAAAAAAGAGAATTCAACAACTGCAGGCGGAGACTGACTAAAGATTTAAATCATCATCAGCTCATATAAAGAATTAGTCTGTCTGCTCCCTGAAGGCAGGGGAGCGGACAGATTAATTTAAAGCTTATTTTTACCCGGGATTTTGGGAAAAACCGGGGGGATTAGCTCTCATGAAAGCTTCTAAGAAACTGAATAAATATGTAAAGAAATTGAGAGATAATGGTTATAAATCAACAGAACAAAGAAGAACTATATTAAAAACTCTATTGCATTATCCCCAAAAACATTTTACAACCGAAGAACTATATGAAGAAGCACAAAAATATAATAGTAACCTGGGTATTACCACCGTTTATAGAAACTTAGAGATTTTTTATAAGCTGAATATTGTTAATAAACTTAACTTTGCCGAAGACGAAACTTATTTTGAACTAAAAAATCCCGGTGAACACCACCATCACATGATCTGTATTCAGTGTGGGGATATACTTGAATTTAAAGCGGAAGATTTACTAAAATTTGAAGAAAATTTGGATGACAAATATAATTTCACCACTATCGAACACTATGTAAATTTTTATGGTTACTGCCAGGAATGCCAGAATTGATGAGCTGTTATTAACTAAAAATTAATTTGAAATGAGTAGCAAAAGCTTCAAAATGTTTTTATGACTTGAAATAACAGTTGGGGGGCGGCTTATGAATAAGCCTTTAATTGGTATTACTACTTTTCGCAAGCAGGAAGAAGATTTACAGGCAGCTTTTGGCCGGGTTGGCTGCAGCTATGTGCAGGCTGTTTATGAGGCCGGAGCTCTGCCACTTCCTATCCCTATAATTGATAGCAACTACGAAGAAGTAAAAAATTATGTGAAATTGATTGATGGCCTGGTTCTGAGTGGGGGGCAGGACATTTCCCCAGAATTTTATGAAGAAGATATTGATTCTGCTAAAAATTGTGATAAAAGAAGAGATAAATGGGAAGTCAGATTATTTTTGAAAGCTTATCGATTAAATCTGCCAATTTTAGGTATATGTCGGGGATTACAGCTTATGAATGTGGCCTGCGGAGGCAGTTTATATCAGGACCTGGAAAAACAGTTTGCTGAAGTTGCTTCCCAGCACTTAGATAAACACAAGAATGATTATTCTCATCATAAAATTGAAGTCATCCCCAATAGTCAGTTGTCGGATATCTTATGTTCAGTTAATTCAATAGAGGTGAACTCCCGACATCACCAGGCAGCAAAAGAAATAGCAGATAATTTCAAAATTAGTGCTAAATCTGACAGGGATATAGTGGAAGCAATTGAAGATCCCGATAAAAATTTTGTGATTGGAGTTCAATGGCATCCGGAAGACCTGATAAATGACAATCCCTGTTTTAATCAACTGTTTTCAGCACTTGTTGAGGAAGCAATTAAGATTAAATATAATCATCTGGTTACAACCAGCAGAAATTATAAGATTTGATAAAATTTAAGCAGAGGTGATTAAAAATGAAAATTGCCGTAACCGCTGAAAGTAAAAGTTCATCTGATGTGAAAGTTGATCATAGATTTGGCAGAAGTTCTTACTTTTTGATCTTCAATCAGGACAATGGAAATATGGAATACATTAAAAATCAAGCTGCAGAAGCAGGACACGGAGCTGGAATTGAAGCAGTTCAAACTTTAGCGGACAGAGATGTGGATGCTCTTATCACCGGTAGAGTCGGCCCTAAAGCATTCGAAGGGTTAAAAGAGGCAGAGATTGAGATTTATCTTACCGAAGATTGCACCGTAAATGAAGCACTTTCTGATTTTGAAGATGGAAAACTTAATCAACCCGACGAACCCACCAATAGAAAACATCCAGGGCGGAAATAAGGTGATGATATGAAAATTACAGTAATGAGTGGGAAAGGGGGAACCGGCAAGACCACCGCAGCTACAAACATGGCTTTGTCCCTGGAAAATGTCCAGTTTTTGGATGCTGATGTCGAAGAGCCAAATGCCAGTATTTTTTTAAAGCCAGAATTTTCCGGGAAGTCAGAAAAAGTCTGGCGTAATATCCCGGATATACAGCAGAATAAATGCAGCGGCTGTAGATCCTGTTTAGAGTTTTGTGAATATAATGCTCTGGCCAGGTTAGGAGAAAAAATAATAGTTTACCCGGAAGTTTGTAATAGCTGCGGTGGCTGTAAAATTATATGCCCGGAAAAGGCTATCCAAGATGAGAAAAGACAGGTGGGAGAAATTACCGGAGGCAGAAGTACTTTTAATTACAGGAGCATAGATTTCTGGCAGGGAAAATTAACCGTTGGAGAAGCTTCGGCAGTTCCGCTTATTGTAGAATTAAAAGAGAAGATAAATGAAAATCAGACGGTGATTATTGATGCCCCGCCTGGAGCTACCTGCCCAACTATTGAAAGTGCCAGTGATAGTGATTTTATTATTCTGGTTACAGAACCAACACCTTTCGGTCTTCACGATCTCAAGATTGCGGTTGAGCTGGTTGAAAAAATAGGAAAACCTTATGGAATTATCATAAATCGTTCTCAGCCTGAAGCTGATAAAATTATAGAAAATTTCTGCCGTGATAAGCAGGTAGATATACTTTTAAAGATACCCTTTTCCCGGGAAATTGCTGAACTTTATTCAAGCGGGATACCATTCATAACAGAAATGAAATATTGGCAGGACAAATTCCAGCAGGTTATGGTTGATATTAAGGAGATGACAGCATGAAAAAGCTGACTGTAATAAGTGGCAAAGGGGGTACAGGAAAAACTACTTTTGCAGCTAATCTGGCTTTTTTGGCGGATGATGTAGTCCTGGCAGATTGCGATGTGGACGCTCCCAATATGCATCTTTTAATGGCCCCTGAGATAATTGAAAGTGAATCCTATCGTGGGGCTAAACTGGCAGTAAAGAATAAAAGGTTGTGTATAGACTGCGGAAAATGTCGGGAAATTTGCAACTTTAATGCAATCGATGCTGATAATGAAATTAAAGAGTTTAAATGTGAAGGCTGTGGTTTATGTGTGGTTTTATGTCCGGAAAATGCCCTTAAACTCGCGAAAAGGAAAACAGGAGAAATTTTTTATTCTAATTCACTTTCGGGGCCAATGGTACATGCCCGATTAAAAATAGGGGCTGAAAATTCCGGGAAACTGGTGAGCAGGGTTAAAGATGAAGCTGAAAATTGGGCTGAAAAAGAGGAACACGATCTGCTTGTAATCGATGGTTCTCCCGGGGTGGGATGTCCGGTAATTGCTTCTTTAGGAGGAGCGGATGGGGCTCTTATAGTTACTGAGCCTTCTAAGTCCGGAATATCTGACATGGAAAGAATAATTGAAGTGGTTAAACATTTTTCCATTCCTGCTTATATGGTGATCAATAAATATGATATCAATATAGAACTAACTCATTATATTGCAGATTATTGTGAAGATAAAAACATTCCGCTCTGGGGAAAAGTTCCTTTCGATGAATCAGTAGTTAAGGCTATGGAAAAGGGAGAATTAATTGTTGAATATGCCCCCGAGAGCAGGGCGGCAAAAAGTTTAAAAGAGATCTGGAAATTAATAAATAATGCTTTTTTAAAAGACCATTCTTCACAGAGTTTATCTCAAAATAAAGCTTAATTTATAAATGTTTAGTAATATACATATAAAGAGGTGCTTATAATGAAAAAAATTGCTATTCCAACTGAATCTGGAAAAGTAGCAGCTCATTTTGGTCGTTGTCCTGAGTACACTATTTTAAAAACAGAGGATAGGAAAATTAAAGAAAAAAATGTTGTTGAAAATCCCGGTCATCAGCCAGGATTTTTACCCCGGTTTCTCAACGACAAAGGAGTTGACTGTATAATCTCCGGGGGGATGGGGGTGAAGGCAGTAAATTTATTTCAGGAAAAAGATATAGAAGTGGTGACGGGGGCTCAGGGTGAAGTTGAAGCCTGTGTCAGGGCCTATTTAAAAGACAGCCTGGAAGCCAGCGATAACATCTGTAATCATGATGACCATCATGGCCGACATGGCGGGAGTGGCTGCCGGCACTGAAATTAAAGCTGAAATGTATCACCGCTCTTTATAACTTCTGTCCTGGCTGTGAGTTTGCTGCTGAGAAAATTGAGGGCAAAATCACTGCTGTCATGAGGAGAAAGCAGAATGCGCTCGGGTTTGATTTCATTGAGCAGAGAGGCTGTTCTACTCAGCTCCTCCTCGCCGGGCTGCTGCCAGGGAGCCATACCTGTCCCTATTATTCTCTGCATATCGATGCCGGCTTTTCTCATTCTACCCTGCCTTACAGGCAGATGAAATCCCCCCACAAAAGCGTAAATTTTTTCTGGACCAATTTTGCCGGCCATCTTTTTAAGTACAGTTAAATCTGGATGTCCACAGCCGGTGATGATCACCTTTCCTCTGTCTTTCAGGCTGTATATGAGAGCCTGTTCTTCGGTGAGACCTGAGAAAAACAGGCTGCTGACCAGAGGGCCGGTGCTGGCCACGCCATTTCTGAGAAGGCGCGGCTCACTGACAGTTATTGGTTTTCCATAGTTTACACCAGCCTCTTCGGGGAGGAAGACTGGAAGATTTTTATTTTCACCTGGCACTTTCAGGATTTCCGGGATGTTAACCCTTTTCTTTTTAGCAGCTTTGAGGCCTCCCATGTGATCGGGATGGAGGTGAGATATTACAACTCCTTCTATGCTTTCAGGATTAATATCGAGTTTATGGAAATTATGGTCAAATGCTCCGGTCTGAGGGCCAAAACCAAGGTCATACAGTAAACTATCCTTCTCTGTTTCTAAAATATAAGAAATGCCGGCCTCGCTCCTGAAGCCCGGTCTGGACTTGCCCTCTGTAACGACGGTAATCTTTAGCTGTTTTCTTCTGGCCGGACTCAGAGTTTCTGCTGCCGATATTCTCCTCCGGTTTTCCCCGGCAGCAGCAGTTTTATTACTCCGGAATGATCGATTTTTCAGGAGAAGATAGGGGATGATGAGCGGAGAAAAAAGAATCAGCAGCGGCCACCAGATCGGATGCAGGCGATAAGACATAATTTAATCCCCCTGTAATTTAATTATATTTTATATATAAAGTAGAATACAACTTTCATTATAGCTTATGAACAATGAGACCGCAAAAAAGTATTTAACATTCAAGCAGGAATAGGAGATGAAGGCAGAAGCTTTAAGTTCCAGTAAGAATATAGACATTTCAGGATGATTTTATGCTCTCTAGATGTTAAGATATAGTTGGGGGAAGGCATAGAGCTCTCGTGGAAGCTGGCGCGGGAGAGGCTTGAAGAACTTGAGTATGATGAGAATGATCTTCTTGAATATCCTCCAGCTTTATGCCAGGCCGCTTCGCGGGCTAGAATGAATGGCAGCGATAAACCGGCGATGTCTCTGGCCGGCAGCGGCAACCAGGGAATCACTGTTTTTTTGACTTTGCTGGGAGCCGGAGAAGTTCTTGAGACTGACAAAATTGATGTAAAAAAGGCTCTGGTGCTCGCTATAACTTTAACTACCTATATTAAAGCTGAAACAGGAACTCTGTCGGCAATGTGCGGAGCCGGAACAGCTGCGGCTGTAGGAGCCGGTTGTGGAGTTGCATATTTGTTAGGGGGAGATATAGATAGTCTATGGCGGACTATGCTAAATATATATGGCACGATTACGGGTATGATATGTGATGGAGCAAAACCGGGATGCGCTCATAAAGTTCATTTATCATCGTATACTGCTGTTAACGCGGCTATTCAGGCAAAGAAGGGAAACTTTATTGCACCGCACGAGGGGATTTTAGCAGATAATTTTCAGAAACTGGTCAACAATATTTCTCGTTTGGAGTCTCACATGCAAAATGTAGATACCGAAGTGGTCTCTATTTTACGTGAGAAAAATTGAGATGACACTGCTGCGAAAATTTCTTTTATCACTTTACGTAATAGATTGCTGAGTTTTATGAGCTTTTAGATTTTCTCAGAACAAAAAGCCTCAGCTGATTTTATCTCAGCTGAGGCTTTTATGCTGAAAAATTAAAACAATATATTTTTGCTGCTGGCTATTTTTATTCGTATGAATCTTTAGTGGACCATTCTTTCCATACTTTACCCACAAGCTCAGGGCCTGGTTTGAGGGTTTTTCCACCAGGTTTCCAGCCAGAAGGAGTAGCTTCGCCGGTTTCTCTAACGTGCTGGAAGGCTTTTATCTGTCTGATCAATTCCTCCACATTTCTTCCTACAGGAGGAGTGAGAATTTCCATAGCCTGAATTACCCCATCCGGATCTATTAAAAATCTTCCTCTGATATCGACTCCATCTTCTTCGTGATAAACACCATATTTTCTGCCGATTTCACCGGTGGTATCTGAAGCCATGGGAAATGGTATGCCACCATCAACCATTTTACTGAGTTCAGTTTCTTCCCAGATCTTATGAGTCTGATGACTGTTAGTACTGACTGCTATGAATTCTACGCCCAGCTCTTGAAACTCATCATATTTAGCAGCAACTGCTGCTAATTCCGTTGGTCATACGTAAGTAAAATCTCCTGGATAAAAACATACTACTCGCCATTGTCCTTCATAATCCGACAGACTTACCTCTGTAAAATCACCATTGTGATAAGCATTAGCCGTAAATTCCGGAGCTTGTTCTCCTGCTTTTACCATATTTTTATCCCCCCAAATACTTTGTTATCGTTCATTTTTGCTTAATAGAAATTATTATCATTCTTCTGCACTTCCAATTATATATTATTATCCTGAATTTGTCAATAAAAGAATAATATAAAAATATTTTATTTTTATTATAAAATGTGCTTATTATATTTTGACACTTAAAGTTATAGTATAATATAATCTATTTAAGATTTTAGTGGTTCTAATCTGGTTGTTTAAACCTGACAAATAATCTGTTAGTTGTTGTTAGCCCGAAAACACTGTCTGACAAAAATTATTGTGGGAGGTATATATTTAACATGGAATGTGAAATTCAGTACATAGCATTGTATGATTTAGGCGAAGATTTGACTTATGAAGAAATAGAAGACAAATTAGCTGAAGTCTCTCAGGATGACATGGTGGAATATGAACTGGAAGAAGAAAAAGGTGCGCCTGATTATGTGAATTATCCAGAGCCTGTTATATTTCAGGCAACCCCGGATTTCAGATGGCAGGATAAAACCCACAAAGTGAAGGGCAAAATATTTCGTTCCGGCGAATTGAGTCTAAATGTTAAAATTGAATTAGAGATAGATAACCTCTCCGAATTAAATCAATATTTGCAGCAAAATTCTTCGTTGAAACAGGAAGTAAAGCATCACTGTAACGAAATTTATCGGCAGATATCATCGGAATTTTTGGTCGATGTTGCCAGGTCTGAGCATTACAAGACTGGTTATAGTGAGATATATCCGGTTTATTGCATAAATGGAACCGAATATGAAGATGCAGCAGAATTCGTGCAAAATAATGAGAATAAAATAACTGCTTTGTTGACCGGGCGATATCAGGAGGAAAATTTCAGCAGAGAAGAAATTGATAGTGTGAAATCAAATACTGTAAGATTTTTTAACACTGATTGCAGTATAATTCACTGGAATGGCAGCCTGCTCATCGATCAAAGAGCTGAATTTTCTGCCATCATTTATATTATGGAACTGGTCAATAAGCAATTTTTGACTTTGAAACTTTACGATAGATATATTGATAATTACCTTTCAGATTTTATGGAAAATGTTGATAAACTGCTGAAAATGAAAATTTTACTTCATCTGCCCGGACTTAAAAATAGCATTTCTGAGTTAACCCGAATAAGAGTAGATATTGAAAAAGTGACAGAAATGCTGGATAATTACGAAAAATATCTCGGCAAATGGTATCTGGCCCGCATATATGCCCAGGCCTGTGAAGCTTTTGAAATTAATAGATGGCGAAATTTGCTGGAGAGCAGGTTGGATAAAGTAACAGAGTTTTATTCTATGATGGAAGAGGAGATAAACCGCAACCGCATGTTATTTTTAAATGTCCTTACTCTCATGTTGTTTATTTTATGGTTTGTCATAGGTTAAAGACTATTAGGGCTGGCAAAAATATATTGAGCGGCAGGTCCTGCTGGTTGAAAACTACCGGGGGGCAGCTTTATGTTAAACCAGCAGGTCCCGCCGCCATTATCTATTTCTACGTTACAGCTAAATTTCCTTCCCTTAATTTACTGAACATACATGAAAATTTATTCATAATATAACTGCGCCTGTTCAGCACATTCTAATTGCTTTTCTCCACAGGTTTCTGGTTCTCGGGGACAATGTCCGCACAAAGCATTGAGTTTAGCCTGGCTTATACAGGGCAGGCTCAGAAGCTGACAAATTTCATCTCTGGTGCCCAATCTCCGCTGATAAGTGCTATAATAGGGCAAATGTGGGTCATCATCGAGCTCTTTTGAGGTGGGAGGCCTGCCCAGGCTTTCCACTTTCTTGCGATAGGTTTCCAGCAGGTAATCATCATCATATGTTTTGGTCATAAATTTCATCCTCTCAAATTTTTTAAAAATCAGCTATCTGCTTTATTTTATCTTTATCTATACCTGCTGTAAACACTAATTCTATTATTTAACGAATAAAACCAATATTTGCAGTTTAAAGGTTTGCTGCTCCCAGCACAACCACCATATATATTATTCCTGTGGTTACAGAATATTTTATGGCTTCTTTTTTGGCCTGCTTTTTAAGCTGGGTTTGGTCCTGATCTGAAGAGCTGCTGCCAGATTTAATAAAAAACCAGCCCAGCCCCACAATTGCCATTACTGCTGCCAGGGAGATAACCCGGAAAAATGTCACATCAGTCAACTTTAACACCTCCAGAGAAATTAAGATATTTTTACTATTTATTTAAACTTTTTATCAAGATAGGGTACAAATATATTCATAATAAGAATTCCAAAAGCAGTACCTTCTGGCAGCCAGCCCCAAAATCTCATGGACATTATTATGATACCTATACCTATACCGAAGACTATCTGACCACCCGGGCGACGGGGAGAGGTCATAGGATCAGTAGCAAAGAAGAAAGCCCCGATCATTAAGCTGCCTGTTAATATATGCATCAAAGGATTATGTCCCATTACCAGAGCAAAAACAGCTGCCGTGGCCAGGATGCTGGCCGGTATACGCCAGCGAGCATATTTTTTATAGATAATATAAAGTCCACCTAACAGAATTAACAAAGCTGAAATTTCTCCCATACTGCCCGGGGCTAAGCCCAGAAAGGCATCACTCATAGGTATCCATTCTCCCGTTTCCCAGAAATTACCCAGAGGAGTTGCTGTGCTGGCCATGTCAATTCTTGACTGCCAGGGGCTGAGAGCATCGGGAAAAGCAAAAATTAAAAATAATCTTCCCACCAGGGCGGGATTGAATAAATTTCTGGCAAACCCGCCAAAAATCTGTTTACCAAAAATAACTCCAAAAGCCACGGATATAACTGCTGCATAAACCGGAGTCGAAGGAGATAGAGTGAAGGCAAAAAGCAGCCCGGTTAAAACCGCACTCAAATTATCTATTTTCACAGGTCTGCCTGCTGCCTTCTGATAAGCTGCTTCTGCCACTGCAGCGCCAATTATTGAAGCCGTAATAAGTATTAAAGCTGAAAGCCTGTAACTATAAAGGGCATATAAAGTTGCCGGGGCTAAAGCAAGTAAAACACCTTTCATCATTTTCATATTATCCTGCCTCCTGTATTCACTTATGTTAAGTAAGTTTATCATCATGCAAATAGAAATATAACAAAGAATATCAATAATTGCAAATTATTATTAATAATGGTTTGTGACTGCTCAAATATCTATCAGTATTTTGCAGCAAAAATTGATCTTTAGAAGATAAAAATATAAATCCTCATAATCTACTAAATTTGTGCAAAAGCATTTGAAAATTTTCATATTATTTAAGCAGGAATATGAGCTGTAATCCCGAAAAAATTAATAGAGCCTGTTATATTTTGAACAATACCAGCAAATTTGTGAGCCTGGCCCTGTATGCAGGTGATTTTGCTTGAGCCAGTCTTAATAAAGATTAGTAGATATTATTTTGTTTAGCGGAGGTGAACTAAAATTTCTAAATCATCAGCAGCTTCAGAGTCCCGACGCGATTGTTATCTATTATTTAGGCAATTATTTGACCAACCGGATCAGGATACCTATCAGGAATTAAAGCAGGACCGGCACATAACAGTGTGGGAAAAATATTTTGAGCAATCAGATTATAATTTTCACAATATTTCTTCCCGGGAACTTCCCGAGCTGTCGGAATTGAAAAGACAGTGGCTCGAAGACATTTCCCCCCGTCAGGGAAAAATTAGACCTATTGAATCAATCTATAAAGTATGGACCACCGATCCCAGCTGTGAGATGCCTTTTGCCGATGAAAAAGGGTATCTTCTTAGTGATTGGGCCCAGCATATGAAGCATATTTTCGAGCAAATCGGCAAGGAGATACCCCAGGAATATCAATCTATGCCCGATTTTATTGGTTTTGAACTGGAGCTTATGAGTATTCTGGTGGAAAAAAATATGGAGGAGAGACAGAAACTGTTTCTGGAACAGCATCTGGACTGGATACCAGATATGAGAAAGGAGGCAGAAAATCAGCAGATTTCCAAATTTTATCGTGAAATTATCAAGCTGCTGGAAAAATTTCTTAAAGAAGAATGGAAACTTATGGGCCTGGATCAGAACTGTGGGGACAAATTTCAAAAATTTGTGGGGTGAATTAATATGAGCGAAGGGCAAAAAGCTAAAAAAACAAAAAATACGGAAACAAGGCGAGGCTTCTTGAAGAAAACTGCAGCTATTGGGGGCGCAACTTTGTTGGCCGGCACTGGCCTGGGACAAAAATCTACCCGGGCTCAAGATTTGAGCAGGGAAAAACAGGCACTATACCTGGATCACAGCCTGTGTATAGAATGTCAGGCCTGTCGTGTTGCCTGCCAGAATGAAAATGATTTTCCTATAACAGCTCAAAGTATCAGGTTTGAAAGTTATGAGCAGGGTAGTTATCCCGAGGTTGAATATAGAGGAGCTCGCTTAAGTTGCTTTCACTGCAATGATGCCCCCTGTATCGATATCTGTCCCGTCGATGCGCTGGAGAAAGATGTGGGAGAGATGACTGTTACCGATATTGAGACCTGTATAGGTTGTGAAATGTGTGTAACAGCCTGTCCCTACGGGGTTCCCGAGGTTATTGATGAGAAGATGTACAAGTGTAATGGCTGTGACCATCTGCTGGTTCATGATCAAATACCTGCCTGTGTCACTACCTGTCCCACCTATGCTATGGAATTTGGCAGTCAGAAAGAGATGGCAGAATTAGGCAGAGAGCGGGTTAGTAATTTAGAAGCAGAAGGTGAAGATGCTTATTTATATGGACTGGAAGCTCAGGATGGTCTGGGATTGTTGATGGTTTTAAGAGCTTCGCCGGAAAATTTTGATTTAGTTTAAATTAAATCATAGCGAATAAATTAGAGCGAAATAATCCTGCACTGAAATGTAGGCAGGATATACAATTAATTTTGAAGCAGGAGGAGAGAAGTTAATGCCTTTAACAAGAAGATCATTTTTGCAGGCAGCTGGAATGACGGCAGGAGCTCTGGGATTGGGCTTGAAGAGTTTTGACTTTGACAGCTGGGCAAAAGAACATCATCAGGCAGAAATTGTGAAAAGACCCAGTCTATGTAATGTCTGTGCCAGTCACTGTGGAATGTGGGTTCATTTAAAAAATGATAGAATCTGGAAGATGACCGGTCATGAAGAAAATGATCGCAGCCAGGGCAGATTATGCCCGCGAGCACACGGAGGTATTGACTGGGTTTATGATCCTTTAAGACTGCGGCGTCCCTGGAAGCAGACGGAAGCCGGTAAATTTGAACCGATAGAATGGGAGCAGGCCCTGGACGAAATAGCCGAAAAACTTTCTGAAATTCTGGCAGAAGAAGGTCCGGAGAAAGTATTTTATGCCCATAATCCCCGAAGGACAGGAGTGTTTTATGGTAACAGACTCATGCATGCTCTAGACATTAATACCATCTGCACACATAATGCCGCCTGCAATACAGCCCGCACTAAAGGATTTAATACCACCATGGGTGGAGTTCCCTCAGCTGATATTGGTAATAGTGATTATGTTATATTTCTGGGGAGAAATTACGGAGGGGGTATCAGAACCAGTCAATTAAAAGCCCTCCAATCAGCCATGAAAGGTGACACCAAAATGATCTGTGTGGACCCCAGACAGAATGAAACAGCTACTCTGGCTGATGAATGGCTGCCCATTAAACCCGGTACTGACCTGGCCCTGGTTCTGGCCATGAGCAAAGTTATAGTAGATGAGGAGCTTTATGACGAGGAATTCATCGCCGAGCGCACAGCAGGTTTTTCTGAATTTGCAGACAGTCTGGATGAATACACTCCCGAATGGGCAGAAGAGCTAACCGATATTCCTGCCGAAAAAATAATAACTATGGCCCGGGAACTGGCAGAAGCAGCTCCGGCCGCTCTTGTTCATCCCACCTGGAAGGGAGCCTTTGGCTGTAATTATGAAAACAGTACAGACACAGCTAGAGCAGTTGCCTATATAAACGCCCTGCTGGGAAATATCAACAAAGAGGGGGGATTGTATTTCTATAAAGGTCCAGAGACAGGAAGTCTGGATGAAGATGAATATCCTGCCCCTGATGAGCCTGATACCCGTCGAGCCGATGGAGCTGGCGAAGAAGATGAATACCCCCTGGCTACCGGTCATGGTCTGCCTCATGTGCTGGCGGAGAGAATTAAGCAGGGGGAAGTAAAGGCAGGCCTGGTGAGACACCATAATCCCGTACGTAACTTTCCCGATTATGACCATATGGAAGAGGGGTTTGGCTCTCTTGATCTGCTGGTGGTCTGTGAAACCCAGATGTCAGAAACTGCAATGGTTGCAGATTATATCCTGCCGGAATGCAGTTTTGCCGAGCGAGAGGAAGTTATAGAATCCCGCGGAGGCCGCAGGGGAACTCTGGCCATGAGATCTCAAGTCATACCTAAAATTCATCCTCAAACCAAAAGCTATGATGAAATAATTGTAGAGCTGGCCGAGCGTCTGGGGGTAGAGGAATACTTCCAGTTTACTCTGGATGAGGTAAATGAAGCTATTTTAGAGCCCTATGATATATCGCTGGAAACCTTCAAACAGATAGGTTCAATGTGGGTAGATGTGCCAGAACCTGAGGAAGAACCAGAGCTTAATACCCCCAGCGGTAAATTTGAATTTTATTCAGAGGAGTTTGAGAATCATGGTGCTCCTCCGATTGCCGGGTGGCACCCTCCGGAAACTGGCCTGGAGTTCAACGATAATGAGTTCAGACTGGTTCATGGTAAAGAAGCTTTTCATTCCCATACGGCTACTGCTAATACCCCCCAGCTTCTGCAGATCACCAAGGATTATAATACTAATCGTTTATGGATGAATGCAGATAAAGCACAGGAATTAAGGATTGAAGATGGAGAAATTGTAGAAATGAGCTCTGAGATTTTTGCCGATACTGTGGAAGTGAAAGTAACCGATAGAATTCATCCTGAAACTGTTTATTATCCAGCTGGTTATGGTAATCGAACTCCCCACTATAAAGTGGCAAATGAAATTGAGGCAATCAATCCCAATGATTATGTGGAATACCAGGTGGAATCAATTGTAGGCCATGCCATGGTAAATGAGGTTAGAGTGGAAATAGAGAAAATTTGATATTAATTATTGGTAAAAGCTAATATCAGGAGGATTATGGACACAGATAACGAATATATTGTATAGAGGATATTAACCGACTTTTAGGGAGGGGATATAATGTTCGGACTGGGTGCACCGGAGCTAATCATAGTTTTAGGAATTATTCTGATTATATTTGGTCCCAGCAGATTGCCGGAGATGGGAAGGGCCATTGGCTCAGGTCTGAGAGAACTAAAAAGCGCCAGCAAAGAAGTGGAAGAAGTTTCTATGGTAGATGAAGAGCAGGATAAATAATATTGCAAACCTTAATTTAAAATAAACCGGTGGGGTATTCGGTTATGGCTGATTGTTACTTTGAACAGTTTTTACCGGCTCCACCGGTAATTTTATTGGTAATCTGTTTAATTTTAAAATTTAAAAGGGGAATAAAATTGATGAAGAAAAGAATACCACTTGCTGAAGCTAAAGAGCTGCTGAAAAGTAATATATCCAGGTTTCCCGCGTCAGATGTTCATTTAGATCAGGCCAGCGGGCGAGCTCTGGCTGAAAATATTAAAGCTCCCATGAACCAGCCTCCGTTTGATAGGTCACCTCTGGATGGATTTGCCCTGAGAGCTGCCGACACCAGAGGGGCTGAAAAAAAACCGGTGAAATTAGATATTGTCGACTGGCTTTATGCCGGAGATGAGCCCCAGCAGGAAATAAACCCGGGTCAAGCCACCCGTATCATGACCGGAGCCCCAATACCGTCCGGGGCAGACTGTGTGATCAGACAGGAGGAGGCCAGCTGGAGTCAGGAAGAAGTGGAGATAAAAAAAGAGTTAAAACCAGGTCAGAATTTTGCGCCTGCCGGGGAAGATATCAAAAAAGGAGAAATGCTCTGTCAGGAAGGTTTGCTTTTGCGCTCACCTCAGCTGGCAGTTTTAGCCAGTATGGGAATCGAAAAAGTGAGTGTCAGGCCTTTTCCCAGAGTTACAGTCATAACAACCGGCAATGAACTTCAGCCTGTGGGGGGAGAGCTCAGGCCCGGCAAAATATATAACAGCAATAACTATATGATTTCTGCTCGCCTGGAGGAGACGGGAGCAGATGTCCGTGAAAGTTTAACCGTTGGCGACAAAAAGGATGAAATCAAAGATACCATAACCCGCACACTCCCTGAAAGTGATTTTCTGGTAACGACCGGTGGAGTTTCAGTGGGAGAAAAGGACCTCATGATAGATGTTATTAAAGAGCTGGGAGGTGAAATATATTTCTGGAAACTGGATTTAAAACCAGGCACTCCCATAGTTTGTGGGGAAATAGAGGGGAAGACAATTTTTGCCCTTTCCGGTAATCCAGCAGCAGCTCTGATTACCTATGATCTGCTGGTAAGACATATAATAACACATATCAATGGTTTGAAGCATCTTGATCTGACCGAAACAAAAGCAGTTTTTGCTGATGAATTTGCCCGGCCCAGCAGCACCCGGAGATTGTTAAGAAGCTGGCTGGTGGAATCTGAATCGGGCAATATAGTTAAATTGAGCCGGGGAAAACAGAGACCGGGAGTACTCAAATCAACTCTAGAATGTAACTGTCTGGTAGATATACCGGCCGGGTCACCACCACTATCAGAAGGCAAAGAAGTTAGAGTGCTGCGGCTGCCTGAAATTTACCATCATTAAATTTAAACTGCTAATCCGGATTATAAATTTGTTGTTAAACTTTTATTGCAATTAAGTGAAAGGGGGAGCAATATTGTCAGTTTTTATACTGGCAGGTGGTGAGAGTTCTCGCATGGAAAATGGTGATAAACCGCATATGATTTTTCATCAAAATAAAACTTTGCTGGGGTTTATTTTAGATAGATTTCAATCCCGGCATGATGTTTATATTGTGGCCAAAGATAAAAGAAATTTCTCTGAATACGAGGCAGAAGTAATTGAAGATGAATTACATGCAGGCCCGCTGGGAGGAATGTATACAGGTTTAAAATTTTCTCGCGAAAGCAAAAACTTCTTTCTGGCCTGTGATATGCCCTTTTTTCCGGCAGGTCTGGCAACCTGGATGCTGGAGCAGGCCCAGCAGGATATTTTGATTCCCAGAGACGAAAACGGCTGGCTGGAACCTCTGGCTGCAGTTTATAATAAAAGCTGCTTGCCGGCAATAGAAACAATCATAGAAGCAGGAGAAAGAAAAATTATTGAGTTTTTCCCCCGGGTAAATGTAGAGCACGTCAGTAAAAAAATGTTGAAAAAACGAGTTAACTTTCCTCATGTTTTTCAAAATGTCAACACCCGCAAGGATTGGGAGCGGGCCCAAACACAAATTTTGACTGATTATTTAGAGAAGTTCACTGAATGAATCTCTGTTTATCGTTAAGTTATAAAGTTTATCGGTATAATCCCCTGCAGGTTAAACAGTTTATTGGAAAATTTATACTGCTGTCGGAAAAACCTGACGAGCAGGGCAAATATTTTTTTAATTTTTTTCACTTTTACCCTATCTATAATTGGCATTGGATGATATAATTAGATTGGAGAGAAGGCAAATTTTTCAGGTATTTGAGTCGGCATTTTACGGTGGGGGAGGTGAGCTTTCAATGAAAGTTTATAATCTGGAAGGTTTAAATGCGGTTTTGGAACTGCCTCGAGAAGAAATTTTACAGCTGCTTAAGCAGGGAGAACTCGAAGGTAAGAGGCGAGGAGATGAGTGGCAGGTTTCTGAAAGACAGGTGCGGGAATTTTTGGACAAAGAATTTCAGGAGGAAAAAATTTATCAGTTTTGGTGAAGTATATTCTCCTGGTTTACAATAAAGACCTGCAGTTAACCTTAAAAAAGAATAGCCAACTGGTTTAACCCGCCGGCATGATGGAGAAAAATACCGACGGGTTTTTTTGTGTTAAAAATACTGCTGCTGTGCAATTTATTTTCCTATAACTCTGTTGTTTAATGAATAATTTATAGTTTAAATAATCATATTATATACCAGCTTAAATTCACAGGATAAAATCGGGGGGAGGATTAGCAAAATCCTTTCCGTTTTTATATTTCCTGATTTCGCGCTGTATAATTTTTAGCGTATATCTCGGCTGGTATAACCTGTGTGCAATAGTTTATGGGCTTTGTGGCTTCCAGGCCTGTCGAGATATTCATCATAAAGATTTTTGATCATGGGATTTTCATGTGAACGTCTTATTTTTTTGTTGCTATCAATATCATAAATACCCTTCATCCGTCGATTTAGAGTTTCTTTTTGCGTCAATTCAGGTGATATTGGCTGTCCACCTCCGCCTATACACCCGCCGGGACAGGCCATGAATTCTACAAAATGAAATTCTTCTCCACTTTTGATCAGCTCCATCATTTTTCGGGCATTACCGAGCCCATGTGCTACCCCAACTTTAATTGTGAGGTCTTCATTAATTGGTACTTCCGCTTTTTTTAGCCCCTGCAGGCCTCTAACAGATTCAATGTCTAATTCCTCCAGCTCTTCACCGGTGATGAGATAGTAGGCTGAACGCAGGGCTGCTTCCATTACTCCTCCACTGGAACCAAATATATCTCCTGCTCCGGAAGAGACCCCCATTAACCTATCATGTTTTTCTTCTGCCAGTTCTGTTACATCTATCCCGGCCGATTTAATCATTGTTGCTGCTTCCCTGGTGGTTAAAACATAATCGACATCTCCGTCCATTTCCGGCCTTTTGGCTTCAAATTTTTTGGCTGTACAGGGCATTATAGAAACAACCACCAGATCTTCTATATTAATACCCACTTTTTCGGCATAATAAGATTTGGCCAGTGCTCCAAACATCTGCTGAGGCGATTTTGCGGTGGAAAGATTATCAAGATATTCCGGATAAAAATGCTCAATAAACTTTATCCAGCCGGGGCTGCAAGATGTTAACTGCGGCAGATTGCTGCCACTTTCGATTCTGTTAACCAGTTCAGTTCCTTCTTCCATTATGGTTAAATCTGCTGTAAAATTGGTATCAAAAACACCGTCGAAACCCAATCTGCGCAATGCTGATACCAGCTGTCCTGTAGCGATTGTACCGGGTTCAGATCCAAATGGTTCAGCTATTGCTACTCTGACTGCCGGCGCAGTTTGGACTATTACATGCTTGGATTCATCATATAAAGCTTCCAGTACTCTATCGATATGATATACTTCATGAAGAGCACCGGTAGGACAGGAAATTATACATTGACCACAGTTGGTGCACTCTACATTTCCCAGACCTTTTTCCTGGAAAGTGGTCACGGTAGTTTCCGGGCCCCGGCCAGAATTGGCAAAGATACCAATTCCCTGAACTTCTTCACATTTTCTAATACAGCGATCACAGGTTATACATTTGTGGGGCTCACGAACCACAGCATAACTGGAAAGATCTGTTTCCTGCTCTCTATAAATAGGCTCCAGACGCATTCTGCTAACATTTATATCTTCTGCTACCTCTCGCAATTCACAGCTTGTCTTACGAGGACAGGTAAGGCAGTTAAGCTCACAGGTGATATCATGAGATGCAATTATCAGCTCGAACAGAGTCTGTCTAACTTCTCTCACCCGGGGTGAATGAGTTTTTACTTCCATACCTTCTTTGGCCTCGGTGGCACATGCAGGCTGCAGCAGATCTCCTTTATCAACTTCAACCACACATAAGCGACAGCCTCCGAAGATGGAAAGATCCTCTTCATAACAAAGGGTCGGTATATGAATATTTACCTGACGGGCTGCTTCCAGCAGGGTAGTACCCTGTTCCACTTCTACAGATATATTATCTATATGCAGGTTGATCATTTTTGCTTACCTCCTCGATAAGTTCGTGTGAAAAGTTTGCAAATATAGAACTAATTAGTGTGAGAGAAGTTTGTCCCAGACCACAGCGGGCAGCTGCTGATATGGTTTCTCCAATGTCTTCAATTAATTTTAACTCCTCCGGTGTGAATTTTTTGTTTTTGTGTCTTTTTAACATATTATTTATTTGCTTATTACCTTCACGACAGGGAAAACAGGTGCCACACGTTTCATCCATATAAAATCTGGATACTTTCAAAAGTATATCAACAAGATCTCTGCTGTCTTTAACTACAATGATTGCACCTGATCCCAGACTGGAACCTGCTTCCTCCAGTCCTTCATAAGAATACCGGCAGTTCAATTTATCCGGAGTTAAGGCGGCAGTAGATAATCCCCCGGGAATAACAAATTTGGGTTTATCGGCCCCTTTAACTCCTCCTCCCAGGTCAGCAATTATTTCCTGCAAAGTACAGCTGCCGAATTCTATCTCAAACACTTCTCCGATATTCACATCTCCACTGAGACAGATCAGTTTAGTGCCCCGACTGTCCCTGGTTCCAAAGGAGAGAAATTTTTCCGGCCCCTGATGTAAAATTTCAGCGGCATTGGCTAGAGATTCTACATTATTAACCACCGTTGGACAGCCATAAAGTCCTGCCTGAATAGGATATGGTGGTTTAATACGCGAGATACCCCTTTCACCTTCCAGAGAATTGAGCAGAGAAGTTTCATCTCCACAAACATAGGCTCCTGCTCCCCGAACCAGAGTCAAGTTGAAATTAAAGCCTGAAGAAAATATATTTCCGCCCAGAATTCCTGCTTCTTCAGCTTCTTTAATTAATTCTCTCATTATTTTAATGGGCAAAGAATATTCACCTCTAATGTAAATATAACCATCTTCGGCTCCGATAGCATAGGCACCTATTAAAATTCCTTCTAATATCTTTAACGGTCTTTCTTCCAGTAAATAACGATCCTTGAAAGTACCCGGCTCCCCCTCATCTGCGTTACAGATCATATATTTTTTCTTTCCGTTCTGCTGTTGAGCCAGCTCCCATTTTTTTCCGGTGGGAAAACCAGCTCCCCCCCTGCCTAAAAGTTGAGCTTTACTGATCTTATCTATCACCTGCCCGGGGGTTAGTTTTAGAGCCTGTTTTAAACCCGGGAAGTTATAGGAATCAATATTACGCAGACGCGGGCCTTTTAAAAATTTTTTCTCTTTAACCATTTTGTTACCTCCTTATTGGTATTATTGACATTGTTGTAAAATTTCTACCGCTCTTCCCGGAGTTAATTCAGTATACATTTTATCATTAACCATCATAACTGGACCTTCTCCGCAGTGCCCCAAGCACTCAACTACTTCCAGCGTAAATAGTTGATTGGGAGTTGTTTTACCATCAGTTATTCCCAGGAAATTTTCCACACTTGCCAGCAGATCAGGTGAATCCTGCAGATGACAGGAGAGGCTGTCACAAATTCTGATAATATATTTTCCCGTAGGTTCAGTATAAAACATTGAATAAAATTTAATCGTTCCATATAATTTTGCTCTGGGCACATTTAATTTTTCCGCCAGTTTATTTATCTCCCGCTCAGGAATATAGCCGTAAGTTTGTTGAATGTTGTGCAGAATCTCCAGAAAAACACCTTCAGTTTTTTGGTCTGTGTTCATATTAATCCCCCCAACTTGATATAAAAAATATTTTGAAAATTAATCCCAAAAAACAAAAAAGCTCTTATTGCATTCAGCTGGTGAATAGGTGTTGCAAAAAAATCTTGATTAGTTATACTGTAAGATATAGAGCATGTTATCCTGCAAGATATAGAAAAATATAAAACTTCGTTCACCAGGAAATTTTTCCTGTGTTTAGGTTTAGTTTTCGGCCCAAAAATTTGCTTGCATTCTATCTGATTTATGCCTGTTGTTTTATTCCGGGCAAATATTGGCAAACGGGGAAATATTAATGTTATAAATTTCACTTTATTTTATATTCTAATTATACTACAAATAATTTCCCTATTCAAGCTGTTAAATTACTAATGTTTTTTTAATTTTTTTCAAATAAAGAGGATTTTTGTTATAATTAAGCTATAGAGTTATTTTTATTGTTGGGAGATTAAGCAAATGAACTGGACTAAAGATTGTGATCTCCCGGTATAAGAATATATCTTAGAAATACAGTCATATTCCGAGGGGGCAAAAAACATGAACCAGGAAAATACAGAGGAAGTAGCTGTTATTGGGGCAGGGCTCGGAGGGCTTTCAGCCGCTATTTCATTAGCAGCAGAAGGGTACAAGGTTAGAGTAATAGAAAAAAATGACCACTGTGGTGGCAAGTTAAATATACTAACAGAAGAGGGGTTTACTTTTGATCTGGGACCTTCAATTTTGACTATGCCCTATATTTTTGAACGTTTATTTGCTAAAGTCGATGCTTCAATGGAGGATTATTTACCCACTTTGAAACTTGATCTGGAATGGCGAACTTTTTTTCCTGAAGGCAAAAAAATAGATCTTCTCAATGATCTGGATAAAATGCAGGAGAATAATCCCGAAGTGTCTGCGAAAGATCAGCGGGATCTGCAGGAATTTATGAATTATTCCCGGGAGATGTATGAACTCGCCAATCCAGGTTATTTCGAGGCCGGTATAGATTCCACCAAAGAAGCAGTTAAGTTTTACGGGCTTTTCAAAGCTTTTCGGGGTTTTGATATATTTTCAACTATGGACGACATTGTCAAAAAACATATAGCAAACCCCTATTTGCAGGATGTTATGAATTTTTTCATAAAATATGTTGGCTCTTCACCCTACAATGCTCCGGCTGTTTTGACCCTGTTGCCTTACATACAGAATGAATTTGGCCTGTGGTATATTCCCGGGGGCATGCATCAGCTGGCAGAAGGTTTATATCAGGTTGCCAGAGAACTGAATGTGCAATTTAAATTCAATACTGAGATCACCGGAACAAAAACAGAGGGCGAAAAACTCACCTCTCTCATAACAGATGCTGATGAGGAAATCTCTGCTGATTTGTATGTTTCTAACATGGAGGTCATCCCTTTTTATCGGGAAGTAACTCAAGAATCGTCCAAATTTATGAGCAATTATTCGCGCTTTGAACCTGCCTGTTCCGGCTATGTTTTACATCTGGGAGTAAACAAAAAATATCCACAGCTGGATCATCATAACTTTTTCTTCTCCGGTGATACCCGCAAACATTTTGCCGATGTTTTTGATAATTACGAACTGCCTCATGACCCCACTATTTATCTGGTTGCCCCCTCACAGACTGATGATACTGTAGCTCCAGAAGGATGTGAAAACTTAAAGATCCTCCCTCATATCCCCTATATTCAGGATGAGCCCTTTACCGAACAGGAATATAAAGAGCTCGAAGACAGGCTTATCTCCAAACTGGAAAGCATGGGCCTTGCTGATTTAAGGGAAAATATTATCTATAGAGATGCCTGGACACCTCATGATATTAAAGAAAAATACCTTTCCAATCGCGGCTCGATTTATGGGGTGGTGGCTGATAGAGATAAAAATCGTGGGTTTAAAGCCCCCAAAGAGAGTGAAAAATATGATAACCTGTATTTTGTGGGGGGCAGTGTTAATCCCGGAGGTGGGATGCCCATGGTAACTCTATCCGGCCAGCAGACGGCAGATATTATAATAGATAATGATTGAGAAAATATATTTTATGGACAAATTAAATCTGATTCTCCTCAGTATCACTTCGCTTTATAGCTTCCAATACTTTTAAGCCCCGATAATTAAAGTTATAATTAGTCCTGGTAATCCAGCATATATGGCAATTTCACCGACGGTTCTGGAGTAGAACCTTAAATCTAAAATCACTATTAATAATCTGAGCAAATAATAAACTGAGCAAAATATTAACCCCCCGATCATCAGCATAACCGGGGGGTTTAAAGCTTCTCTGAAAAGTTTTAATTCGAGATTAACTTCTCGTTATCATTCTATAACTGTTATACGTTCTTCCGCCAGTTCTTCCCCGAATTCGTCGATACCATCTACATATTCCAGCAGTATCTCTACTTCTATTTGTTCAGTTGTTTCCGAATCCAGAGGATCGACATTTTCGCTGTAAAACTGGTATACATGGCTGTTGAAAGCGGCTGTATATTCAGCTTCGGAATCAATTCTTTCTCCTTCCACATATACTTTGGTATCTACAACTTCACCATCTTCTTTTATTACTTCATAAGTAAAACCAGAAGCCTGAGTTGCAGGTCCATCATACCATACGTTCTGGTCATGCAGCATTCTTTCGAACATTTCACCTGTTACAGTGGCTATCACTACATTGTTGTCATAGGCAAAGCTGTCATAAAATACATTGCGCAGGGCTTCTTCATAAACAGGTCCATCTTCGAATTCTGCTCCGGAAGCCAGCTGATCAGTAGGATAAGTTCCAAAGTCAACATCCAGTACTTCCCTTACAGCATCTGCCTTAAGATTACCAGCAGTCACAGAACCCTCATCTTTATCGACTGTGGAAAGTGGCTCCTGGGTGCGGGCAATTTCGGTGCCTTCACCACCAGGAACACTGGAAGTAGAAATTCGGTCCGCCTCTTTATATTCTGCCAGTTCTCCTGGTTCCAGGTCTTCTTCAATAAATTCAATAATGACATCATTTGTGCGGCGATAAGTATTTTCCCCTTCATCTCTGGCGGTAAATTCATAAGTGCTGGCCACATAATCACTGAGAGCAACTTCATAAACCTCGTCTTCAGCCAGAGGTGTGCCATCAGGATAGGTCAGTTTTATGTCTTCAACAGCCCCTATATCATTGACAACAACTTCGTAGTGCAGACCGCCGGTCTGCAGATCGATGGAATAGCGACGTTCATAAGAAAACTGCAGAAGAGATTTAATATCTTCTCTGGTCATTTCATATACTACTACATCATTACCAAAGGGTTCTAACTCAAAAATTGTACCAACGGTAATTTCGCCGCCGATTTCGCTGACCCTGATGCCCCCATTATTTTGAAAGGCAAAGTCAGCATTAACTCGAAGGCGGGTGGCATCGGTCATCAAACTGCCCAGTTCCATGTTGCCGCTAAGTGTGCCATCTATATAACCTATATCCCGGGCAAATATTTCTTCTACCTGGTCTTGATAATATTCGATTTCGGCAGTTACCTCTTCATCTCTTTCGGCAATGTCTTCGATGTCAATAAGTTCTCCTTCCCGGGATACAACTTCACCTTCTGCATCCAGGCCCAGCTCTATCTTTCCCAGATAATTGGTATCGGCTCCGGCCTGAGCTACCATAACATCATTGACAAGGGGAGGATCTTCCACTACAGAATGAGAATGACCGCCTATTATCAGATCAAGCCCGGGCATTTCTTCCGCCAGCTCCTGGTCCCAGCTATGACCCAGATGGGTTAAACCTAAAAATACACTGGATTCTTCAGCCAGATATTGATATTCTAAAGCAGTTTCCACCGGGTCAAAAAACTCTATACCATCCAGATTACCGGGATGAGTGGAGGGAATACCATCTGCCCCTATTTCCACCAGGCCCAGGACAGCAATTTCATGTTCCTGTTCTGTTTCCAGAAAGATGTAGGGATCAGGTTGTTCCAGTATGGGAGTTTCCTCCACATCAAAATTTGCCAGAATCATAGGGAAATCAGCCTGATCGATCCTATCCTGGAGAACTTCCTGTCCATAATCAAATTCATGATTACCCAGCACCAGAGCATCGTAGCCAGCATCATTCATTAAACCCACAATGGGTTTACCTCTGAGATTTTCCCCGTCAATCACATATTCATCCACAACCGGGTTGCCACTAAAAATATCGCCACCGCTGACTAAAAATACATTTTCGTATTCTTCCTGAGCCTGTTGGTGATACCAGGCAATTCTGTCAAAGTTTTCGATAACTCCGTGTTCATCATTGGTGTGTAAAATAACCACTTCTTCCTCCACATTTTCAGCCAGCACAGCTCCAGGCAGCAGGACCAAAATTAATAGGGTGGTCAACAGAGCAGATGTTAAGTTTGTTTTAGAACTCAAATTAATACCCTCCTTTTTTGTTTTGAAAATAAAATATCCTCCACTGCAATAATAGCAAAAATACAGAAAAGTTTCAATATACTGTGGTTTATAAAAGCAGGACTTATTGAGCTAATAATGAAATATAATAATAGGAATTTTGTTGTTTAAAGCCGCAAAAATTTACTTCCAGAATTTCCCCTGACCGGAAAGGAGAGATTACCATGTTAAAAACAGGTGAAGCTGCGCCTGATTTTGAGCTTCCAGATCAAAATGACAATATTCGCACTCTGGATGAGTTTTCCGATAATATACTGGTTATGTTTTTTTATATAAAAGATAAAACACCGGGCTGAACCAAAGAAGCCGTCTCATTTAGAGACAACATTGAGACCATAAAGGAACTGGGAGCAGAGGTCGTCGGTGTCAGCAAGGACAGTGTTAAATCTCACAAAGATTTTGCAGAAAAATACGATTTCAACTTTCCCCTGCTTGCTGATGAGGAAGGTGAGCTCTGTAAGGATTTTGGCGTATTAAATTTACTGGGTATAGTTAAAAGAAGCACTTTTATCATCGAGAAGGGCGAAATCATCAAAGATTTTCCCAAAGTTAAGGTTTCCGGACATGTGGAAGAGGTGATAGAGTTTTTAGAGCAGTATTAATCAGATTTTTGTCAGGAATTTAATCAATTGTATAATACAGGCTCAGATTTATATTGAAACCTTTAATTTATATTGAAATTAATCCTGAAACCGGGCGGCCTTATCTGGGGCGGCCTTTTTATCTAAAATGTCTCAAGAAAACTTCATTTGAATTTTTAGCTTGATTCAGGTGGTGAGTTTAGATGACGGATAAATTACAGCCTCAGAAGCGAAAACAACAGATAAGAGAAGCTGGTTTTAAAAAAGGTTACCAGTAATACTTTAGACGATATCCAGGGGGAAAATGGGGGAATTTAAAATTTCCAGGTTAAATATATTTAAGCTGATCTAAACGGGGAAGGAGAAAATATCTATGCCATTACTTGAACTCGAAAATGTAAAGAAAATTTATCAACAGGGCGAAATCGAAGTTCCGGCCCTGAGGGGAATTGACTTAACTATTTCCAGAGGTGAATTCACCTCGGTTTTTGGACCTTCTGGTTCAGGAAAAACAACCTTATTAAATTTGATTGGAGCGCTGGATAAAGCCAGCAGCGGCACAATTAAATTTAATGGGGAAGAACTGGGGAGCTTCAGCCGGGATGATCTGGCTCTGCTGCGCCGCCGGGAAATTGGTTTTATCTTTCAGAGCTATAATCTTATACCGGTATTAACAGCTCAGGAAAATGTTGAATTCGCCCTGCGCATAGCGGGCGGAGAGAACAAAGAAAATAGTTATGGAAAATCCCGAAATCTGCTGCAGGAAGTGGGGCTGGCAGGCATGGAAGACAGAAAACCCAATGAATTATCCGGGGGCCAAAAACAGCGGGTTGCTGTGGCCAGAGCTCTGGTAAAAGAGCCCAGTCTGGTTTTAGCCGATGAGCCTACGGCCAATCTTGATAGTGATACCAGTAAAGAAGTTCTGGCCATCATGCTGGACATGAATGAAGATCTACAGACCACTTTTGTCTTCTCCACCCATGATCCGATGGTGATGGAGTATGCCCGGCGTCTGCTAGAGCTCAAAGATGGCCTCATTACCCAGGATGAGAGGAGAGGTTGAGATATGTACCTGCTTAAAATTGCGATCAGAAATCTTTTCAGGCGAAAAAAAAGGACTTTTGTAGCCGCAGGAGTACTTGCTTTTGCTGTTTTTGTTTTTTTAGCTATTGATTCCTTTATGCTGGGTATGATGGAAATTTCATTCGGCAATTTAATAGATTTCGAAACTGCTCATGTGCAGCTGGCCCGGGGAGAATTTTTTGCGGAGGAGGAAGAAATTCCTCTTGATGAAATCTTTAATTTCGATTCCGGGCTCCGCAATGATATTGAAGAGTTTGATGATGTTTCCTCTCTGACCCCCATATTGGATTTTCGGGCTAATCTCATAGCCGGTCGGGAAGAATTCCCGGTTCTGGGCAGGGCAATTGAGGTGGAAACCTTCAAAGAGGTTTTCCGGGTAGATGAGCATGTAGTTGAGGGCGAATTTCTGGCCCCAGGAGAAGAAGGGGTTGTTATAGGTTCCGGTCTGGCAGATATGCTGGATCTGGAAGTGGGAGATTTTTATACTCTGCACTTTCAGGATGCCACCGGGGCTTACAATACTATTCAGGGAGAAGTAAGAGGAATTGTCTCTACGCCTTCTCCCCAGGTCAATCAATATACAGCTTTTGTTTCCCGGGGATATGCCCATGCTGCTGTGGGAGTTGAATCTGATAGCGCCAGCCAGATAATGATTAAAACAAACTCAAGGGAAAGGGCAGAAATTGCTGCTGCTGAGCTGAGAGAAAATCTGGATTCTAATTTAAGTGTTCGTTCCTATCGCGAATCTTCTGAAATGCTGCAGTCACTGGAGGCCTGGATTACTATAGAAAATTATGTAATTTTGGGCCTGATACTGCTGGTGGGAGCAATAGGTATAATTAATGTTGTGGTGCTTTCAGCCCTGGAAAGAACGGAGGAAATTGGTCTTATGAAGGCAATGGGGCTGCGCGAAAGAGAGATTATAAGAGTTTTTTCCCTGGAAGCTGCCGGTATAGGTTTTCTGGGGGGACTGGCCGGTATTGTAGCCGGTGCAGGAATAGTAAGTTATCTGGCTCGAGTTGGCCTGGATCTAACGTTGTTTTATGGTGATAATATTGATGCCCTTGGTATACCTATGCTGGAAAGGCTGTATGGGGTCTGGAATTTCACAGCCTTTTTATTCATTTTTATATTTGTAATATTGCTGGCATTTGCAGCAAGTTTAATACCATCTTTTTGGGCTGCACGCAAAGATCCCATCGATGCTATATATAATCGATAAAAATTTGAGAGGAGGCTGTAAACAATGCTCTATATGCTAAAACTGGCAGCCCGCAATTTAAAACGCAACTTTTTTCGTACGGCTATTGCCATAGCAGCCATTGCGGCAGTGGTAGCCATAGTTGTTTTTAGTAGGGGAATTATGGTTGGTTTTACCGAGTCATCTTTTCGGCTTTATATAGAAAATTCTCTGGGACATGTGCGTTTAATCAACCAGGAATATGAGGGGCGCGAAGCCCTGCTGTCGCTCAATTATACTATCGATGGAGCAGAAAATTTGCCCCTGTCAGATATGATTACAGGGCTGGAAGAAATCGCAGAAGCAGAACATGTTCTGCCTCGACTGAGATTTGGGGCAATGGCCAGCATAGATGGTGAAATGATTAATATGGCCGGTGTAGGTGCAGATATGGACCGGGAAGAAAGGCTGGGGGCTTTGAGCCGGGATATAGAGACCGGCAGAATGCCGGCAGAGAGAAACGAGGTTCTGCTGGGAAGGGGCCTGGCGGAAGAGCTGGGGGTGGAAGTTGATGAAAGATTCACCCTGGTTTTTTCCGATTCATTTCAATCTCTGCAGGGCAGGACCTTTACCGTAACTGGCATCAGAAACACCGGTTCTCCTGATATAGATAATAACTTTTTCTGGCTGCCTTTGCAGCAGGCTCAGGATATGCTGTATTTAGACGGGGAAGTTACGGAGATACTTCTTTTTGGCTCCAGTGCTGAAGCTGCCGGAAGTCTTAACCAGATGGTTAGCAGTCAACTTCAGACCTGGGGGGTAGAATCACGTTACAGCAGTGTTGAATGGAGCAGGGCTGATCCCTTTGTGGAGATGTTTTTAGAATATGATAATCTGATGAACATTGTTTATGTTTTCTTCATCCTGCTGGGATCGGTGGTGGTGGTCAGTACAATGTTTATGATCATCCGCGAGCGTAGGACCGAGATAGGAATGATGGCTGCTCTGGGACTTAAAAGAAGACAGATCATGCAGGTTTTTACTCTGGAAGGGGCGATGATGGGAATTATCGGCAGTTTTCTGGGAGCTATAATTGGTGGCTGGATAAATTATCGCATATCTATCACGGGTATAGAAGTTGAAGCGCTTAATCGAGTCGTTGAGGGGGTAGACTGGATGGTTGATCCCGTACTTTATACCGCTTATGATGTGGAAAATCTAATATTTAGCTTTCTGCTGGGGGTCATAATAACAACATTAGCGTGTCTGTATCCCGCCCGCAGTGCTGCCAAACTGGACCCGGTTGATGCTCTTAAAATAGATGCATAAGATTTTTGTCTGTTGGTTTGTAATTTAATTTTTAAGCAAAATTATAATGGCAAAGCCCGGTTATGTAATCGTTGAGGGGGATACCAAAAATGATTGGCCCCGGAGGTAAATCTGAGGAGGAATAACCATGTTAATAAAATCAGGCAAAAAGCAGCCTCTGCTGGTAAACACAAAACTTTCATTAGCTAATATAACGGATATTCTGATCCTGTTAGTTATAGCAGTTATGATCATATTTCTGGGAGCAAATTTTGCTTCGATTCAGGCTGAGGAATTGACGGGAGAGGAGATTATGACCAGAGTTGATGATAATCAATTTTTGGCTTCAGCCCGCTCTGAATCGGAGCTGATTATTATCGATCGTGAGCGAGAGATTAGAAAAGAAATGATATCTTATGTCCGAAGTGATGGTGAAGTCACCGAGGGATTGGCTGAATTCACCAATCCTCGCGATCGCGGCACCCGCTATCTGCTGCTCGATGATGAGCTGTGGATGTACTTCCCCGATGCCGAAGATTTAGTGCGCATTTCCGGTCATATGCTGGAACAGAGGATGATGGGCAGCGATTTTTCCTACCAGGATATGATGGAGTCTGAAAGGCTGACCGAGCTGTATGAATTTGAACTGGAGGCAGAAGATACTGTTAATGAAAGGCCGGTTTACGTTATAAAGGCCACAGCCCGGGAAGATAAAGACGTGGCCTATCACAGCCGTCGCCTCTGGGTTGATCAGGAAAGATTCGTGATCTTGCTGGAAGAAATGTATGCCCGGGATGGGAGATTGCTCAAAGAGATGAGAACAGAAAAAGTAGAAGAGGTAAAAGAAGGTCGCTGGATGCCTACTGAAATGATTATGGAGGACAAGCTGCGTGAAGATACGGAAACCATTTATCGAATCAAAGAATTAGAGCTCGATTATGATATCCCGGAAGGGCTGCTCACTCTGGATGAGCTGCAGTAAATAAAAATGGAGGTGGGGGCTGGATTTGAACCAGCAGTTGAGGGCCTGCGACCCTCAGCCTTAAGCCAGGTTTGGCCACCCCACCTAATTTATTTTTTCTATTTTCACCTAAATTATAAAAAATTCTCCGGTACTGTCATAGCTTTTATTCCCAGCGCCAGAATTTAATGGCTATCAGGGAAGCGGCCACAAACCAGCCTGTCAGCACAGCAATATTGAAGGTCAAAGAGTAATTACCACTGATTCCTACCATCAGCTGGCGCAGGGCATCACCCAGGTAAGTCAGGGGCAGTGCCCTTACAATAGGCTGAGTATAATCAGGCATAGTCTCTATAGGGAAGAAGATACCAGACAGAAATAACATAGGGAACTGCACTACCTGAATAAGATTGCGCCCCCCTTCGGCTGAGCTGACAAAGGAGATGAGCATATAACCCAGGCTGACGAAAGTCAGCGAGCCCAGGATGACAACTCCCAGCACGGCTAAAGGACTGGCTGCTATGCTCACACCGAAAAAGAAGCGGCCGATTAAAACAATAATTGCCAGCTGTATAATGCCGATAATGAGTCTCAGGCTAATTTCACTGCTCAAAAGCGCCTCGCGCGAGAGGGGGGTCACACTTAAACTTCTGATAATTTCTTTTTCTCTTAAATCCAGAAACTGAATGGAGCCAAAAAGCCCCAGCTGCATAAGGGCCATGGCAAGTATGCCGGGCAAAATGTAATCAAAGTCATCCATGCCCTCCCCACCCTGTACAGGTTCAACCACGGTATTCAGCAACCGCTCACGTTCCAAAATGTTGTCTTCGGCTTCCATAAATCCTCTCTCAAATCCGGAAATTAGCTGCTGGTTTAAAGCAGGATTGTTGGCTTCATCATAATACATTTTTATTTCGTAACTTTCCTCCCCAGCAAACTCCTCCTGCATTTCCGGCATGACAATTACCAGATTACGCTCGCCCTGCTCCAGTGCTGCAATTTCCTCATCCGGGCTGCCAGTAAAAATATTCATATTTGCCTGTTCTGTCAGATTCGCTTTCATTTCCTCATACATTACATTTTCGGAGCCGGTAAGCCCCACCTGAAACTGCATCTCCACATCATCACCGCCAAAGATAGCGCCGAAGATAAAAATAAAAATTATGGGAAAAGCAAAAGTCCAGAAAAGTCCGCTTCTATCACGCACAAATTCCTTAACATTGGCTATAAATAGTTTATAAAACATATTCATTCTCTTATTTTCCTCCCCGTCAGCTTAAGAAATAAATCTTCCAGTGTTGGCCGCCGCAGATTTAAATTAACAATTTCATCTCCGTTATTTTCCCCGAAATGCATGAGATCATTCATAGTACTGGCGGCATCATCGGTATACAGAAAAATTAGCTCACTATTTTCGTCCTGTTCCAGGTGAGTTACATGATCAAGAGCTTCGAGTTTTTGCAGGGATTCTTTCTGAAAGCCGGGGTCGGCAAATTCAATCGTTCTTTCCTGAAAGTATTCATTAATCAGTTCGGTCGGACCACCCCGGGCAATTATTTCTCCGTGATCAATAATGAGCAGATCATCACAGAGCTCCTCCGCCTCTTCCATATAATGAGTGGTCAAAAAAACAGTTTTGCCCAGACTTTTCATTTCTTCTATAACTTCCCACAGTTTCCGGCGGGCCTGGGGGTCAAGTCCCGTGGTAGGCTCATCCAGAAAAATAATATCTCCATTGCTGAGCAGGGCTAAAGCCACCGCCAGGCGGTGATGCTGCCCTCCGGAAAGTGATTCAATTCTGGTTTGCATTTTATCTTCTAATCCCACCATGGATACAGCCTTATCTTCTGAAAAGGACTCCTCGTAAAAGCTGGCAAATAATCCAATCATCTCCTGCACAGTTAAGCGAGGAAATAGGCTGGGAGACTGCAGCTGCACTCCCACTTTCTGCTTTAATTCCATCTGATCACTTTTTGGATCCAGTCCCAAAACAGAAATATTTCCGGAAGTGCGATCTGTTAGTCCGATGAGAGTTTCAATTGTAGTGGTCTTGCCGGCACCATTGGGACCGAGCATGCCAAAGATAACACCCTGCTCTACCTGGAAAGTGATATCATCAACTGCTTTTAAATCTCCGTAATGTTTGCTCAAATTTTCCGCCTTAATACAGTAATTATCTTTGTTATTTATCATTCGGCTTTTTCCTCCTTTTCCACCAGATCAATAACTTCCTTTAGCTTTAGTATACAAACTGATTTGTAAAATTTCAAAAGAAACGCAGGAAATTATAACTTTTTTAAATAAGAAGGAATTGAAGCAATATTGTTGAAATAATAATTAATACAAAGCAAGAGAAGAGCTTATCGCAAGTTTAGTGTTCATTGGATATTATAAGAGGCTAAGCGCTGGGGTGAAAAGGCTGTAAGTAAAGAAGAGGCCCTGAAAGAAATTGAGAGAAATGCTGGTGGCTAGTTTGATTCTGAACTGGCAGAGAAATTTGTAGAAACGATGCGTAAAGAGTAAAAGTTAAAAATTTTAGTGATTAATTTACAAACAATTAGGAGGGAGAAATTGTGGCTGAAGAAATAGGCAGATTGCAATCGGGAGAATTGCTGAGAATAAATAAAGATGAAGATGGTCACTTTCTTTTAGAAATCGCTGGAGAAGTAGAGGCTAAATTTAAAAGCCGGGAAGAAGCTATTAAGGAAAGCAAGGTAATGATGTTGAAAAGCTGGTTGCCCGGGGCGGGTGAAGAAGAAATCAGAAACATGCTGAATTCCTATTTAGAGATAGGATATAACTTTTTGCAGGAATGGTGTGAAAAGCAGGCTGAAAAGCAGCCTGACTGTGATTGTGGCTGTGGGGGTTATCCTCTGGAGATGGGCACTTTTTGGACCTGGAGCGGCAATAAATATCGCGGATGTCCGGAATGCGAAGAGAAAATTTCGCTGGACTAAATTTCTAAGAATAGTTTTTAAAATTATAGAAGAACAGAAAATATCCGGACAGCAAGTAAAATACTAAAAGGGCTGACTTCTGAAAAATTGCAAGCCAGCCCTTTAATATTTTTAAAGCTTAAATCTTTTTTCTAGCCTGTCAATTATTCACGATATCTTCCGCGATTAAGGGCATCTCTAACTGCAGAAGTTACTTTGGATGACCTGATAGTTGCTGCTGTAAAGCCATCAACTTCCTGGGGCTCAATTTCTTCAAGAGCCGGAGTGCCGTCGGGGTTGCCTTCCAGATGTTCTAATCTCTCATTAATTTCGTAAAGCCCCTGGGCTCCTACCAGATATTCAAGAGCTGATTCATACTGTTCTCTGATACCCACAAAAGTATCTCCGACATCTTCCTCATAATAATCTACGCCATCATAATATTGATGTCTCATACTGGCATCGACGATTTCTTCGTCCTCGAGGGTGATCTGCAGACTAACGTTTATAGCACCATCAATAAAACTGCCTCTATAATCTCCGTCCAGCAGATCCCAGTGTTCACCATAGGAAACTCCACCATGACTATCAGCGGCGACATCGGCGGAAAAAGCAAAAACCAGTGAGAATGAGACAATTGCTACCGCAACTACCATAAGATTTTTTTTCATAAAATTCCCTCCCGTTTTTAATAAATCCAGTTAAGTATATTTGTTGATTCTGTTAACATGATAACAAAATTAAGCAGATTTGTAAACTATATTAAAGAAAATAATTTTTCTTTAATTTACCGGGAAATTACCATAGAAGTAGAAGTAAAATCCTATTTCTGAAGGTTTAGATGAATATTCATATGATTTTTTCCGAATAAAGTAAAATTGCTTTTTTTCATCAGAAGAAAAATAATGGCATTTTTTAAAATAGTAAGAGGTCAAATTTCGCATGAGAAAGCAGGGTAAGTTAATGAAATTGTGAGTTTATATCACATTGATAGTTAACTTATCTGTTTGGGGAGAGGAGAAATTTAAATTTTTTGAATAAATATGGATGATTTTCTCAATAAACTTCATCCTGAGAGCTATCTGATTTTTCTATACGCATAATTGTATCTCTAATTTGCGCAGGATTTTCACCAAGCACTTCGGCAAAATCCTGCAGTTTCCAGCCTGGCGAAACATTAATCCGATTTATATTCCAGATATTATCTCCGGGTTGTACCATTTCTGATTCGATGCCAAAACCCATCTCTAACCCTTTTGAAGTTAATGCCTCTAACATAGTTTCACTCTTCCAGCCAAATGGATAAGCATAAGCTACAGGTTTTTCGCCTATTTTATCGGCAATAATTTTTTGGCTTTTTTCAAAATCATCCTTTAGACGATCAAAATATTCTGTCCCGGTTTCTCGGCGATTTTCTTCTGGCAGCCATTTTTCTGTGACGAGAGCAGGTCTTTTTTCGCTGGAATCATTAACTTCAACCATGTGATGTCCATCATATGAATGATTTTGAATCTCCATTAATCCTGATTCATGCATTTTCTCGATTTGAGCCCAGGATAAATAGGTGAGTTCTGCATAATCGAAGTTCTCCTTTTTTTCAGCTCTGTCGGCTTCCTCAATTCGGGAAACAATAATGAAGAGGATGGAATTATGATCATATTCTTTTAAAATAGGATAGGCATAATGGTAGTTACTTTCATAGCCATCATCAAAGGTGATTACTACAGATCTTTCCGGGATTTTTTTATCAGCTGACAAATAATTCTGTAATTCCTGGAGGGAAAGGGTTTTATAATCCAGTTCGTAAAGCAACTGCATCTGATTTTGGAATTGTTCTATTGTTAGCACTGCTTCATTGTCAGAAAAAATCCAGTCCGGAGCATAAGAAGGAGCCAAATGATGATACATGAGAACCGGTAATTCCTGCTGTTCATCTGCTTGAACTTCAGCAGACTTCTCCTGGTCTATTTCGATATGTGAAGCCCACAATATTATAATTCCAAAAATTATTATCAAGAAAAAGCTGCGGTAATAAAATGAATTTCTAATATTTTTAGCAATAATTGAATAAGTTTTATATTGATTCATATCCAAACCGGCCCCTCCTTATTTTGAGTTCAAAAAAGAATATCATATATAGCAATATTTAGCTGGCATCTCAAAATAATTGGTTCTTCTCCAGAACCGTTTAAATTGCCATATATGCTGGATTACCAGGACTAATTATACTTTTAATTGCCGGAGCTTATAAAGTATTGGAAGCTATAAAGCGAAGTGAAACTGGAAATTTTTCAGATTCAGGGACAGTAACATGGCCAAAAAATTTTACTGTTTCAATATAAGTTTATATAAAAAATGTAAAGAAAATGTGAATATTACATAAAATTTATGGTAGAAAAATATTTTTTGGTCCATGATATATTTGTATACATGAAATTATGTCAGTGGTAAATTTCATTTTAAATCACTGTTATTATAATCAAAATTTAAATTTTGCTGGCTGGTTGGGAATTGAAGAGCTTAAAATTTGTAATTTCAAGAGGAAATTTTCCTATCATAAAGAACAATTTAAATAAGGTAATGGATGGTGATATTAGATGGCGCATAAAACAGCACGTTCTGCTTACAAAAATTTAGTAGAACGCTTGAATCAATTTCCTCAGGGAGCTCCTCCTTCAGAAACTCTTTATAAAATTTTAGAAATGCTTTTCAGCGAAGAAGAAGCAGAGATAGTGGCCCAGCTCCCCATTAGGCCTTTTACTGTAGAAAAAGCCAGCCGCATTCTCAAAAAAGATCCGGCAGAGACGGAAAAAATTCTAGCTGAGCTGGCCAGCAGAGCAATACTGCTGGATTCCCGCGATGAAGAGGGGGAAAAGAAATATATTCTGCCTCCACCCATGGCTGGTTTTTTTGAATTTTCTCTGATGAGGGTGCGAGAGGACCTGGACCAGGAGCTGCTATCCGAACTTTATCACCAGTATTTAAATGTGGAGGAGGACTTTATTCGGGAGCTTTTTCTCGGCACTGAAACTACGCCCGGACGGGTTTTTGTGCAGGAGGAGGTGCTTTCTCGAGATAATCTTATTCACACTCTGGATTTTGAGCGGGCCAGTCATATTATTGAGTCAGCTGAACATATTGCTGTCAGCACCTGTTACTGTCGGCATAAAATGCATCATCTGGGTCAGGCCTGTGATAACCCCCTTGATATCTGCCTGACCTTCAACACTGCTGCCGATTCGCTTATTCGTCACGATCATGCCCGGCGGGTTGATACTTCCGAAGGTCTGGAACTTTTGCATAGAGCCCGGGAGGAGGGATTGGTGCAGTTTGGTGAAAATGTCAGAGAGGAGCCCACTTTTATCTGCAACTGCTGTGGCTGTTGTTGTGAGGCTCTGGTGGCTGTGCGCAAATTTGGTTCGCTCAATCCGGTAGAAACTTCAGCCTACAGGCCCCGGGTTGATCATGATAGCTGCACCGGCTGCGGCCGCTGTATAGAAGCCTGTCATATAGATATTATTAATTTTGCATCCGGGAAAACATCTGATGCTCCGGATGCCAGGAAAGATAAAAGTGCATCAGTCGAAGCGGCTGCTGGGGCGGAAGCCGGGAATAAGCAAAATTCTTCATCCAGAGATGAATATGGAGAGGAGTGGATTGAGATTGATCAGGATATCTGTCTGGGGTGTGGAGTTTGTGTGCAGGCCTGTGCTGATGACAGCATGCATATGGTGCGACGGGAGCAAGAAATTATAACTCCTGCCAATTCTGTGCATAAAACTGTGATGATGGCTATAGAAAAAGGGCAGCTGCCCAATCTTATTTTTGAAAATCAGGCTTTTGCCAGCCACCGGGCTATGGCTGCAGTGCTTTCTGCTATACTGAAGATGCCCCCGGTAAAACAGGCCATGGCCAGCGACCAGCTTAAGTCTCGTTATCTGGAAAAATTGATTGAAAAAATCGGATAATTTCCGGGGGGCTGTTACAGGAATATCTGAATTGATCACTTTTGATATCTTACTGCTGGAATTGGCTGGCTATTTTGTTGGGAATTATTAGTTTATTAGTATTAGTTTTTCAGCTCAGCAGAAATTTCCTCAGAGGGGCTGTTGGCAATGAGCCTGCATATAATTCATGTGGATATGGATGCCTTCTATGCGGCGGTGGAAAAAAGAGATAAACCTGAGCTTGAGGACAAGCCTGTGATAGTAGGAGGCGATCCAGACGGGCGAGGAGTGGTTTCCACTGCCTGTTATAAGGCAAGGGAGTATGGTGTGCATTCGGCCATGCCGGCTGCCCGGGCTAAAAAACTCTGTCCCGGGGGGATATTTTTATCTACCAGGATGGAAAGATACGAGGAAGTATCGGATAAGATTTTCGAGATTTTGAGCAGTTTTACTCCTGTGGTAGAAAAAATATCAGTTGATGAAGCTTTCCTGGATGTTAAGGGGACAAAGCGGTTATTCGGCAGTCCCCGTAGAATCGGAAGAAAAATACAGAGTAAAATTAAAGAGGAACTTGACCTGCAGGCTTCTGTGGGGATTGCCCCTAATAAGTTTTTGGCCAAGCTGGCTTCGGATATGGATAAACCTGAAGGATTTACGGTCCTTGAAAAAGATGAGATCCAGGAGGTGCTGGATCCGCTGCCGGTTGAAAAAATCTGGGGAGTTGGAGATAAGACCAAACAGGATCTTCATGATATGGAAATTAAAACTATAGAAGAACTCAGGCAATTATCCGAGGAAAAACTGGAGTTTAGGTTTGGCAAATTTGGTCGCCGGCTGTATAAGCTGGCCCGGGGAATTGACCCCCGTGAGGTGGAAAAAACTCAGGTAACTAAATCTATCAGTCAGGAGCAGACTTTTCCAGAAAATATTGAGGAAAAAGAATATTTGTATTCTGTGTTGATGGAATTTAGCGGTAAAGTGGCGAGAAGACTGAGAAATAAAGAATTAAAAGCTCAAACTGTATTTGTTAAAATTAGCTATGATATTTTCAAAAGCTGTACCAGGCAGATAACTTATAAAGAGACTTTTCATAATACAGAGACGATATATTATGCTGCTAAAAAATTGATCGCAAAAAACAATCTTTTTTATAGACCGGTAAGGCTGCTGGGTGTTGGGGTCAGCAATTTAATTTCGGCCAGCCAGGAGCAGATGTCTTTGTTTGCTGAGGAAGACGAAAATGACAGGGTAGTAGAAACCCTCGATAAGCTTAAGGATAAATTCGGAGAAAAGAGTGTAAGAAGAGCGCGAGAAATAATCAAACACGAATATGAGGAGAGTAATTCAGAAGATAATAACATGGAGGGGCAAAATGAACAGGATTAAACTATCAAAAACAGTTTCCTATATTCTTCGTCATCACCCGGAGGATTTCGGATTAAAGCTGGAGGCAGATGGTTCGGTCGAATTAGAGGCTTTAGTAAAATCTCTGAGAAGGAAATTTCCTGAGTTAACTGAAAATGATGTAATTGAGCTGGTAGAGAATGATTCTAAAGGCAGATTTAGTCTGCTTGCTGACAATAATAGAATTAAAGCCAATTATGGACATAGCCTTGAAAATATTAATCCCGATTATGACGCAGTTAAACCTCCGGAATATCTTTTTCACGGCAGCAGACCGGAAGTTAAAGAAGATATTTTGGCTGAGGGATTGCAGCCCATGAGCCGCAGGTATGTACACCTCAGTCAGACAGTGGATGAAGCCTTAAAGGTGGCGCGAAGAAGGACGAACAATCCTGTAGTTTTTAAGGTGCAGGCTATTAAAGCCTATGAGGATGGATTAAAATTTTACAAAGCTGGCACCCAAAACAGAGGACAGGCCGGGGTTGAGATATATCTTACGAAAGAAGTTAACCCCGAATATTTGCTGGAAGTTTGAAAGTAATTTTTGGTATGGACTTGTTAAATTCTCTATAAACTGCATCACCATAGTTGTTTATACTCTTAATTGCCGGGGTTTATATATTTTTGGGAGCTATGAATAAGGCTATATTCATAGCTCCCAATACTAAGCATGATGGAGATAATATAATACAAAATTCACCAAACTTCCTATGTCAAGTTAAGCTTTCAAGATAAGCTTTAATACTGTCAATAATGCAGCAAATTAATTTGGGGAAAATTGCATAAACATTTACAGTCTGATCGTGAAAATAATCCATTAAGAGATCTCAGGATTGTTGATAGGTTCAACTGTAATGAACATCTGAGAAAAACCTGGCAGTCTGTTATTCCAGATTTCTAGAAATTGGCTTTCTGTTAGGGTGCGATTGCCTGGATCCTGACGATTTCTTGCTATGCTGCCAGCTTCAGAATCGTAAAAATATAGCTCATTTTTATCGCGATCATAACCAAGAAAGACCATATAGTGCTGCCAGCTAATTCCCTCACCAACCAGTACGATAGAGGGAATTTCTCGGGCAGCATAACTTTTTATGTGAGCAAAATCTCCTGTGCGTGCAGTTGCGTTTAAATTGTGTTCCTGGAAATGCCTCAAAAGCCTATGGGGGGGAACACCGATATCGATAGGAAGGTTGTATGATATTTGCTGGTAAACTTCATTGCCATAGACCTCCTGACCATAATAACGCCTGATGAATGCAGCAGCATACCCTGCACATTGATTATAGCCCTGCTGATCAAATGAGAGCTTAAGTTCAGGCAAATGAGATTGTGGCAGGGTCATAGGTGTAGAGGGATTGGCCATTTGTACAGGCAGCATAGAACTTATATAAGCAGTAGGTGAGAAACTCCCGGCCAAAAAATAAACTCCCAGCAAAAAAGTTATGAAAGTTATAATAATCAGTTTTGAGGAAAGTATACTGATAATTTTTTTCATGATTTTTGCCCCCTGTGACGCATGATAAAATAAATTACCATAAACTACTTCATATTTTTAACACAATTTATCACAAAAATATCAAATTTATATCATACTAACATTATATTATATCTGCCTGCAAAATGCAAACAGGGAGAACCTGTAAAATCTTTGCTCAGCTGCCGAAGCTTGCCAGGCTGTAAAAGTAAGCACTATAAAATACAAATGATAATCAATGATGATAACTTCCATTTTTAGCAGGAAATATTTTCTCGCCCCTGAATATTTAAAATGAGATAATTTTCAGATTAAAATTATCTAACAAAGTTGAGCAATATTAATGGGGGAGTTTTAAAACAAATGCAGACAAACTGGATTAAACAGGGGTTGCTGCTGGGGTTTTTGCTGATATTAAGTTTTGCTCTGGGAGGATTGAGTCAGGAGTTTTTGGTAATTAGCATTTTTGGCCTGGTTTTATTATTGCTGACAGCTATTTATTTTTTGCTTAAGCAAAAATTTCAAATAATTAAAAAAGATAGAAATATTAAAGCAAACACACCTAACTTAGAAAAAGAAAATGAAGATTTCCAGTTAAAGGTTAGCGGTAAAGAGGCTGCTGAAGTTGAAAAAGTTTTAGAAGCAGTCTGTGAGGGAAAATTATCTTATAATATTGAAAATTTCCATCAGGATAGCGCGATTATTGACAGCTGTGAAATGATGTTAAAAAAGTTGAGAAATTTAATCAGTAAAATCATGAGGCTGTCAGTAATAATATCTTCAGCTAGCAGTAAATGGTCGGGGGCTACAGAGGAGTTAAATAATATTACTGCTGATCATGTAAAGGCAGTTAACAACCTGGTTGAACATAATGAGGCTGTGGTTGATTCGGTTCAGGAAGCAGCTGAGATACTGGAAAAAATAAATAAAGAATATGTAAAGAAAGGTCAGCAGCACATGGAAAAACAGGAGACAAAAATGCATGATAATCTGGAGCTTATGGATGAACTGAAAGCTGATGTCAGGAGTCTGGACAAAAAATCAGAAGACATCACTCTGATGACAGAAACAGTTAATAATCTGGCCGAAAAAACTAATCTTTTAGCTTTGAATGCTTCTATTGAAGCAGCACGTGCCGATCAGGATGGCAGGTCATTTACTGTGATAGCGCAGAAGGTTAAAGAACTGGCTGAAGATTCGCTTTCTTCCAGTAAGGAGATTATGGGCGTAGTAGAAGAGATTCAGGAGGAAATGGATAAAGTTGCTGATTCAGTCGCAGAAAATAAGGAGGTAGTGGACAGTCAACAAAATACAGTTAATAGGTGCTCAGATTTGTTTGCCAGCATTGTTAAAAGCTCTGAACAGATTGAAAAAGGCCTAAATAGAATAAATAATCTAAGTAATAAAGCTCTGACCAAAACTGCCTCCATTGAAAAAGGAACCAGAGAGCAGAGTGAGTATGTTAATTATATAGACGAACAAGCAGATAGATTGACACGGGTTTCTCTAGAACTGCAGGATGAGCTCGATCAGTTTGAACTTATAAAACTGGCATATACCAAAGTGGAAGAGACCAGTGCTTTTGTGGCTAAAAAGCTTTTGGAAACTAAATTAAATGTGGGAGTGGTTTTAGTACCCTTGAATTATGCGGAAATGTATCATTCCATTGCCCAAAATATTCTTGATGGGATGGTAAGCAGCTGGATGCCCACAACCCATGACAAATATTTGCAGAAATTTCAGGGAGATTTTATAGATCTGGGCGCAAATTTGCATGGGGCTAAAATTGGATTGGTGATACCAGAATATGTGGATATAAAAAGTATTACTGATTTAAAAGGAAAGGCACATAAATTTCTGGGCGGGAACATCAAGGCTATAGGAGAGACAGCTGGAGTGACTATGGCAGCAAAAGATGCTTTAGAGGATTATGATCTCCAGGATTGGTCAGTCGAAGCTCTGGGTGTGGACGGGATGATGAAAGAAATAGAAAAAGCTGTTAAAAATAGAGAACCGGTCGTTGCCACTGGCTGGAAACCGCACTGGATGTTCGAAGAATACCCCCTCAAATTTTTAACTGATCCCCGAAAAACATTCGGCGAAGCTGAAGAGATACATACCATTGTTTCTCCGGATCTCAAATTTAACAATAAACAGGTTATGGAAAAGTTGAAAGAAGTTAGCTTTGATATGGAAGATTATACAAAAATTATGTGTGAGGTAAATAGAGGTAAAGATATTGAGCAAATAGCTGGAGAGTATGTAAAAGAAAACTTTTAATATAACTTTATACACTAATTTATTTGCCAGGCTGGAGAGTGTTCCAGCCTCTTTTTTTACTTTTAAAAATTCACAGTTGCATAGGAGATGGATAGGAGGAGGTCGGTAGGTTGATTTTTCTACCTACCGACCTCCTCCTATTCTTTTCCTATAGTTAAGAGCAGTGAATTTAAATATTGCATAAATACTAATTGTTTCTCTTGGTAAAATTACCCGGCTCTGATAGAATTTTATCAACAAATCATACAGGGGGCTGAAATTTAATGTCTATAAAAACAAAGAGAAAAACAGAAAGCTTTGGGGCAGAAATAATAAGAAGTGTGAATATGTCAGCCAGTGGCAAAGTGGGAAATTATAGTGCCCGAAAAGACGGGGGTGGCCGGCAGTTAGTTTATGAACTACCTTCTGTAACAGATGAGCCCAGCCAAAAACAGGTCGATGTTCGTGAGCGTTTTAAAATATGCAGTCAGAGAGTGGCCGAGCTGAATAGGGCTGATGTTACCAGCTGGAAAAATAGACTGGCCAATAAATCTAATACCTATCAGGGAGAATTTGTGCAGGTGGTTCAGAAGGCATACTACGAAGAAAACAGCAGTTTTAACCTGATTCGGGGGGTGAAGGTGTTAGCATCGAAACCTGAAATAGCTAATTTTGTTTTTACTTTTGATTTGCCTGGTGATTTTATTATATTACATCGCAAAAAGTTTGAGATGAGCTGGAGCAGTGAGAATTTCACCTTAAATCAGGTCACTGCGGCTGAAGGCAGATTCAGTCTCTTTGGACTTAGAGCTGATACAGAATATATGGTGCGGATTGTGCAGCCTAAAACTTTGGTTGAGACCCGGGAGGAGCAAAAACTGGGCACTGTTGGTAGTCAGCCTGTTCCCACTCATATTAAGGGTGAGAGCGGTGATTACTATTTTAAAACCCCTGCTTTCAGCTGGAAAAGAATATCCGGGGACAGTTAAGTCAGTAAAACGAAAAGATTTCAAATTAAGAGTGAAAAAGAGAGGTGAATTAGGTGTGATTTAAATTAATATATAAAGGTAAGATCTGAGAATTACAACAGGGATGAAATTAGCAGTTATTGATAAACTATTTCAGCAAATATTTTCCCTTTAAAAAAGGATATCGAAAGGTTTTATGTAAATTTACAATAACAGAAATTTATTGATCTTATGTTTTAGGAAGTAACATTTTTTGGGGATTAGCAGGAAACATAAACTCACAAAAAACAACCAAATACACTAAAATAAATCAGCTATTATAATAGCACGGCAATATGATTTATGGGGGGTAAAACAGTGAAGTTACTGCATACTGCTGATTGGCATTTGGGCAAACAGCTTGAGGGATATAGTCGGCTGGGGGAACAGAAGATTATTATGGAAGAATTGATTGCCATAGCAGAAGAAGAGGATATTGATCTGGTTTTAGTAAGTGGTGATATATATGACACTTTTAATCCTCCGGCGGAAGCGGAGAAATTATTCTATGAAACCATGCACAAACTAGCCCGGGGAGGAGAAAGAATAGTCTGTCTGATTTCGGGGAATCATGATAGCCCTAATAGATTGGCTGCTCCCAGTCCTTTGAGTTATGAACAGGGAATTTTAATTATGGATAGGCCTGCTTTTACAATTGATACCGGGAAGGTGGGGCAGTATAGAATTGAGGAAAGTGGCCAGGGATTTCTGAAGATTAAACTGGGAAGCGAGAGAGTAGTGTTATTATCTCTCCCTTATCCTTCTGAAAGCCGCCTGAATACCACTCTGGGTAATATTAAAGAGGAACGTGACCATCAGCAGCACTATTCGCAAAAAGTAGGAGAATTATTTGCAGAACTGGAGAAAAATTACCAGGAAGACACAATTAATATTGCCATGTCCCATATATTTGTAGCAGGTGGGGAAGAAAGTGAATCAGAGCGCCCAATACAGGTGGGGGGAGGAATGGCAGTGAGCCAGAAGCATCTGCCGGATCAATCTCAGTACACTGCCCTGGGACATCTGCACCGCAGCCAAAAGATATCAGCCCGTAAAAATGCTTATTATGCTGGCTCCCCCCTGCAGTACAGTGCCAGTGAACGCAATCAGACCAAAAGTGTTAATATTGTAGAGTTAGGCAGTGGAGGCTGGGTTGAGGTCAATAAAATTAATCTGAGAAATCCCAAACCGATAGAAGAATGGCGAGTGGAAGGTCTGGAAGAAGCCCGGCAGAAGCTGAAGAAAAATGCCAGTAGAGATGTATGGGCTTATTTGAAAATAGAAGCCGCAAAAACTTTATTGCAGTCTGAAATTAAGGAACTGAAAAATATTAAAGAAGACCTGCTCAGTATCATTCCTCTCACTCCGGAAGAATTTGCCGAGGAAAAGAAAAAGGATTTAGAGCAGAATCTGGACATGGAAGAGATGTTTAAAGAGTTTTATAGACAGAGCCGGGAAACTGAGCCCACAGAAGAACTTATGGAGATGTTTCGAGATATAGTTCAGGAGGGGGATGAAGACCTTGCGACCTAAACAGCTGACTATTTCCGGTTTAAATAGCTTTGTGGAGGAAGAAATAATCGATTTTGCTAAACTTACCGAAAAAGAACTGTTTGGAATTTTTGGTCCTACCGGCAGCGGCAAATCAACCATTCTTGATGCTATAACCCTGGCCCTGTACGGAGAAATTTCACGTGATACTAAAGAATTCATCAATAAAGAGAAAGAGGAATTATTTGTATCATTTGAGTTTGCGATGGCTGAAAACAATAATTATACTGTAGAAAGAAAGATGAAAATTTCCAGTTCAGGTGGTTATAAAACCACTAAAGCCAGACTGATAATCTGTGAGCAGGAAAAAGAGGAAATAGTAGATCAGGTCAGGGAAATTAAGGATAGAATAGAAGAAATTATCGGTTTGAATCATGAAGATTTTATGCGTACCGTGGTTTTGCCCCAGGGAAAGTTCAGCCGTTTTTTGAAACTGACAGGTAGAGATAGGCGTGACATGCTGGAAAGAATACTGGGCCTGGAAGAATTTGGTGAGGACCTGATGAAAAAATTAAAGCGGAGAAGAAATTTTTTAGAGGATAAACAGAAGAATATTGAAGCAACCCTGCAAAAGTACGAAGAGATTGATGCAGAAAAGCTAAAAAAGACTAAAAAAGAGCTGGAAAATTTACAGGTCAGACAGAAAAATTTAGGTGAAGAACTGGAAGAGGTGCAAGAAAAGCATGAGAAATACAAGAAAATTAGAGAAAAACAGAAAGAGCTGGAAAAGTTTGAGGAAGAGCAGAAAAAATTAGCAGATAAGAAAGATGATATTGAGGATAAGGAGTCAAGAGTGGAAAAAGTGCAGGAGGCCCTCCGCCTTAAAAAAGAGCTGAAAAATTTTAAGGATTTAGAAGCAGAGATAGCAGAGACAAAAGAAGATTTTAATGAGCTTAAGACAGAGCTGGAGAAAATAAAAAAAGAAAAAGAAAGACTGGAAAAGCAATTACGACAGGCGGTGGATAAAAAAGAAGAAATACTGCCGGAATTGACGGAAAAGAAAGTCGACATAAAAGCGGCTATGGAATTAAAAACAAAAAGCGAAGAATTGAGGGGAAAAATTAAATCTCAGGAAGCAGTGGTTAAGAATTTAAAAGCGGAGAGGGAAGAGCGGGAAAATGAGCTGGAAAAGTTAGAAAGGGAATTGAAAGATGTCAAGACCAGGGCTGACAGTCAGGAAAAAAGATTAAATGAAATCGAGGTTAAATCTGAATTCAGAGAAAAAATTTCACAAGGTTTGGAGCTGGAAAATAAGTTCAAACAGAAAAAAGAGCAGCTGGCAGAATTGGAAGGAGAAGTGGAGGAATTAAAGCAGAATATTGAAAATAATGAACAGGATCTGCAAAACCTGCGTTCACAGCTACTCCAGCAGGAAGCGGGCATATTAGCTGTTATTAACAAAAAACTGGATGAAAATATAGAGAGAAAAGATGAACTGGAAAAAAATCTGGAAAAGTTGCGAGCAGAATTAGCTGAAACAGAAAAAGAGCTGGCTGAGGTAGAGACCGAGCTGGAAAAAATGAAAAAGCAAAATATGGCTCATATTTTAGCCTGTGACCTGGAAGCTGATTCCCCCTGTCCTGTTTGTGGCTCTAACAAGCATCCCAGTCCTGCTGAAGAAAAAGACTTAAATATAGAGTTTTTAGAGGGAAAAAAGGCAGAGAGAGAGGAAGACTTAGATAGCCTTCAGGAAAAAATCAGGGGGTCAGAACAGAATCTGCGGGCTATTAAAGATGAAATTGCTAATTTACAGGAGCGGAAGAAAAACTATCTTGATTCTTTTTTATTTGCGAAAGAGAGGCTATTGGAAACTGAGACTAAAGAAACGGGAGATATCAGTGACCTGGATAGTAAGCGTGAGGATTTAAACCAAAAAATAAACACTTTAAAAGGTGAGTTAAAAAACAGCCGGGAAAATTTATCCAGCCTGCAGGGCAAAAGGGAAAAACTGGCAGAAGAATTTGCATCTATAAAACAAAAATATCAGAAAAAATTGGAGCTAATAGAGTGCGAAAATTTTAAAAAGGCCAACACAGAGATAAAAAATCGGGATAAGGAAAAGGAAAACCTTGCTCAGGAGCTACAGAAATTAAAAACTGAGAAGGAAGAATTAGAAGGGAATAAAGAGGAGATGCGCGAGAAAATAAATGAGATAAAAGAAAAATATCTGGCTGAAAATAAAGAACTGGAAAGTCTGCAGGAAAAATTAGCCGAACAGGAAGCTAAGATTGCCCGGAAAATTGGTGACAGAGATCCCGGGAAGTTTTTAGAAGAGGTGGAAAACCAGGAAGAAGTATTGCAGGAAGAGGTGGAAAAAAACAGAGAAAAATTGGAGGAAATAAATGATAAATTAGAGAAAAAATCCAAAAGAAAGAGTATACTTTCTGATAGGTTGGAAAGATATGAGCGAGAACTGGAGAAGCTGGATGAGGAGTTAAATCAGGAAATGAAGAAAAACGACCTGGGAACCAGAGAAGAAGTCGAAAAGCTGCTGAAAAAAGAGGACAGCCTGGCTGATTGGCAGGAGGAAATAGCTGATTATAAAGAGGCTAAAAACCGGGTGGATAACAACATAAAAAGGTTAAAACAGGAACTTGGAGAGGATGAGATAAGTGGAAAAAAATGGAGAAAAATCATAGAGCATAAGGAAGAATTAGAGTCGGAGCGCAATCAGCTGCAGGAACAAATAGGCGGCATGAAAGAGAAGATTGCCAAGATGGAAAAAGAATGGAAAGTTAAACAGAAAAAGCAAAAAGAAAAGCAGGAATTGGAGCATAAGTTCTCTCTGGTGAAGGAGATAAATAAACTGGTTAGAGGTAAGAGCTTTGTGGAATTTGTAGCAATACGTCAGCTGCGTTATATAGCCAGAGAAGCTTCCAAACGGTTGATGCAAATTACTAATAACAGGTATCGTCTGGAACTTGATGAACAGGGAGAGTTTGTCATAGCCGATCTTTATAATGGGGGAGTTAAAAGGGATTGTAATACTCTGTCAGGTGGGGAAACATTTTTGACCTCTCTGTCTCTGGCCCTCGCCTTATCTTCTCAGATTCAGTTGAAGGGAAAGACGAATCTGGAGTTTTTCTTTCTGGATGAGGGTTTTGGTACTCTCGATTCCAGCATGCTGGATACAGTTATGAATTCCCTGGAAAAACTGCAGGACGAAGATTTGACCGTGGGATTGATAAGTCATGTGGAAGAATTGAAACAGCGGGTTCCGATCAAATTGATCGTGGATCCTGCCCGTCCAGGGATAAAAGGCAGCACTGTGGAGATAAAATACGGACATGATTATTAACATCATTATCAGTATAAATTATGCGAGCAAATCATTATAAATTAAGCAAATAAATTAGGAATGCTGAAGTTTTGCGCGGTAACGTCGGCAGCCTGAGCCGGCTGGTGTGTTATGAAATGTTTGGGCGTAAAATAGTGGGAGGTTTAACAATGAATTATATAAGTACCAGGGATAATTATTCAGCAGTTTCAGCCGCAAAAGCTGTCAGTTTGGGAATGGTACCTACAGGAGGGCTTTTTGTACCAGAAAAACTGCCGGATTTATCCCGGGAGGAAATAATGGCGCGTCGGGAAGATAGTTATCAGGAGACTGCCTGCTGGGTTTTAAATCAGTTTTTGCAGGATTACAGTCAGGTTGAGATAGAAGAAGCTGTAAAAGCAGCCTATTCTCCGGACAAATTTCCTGCCAGAGAGGTCACTCCTATAAAAGAGCTGGATAGTAAAACCTATATGCTGGAGTTGTGGCATGGCCCCACGGCTGCTTTTAAAGATCTGGCGCTGCAGCTGCTGCCCTATTTACTGGTCAAAGCCCGAAATAAATTGGCAGTGGACAAAGACATACTTATATTGACTGCTACTTCTGGTGATACAGGCAAAGCTGCTCTGGAAGGGTTTAAAAATGTGGCCGGAGTAAAAATAGTGATTTTTTTCCCGGAAGAAGGTGTGAGCAGAATTCAAAAACGGCAGATGCTCTCCACGGAAGGAGAAAATACCGAGGTAGTGGCTGTCAGGGGAGATTTTGATGACTGCCAGAGTGCGGTGAAGGAAGTTTTTGCGGATCGAGAATTCAAAAATTATATTGAGGAAAAGGGCTATCAATTTTCCTCGGCTAATTCCATCAACTGGGGGCGTCTGGCTCCACAGATTGTATATTATTTTGTCGCCTACCATCAGCTGCTTAAGCAAGAAAGCATTAAACCGGGAGAGGGGATAAATGTTACGGTTCCCACCGGTAATTTTGGTAATATTCTGGCTGCCTATTATGCCCGGCAGTTAGGACTGCCAGTAAAAAAATTGCTCTGTGCCTCCAATGAAAATAAAGTGCTGGCTGATTTCCTGCAGACTGGCATTTATGATATTGAGCGGGAGTTAAAACAGACCATCAGTCCTTCTATGGATATTCTGATTTCTTCTAATCTGGAAAGATTTCTGTTTGAAGTTACCGGCCATGATAGTTCCCGAATCAACAGCTGGTACGACAGGCTATCAACTACAGGACAATTTGAGGTGGATGCTGCTGTTCTCAAGCAAATCCAGGAAATTTTTGCCGGGTATTATGCCCGGGAAAAAGAGGTTAAGGTGACTATCAAAGAGGTGTATAAAAACTACGATTATTTAATAGATCCTCATACCGCTGTAGCTGTCAAATGTTTGCGAAAGTACAGGCGAGAAACTGCTGATCATGCTCCAGCAGTCGTAGCCTCCACGGCAAATCCTTATAAATTTCCCCGCGCTGTTTTAGAAGGGTTGCAGGGAGAAGCGGTTGAACTCAATGAATTTCAGATAATTGAGAAGCTGCTGGAATTAACAGGAACCAGTTTACATCGTAATCTGCAGGGCCTGAAAACAAAAGAAATTAAGCACGGACGAAAGGCGGAGAGGGCAGAGATTAAAGCCGAAATTAAGGATATACTGTCATGAGGTAAATATTAGAATATATTAATGATGGAAGTGCGAGAATTAATTCAGCAGCCCGGGGGGTAAGGAACTAAGATTTTACCGGGAAAAATCTGTATTGAAACTCGGCCGATTTTAGCCGAAGGAGGAATTGCCAGTGTCCGTCAGGAATTTAAATTAATACTGGAGTTTTATTTATTAATGGTATTCATGGTTTAATGGTTCATACTCATTTTTCAAAGAAAACAAAGGGGAGGAATTATTCTATGCCACCACAAGAAGAGGAGAAATTACCCAGCAGAAATGATATGATTTCTGAGCTTTCTTCAAAGTCGGCTGAACTTACTTCTGCCTGGATTAAGGATAACCTGAGACACGTTTTTACCAATTTTTTAACTGAACTGGAAGGCTATACTTATAACCCTAGAAGTTCGGTCAGTCATGCTAACCTGAAAAAATATTCTCAGGGGGAAGAGATATTAGCTATAAAATTTAAACCCGTTAATATAGAATTTTATATAGGCGGACAGGAAGATACAATAATTTTCCGGAAATTATCCTGGGACAAGCTGTCCGATAGCGAATTGAATTGTCTGTATGAAAAGTGTTCCTGACTCCTACGAGGAGCAGCAGGTTTTTCTGGTACAGTTTTTTGCAAAAATTTTATAAGCAGGCAGCAGACAGAGTAATTAAGATAATTTTTTGGGAAAAGGTGATATTATGAATCTGGATAAACTTCTGGCAAAGAGCTGGATACCGGATTATTTGCTGAGGCTGGGGGTAAGAAAGCGAGTAAAAAACTTGCTTAAAAAGCTGGAAATTTCTGATATAGAGAAACGCCAGCAGCACAAAATTGATTTTGTCAAAGATTTAAAACAGCAGCCGATAGCAGTTAAGACTTCAGAAGCCAATGAACAGCATTATGAATTACCACCGGTCTTCTTTGAAAAAATATTGGGTGAGCGGCTGAAATACAGCTGTGGTTACTGGCGGGAAGATTTAAATGCCGCTGAAGCTGCAAAGAATCTGCAGCAGTCTGAAGAAGCGATGCTGGAATTAACCTGCAGCAGAGCCGGGATTGAAAATGAGCAAAAAATTCTTGATCTGGGCTGTGGCTGGGGAAGTTTAAGCATATATATGGCTGAAAATTATCCCCGGAGTCAGGTAACTGCAATGTCTAATTCTTCGCTTCAGATAGATTATATCAATTCTCTGGCTGAAAAGCGGGGGCTGGATAATCTGACAGCTATAACAGCGGACATCAATGATTATACTGCCGGGATTAACTTTGATAGAGTCCTCTCTATTGAGATGTTTGAGCACATGAGAAATTATCAGGACTTAATGCATAAACTGCGAGAATTTTTGCAGCCTGGAGGTAAGCTTTTCGTTCATATTTTTTCCCATCATACCTATCCTTTTTTGTATGTGGACAGCTCGAGCTCTGATTGGATGACCAGATATTTCTTTGCCGGAGGTACTATGCCCAGTCAGGATTTACTCCATTATTTTTCTGAGGGTTTTTCCCTGGAAAACCAGTGGGCTGTTTCGGGCCGGCATTATCAGCAAACCCTGGAAGCCTGGCTACATGTAATGGATAATAAGAAGAAAGAAATATGGCCAATTTTTCAGGAAGTTTACGGGGAAGATGAGGCTGAACGCTGGTGGAATTACTGGCGGGTATTTTTTCTGGCCAGCGCGGAATTTTTTGGATTTAATGATGGAAATGAATGGTTTATCAGTCATTATTTATGGGAAAAATGCTGATTTATATTTCTGATATAGACCCCGGAAGTTATTATAAAAAATTACTTAAATTATGATTTCCGGGGCTCAAACTTTAGGCCTTAATATTTAAGTCTAATATTCAGGTCTTAAGTCAGCAAATTATTTATAATAGTTATTTAAATCAGCAGCCAACTTTGGCCGGTATACCTGTGCTCAGGAGAAAAATCAGGAAAGACAGAGAAGAATTTTGAGAAGATTAATAAGGAGAGAAAAACATGAAAATTGCAAAAGTGGTTGCCTGGCTGGGTTTAATAGCAATGATCTTAGTTTTATTAAACGGCTTTATTAACGGCAGTTTTACCGAAGATGGATCCGAACTTTTGGCCAATCCCTGGGGTATTGTTTCTCTTGTTGATCTCTATGTGGGATTTATCCTGTTTTCTCTGTGGATAATTTTCCGGGAAGAAAAGTTGCTGGCAACTATTATCTGGGTTGTACTCATGATGGTTTTTGGCTTCTTAACTGCCAGTCTTTATATCATTATCACTTTGAGACGCAGCCAGGGGGACTGGCTGGAATTTTTTCTGGGAGCGCAAAAGTCTGAGCTTTTAGAAAAGCCCGAATTGAATTGATAAATTTATTTTCCAGAAGTTTAGCAGCATTTAAAATTAATTTCTCAAAAGGGAAAGATCAATTTTAAT
>CAZVMQ010000013.1:0-41078 GCA_964628755.1 uncultured Halanaerobiaceae bacterium
GTCTGTCCCCGGGATGCCATAGTTTTTGACGATGAAGACTATATTCAGGAAGAGGAAATCGGAGCTGTGGTTGCAGCTACCGGTTATGAACTGCTGGGCCAGGATAAGCTGGCTGAATATGGATATGGAGAAGTGCCGGATGTAATAGATGGTCTCCAGTTCGAAAGGATGCTTTCGGCCTCTGGACCCACCGGCGGTGAAATCAGGCGTCCCTCTGATGGGGAAATTCCCGAAGAAGTTGTATTCATTCAGTGTGTGGGATCTCGCGATGAAGAGAAAGGCAACCCTTATTGTTCTAAAATCTGCTGTATGTACACTTCTAAACATGCTAAACTTTACAAGCACAAAGTGGAATCAGGCCAGGCCTATGTTTTTTACATGGATATAAGAGCTGGGGGCAAAGGGTATGAAGAATTTATCCAGGAGGGCAGACAGCAGGAAGGCACAAAATATTTTCGCGGTAGAGTGTCTCGTTTGTTCCGGGAAGACGATAAAGTAAGAGTTATGGGAGTAGATACCATTGGAGATGAAAATATTGTTATAGATGCCGATATGGTGGTGTTAGCTACCGCTATAGTACCGAACAACGGAGTTAAAGAGCTCAGCAGAAAGCTGAATATCGATATAGATGAAAACGGGTTTCTTAATGAAGCTCATCCCAAGTTAAAGCCGGTGGAAAGTTTGACCCGGGGTATCTATATGGCCGGAGCGGCACAGGCCCCGAAAGATATTCCCGATACTGTAAGTCAGGCAGGATTTGCTGCCAGCAAAGTTAAATCTTTGTTTTCGGGAGATGAATTATCTCATTCCCCCACAGTGGTGTTTGTGGAAGCTGAATTATGCACTGCCTGTGGACAGTGTGTAGAAGCCTGTGTTTATGATGCCAGGGAAATAAACGATAAAACCAAAGTGGCTGAGATTCAGGAGGTTTTATGTGAAGGCTGTGGAGCCTGTGTAACAGCCTGTCCCAGTGGAGCTACTCAGCAGAAAAATACTGAACAGGAACAGATGCTTTCCATGATAGACGAAATGCTGGATTAAAGCCCGCAAATGAGGTGATCTTAATTGGATGCGAGAGAGGGAATTGACAAAAATGAGATGATCGGAGCTGTCATGGTGGTTGGCGGAGGTATTGCCGGCATACAGTCTTCTCTGGACCTGGCCGAAGCCGGATATAAAGTATATCTGGTGGAACAGGACGCTGCCATTGGGGGGAGAATGGCCCGTCTGGATAAAACTTTTCCCACCAATGACTGCTCTATGTGCATATTATCCCCCAAACTGGTTGACTGCGGCCGACATCTCAATATAGATATCATCACCGGGGCTGAAGTGGAGGAGATAGCAGGAGAGGCTGGTAATTTTGAGGTGACCCTCCATCAGGAAGCCCAGTACGTAGATGCGGATGAGTGCACCGGCTGCGGAGATTGTGCCGAGGTATGTCCGGTGGACTTAAGCGATGAATTCAATCAGGGCTTTGCGGAAAAAAAGGCTATCTATAAGCTTTATCCGCAGGCTATACCCAATGCCTACAGCATCGATAAAAAAGGGACTCCACCCTGCCGCGAGGAATGTCCGGCCGGCTGCAATGTGCAGGGTTATACGGCTTTGATATCACAGGGTGAATTTGAGTCAGCCCTGGATGTGATCAGGAGGGAAATACCTTTCCCGGGCATCTGTGGTCGTGTCTGTCATCATCCCTGTGAAGATGTGTGTAATCGCGCTGAATTTGACGATTCTCTTTCCCTTGCCGGACTAAAAAGAGCTGCTGCCGATCATGCCCAGAGGGATGGGGCTCTGGAAAGTCTGGAGCTGCCCGAGCTGGGGGAAGACAGGGTGGCTGTCATTGGAGCCGGGCCGGCAGGGCTTAGTGCTGCCTATTTTCTCAGGCAAAAAGGGGTAGCTGCTGATATTTTTGAAAAGAGGGAAGAACCGGGAGGAATGCTGCGCTACGGTATTCCTGATTATCGCCTGCCCGATGACATTTTGCAGGAAGAGCTGAAAAAGTTTTATGAGATGGATGGAATCGCAATCAACTGTGGTCAGGAGCTGGGAGAGGACATATCTCTGCCGGAGCTGAAAAGAGAATATGATGCTGTGGTTGTAGCTGTGGGCTGCTGGCAGCCGGCTTCGATGAGAACAGAAGGCGAAGAGCTGGCATGGGGAGGGATCGATTTTCTGGAGGAACTGGCCCGTCAGGATTATAAGCTGGATGATCCCGGAGAAACCATAGTTGTGGGCGGGGGCAATACCGCCATGGACTGTGTTCGCTCGGCTTTAAGGCTGACCGATGAGGAAGTTCACTGCTACTATCGGAGAACGGAAGGGCAGATGCCGGCTGAACAGATCGAGATAGACAGGGCCAGAGAGGAAGGCTGCAATTTTGAATTTCTCAGTCAGCCGGTCAGTCTCAGGAAAAAAGATGATGGCAGGCTGGTGCTGGAATGTATTAGGATGGAGCTGGGTGAGCCGGATGAATCCGGCCGCAGGCGCCCCCTTCCCATTGAGGGCAGTGAGTTTGAAGTTGAAGCTGATACTGTCATAGCTGGTGTGGGCCAGAATACGATCATTACCGAAGATATTCCCACAACTGATTGGGGAGATGTGGCGGCAGCTGCAGATACGTATTTGGTAGAAGACAATGTATTTGCCGCCGGTGATTGTGTAACAGGTCCGGCCACTGTGGTCGAGGCCATTGCCGGTGGACGCAGGGCTGCCAGATCAATCCAGCACTTTCTTGCGGGGCAGGACCCTGCCCGGGAATTGTCCGCGGAAGAAAGTGATGATATAGGACCACCGGAGGTTGCCGTAGAATCCGAGAGGCGTCTTGCCCTCAGAACCCGCAGTCCGGAAGAGCGACTTAAAGATTTTAACGAGGTTAGTCAGGGGTATACCAGAGAACAGGCTGTAGAGGAAGCTGAAAGGTGTCTGGATTGTGCCTTATGTTCGGAATGTCTGGAGTGCGTTGATAGCTGTGAACCTGACTGTATAGACCATGAGAGTGAAGCTAAAGAGCTGAAACTGGAGGTGGGATCGGTACTCTTAAATCCCGGCAGCGATCTGTTTTCGGCCGGGGAGAGAAAGGAGCTGGGTTACGAAGAATATGATGATGTGCTTACCAGCATAGAATATGAGCGTATGCTCAGCGCCTCCGGCCCCTTTCAGGGGGAGATACTCCGTCCTTCTGATCAGAAACACCCGGACCGGATAGCTTTCATTCAGTGTGTCGGCTCCCGGGATTATTCCTGTGACAGCAATTACTGCTCTTCAGTCTGCTGTATGTATACAATCAAGCAGGCCTTTATCACCAAAGAGCACCGGGAACAGACGGAGATTGATATCTATTACATGGATATTAGAGCTTTTTCTAAAGGTTTTGAACGTTATTATAACAGACTGCAGAATATGGAGGGTGTGAACTTTATCCGTTCCCGGGTGGCAGAAATTGAAGAAAGCGAAAACCCCGGGTCCCTGGAACTCAAAATGACTGAAGATGATGATGGCTTTAACCGGGCCGAATATGATATGGTGGTGCTGGCCAGCGGTCTGGAACCCTCACAGCAGGTCAGGGAACAGCTGCAAAAATTGAAAATTCGCACTGATAGCTATGGTTTTGCTGCCAGCGATGAATTTGCTCCCCTTTCCACGGGGCGGGAGGGCATCTATACCTGTGGTGCGGTCAACGGTCCTGTGGATATACCCGAGACTGTGACCGAAGCCAGTGGTGCGGCTTCTAAGGCTGCCAGCCTGCTGGCGCCGGTGCGCAATACTATGACTGAAGAGAAAGAGTATCCTCCTGAGAAAGAGCTGGCAGATGAATTGAGAACAGGAGTTTTCATATGTCACTGCGGGATTAATATCGGTGGTGTAGTTGATGTAGAATCAGTGGTGGCAGATATTGCTGACCGACCGGATGTGGCAATCGCTGAAGATAATATTTACAGCTGTTCTCAGGATGCGCTGGATAAAATAAAAAATATGGTTCAGGAAGAGGACCTTAATCGGGTGGTGGTTGCTTCCTGCACCCCCAGAACTCATGAACCATTATTTCAGGATACAATTCGTCAGGCGGGCTTAAACCCCTATCTGTTTGAGATGACGAATATCCGGGAACAGGTATCCTGGGTGCACCAGGCTACCCCCGAAGAAGCTACGGAAAAGGCTAAGGATCTGGTACATATGGCAGTTAATAAAGTGGGCCGAAAAGAGCCGATTTATACCAGTACATTTGAGGTTAAAGATAAAGGGGTGGTCATAGGTGGAGGAGTTGCGGGGATGACCTCCGCCCTGGAACTAGCCCGCCATGGTTACCCTGTTTCTCTGGTGGAAAGAGAAGAAGAACTGGGTGGTCAGGCCAGCAGACTTAAACGCACCTTAGAAGATAGACCGGTAAAGCCTCATTTGGAAAGGCTGCAGAAAAAAGTTATAGACCATGATAGGATAGATATTTATTTTGCCCATGAGATAGCTGAAATCTCCGGGTATGTGGGTAATTTTCAGTTAAAGCTGAAGCCGGCTGATTTACCAGAGGAAAAGATTACAGAAAGTAACCTTTCGGAACTGGAAGCAGGAACTATAATTGTGGCCACAGGTGGACGGGAATATTCCCCGCAGGAATATAAATATCAGCAGAGTGATCGGATATTGACCCAGCTGGAACTGGAGGAAAAACTCAACGGGAAATTACCTGCGGCAGATAATATTTACATGATTCAGTGTACAGGCTCAAGAGAAGAGGAAAGGCCTTATTGCAGCCGTATATGCTGCAGCCAGGCCCTGCGCAACGCCGTTTATATAAAGGAGAGAGCTCCTGAAAAAGAGATTACAATTCTTTATAGAGAGATGCGCAGCTATGGTTTTTATGAGGACCTTTACCGTCGTGCCAGAGATCTGGGGATTAATTTTCACCGCTTTGAGCAGGAGAACAAGCCTGAGGTGGAAGTCAGGGGAGAAAATATTGCCATAAGTTATGAGGAGCCCCTTACTTCTGAGAAAATAAAGGATGAAGCTCAGATGCTGGTCCTGGCTCCGGCGGTGCTGCCCGGGAAAGACAATCAAGAAATAAGTCAGATGCTGAAAACACCTTTAAACGAGGATGAATTTTTTCTGGAAGCCCACGTAAAGTTGAGGCCGGTGGACTCTTCCACAGAAGGAATTTATATTTGTGGTCTGGCTCATTCTCCTAAGAATCTTTCTGAATCTATCATTCAGGCCAGGGCAGCTGCCATGAGGGCAGTGACAGTTCTGTCTCAGGAAGAGCTGGAGAGTACAGGAATTGTGGCAACTGTTAAGGAAAGACTCTGTACCGGCTGTGGCATATGTATAGAGGGCTGTCCCTATCAGGCCAGAGAGCTGGCCGAGGAGAAGATGGTGGCAGAAGTTAACGAGGTGCTCTGTCAGGGCTGTGGAGATTGTGCGGCAGCCTGCCCCAGTGGTGCTTCCCGACATCTGGGTTTTCAAAAACAGGAGATAATGGCTATGCTGGAAGCTACAATGTAAAGCATTAACTGTTATTTTTAAATTACTTTATTCAGGGTATCTGTAGGAGGTCTTAAGATGACCGATTTTGAACCTAAGATAGTTGCTTTTCTCTGTAATTGGTGTTCATATGCCGGGGCGGACCTGGCCGGCACTTCCCGGATTCAGTATCCCGCCAATACCAGGAATATAAGGGTTATGTGCAGCAGCTCGGTTGATCCCATTTATATTCTCAAAGCTCTGCTCGATGGTGCTGATGGGGTGTTAATAGGTGGCTGTCATCCCGGTGACTGCCATTATATCAGCGGTAATTATAAAGCCCGGCGGCGGATTGCTCTGCTGAAAAATATCATCGATCAGGTAGGGATAGAAGAAGCAAGAGTGCAGTTTCACTTTATCAGTGCCAGTGAAGGCGGTAAATTTGCTGAAACTGTAGCAGATATGGTGGAGGATTTAAAAGAATTAGGCCCCAATTCTCTAAAAACTAACTGGGAAATTTAGTGAGGGATGATAATGGCTAAAACTTTTGCAGCAGCAAAACTGGATTTAGGAGAAAATACGCAGTTAAATTTGATAGAAAAGTTTTTTCGTCCCCTCCAGCAGCAGGATTTATTTGATGGTCTGCTTCTGCCCCGGATAACTTCAGCAGGAGGGTTAACTTATTCCCTGTTTAAAGAAAAAATTCCGGAAGATGCTGTCCCTGTTTCTCCCGTGCAGCCGGTAAATGCTGCTGAGCTGGTTTCTGATTTGACCTTTAAAGAGCCGTCGGATAAAGTGGCCGTACTATTAAAACCCTGTGAAATCAGAGCCCTGGTGGAGCTGGAAAAATTGCAGCAGGTTGACCTGGACCATCTCTTTATCATAGGTATAGATTGTATAGGCACCTGTGAACGGAAAGAATTTAAGAAAACTAAGCAGCAGAACCGGCAAAAACTGCTGGATAAATATATTGAGGAAACCACCGCGGGAGAGGTGGAAGTTTTTCCTCTGAGAGAAGCATGTAATTTTTGCTATCAACCTGTTGCTCCTGTGAGTGACATTAACATCGGACTGCTGGGAGGTGAAGGGAGAACTATTCTGCTGGAGGCCAATTCGGAAGAGGGCCAGGAAATTTTAGACCAATTGGCTCTTCCGGAAGTTGATTTCCCGGAAGGAGATATTGCTGATCAGCGTCAGAAAATAGTGGAGCAGGTTGCAGACCAAAAAAAAGATAAATGGCAGGAAACAGCAGAGGAATTTGCGGAAAATATCGAAGATATATCAGCCTTAATCGAAACTCTGGATCTCTGCCGGGGCTGTCATAACTGTCGGACAGCCTGCCCGATATGTTACTGTCGGGAATGTGTTTTTACCACAATTACTTTTGAACATGAAGGCAGAAAATATGTGGAGTGGGCGGAAAGAAAAGGCGCTATAAAAATGCCCACGGACATTCTATTATTTCATATTACCAGAATGAATCATATGGGCTTGGGCTGCATAGCCTGTGGTCAGTGTGAAAGTGCCTGTCCCAGTGATATACCACTATTAAAAATTTTTAAATTGATCGGGGAAGAAGCTCAGGAGTTCTTTTCCTATCTGCCCGGCCAGGATATAGAAGAACCCTTTCCTCTCACAACTTATGAAGAGGATGAGTTTGAATCCTGCGCCGATTAAATTTTAAGGAGGTAAAAGTCTGATATGGCTGATGACATGGTCACCATTTATATCATGGGCAAAGCATATGAAGTACCAGAAAATTTAACCATTATGAAAGCCATGGAATATTCCGGCTTTCAGTTAAAAAGGGGTTGTGGCTGCAGGGGTGGTTTTTGCGGGGCCTGTGCTACAGTTTATCGTATCAAAGGAGATTATAGAGTACAGGAAGGTCTGGCCTGCCAGACCGTAGTCCAGGAAGATATGTATTTATCCATGATACCTTTTTATCCGGCTATAAAAAAAGATTATGACCTGGAAGAAATTTCGCCCCAGCCCAATATTCTTATGCAGCTTTATCCCGAGATAAATCGCTGTCTGGGCTGCAACACCTGCACCCGTTCCTGCCCCCAGGATTTAGAAGTTATGAACTATATGAGTGCGGCAATCAGAGGTGATGTAGAAAGGGTCGCCAATCTTTCCTTTGACTGTATAATGTGTGGACTCTGTGCTTCTCGCTGTCCGGCGGAACTGGTTCAGCATAATGTAGGGATTCTGGCCCGCAGAATTTATGGAAAATATATTGCTCCCAAAGCTGATCATCTCCAGGAGAGAATTAATGAATTACAGGAAGGCAAATGGGAATCAGAAGTGGAAGAATTGATGGAAAAGGACAGGGAAGAGCTGGAAAAATTATATAACCAAAGAGATATTGAAGAGGAATGAAAAATAATTTGCTGGTAAAATTTTGAAGGGGTGAAATATAATGTCCTACCCGGATGACATGAGAAAAACCATCCGTAAAGTGGAAGAATCCAGGAAAAAGCGCATGGATGAAACTTATCCCATGATGTCGGCAGGGGAGAAGGAAGAATTGCTGGAAGAATTTCATCCTGATTATCGTGATGATGCTTTCAGAGAGGTGAAAATCGGTCCCAACAAAGGACAGAGTCTTCCCCATGAAGTTGTTGATATTTTAGAGGCCAGGAGCAGGGTAAATCCTGATGATATAGATCTCAGCCCTGATAGAGAAGTAGATGTTCTGGTCATAGGGGGAGGGGGCGGTGGCTGTTCGGCGGCTCTGACAGCAGCTGAAGAAGGAGCCGAGGTTTTACAGGTCACCAAACTTCGTCTGGGAGATGCCAATACCATGATGGCTCAGGGCGGTATTCAGATTGCCGATAAAGAAAATGACTCTCCTGCCCAGCATTATCTGGATGTAATGGGGGGAGGAGGTTTTGAAAATAAGCCGGAACTGGTCAAGGCTCTGGTCATGGATGCCCCCAGAGTAGGCAAATGGCTGGAAGAGCTGGGATACATGTTCGATAAGGATGAAGATGGTAGAATGATCACCCGTCATGGAGGCGGCACTTCCCGCATGCGCATGCATTCAGCCCGTGATTACAGCGGGGCAGAGGTGATGCGGACTTTGAGAGATGAAGTGCAGAATAGAGGCATAGAATATATTGAATTTTCTCCGGCAGCTGAGCTGCTGGTCGATAAAAATGGCACCTGCAGAGGAGCAGTTATATATGATCTGGAGCTGGAGGAATATATGGTTATAAGGGCTAAGACTGTCATCATGGCCACCGGAGGTTTTGGCCGTATTCATGTGTCAGGATTTCCTACCACCAATCATTATGGTGCTACCGCCGATGGACTGGTTATGGCCTATCGGGCCGGTGCCAGCCTGTTATTTATGGATTCCACCCAGTTTCATCCCACAGGAGCAGCATTTCCCGAGCAGATTGTAGGGCTGTTAATAACCGAAAAAGTTCGGGGGCTGGGAGGTCAGCTGGTTAACATCGAAGGTGAGCAGTTCGTCTATCCTCTGGAGACCAGAGATGCTGAGGCTTCTGCAATTATCAGAGAATGTGAAGGTCGCAATAAGGGTATCGATACTCCTACGGGCATGACAGGAGTCTGGCTTGATTCTCCCATGATCGATCAAATTCATGGAGAGGGAACTCTGAAGACGGAACTTCCCGCTATGTACAGGCAGTTCCGAAAATTTGATATCGATATCACGGAAGATCCCATTTTAGTTTTTCCCACTCTACATTATCAAAATGGCGGGGTTGAGATAGATGAAAAAGGTGAGACAGAAGTGGATAATCTTTTTATAGCCGGGGAAACCTCCGGGGGAATTCATGGTAAAAATAGATTGATGGGCAACTCGCTACTTGATATACTTGTATTTGGCCGCCGGGCGGGCAGAGCCGCTGCTGACCGGGTAAGCCGGGTGGATTTTGGGGAACTATCCCTGGAACATGTTAGAGATTATAATCGTAGAATGGAAGAATTGGAAATAGAAACTGAGCGCATTTCTCCCATATTGCTGCCGGATTATACATCCTGAAAGAGGTGTTTATAGTGAAAATTTCTCGTGATAGAGTAGAAGACAATTTTCTCAAACGCATAGAAGAGATGAGCGGGGAAAAGATTTCGGCCTGCTATCAGTGCGGAAAATGTTCAGCCGGCTGCCCGATGGCCGCAGAAATGGAAGTTTTGCCCCACAAAGTAATCCGCTATTTACATCTGGGAGCCAGGGAGAAGGCGCTTAAGACGACAGCAATCTGGCTATGCGCTTCCTGTTATTCCTGTTCTTCTCGCTGTCCGCAATCATTTAATCTATCCCATATGATGGAGGCACTCAGATTGATTACTCTGAGGGAAGGCAAATTGCATTTAAAACCGGAAGATATTAGCGCAGAATTTTTGCAGGATGCTCCACAACAGGCCTTTATAAGCGCTTTTAGAAAATATTCCGATTAATTTCTCAGTTTTTCAGGGGGGAGATTATATGCAATATCGTATAGAAAAAGACAGTTTAGGGGAAGTTAAGGTCCCGGAGGATGTTTATTATGGAGCCCAAACCCAGCGCTCTTCCGATAATTTTGCTATAGGAACAGAGACCATTCCACTGCCGGTTATCGAAGCATTTGGGATAATCAAAAAGGCGGCAGCACTGACAAATTATGAACTGGACCTGCTGGCTGAGGAGAAAAAAGATCTGATTGTGGAAGTATGTGATGAATTAATCGCCGGTGAACTGGATGATCAGTTTCCCCTGGTGGTCTGGCAGACGGGTTCGGGAACCCAGACCAATATGAATGTTAATGAGGTGATCAGCAATCGTGCTATCGAGCTGGCCGGAGGAAAAATTGGCAGTAAGGAGCCCATTCATCCCAACGATCATGTTAATATGTCTCAATCCTCCAATGACACTTTTCCTACGGCTATGTCTATAGCATCGGTTAAGTTAATCGAAAATCAATTGTTGCCGGCCCTGAAAGACATGAAAAATGCCCTGGAGGAAAAATCGCAGGAATTTCAGGATATAGTCAAAACGGGCCGCACACATTTAATGGATGCTACCCCGGTAACTTTAGGCCAGGAATTTTCCGGATATGCCAGTCAGTTAGAACATGGAATAAAATCTGTGGAAGCTACACTTCCTCATTTAAAAGAATTAGCCCTGGGAGCTACTGCTGTGGGAACAGGATTAAATACCCATGAAGAATATGAAGAAAGAGTGGTTGCCAGGATAGCTTCTCTGACGGATATAGATTTTGTGAGCGCCTCCAATAAATTCGAGTCGATAGCGGCCCATGATGATATTGTAAAAGCCAGCGGAGCATTGAAGTCTACAGCAAGCAGTCTGATGAAGATAGCCAATGATATCAGGTGGCTTTCTTCAGGACCGCGCTGCGGGATTGGTGAAATTGATCTGCCGGCAAATGAGCCGGGAAGCTCCATCATGCCCGGAAAAATCAATCCTACTCAGGCTGAAGCTTTGATCCAGGTCTGCATTCAGGTCATGGGCAATGATGCAGCTATAGGGATAGCCGGGGGCTCGGGTAATTTTGAACTAAATGTCTGCAAGCCCGTAATGATTTATAATTTTCTCCAGAGCACCAGGCTATTATCAGATGCCTGCAGATCATTCACAGAAAAATGTGTGGAGGGAATTGAACCTAACCACCAGCAAATTGAGGAGTATTTGAACAAATCGCTGATGCTGGTTACAGCTTTAAATCCCATAGTCGGCTACGATAAAGCAGCTGAAATCGCTCAGAAAGCTCATGAGGAAGAGAAGACTCTGAAAGAAGCAGCCGTGGAACTGGGTTATCTGACGGAAGCAGAATTTGAAGAAGCAGTTAACCCCGGGGATATGACGGAACCGGGTTTATAACAAAGCAAAGTTAAGTAATTTAGACGTGATTGGCTGAATTATAAAATTTATATCGGAGTATTTTTTGGCCTGGATAACCTGGGTTTGTCCGGAATTAAAGTTTTACCGGTTCCGGGAGTTATCCAGGCTATTTATATTTAATTATCCGCGCACCTGCACTTCTTCGCTGAGAAACTCCGCAATTTTTTCCCCGCCCCGGGTTGACATGGTTCTATGATCAAGATTGGCCAGTTTTTCAGGTTTGTTTGCTCTCAGCAGAGCTAATTTATGGGCATCTTTTAATACCAGATAAGAATTAGCCTTCCGGTCCTCTTCGGCGGGAAGAGTCGTGATATTGCGCATTACTTCCTCCTGATAATATTCGGGGATATCCAGATCTTCCAGCAGATATCTGGCCAGCTCCCGGCAGTCTGTAAACTCCCCCGCCGGTATTTCCGGGCAGCCTGCAATATTTAGCTCTGCTAATTTACATTTTTCCCCGCCCAGTTCGTGCAGCAAAGCCGATAAAATTACTGTTAGAGGTGAGAATTGCTCCCGCCGGCTAATTTTATCGGCCAGTTCGATTACTACCTGGATATGCTCGTATTTACCTGTTTGATTTTTCTGGAGAACTTTGATTTTTTCTTCGATGCGTGAGCGAATTGTCTGAACCTCTTTGTACAGGGTGCTTCCTTCTCCAATACAGGTTGCTGCTTGATCACACCATTCGGCGCAGTCTAAATTAAACCGGGGATTTACTACTTTTTTACCACAATCAGGACATTCTCTCATCAGGTCGAACTTGAAAAATTCTATGGCATAGTCACATGCCGGGCAGTTTTTTTCACTGACATCATCCGCTGACCAGCTGCGGCCATCCTGACCAGGACACTGCTGTATCATATTTTGAGCTCCTTTCTATCAGGGCTTTTATAATAATTATAAGCAATTTACTATAGTTTTACAGTGATATAAATCACACCTGGCCTGGAATTAGGGTTTACTTGTGACTTCAATCTAGATTATTTTTCTCCTGGATTGTATAATAATCATCCTGACTCAGTTTTCCCACTCCTCCCAAATCTGCGGGTAGCTCATTATCACTGGCCGAATAGCCGGGTTCCGTGTAAGCGAATATTTTGCCTTCAAAATTACGCAGAACTATTTTGCCAGGTGAGCGGGAGATAACATAATCTGGATGTACAGGTATTTTTCCACCGCCCCCGGGAGCGTCTATCACATAGGTCGGCACGGCCATACCGGTGGTATGCTGACGCAAAGATTCGATCAAACTAATACCCCGATCAACCCTGGTGCGGAAGTGTTCTATTCCCCGGGAGAGGTCACATTGATATAAATAGTAAGGTTTTACTCTGATTTCCAGGAGTTTATGAACTAACTCTCTCATGATTTTCACCTGATCATTTATCCCTTTCAGCAGTACTGATTGATTGCCCAGCGGTATTCCTGCTGCTGCTAATTTACGGCAGGCCCGGGCAGAGGCCTCCGTGATTTCTCGAGGATGGTTAAAGTGGGTGTTAAGATAGATAGGATGATAATGTGCCAGCATATCTGTCAGTTTCGTGGTAATTCTCTGGGGCAGTACCACCGGAGCCCGCGAGCCGATACGAATAATCTCCACATGATCGATTGCATAGAGCCGGGAAATAATGTTTTCCAGCTTTTGCGTGGAAAGCAGCAGGGGATCACCCCCGGAAAGTAATACATCGCGGATCTTTGGTGTATCAGCGATATATTTTATGGCTTCATCAATCTGTTTTTCCGGCAGAGGTCTATCGGTCACTCCGGCAAAGCGTCGGCGCGTACAATGCCGGCAGTACATAGAACATTGATCAGTTACCAAAAATAAAACTCTGTCCGGATAGCGATGGGTGATACCTTCTACGGGGGAATCAACATCTTCATGTAGAGGATCTTTCATATCTGCCTCCCCTACATTATACTCTTCTGCTGCTGGAACAGCCTGCTTCCGGACCGGACATTGCGGGTTTTCGGCTTCGATCAGGCTGGCATAATAAGGGGTTATTGCCATCCTCAGACTTTCCAGAGCTGTATTAATTTCTGCTTCTGTTTCCTCATCTAAATTCAAAACCTTTTTCAGTTCATCAGTTCGGGTGATTCTATTTCGGACCTGCCAGCGCCAGTCCTGCCAGTTTTCACTGCTGACATCCTGCCAGTATTTAGGGCGACTGTGACTTTGCATTTTTCCTCCTCCTCATATAACATGATTACAGGTGATACACTTTTTAGTTTATTAGATGCAAGTTTTGTGCCAGGTTTTCCGGCTGGCTGCTGCTGACGGCAGTTTTAGGACAATAGCTGTAATAATATAATCAGGATAACGTGTAATTATTTTAAGTTTGCGGCCGCAGCTGCTATATTATATGCAAAAAAACTTGCAGTGGCTAAGATTAGTATCAATCCGGGCAAGCCGGGCAAAGTCTCAGACTGCGTTCACAGGGCTATTGGTCTGCTTCGCTTTATAGTTCATTATTATTTTAGGTTCTTCTGCAGAACCGCTGGTGAAATTGCCATATATGCTGGATTACCAGGACTGCTTATACCTTTAATTGCCGGAGCTCATAAAGTATTGGAAGCTATAAAGCGAAGTGATACTGGAAATTTTTCAAATTCAGGGACAGTAACATGGCCAAAAAATCGTGTCCCCGGCTCAGGATGTGCCGGGCTGAGCGCAAACTCAGGGAAGAGCTTTCGGGAAGGAAGCACTATTTTTTGGCCGAAAACTAAACTTAAACCCAGGAAAAATTTCCTGGTGAACAGAGCCTTATAGCTTCCAATTATATGCATTACGAAAATGACTAAAACTATATTCAACCAACTGATAGGAGAAGGACTTTATTTTAATGTATCCTATCTAATAATATTGCTGGCAAAATGATTTTTCACAGTGCAAACAACAGTAATATTTAAAAGCCCCACAGTGATATAAAGAAGCTGCAAAAATTAAATTTTTATTTTAAGGGAGGCAGAAATTATGCTGGCTTATCCCCGAATGAATATCAATTTAAAAGCTATCAGAGACAATGCTGCTCACCTCAAAAAAGTCTGTACTGAACAGGGAATTAATCTGACAGGTGTGGTCAAAGGTTCTGCCGGCGATGAAAAGGTAGCCCGGGCATTTTTGCAGGGGGGAATTACAAGCCTGGGTGATTCTCGGCTGCGCAATATTAAGCACCTGCGCCAGTGCGGAATTGAGGCTGAATACATGCTGCTGCGGCTGCCGGATCCTGGAGAGGCCAAAAATGTAGTAAAGCTGGCCGATATAAGCTTAAACAGTGAATTTACTACCCTGAAAGCACTGTCCCGGGCAGCCGGAGATTTGAACACAGTCCATAAAGTTATCATCATGGTTGATGTCGGTGATCTGCGGGAGGGGCTGTGGGAGGACGAGCTGGAAAACTTTATGGAGCAGGCTCTGGAGTTAGAAAACTTAAAGATTGCAGGTCTAGGCACCAATGTGGGCTGTTATGGTGGGGTTCTGCCCACCAGGGAAAATACGGAAAAATTGGTAACTTATCAGGAGAGAGTGGAAAAAAAGTTTGCTATCGATCTGCCCCTTCTTTCCGGAGGCAACACAGCCACCACAGTTCTGCTGGAGCAAAATGAACTGCCGGACGCGGTCAATCACCTCAGGGTGGGTGAGGGAATTCTCCAGGGTACCGATGTTACCAACCAGCGGCAGTTATCCGGGCTTAAACAGCAAAATATAACTGTCTCTGCCACCATTATTGAGCTGAAGGAAAAACCTTCCGTCCCCATCGGAAAGACCGGACATGATGCTTTTGGGGGAAAACCTGAATTTACCGACAAAGGCCTCAGACAGCGGGCCATACTGGCACTGGGACGTCAGGATATGCGAATAAAAGGCCTGAATGCTGTCAGGTCCGGAGCCCAGGTGATCGGAGCCAGCAGTGATCATCTGCTGGTGGATGTCACTGAGGTTGAAGATAATCTGGAAGTTGGCGAGCCTCTGGAATTTGAGCTTTCTTATGCAGCTATGCTGGCCGGTATGAATTCCCCTTATACCCGCAAATATTATCGGGAGGAATAAACTTCTTTTCCCTGTAAAAATGTTTTTTCTATCTGCAGGTCTTTAAGATTATTAGCTGCAATTTTTCTGGGGTCAGCGGCTAAAACAGTAAGATCGGCGATTTTGCCGGTTGAGAGATTACCTTTTATCTCAGTTTCTCCACTTAATTTGGCTCCGGCCCTGGTGAAAAGCTGCAGAGCATGGTCTACGGAGAGCTTTTCCCGGGGTAGAAATTTTTCGGGCGGCTGATTGCCGGTATCCTGGCGGTTGACTGCACAGTGAATACCCTTTAGAGGATTTAGGGGTTCAATAGGGGCATCAGAACTGCCGGCCAGCAGCACTCCCGCTTCCTGCAGGCTCTTCCAGGCATAGGCCGACTGCAAATTTTCCGGAGGCAATTTTTTTCTGGCCAGTTTCCAATCTGAACCCATAAAAGCCGGTTGAATTATAGCCTTGAAATTTTCTCTGCCCAGCACCGGGATTTGCCGGGGTAATGGCAGCTGACAGTGTACCAGGCGGGGAGGTTTAATATTTTGATTATCTTTTTGCAGGTTTTTATAAGCTTTAATAACAGTTTCGATGGCCCTGTCACCAATAGTATGGATATCAGCCAGAAAGTTATGAGCTGCCGCCTGGCTGAGCAAATTTTGCAGCTCCTCCACTTCCAGCAGAAGATCTCCCTGGCTGCTGCTGCCGGAATAGGTAGTGGAAAGGGCGGCGGTCTCTGCGCCCAAAGAGCCGTCCAGCATTATTTTTATCGGGCCAAACCTCAGCCGTGAATTTCCCCGACCGGTGGGCAGAGAATTTTCCCGGAGCCAGTTAATATCTTTCCGGTCTTTGATGCGCTGTTCTACATAAAGCCGGGGACCGGGTTTATTTGAATTCAGGTATTGCTCATAAGCTTCCAGGGTAATTTCAGGATCGCTTTCTGCTCCCAGATCATCAGCAGTTAAAGAGGTTATTCCCCGGCTCAGGCACTTTTGCCCGGCCTGCTGAAGATATTGAGTTCTCTGGTCGAGGGAGGGGGCAGGATAGCCTGATTTGATTAAGTCTACTGCCGAATCAAAAAGCCGCCCATCAGGTTTACCCCGGGTATCCCGACCGATTCTACCTCCGGCGGGATCAGAGGTGCTGGCAGTTATATTGGCCTCTTTTAAAGCTTTGCTGTTAACAGCAGCTGCGTGATAGCAAATTCTTTCCACCAGCAGGGGTCTATCCTCTACAATTTGATCGAGCTCTTCTCTGGTCGGCATCCTTCCTTCTGATAGCTGGCTATCATTTAGACGGACGGCTCTTAGCAGCTGACCTGTGTCCTGATTCGATGTCTGGAGCCATGCTGTTATCTTACCTTTCAGCTCGCGGAAATTTTTCACTCCGGAGAGGTCACAGGCACTTAAATCTTTGCCTGTTTGATAAAAATGCAGATGTGCATCATTAAAACCGGCCAGCAGAGTGCTGTTTTTTAAATTTAAATCAGGGTAATCTCCATACTGGCTCCTGACTGAACTTTTTTTGCCGCAGGCAGCTATTTTACCATTTTCCAGGGCCAGGGCCCCATTTTCCCACCATTTATTGAACTTTTCCCGGATTGTACAGTTCCACAATAAAAGCTTTGCGGGTATATTTTTAGCAGCTGGCTCGTTCTGTTTATCTTTCACTGTTTATACCTCCCTATTTTCCTTCTTAACCTCCTCTAAATATTCTCATTAATAAGCATAACATAATATTTTAGCTACTCCTAGCGCAAAAAATTTTTACAAAACCGCAAATAAATTTGTCAATAAGCAGGATTAATCTTTGGGCGTGAGGAATATAAGTAAATAGCACTTACCTATTATTCAGAAATTTGCAGCTGGATAGGAGCAGGATAGGAGGAGGTCGGTAGGTTGCGACTCAACCTACCGACCTCCTCCTATTCACCTCCTATTGGTCACAGTTTTAAAAACTGTATTGTTAAATAGCAGAGGTGATTAACATGAAAAAATTTCAGCCGCAAAAAGACATGGTTATGTCGGCAGAATGCAGTGAGCTTTTTAAGACAGAGACCTGGCAGCAGATATTTTCTGTATTGGATGAAGGGGTACATGTAGTTGATAATCACGGAAAAACTTTACTGTATAACCGGACTGCTTCCCGCCTTGATGGTCTGGAGCCCGAAGAAGTTATAGATAAGAATATCTTTTCCGTTTTTCCTTCCTTAACTCTGGAGAACAGCACTTTAATGAGTACCATCAGGTCCGGGGAGCCGATTAAGAATGTACTGCAGACATTCATCAACAGCCGGGGTGAAGAAATTACGACGGTTAATTCCACTATTCCCCTGGAATTAACTGATGGAACCAGAGGGGCTCTGGAAATATCTCGAGATATCACTTTGCTGCAGGAACTGGTGGATGATGTCAGCAATCTGCGCAGACAGCTTTCCAAACACGATTCCGGTTCTAAACTGCAGAGCGGCAGTGCGGATAAAAAGAAAAAACCTGATAACAATACCAGCTATACTTTTACTGATTTGATCGGAGAAGCCGACAATTTTAGAGAGGTGATTAATGAGGCTGTTAAAGCAGCTCGTTCTGATTCTTCTGTGATGATTATTGGCGAGACGGGCACGGGCAAAGAGCTTGTGGCTCAGGGCATTCACAATGCCAGCCCCAGATCTGAATCGCCTTTTATAGCTCAAAATTGTGCTGCTCTGCCCCGGGATCTACTGGAGGGGCTTTTGTTTGGCACCGAAAAAGGAGGATTTACCGGGGCGACCAGCCGTCCTGGTTTATTTGAACAGGCAAACAAGGGAACTATTCTTTTGGACGAAATTGATGCCCTGGATTTTGATCTACAGGCTAAACTGCTGAGGGTGCTGCAGGAAAATAAAATCCGGCGAATCGGCAGTCAGCAGGAAAAACAGGTGGATGTGAGAATAATTGCCACCATGAATAGTGAGCCAGAGGTAGCTTTCGAAGAGAATAATCTGCGCGAGGATCTTTATTATAGACTGGCAGTGGTGAGCTTGAATTTGCCTCCTTTAAGGGAAAGAGTCGGCGACACTGCCCTGCTGGTCAGCCATTTTATCGAGCATTACAATGAAAAGTTTGAGAGGGATGTACAGGGATTTTCCGAAAAACTGCTCGAGAAGCTAAAAAATTATTCATGGCCGGGCAATGTTAGGGAGCTTCAACATTTTGTGGAAGCCTGTTTCAATCTCTGCCGGGCAGAGAACGAAATCTCCTGGCAAAACCTGCCGCCCCACCTGCAGGAAAAACTGATAACTGATGACGGCAGACAGAATGACATTTTTTCCTGGCAAAATTCTTCTTGCCTGCCTGCTCTATCAGAATTTCTAGAAAATATAGAAAAACAATTGATAACCAGAGCAATGGAAATAAAAGAAAATAATATTAGTGCTGCGGCTCGGGCGCTGGAAATATCCCGCCAGTCTCTCCAGTATAAACTCGACAAATACAATCTCAAATAAAGTTGTAATTGCCTTCTTTTACTGCTGTAGCTGTGACAATGGTATAATAATTGCAATAAATATAAAACAAGAAAGGAGATTTCACATGGATATCTGGCTGCTTATTCTGTTTTTAGGAGGAGGAATAGCTATAGGCTATTTCAATTCCCAAAGAAAAAAGCTAAAAGTTGCTGCTGGTTATATTCTCAATATAGGACTGCTGATTTTGATCGCCATTATGGGGGCCAGAATCGGCGCGGATGAAGAAATTATTTCTAATCTAATGACAATGGGAGCCCAATCATTCCTGCTGGCGGCTGGAGGAATTATCGGCAGCCTCCTGTTTTTACAGCTGTTTTCATTTTATCTTACAGCCGCCGATGAAGTGAGACACGAAGAAGAGCAATACAGTGATATGGTAGAACAGGAAGGCGAGGGATCACTCAGATTGACTTTGATTATCTTGATCGTGGTCATCATAGGGCTGGCGGCTGGCTGGATTATGCCCGGTCAGGTACTGCCCTGGCTGGAAAATTTGACTCAGTATGCGCTGGCTGTTCTATTTTTGGGTATAGGTATAGATATGGGTTTCCGGCATCAGGTTTTTAGCCAGATCAGGAAAATGGGCTGGAGAATTATCATGATACCTGTGTTTATAGCCGCCGGCAGTATTCTGGGCACAATTTTAACCGGAACAGTTCTGGGGTTTGCTTTCAGAGAAGCAGGAGCTGTAGGGGCTGGCTTTGGCTGGTACAGCCTTTCATCGGTTATTCTGAGCGAAATTTATACAGTGGAGCTGGGTTCTATGGCTTTTTTAACCAATATTATGCGGGAAATGATGGCAATTCTGTCGATTCCTTTAATAGCCAATATCTTGAGCCCTGTTGCGGCCATCGCCCCCTGTGGGGCCACCAGCATGGATGTTACTCTCCCCCTGCTGAAAGAGGCCGGTGGTGAAGCAATAGTCATTCCTGCTTTTATCAATGGCGTTATCCTCTCCGGTCTGGTACCGGTGCTGGTGCCATTCTTTATCAATTTATAAAATACAGCAAGAGCTGATGCGATAATTAATAGCAGCAATTTGCCGGAAAAGGAGGAAAACTGTGACTGAAAATTTATATGAGGCCCTAAAACATTGTGAAAATAATATGATTGCCTTTATAGGTATGGCAAAAAATACCGGCAAAACAACTGCTTTAAATCAGGCGGTTAAGGAAGCACAGCAGGCTGAGAAAAAATTGGGTATTTTATCCTATGGGCGAGATGGAGAAGCTTTTGATGAAATGACCAATCAACAAAAGCCAGCTATCAAAATACCTGCCGATACATATTTTGTTACGGCTGACAGCAGGCTGGAACAAAAAAAGAATTTATGTCAGTTTATTACCAGTCTGCAGATAACTACGCCTCTGGGCGAGATAAATCTGTACAAGAGCAAAAGCAATCTTTTGCATCCGCTGGAAGTCGAATTGATAGGCATTAATAGAACTTCCAGTCTGGAGCAGGTGAGGAAATTAATTCTGTCTGAATGCGATTTTGTCTTTGTGGATGGAGCTCTGGACAGAAAAAGCTCGGCCCTGCCCAGATTAGCTGAGGGATTAATTCTGTCAACAGGAGCTGTCCTGGGGAGTAGTGTGGGGGGAATAGTCGAGAAAACTGACAGATTCCTGCGGATATTAAATCTTCCCGCTCTCCCGCCCGGGCGCTTGAGTAATTATTTTTTAACCAAATTAAACAAATCCCGGGACAGTTTAAAAGGGTTTTTTTATTGGCCGGATAGTGATAACATCATTAAGCTGGCTGCAGACACTTCTTTCGAACTGAAGGATAGGCTGGCAAAAATTCTGGAGGACGAGGATTTCAGAGAAAAATTACAGGCCGGTAATAGCAGCCTTTATCTGACGCTGGCCGGTGCCTTTACTTCCGGGTTGTGTGACTTTATTTTGCAGCATGATGAGCTTCAGGGTATGACGATTGTGCTTAAAGACCCTACCAGAGTCTTTGTGCAGGGGGAAGAGATTGCTAAGCTGGAGCAGAATGATATAAATATTAAAATGCTGGACTCCATGCAGCTGCTGGCTTTGACCGTCAATCCCCATAATCCCGTGGGCCGGGATATTTCCAGCCAGAAGATCAGGGCAGAACTGGAAAATAATTGGCCGGAGCTGCCAATTTTTGATGTTAAAGCATCTGATTACAGGATTTAATTTCATTATTGAGAGAAGGAGGAAAAATTTTGCCTGAATTAGCCATAGATAAGGAAAAAGTTAAAAGATGTAGAGAGGCAGCAGATAAGATAGCAGATGGTATAGATGAATTTATAGCTGGTTTTACTACTACTTCGGTGGAAAGAGCTGTGTTGCGGCTTTTTGAACTGGAAGGGGCCGACGCAGAAGGAATTCCTGCGGTCAATAAGATGGTTGAGCAGCTGCAGGAGAAGGAAATGCTGGCTCAGGGTGCGGCTCTGCCTCTGAGTAAAGCTTTAATCCACTCAGGATTTTCTCGCTCAGAACTGGTAAAAAAAATAAATACTGAGGAGGTCAATCTGGCTGAGCTGGCAGAAGCAGCTGATATTTCTGATGAGCAGGCTGAGAAATACGCAGCTGAGATGGCTGCCAGAAGAAGCACTGAGATCAAAGGCAATCGCAAAAGACGGGAAGAGCTGAAAGATAAATATCCTCCGGGAGATAAGCCCTGGAAATATGTCATAGTGGCAACTGGTGATATCAAAGAAGACGTCAAACAGGCCAGGCTGGCTGCCCGAGAAGGGGCAGACATTATAGCAGTCATTAGAAGCACAGCTCAAAGTTTGCTGGATTATGTACCACAGGGGGCCACTACTGAAGGATATGGGGGGACCTATGCCACCCGGGAAAATTTCCGGATAATGCGCCGGGCTCTGGATGAAGAATCGGCCGATCTGGGTCGTTATATTCAGCTAGTAAATTATTGTTCGGGATTATGCATGCCAGAAATTGCTGTAATGGGTGCCCAGGAGAGACTTGACATGATGCTTAATGACGCCATGTATGGCATACTTTTTCGCAATATCAATATGAAGCGCACTTTTATCGATCAATATTTTTCCCGGCTCATCAACTCCTATGCCGGGATTATCATCAATACCGGTGAAGATAATTACCTGACTACGGCTGACGCTCTGGAGGAAGCTCATACAGTAATTGCTTCCCAGTTCATCAATGAAGAGCTGGCCTACCGCTCCTGTCTGCCGGCAGAATTGATGGGGCTGGGCCATGCTTTTGAAATTGATCCGGATAAAGAAGATGGATTTCTGCTGGAGCTGGCTCAAGCGCAGCTGGTGCGACAGCTTTTTCCGGAGGCTCCACTTAAATATATGCCTCCAACCAGATTTATGACCGGGGATATTTTTCAGGGGCATGTTCACAATGCTATGTTCAATCTTGCGGCTGTAGCCACCGGGCAGGAAATTCAGCTGCTGGGAATGCTGACAGAAGCGATCCACACCCCTTTTGTGCAGGATCGGGTGTTAAGCCTGGACAATGCTTCCTATATTTTCAATAACGCCAGCAGCCTCCAGCGGGAGATAGAATTTCAAAAAGACGGAAAAATGCAGAAACGGGCGGAAAAGGTTCTGGACGAAGCTGTAGAAATGCTGGAGACAATTTCTCAGGAAGGTCTGATGAAGTCCATAGAAAAGGGCAGGTTTGCCGATATAAGCCGCTCTACCAGTGAGGGCAAAGGTTGGGAAGGAGTTTTGGCCAGAGCAGAAAATTATTATAATCCTTTTGCTGAGGTGTTTAGAGAGGAGCTGGAAACTGATGTCTGTTGAAAATGAACCAACTGCACATAATCTGGAGATTGAGGCAAATATAGATTACTCAGAGATAAGGCCCTATGGAGATGAACTGGACGATGGCATGGTTCAGTTAAGCTTTACCCTGCCGGTTCCTCCCGGGCCTGAGGCGGAAGAATCTGCAGTTAAACTTTTGAAAAAGATGAATTTCAAAGAATGTGAAGTGGTCAATTCCCGGGGGATCGGCGGTGAATTTACTTTTTTAATCATCTACTGCCAGTGCCCTGAAAGTGTTGATTATTCACAAATAGAGGTGGCTCGTGTACCCGGGACTTCCCTGGGCTATCAAAAAATTAACCAGTTAATTGAGGATAATATGGGGCGTCCCATCCGGGTAGTAGGGGCCTGCACAGGCAGTGATGCCCATACGGTAGGACTGGATGCCATCATGAATATGAAAGGCTATTCCGGAGATTATGGTCTGGAACGTTACCCGCAATTTGCGACCTGGAACCTGGGCAGTCAGGTCCCCAATGAGGAGCTGATCAAAAAAGCAGCTGCAGTGGATGCTGATGCTATACTTGTTTCTCAGGTGGTTACCCAGAAAGATGTACATTTAAAAAACCTGACAGAACTGATGGAACTGCTGGAAGCGGAAGAGATCAGAGATGAGTTCGTAACAGTTGTGGGCGGGCCCAGAATAAGTCATGAACTTGCTGTTGAACTTGGGTTTGATGCGGGTTTTGGCTCGGGCACCAGCCCGGAAGAAGTAGCATCATTTTTGGCCTGTAAACTGGCCAAATAACTTTATAAGTATCGCTATTTTCGAGATTGAAATCACTACTATGGGGGGTTGAAATCATGAAAAAGTATGAAGAGGAAGCGGTAATTAGAATCAGAATTAGCGGAGCTGATGCTCATTATGCAGGAGATTTGGTCGATGGCGCAAAAATGATGGAACTGTTTGGAGATGTAGCCACTGAACTATTGATCAGAGAGGATGGAGATGAGGGGCTGCTGGTTTCCTATGATGATGTTGAATTCACCGCTCCTGTTTACAGTGGTGATTATATTGAAGCGCGGGGTCGAATTATCGAAAAGGGCAATACTTCCCGGGCCATGGAGTTCAACGCTTACAAAATTATAACCCGGGTTGATGAAGCCGAACATGAATCTGCCAGGCAGGTACTGGAGGAGCCTCAGCTGGTCTGTCATGCTACCGGGACCTGTGTGGTGCCTGCGGCCAGGCAGCGAAAGGGGAAGAAATAAAAATGACTGAAAGTGTAATTATAACTGCAGCTGTGGTAGGAGCAGAACTAACCAGGGAGGATACACCGCACCTGCCCCTAACCCCGGCTGAAATAGCTGCCGAAGCTAAAGCTGCCGAAGAAGCAGGAGCTGCCATTATACATCTGCATGCCCGGGATGAAAATGGGGCTCCCAGTCAGCAGGCTGAACATTATAGAGCCATAATGGAGGAGATGGATAAGCTGGACGTATCAGCAATAATCCAGGTTTCCACGGGCGGAGCCGCCGGTATGAGTGCGGAAGAGAGAATAGATGTTCTGGAGACAGAACCGGAAATGGCCAGTCTCGACTGTGGAACGATAAATTTTGGTGATGAAATTTTTGTCAACACCATGTCTATGATGAGACGTTTTGCCCGAAAGATGCAGGAGAAAGATGTTATGCCAGAACTGGAATGCTTTGAAACCGGTCATATTAATAATGCTCTGAGATTGGAGCAGGAAGGTCTGTTACCTGATCACCTCCATTTTGATCTGGTAATGGGAGTGCCCGGGGGGATACCTGCTACAGCTCGCAGTCTGCTGTTTTTGCTGGACCAGCTGCCGGAAGAAGCCACCTGGACCGCAGCCGGTATTGGCAGGCATGAGCTGCCCCTGGCCTATCACGCTCTGGCTTTAGGTGGGCATGTCCGGGTGGGTCTGGAGGATAATATTTATTATCAGCGAGGAGAGCTGGCCGAGAGCAATGCCCGGCTGGTAGCCCGAATCAGCCGCCTGGCAGCAGAAATGGGCAGGAATGTCGCCACTCCGGCTGAAGCCCGGGAAATTTTGGGGCTGCCCCTGACATAACCCCGAATAAAATTTAGCTGTTATAATGTATAAAAATGAAATATAGTTATCCAGTTAAAAGTAAAAAAAAAGGGATCATCTCCATATCAGCTGGTTGAATATAGTTTTAGTCATTTTCGTGATGCCTATAATTGAAAGCTATAAGGCTCTGTTCACCAGGAAATTTTTCCAGTATCACTTCGCTTTATAGCTTCCAATGCTTTATACGCCCCGGCAATTAAAGGTATAATTAGCCCTGGTAATCCAGCATATATGGCAATTTAACCAGCGGTTCTGGAGAAGAACCCAAAAAATTGGAGGGAATTTACATGCAAAAAGCTGATAAATTTGGCACTCACAGGGTAATTGAGCCTGAGGGTGTTCTGCCCCAGCCGGCAGAAAAAATTGATAATACCATGGAGATATATGATAATGAGATTCTGCTCGATGTACAGACTTTAAATATCGATTCTGCCAGTTTTACTCAGTTGGCAGAGGAAGCTGAAGGAGATAACAACAAGATAGCAGCACGAATTAAAGAAATTGTGGACAGGAGGGGCAAAATGCATAATCCTGTCACTGGCTCCGGGGGGATGCTGATCGGTCAGGTGGCCGAGATTGGTTCCGAGCTTTCCGGACGAGATGTGCAGGTTGGAGATCGGGTGGCCACTCTGGTTTCCCTGTCTTTAACACCTCTGCAGATAGATGAAATCAAAGAGATACGACCTGAAGTTGATCAGGTGGATATAGCAGGTCAGGCTATCCTGTTTGCCAGTGGCATTTATACTAAGCTTCCCAGAGACATGAATGATACGCTGTCTCTGGCTGTTCTCGATGTTGCCGGGGCAGCAGCCCAGACTGCACACCTGGTGGATCCCGGTGATAGAGTGCTCATTATTGGAGCTGGAGGCAAATCTGGTCTGTTATGTCTGCATGAGGCGAAGAAGAGAACCGGCATCACAGGTCAGGTGATAGGCATGGGACACAGTGATGCCAGTACTCAAAGGATTGTTGACACCGGTCTGGCAGATGAGGTTCTGCAGGCTGATGCCACCGACCCGCTTGCGGTCTATGAAAAAGTCAATAAAGCCACAGAATCGGAGCTGGCAGATGTGGTGATAAATTGTGTAAATATTACTGATACGGAGATGGCTTCTATTCTTTCCTGTCGGGAGGGAGGGAAAATATATTTCTTCAGCATGGCCACAAGCTTTACCGGAGCAGCGCTGGGGGCAGAAGGTGTAGGTAAAGATGTGGAAATGATAATTGGCAATGGTTATACCCGGGGACATGACCTTATCTCTCTACAAATTTTACGAGAAAATGAGACTCTTCGGGATATTTTTACGGAAATTTATGTCTAATATGCAGTAATTTTTGTCTGTATCTATAAGTATAATTATAACCAAATTAAAAATAGATAAAATTAATCGAGTAAATTAGCTATTTAGCTGTATTATCTATATTGGATCATCTCCATAACAGCTGGCTGAATATAGTTTTGGCCATTTTCGTAATGAATATAATTGAAAGCTATAAGGCTCTGTTCACCAGGAAATTTTTCCAGTATCACTTCGCTTTATAGCTTCCAATACTTTATAAGCCCCGGCAATTAAAGGTATAAGTTGCCCTGGTAATCCAGCATATATGGTAATTTCACCAGCGGTTCTGGAGAAGAACCTATATATTTAACCTGTTTAAACCGGGATAATTGGAAGGGGAAATTTCTCTTCCAATTATCATTTTGCCTCAATACTTTGCAATAGCAATTTGCTAAAATAATCATTTGCTTGCAATCGGAAATAGATTTTTGTCCTTAATTTTTGGCGAGCAAAATTAAAACTCAATCTATAACAATGATGAGGAGGTGATAGAGTGAAGAACAGAAGGTCAGCTGCCGGAACCTGGCAGCTAGAAGGTCTGCAGTTAGAGGTTTTAGGGAGTAATGAACTGGAAAAAATACATCGAGCAACTCTGGAAGTGCTGGGACAAACAGGAATAAAAATCACATCTGATAAAGCCCGGCAAATTTTCCGGGAAGCCGGAGCGGAAGTTGATAAAGATAGAAAACTGGTAAAAATACCTGCTCATCTGGTGGAAAAGGCTGTTTTTCAGTCTCCAGAACAGCTGCTTCTGGCCGGTAGAAAACCTGAAGATGACGTGGTCATAGGGGGGAAAAGAGTATATTTTACCAATTTTAGTTCAGGCATAAATATCCTGGATCTTGCTACAGAAGAAATGCGGGAAACCACCAAAGCTGATGTGGCCCGCACTGCGCGTCTGGTGGATTATTTATCGGAGATTGACGTATATTCACTTGCCGTCACAGCCCGCGACTGCCCGGAAGAATCACTATATCTGCATGCCACTGAAGCTTATCTGCAAAATACAACCAAACACTGTCATGGTTTTAGCGGCAGCAATCCGGAAAAATGTATTGCCATGGGAGCGGCAGTGGCCGGGGGAGAACAGGAGCTCAGACAGAGACCGATTATTTCTGCTGATGTTTGCCCCCAGAGTCCCCTGCAGATTCATGCCCAGGCCGCTGAAGTTATCATGGCCTGTGCTGAAGCCGGTGTGCCTGTCACGGTACTGCCGGCGGCAATGGCCGGTGCTACCTCTCCGGTAACCCTTACCGGAACTCTGGTGCTTCACAATGCGGAAGTGCTGGCAGGTGTAACTCTGGCTCAGCTGGTGGAGCCGGGAGCTCCGGTCATGTATGGAAGTTCGACTTCAATTTATGATGTCCAGGAAAATATGTCTGCCATGGGAGCGCCAGAATTGGGAGTTATTAGTGCTGCTCTGGCCGAGATTGCCCGCAAATATAAACTTCCTTCCTATCTGGCCGGTGGTTAGGCAGATAGTAAATTGTCAGATCTGCAGGCAGGCCAGGAAAAAGATATAACTTCTCTGCTGCCGGCTCTGGCAGGCAGCAATTTGATTTACGGTGCGGGAATGCTTGATTCCGGCAATTCCTTCAGCTCACCACAGCTGGTTCTGGATAATGAAATAATCAGAATGATCAGGAGATCTCTGCAGGGTATTAATGTTGATGATGTCAATCTGGCTGTGGATCTGATCGATGAGATAGGTCCGGGAGGGCATTTTCTAGCCGAACAGCATACCGTCGATAATATGCATCAGGAGCAGGTTCATCCCGAGTTATTTGATCGCCAGGGGCGTCAGGGCTGGCAGGATGCCGGCGGTAAAAATGCTTTTCAGCGCGGCAAAACCAGGGCAAAGGAGATCTTAAATGAGCATCAAGTTGAACCCCTGTCAGCTGAAGTCCAGGATCAGCTGCAAAAGATTGTGGCTTCAGCAGAGAGTTAACCGATAATTAAAACACGAGAATGCAGAGCCATTCTTTTAAATTAATTATCGGCAGCAATCTGCTGGAATTATATATCAATATTTATCGGATAAATAGATTGCTCATGTACTCACGAGAAGTTCAGAGTTAACCAGAGAAAGGAGAGATATATTTGGTAGAGACGAGAATGGGCAGCGGCAAAGCTGTCAGTATGAGCCGGGATGAAATTGAGACTGACATAAAAAAAGGTGTGGAAAAAGCGGTAGAAAACGGGGGAGTAGACCCCTTAAGTCAAGAGGAAATAGAGAGGTTGGTCGAGCTGCACTGTATTCCCGCTAAATTTATCAGTCTGGAAAAAGGGGAAGAACTGGTAACCACTTTCGATGGAGGCTCAATCAAATTTAAACGCCTGGATATATTCATCGATAGAATTAAAGATGCCCAGATATTTGAGCGGGTTTTATGTACAGATAGTGTGGAGTTTGCCCATGTTGACTATAGTTTCAAGCCGGTAAAACCGATAATTGACAGCGAACAGATTGAAATGAAGCAGGCGCTGCAGGTCACGATGGCTCCCATGTTTTACGGGGCTATGCCCAATCTATCGCTTTACTATCAACCTGTAGGGTCTGAGCCCAATCCTTCAAACCTGATGATGGAAGAGGGTGATATAGAGCAGGCACGCCGGGCTATAGAAAGAACAGTAACTCTGGGCAAAAAAGATATGGTATTTGTCAGCCGCAAAATGTATGAAGTGGGAGCTGATGGCATCAACTTTGATACCGTTGGTTCCGCGGGAGAAGGAGATTTTTTAGCTTCGCTGCAGGCAGTAGAAGAGCTGAAAGAGATGTACCCTGACATGTGTATAGAGATGGGGATGGCCAGCGAATTTATTCTGGGAATGCACGGAGAGCTGGAATATAAGGGGGTTAAACTTGCCGGGCTTTATCCGCATGAACAGGTCAAACTGGCGGAGGAAGCCGGAGTGACGATATTTGGACCGGTGGTCAATGTCAAGGCCAATAAATCCTCTCCCTGGAATCTGGCCCGGGCTCTCACTCTCTATAAAGCCTGTAAGCAGGAAGCCAGTATTCCTATCCATGCCAATGTAGGTATGGGGGTTGGGGGAGTGCCAATGACTGAAGTTCCCCCTGTAGACGCCACAACTCGCACCTCGGTCGCCATGGCTGAAATAGGCATGATGGATGGGCTGTAGGTAGGTACTGGCGATCCTTTTGCCACAGTTTCTACCCACGAACTGGCGGCGGGCATGGGCGGAATTCGCACTGCCGGAGACCTGGTATTGCGTATGCAGATGTCTCGCGCCATGAGTCTGGGAGAAGCCAAAAATCATGTTGCGAAAAAGCTGGGAGTAGGTGTTGAGGACCTGTCTGATAATCACATAATGGATAAGATAAGAAGAGAAAAGGGGCTTGGTCGGGTCAGACCCGGTGTTAATGATCCGGTAAATATGCAGGCTAAAGCAAATATTGCGGATGTTCTGGATATAGAGATAAATTCTGTGGAAAAATTCAGCTAAACTCTGATAGAGATAACTAAAAGCTGGCTTATAGCCAGGTATAAAAGCTATCTGAACTTTTATTAAACAGGTTATAATCTCAAAATTAATTTAAGGAGGGTGAAAACATGGAGCATTTTGGCATAGTTTCTATTATTCCGCCTCTGCTGGCGATTTTCCTGGCAATCGTTTCTAAAAGGGTTATTATGTCACTGTTTCTCGGCGTGGTTGTGGGGCTGGCCATTTATACGGGCAGTGCCGGCGGTACTCTGGTTGAGCTGGGTGAAGTGCTGACTGCGAACCTTGCTGATGACTGGAATGCCCGGGTGCTTATCTTTACCTGTCTGCTGGGTAGTATGGTAGGTTTAATGTATGCGTCCGGGGGTTCTCAGGCTTTTGGAAACTGGGCCCAGAATAAGATAAAGTCCCGCAAAGGAGCACAGCTTTCAACCTGGGTTCTGGGATTAATAATTATGTTTGATGATTATTTTAACACTCTTACTGTTGGTTCTGTCATGCGTAATATTACCGACAAGTTTAAGGTCTCCCGCGAAAAGCTGGCTTATATAGTGGACTCTACCGCAGCTCCGGTAGCGATTTTAACCCCCATTTCTTCCTGGATTGCTTATGCTATGTCTCTCTATGCCGCCGAATATGAGCGTCTGGGGGAAGAAATAGCTGAATTTGACATCTTTATTTCTGCTATTCCCTTTAACTTTTATGCCCTGCTGGCAGTCATTATGGTTTTTGTGCTGGCAGTGACCAATCTTGAATTTGGGCCTATGGCTAAAGCTGAAAAAAGAGCTATTGACAAAGGGGAGCTGTACAAAGAGGAGTCCAAAGATGAGATTCCCGGCCAGGATATAACTGAACTATCTATATCCGATAAAGGTAAAGTTTCTGACCTGCTGCTGCCGATAATTATGCTTATAGGTGTGACGATAATATCCATGCTTTATACCGGTGGTTACTGGGATAATGGAATGAGTTTTCGTCAGGCAATAGGTGATTCTGATGTGGCTACTGCTCTGCTTTATGCTACTTTGATCGGTAATTTTGTTGCCATTATCTGGTATGTTACCCGCAGAGTTCTGTCTTTAAAAGATTCCATGGAAGCTGTAGTTCAGGGGATTAAGGCCATGGTTCCTGCTCTGGCCATTTTACTGCTGGCCTGGTCTATTGGTGATGTTGCCGGTATGCTGGGAACCGGGGAATACGTAGCGGGAATTGTCGGAGCCCATCTGCCTCTGTGGTCTATACCCGCAGTGGTATTCCTGGTGTCGGCTGTAACTGCCTTTTCCACCGGAACCTCATGGGGTACTTTTGCAATCATGTTCCCTATAGCTATACCTCTTGCTGTTAATTTAGGTATCAGCGGCCCGATGTTAATCGCTTCTGTACTGGGTGGCTCTATATTTGGTGACCACTGTTCTCCTATTTCCGATACCACAATTCTGTCTTCCACCGGAGCTGCCTGCAATCATATCGACCATGTAAATACCCAGCTACCTTATGCCGTGCTTCTGGCAATTATTTCGGCCATTGGTTATGTCTTATCGGCCATTATGAATTCAGCCTTTATCCCTCTGGGTATCTGCATAGTAATTCTGGTGGCAGTACTTTACTTCCTTCATGCCAGAGGTGAACGAGTCGAAGCCTCCCGCATGAACCAATAAAACATTAAACTTATAAAGAGCAAATTATACTGCAAGAGCAAATTATATTGCAAAATATCAGGCTTCGCCTCCCTGGTCTTAAGAGGGAGGCGGAGTCTGTTTTTTAACAAAGAGGGGGTATTTACAGATAATGTTTGCGGAAATAAATAACAAATCTCAATTTAACACCCTGTCTGAGTCAGACCTGAAAACAATATACCAGCGGGCTCTCAATATTTTAGAGAAGACCGGAGTGAAGTTTCACTGCCGTCAGGCCCTGGATATTTTGCATGATACCAGCAGGGTAGAAGTTGATTACAGCAAACAGACTGCCAGATTCTCTCCTGCCGTTGTGCAGGACAGTATAGAAAAAGCCCCGGAGAGAATAAAAATGTACAATAGAGAAGGAGAAGAGGCGCTAACTGTGGGTGGGGAAGAGGTGAATTTTGTGCCTGGTTCTGCTGCTCTTAAAATATTGACTTCTCGCGGGGGGAATGTCAGGGAAGCGGGCAGTAAGGATTTAGAGAAAATATCAGTTGTTACCGATGCTCTGAAAAATATAAAATTACAGTCAACTTCCGTAGTCCTCAAAGATGTACCGGAAGTTATAAGTGATTTTTCGCGACTGTATATTTTGCTGCATAACTCTGACAAACCAATTGTCACCGGAGCTTTTAGCAGGCAGGGTATAACCAACATGCAGAAAATTTTGCAGGCAGCAGCCGACGGGGAAGAAGAGCTGAGAAACAAACCGCTGGCCATCTTTGATATATGTGCTTCTCCCCCTTTAAAATGGTCAGAAATCAGCTGTTATAATATAATCGACTGTGCTCGTTATGGACTGCCGCTTGAACTGATCTCTCTGCCTATGCCCGGGGTGGCTTCACCAGTCACTTTAGCGGGCTCAGTTCTGTTCCATACCGTGGAAGTACTGAGCGGTCTGGTGCTGGCCCAGACTGTCAATCCCGGACTTCCAGTTATCTATGGGGGAGCCCCGGTGAATTTTGATATGAAAACCGGAACCACCCCCATGAGTGCGGTAGAGGCTGCCATGATTGGAGCTTCAACTGCTCAGATGGGCAAATATTTTTCCCTGCCCACTCATACCTTTGCCTGTTTAAGTGATGCAAAATTAGTCGATATGCAGGCCGGGCTGGAGACATCTATGAGCGGCACTATTGCCTTATTGTCCGGTGTGAATATTATCGCCGGTCCCGGAATATTAGATGATGTTAACTGTTTCAGCCTGGAAAAACTGGTGATCGATAATGATATCTGTGGTATGGCCCTCAGGTTGAAGCGGGGAGTAGAGGTGAGTGAAGATAAGCTGGCAGAAAACTTGATAGCTGAAAAGGGACCCGGGGGTAAGGATTATCTTACTGATGAACATACACTGCGCTGGTATCAGGAAGAATCATATTATCCTTCCGAAGTCATAGACAGAAAGACGCGAGACACCTGGGAAAAATCAGGAAAAAAGGATATTTATGAAAGAGCCAGTGATAAAGTTGAGAATATACTGGCCGGGCATGATCCGTCTGAGATCAATCAACAAAAGCAGGAGCAGCTAGCAGAAACTTTACAGAAAATAAAACGGGAAATGGATATAAATCAAGAACTTGTTATTGAATAATTGGCTGGTACGGATATTATTATTCTGCTCTTTAAAGTGCTGGTCAGAATTGAAATATCGTGATTTTTTAGTTGAAATTTTTATTTTCGCTGGATAACCCTATCGGGCATTTTATTGAAATAAACAACAGGATGTATTATAATTTATAATACATTAACATAAAGGCTAAATAAAATATTAAAACTTTAAAGGAGGGGTTAGTAGATGAGAAGAAAGTATCTGATTTTGCTGATGATGCCTGTATTGTTTTTGGGACTTACTTTAACAGCAGGTGCAGAACCTGTTCCGGAAATTGAGATTATGACTACCACCGAGGCCTATGATCCTATTCGATATGAGGCGGCTTTTTTAATTCAGGAGAACTGGGAAGAGCTGGGCCTGGAAGTAGATGTGCAGCCTACGGAGTTCAGTACGCTTATAGACACATTTTACAATGAGCAGGATTTTGAAGTGACTATTTCCGGCTGGTCCGGTAGAGTCGAAAGGCTGGACCCTCAGCATTTTCTCGGCACATTACATTCAGAGCAGACTGATCTTGGAGGTAATAATCCCGGGGGTTATGTAGATGAGAGAGTGGATGAATTATTTGAAATGCAGGAGCGAGAATTTGATCTGGAACAGCGGCGCGAATATGTGCTGGAAATTCAGGAGATTGCTGTTTCCGATCAGCCTGTTAATGTTCTGTTTTATAGAGACGAGGTTCTGACCTATAATCAAAATAAATTTACAGGGTTTGAACCAATGGCAGGTGAGGGACTTTACACTGAATGGCTGCCCTTCGATGCTGAACCACTGACAGATGACGAGACTGTTACTATAGGTACCAGTCAGGAACCTGATAATATAAACCCCCTTGATTCTACTACTGTCTGGGGCTGGAAGTTTATGAGGCTTTATTATGATAAATTAGTCCGTCTCACCCCCGATGTAGAGCCAGAGCCCTGGGCTGCAGAATCCATTGAAAATATAGCTGAAGATACTATTGAAGTTGTGCTACGTGATGATATGACCTTCCATGATGGGGAACCGGTCACAGTTGAGGATGTCAAATTTACTTATGATTACTATGTAGATCAGGACTTCCCCTATTTTAGACCTTTTTATGAACCGCTCGATTACGTAGAAATAGTGGACGATAACACTCTTCATTTTGTGCTGGAAGAACCTGTAGCCAATTTCATTACTGTAACCATGAGTCAGATTCCGATTTTACCCCAGCACTTATGGGAGGATATAGAGGTGGCTGAAGACCTTGGTCCCGAAGAAATACCCACCGTAGGCAGCGGGCCTATGAAGTTTGAAACCTTTGATTCCGGTGAATATAAAGCACTTTCTGCCTATGAAGATCATTTTGCTGCTGATGATATAGATATTGCCGGGATTGATTATATAATATATGCGGACGCCGAAGGTGTATTTACCGGGCTAATTACTGAAGAAGTTGATATGAATGCCTGGAGATTGGAACCCGGTCACGTGGAGCCGGCCGAGGAAGAAGAACATCTAGAAGTTGTTAGTGTGCCCGATTTTGGATACTATCATATGACCTATAATCTGAGAGAAGAACCATTTGGTGATCGGGCTTTCCGCAGAGCTTTAGCTCACACCATTCCTAAAGATACCATAATTGATGTTTTGCTTGATGGGCTGGGGGAACCCGGTAATTCTGTGATAGCTCCTTCCAATCCCACCTGGCACAACCCGGATGTAGAAGAATTTGAATTTGATCTGGAAGTTGCGCAAGAGAAATTGGAAGAGGCCGGATATTACATCGAAGATGGGCGTCTGCACTTTCCGGAAGAATAATAGTAGTTCAAAAAAGAATGAATAATTGCAACTTCCTTATTTTGAATCTGGATGCAAAGTAGAGGAATATGCAAAAAGAAAGATTAGAGAAAATTATAGTGATTTGTATGCAAATTAAATATGGGGGGATTTTGTCCCCCCGTTTTTATTATTTTAACAGGTAAGCCAGTATAAATATTCCTGGCAATAGTATTGAGGTGAATTTTAAATGAGTAGAAAAGAATATATAATCCGCAGAATTTTGCAGATGCTGCTTTCATATTTAATCATATTAACCGGGTTATTCTTTCTGTTTCGTCTGGCTCTGCCTGATCCCACTGCAGCCCTGGTTGTAGAGGGTCTTTCTGAAGCTGAGCGGGAGATGGTGAGGGCCCGTTTTGGTCTTGACCAGCCTTTATGGGGACAGTATTTTACTTATCTTGTCAATTTTGTGCAGGGTGAGCTGGGCCTTTCATTTCATTACAGAGCTCCGGTGTTTCCCATATTGATTGACAGGTTGTTAAACACTCTGGCACTTATGATTCCGGCCATTTTTGTTTCTTACCTGCTGGGGCCTCTTCTCGGGGTATTATTATCATGGAAGAGAGGTTCAAAAACTGAATTCACCGGGATCATAGGTGGTCTGATTATGAGATCAGCTCCTCTATTCTGGACGGGTATGATATTTGTCATGGTGTTTGGAATCTGGCTGGGTATTTTTCCCACCAGCGGCATGAGAACTTTGCCCTATGAAGCAGCACATTTTTTTGATAAGATATTTACCCTGGATTTTCTCTGGCATTTAATTTTACCGATGTTAACTGTGGCAATTTATTATCTGGGTTTACCTATGCTCATCATGCGCAATACTATGCTGGAAGTAATGGGAGAAGATTTTATTGAACTATGTCAGGCTAAGGGTTTAAGTCAACGTAAAGTAATGTATAAACATGTGGCCCGGAATGCTCTGCTGCCGGTGGTAACTCAAGCAGCAATAACTATTGGGCTGGCAGTAGGTGGTCAGGTCGTTGTGGAAGTCGTCTTTTCCTGGCCCGGTCTCGGGCGGGAAATCGTGCAGGCAGTTCGCACCAGCGACTTTCCCCTGGCTCAGGGAGCTTTTATGATGATGTCCGGACTGGTTTTATTGATGAACTTTTTTGCTGACATGATATACAGTTATCTGGATCCCAGAGTTGGACAGGAAGGGGGCGGTGAATAGATATGGCAGAGAAGGAAAAGAGGTCTTTCAAAGAACGCTTATCTTATTTAAAGCCCTATCTGGAATCTTTGCTGGAACCGATTAAGGTAATCTGGAAAGATCCTCTGGGACGGGCTGGCGCTATTATTTTTTCTGTTATTTTATTAATAGCCATTTTTGCCCCTTTTCTGGCAACTCATAATCCTCACGCCATGAATGAAAGAATAGAAGGCAGTGTAATATCTTTTACCAGTCCTGGAGAATGGGAAGATTATGAAATTATCGGAGAGGCACCTATAAATGATTTGAGTATTGAGGGTGAAATTACTGCTGCTGTTACTGAAGAGAATGAGGTAATTATATATTTTCCGGAAGAGGGCTGGATTACAGAAGAAATAGATTATGACAGAGAATTAAACGCTATAACCATAATAAATGAGGAAATTTTAGTGGCAGGCAGTGAGGGAGAAATGCTTGCCAGAATTGAAGGAGATTGGCAGATAAATGAGCTACCCGAACAGGTCTCTATAAATTCTCTGGATGTAGATTTGGACGGCAATGTGCTGGCAGCCGGAAACGAAGGTGCCTTGTTTTTGCGTCAGCAGGATCAATGGCAGCAGATAGAAAGTGACACTGATAGAGATTTACAGGCAGTTGAGTTTAATCTTCAGGGCGAGGCGATGATAGTTGGGAAAAGTGGTACTATACTGGAGTTCAGAGAGGGAGAAATATATGAGCCCAGCTACCGGGCCTTTGGTGATGAGACCTTTAGGGACCTGCTGGCTGTAGATTTTTATTCGCAGAATAATGCTTTTGCTGTAGGAGAAAGAGGCACGATAATGGGTTATGATGGAGAAGACTGGTTTACCATGGAAAGTGATACTTCCCGGGAGTTGAGAGGTGTCACTATTGTTGAGGAAGGGGAAGCATTTGCTGTAGGGTACAGAGGAGTCATTCAGCATTATAGTGATGGAGACTGGGATTCTATGGACAGGATAACCCGGCGTGGTTACAGAGGCATAGTCGCAGGAGAGCAGCAGGGATATATATATGGAGTGGATCCTTACGTGAATGAATTAGCTCCCCCCTCATCCGAGCACATATTTGGCACAAATCATCTGGGTAGAGACATCTGGAGTCAGGTAGTTTACGGCTCTAGAACAGCTCTTATGGTAGGAATAATCGCTGCTTTAATGGTCAATGGTTTAGGTTTTGCTGTAGGATTGATCTCAGGCTACTATGGTGGAAGAGTTGATACAATTATGATGAGGCTGGTCGATATTATGTATGGCATGCCCCTGGAGCCCTTTGCTATTGTGCTGGTTTTAATTTTTGATCCGGGGTTGTGGATAATAATCCTGGCCATTGGCCTACTTACCTGGCGAACAAATGCCAGAGTAATTCGTTCACAGGTGCTTTCGCTGGCCAAACGTCCCTTTGTAAAAGCAGCCAGAGTAGCAGGAGGAAGTAATCTAAGGATAATGCTGGTCCATATAGCTCCCAATGTGCTGCCGCTTGCGTTTCTGCAGCTGGCAGTGGCGATGGGGTATGCTATAACGGCAGAGGCAACTCTCAGTTTCCTGGGACTGGGGCCTCCCAGAGTTTATAGCTGGGGGACAATTTTGCATTCAGCCCGACTTTCCGGAGCCTGGCGCACAGCCTGGTGGTGGGTTATTCCTCCGGGAGTGTTCATTTCAGCAACCGTGGTCTCAGTATTTTTAATATCAAGAGCAGTAGAAGTTCTGACAAACCCTCGCTTGAGAGGAGGCAAGGAAAGTGCTCCTGAACCTGAAGAATCTGAAGACATATTACCGCATGGACAATAAAAATATAAAAGCTGTTGATGGAATATCTCTAAAATTAAAAGAAGGAGAAAATTTGGGCCTGGTGGGTGAAAGCGGCTGTGGCAAAACCACTCTGGCAAAATCTATTAATAGAATCTTACCTGATAATGGTGGTATTGTAGCGGGAGAGATAAATTTTCAGGGCCGAGATCTTACCCGCCTGTCAGAAGAAGAAATTAATCAGATTCGCTGGCAGGAAATATCTATGGTTACTCAAAGTGCTATGAACGCTTTAAATCCTGTATATAAAATTGGCGATCAAATGGTGGAGGCCTTTAAAGCTCATATAGATATAAGCAAAAAAGAGGCCTTAAACAGGTCGGCCCACCTATTTTCACTTCTGGGTCTGGAAGAAAGTCGTCTCCAGGATTATCCCCATCAATTATCGGGGGGAATGAAACAGAGAGTCGTCATAGCAATGGCTATGGCTCTTGAACCATCTTTAATTATAGCGGATGAACCTACCACCGCCCTTGATGTTGTAGTACAGGATGGGATCTTGCGCCAGTTTATAGATTTGCAGGAAAGAATAGAATCATCTCTAATTCTGGTAACTCACGATATATCTGTCGTGGCTGAAATTTGCCAGAGAGTGGCGGTTATGTATGCCGGTCATTTGATGGAATATGGCAGTGCACATGAGATTTTTAAAGACGCCTATCATCCTTATACCCTGGGCTTAATAAATGCATTCCCCACCCTGGAGGCAGCGGGGGAAGAGTTGATATCTATCCCCGGTTCTCCTCCAGATCTGGGGGCAGAATTGGTGGGTTGTCGTTTTCAGGAAAGATGCCCTTTTTCCACCGATAAATGTCAAAGATTACCCGATAAACATGAAGTAGCAGAAGAACATTATGTTCGATGCCATTATCCACATAAAGTAGAAGAATTTAGGAAGAAAGCAAAACTTCCTCAAACCTGGCAGGAACAGCGAAAATCTTCTGGAGCTGATAGCAAGGCTGTGAAACAAATTTCAGAAGGTGAGGAAGTTCTGTCGGTAAAAAATGTGCGCAAAATTTTTCGTCTTAAGGGCAAAGGATTTTTGTCACGGAAAAAAAGAGATTTGAAAGCCGTTGATGATGTTAGTTTTTCTGTTCATGATCGTGAAATTTTAGGCTTTGCCGGGGAAAGTGGTTCAGGCAAAAGTACCCTGGGAGAATTGATCGCACATCTACAGAATATAACTGAGGGTAAAATTTTATATCTGGGTGATGATATTTCTCAGTTTTCCCGCTCAGAACTCAAGGAATTTCGCAGCAGTCTGCAGATGATATTTCAGGATCCTTATGAAACTCTGAACCCTCGATTTACTGTTCTGCAGACGGTGATGGAACCGCTAAAAATTCATGATATAGGAGAGGATTTCTTTGCCAGGGTTGAACTGGTCAAAAAAGCCCTGGGTAGAGCTGAACTTCGTCCCCCAGAGGACTTTCTGGAAAGATTTCCCCATCAGTTATCTGGCGGACAGAGGCAGCGGGTGGCATTAGCTCGTGCTATAGTGGTTGAACCTGATTTTATTATAGCAGATGAGCCCGTATCTATGCTGGATGTTTCTATTAGAGCAGGGATATTGAATTTGTTGAAAAGGTTGAGGGATGAAATGGGTTCATCAATTTTATATATTTCTCATGACCTGGCTACTATAAGATATATTTGTGATCGGACAGCAATATTATATCTGGGTCGTATAATGGAACTGGGTGAAACAGAAAATTTAATTAAAGAGCCTGCTCATCCTTATACCCGTATGCTTTTGCGAGCAGTTCCGGTTTCTGATCCCGACCAGGAGCGAGAAAGAGTCGATCCCCGCGGGGAGATTCCCGACCCTATTGAACTGCCCAATGGCTGTAGATTTCATGCTCGTTGTCCGCAGGCATTTGCTGAATGTGGGTTTGAAGGAAAAGATGTAAAAAAAATTATTGTCCGGGAACAGACCAGTCCAGATTACCCTGAAGTGAGTTCTGAGCTGGAAATGATTGAAGAGATGGAGATAGATGATTTAAATATTAAATTATCCATTGATACTAATAAAAGTCCGCAAGAAAAAGAAGATTTACAATTTCGGCTGGAAAAACTGATGCAGGAATGGAATGAAAATATGCCAGAGGCAGTTTCAGATTGGGAATGGAATAACGGAACTTTAACTATAAGTTTCCCACCTAAATCAGAGCCGGAATTGAGAACTGGTCCGGAGGGGCAAAAGGTGGCATGTTATTTATACGAAAAATAATATTTACAATTAGTCTGGCATAAATACAGGCAGAATTTAAGCACAATTTTTGCTGCCTGTATTTATGTTTTTAAGGAAATGATCCGATCATAAAATTTCAATCAATGATTACCCGGAAAAAGGTTTTTCCCAATCGTATAATATGTTATACTATTAACACATATTGTCTATCAGAGAATTGGAGGGCAATATACCTGTGAAAACTGTCTGCTTTCGTTTTTATGGAGAGATAACAGAATTGTTGAACTGTGACCATTACCAGGGATATTTATTACATAAATTTTCAGGCAGGCAGACAGTTAAAGATAGAGTTGAATCTCTGGGCATACCTCATACTGAGGTTGATTTAATTTTGCGTGAAGATGAGTTTCTTGAGTTTTCTTATCTGGTAAGGGCGGGAGATCGAATAAGTGTTTATCCTCCCTGGCAGGAGATCGCAGTACCCGAGGAACATCGGCTGCAGCCTCCTGAGCCCAAACCAGTGTCATTTGTTCTGGATGCTCATCTGGGTAAACTGGCTTCCTATCTGCGGATTATGGGGTTTGATACTCTGTATCGCAATGATTTTGATGATTGGGAGCTTGCTCAAATTCAGGCTGAAAAGAAGCGAATTTTATTATCACGGGATAAAGGTTTGCTCAAAAGAAAAAAAGTGAAATGGGGCAGCCTGTTATATTCTGACAACCCTAGAGTACAACTGCGTGAAGTTTTATCCAGGTATAATCTGTATGATAAAATTAATGAATTTGGCCGGTGTCCGGAGTGTAACCGCCAGCTGGAAGTAGTTGATAAAAGTGAAATAGTGGATCGACTGGAGCCTTTAACTAAAAAGTATTTTCAATTTTTTAAAATGTGTCCCGGTTGCGAAAAAATATACTGGAGGGGGTCTCATTATCAACACATACAGGGGCTAATCTCTAATATAAGAGAAGAGGCCGGGAGATGAAATAACAGCTAAAGAGATATTATAAGGGTCGGCATAACTTAAAAAAATAATTTTCTCAAAAATATATATATTTAAAAAGGAATTTGTAACTTAATATACAATATAATTAAATAGAGAAATCATGATTATGCAGTGCTAGAAGTTTACTTTAAAGCAAATTGTCAAAATAAACATACAAATTCAAAAAAATTTTTGGCGAATCATAATCATGATTATAAGCATATCAAACTACCTTAGGGGGGTAAATAAAATGCCAGATTACGAAAAGATGAGTGAAAAGGTAATTGAAGGAGACCAG
>CAZVMQ010000014.1:0-39890 GCA_964628755.1 uncultured Halanaerobiaceae bacterium
CGCCAGTTTGCCATACTGGAGGTCGCGGGTTCAAATCCCGTTGCCCGCTCCATTTATTTTCCCCACTTTTAGCAGGTGGGGTTTTTGTATTTTTTATCCGTTACATAATTTGTGCCCCTTTTTCAGACTGTCGTTAAATTTCTGGCATTTAATTATTAAGACAATTTACATTTGACTAATTTTTTCTTATACCTTAAAATTGAGATAGCACTTTATATTGGATCTATTTGGGGAGAGAAATATATGACCTTTAAAAAAAGATTCCTGTTGGTTTTGCTGGGCACTTTTTTTGCTGTATTTATTACTTTTATTATTGCTCTGGCTATAGGCAGCACTAACATTCCTTTTGGTAAAGTTATCAGGTCTATGATTTCTGAAGATCCCGATTTAGCTCGTTATAGAATTATAATTAGACAGATTAGGCTGCCGAGAATTCTACTCAGTTTTATGGTTGGAGCTGGCCTGGGGATTGCTGGTGTAGTTTTCCAGGGTATTATTCGTAATCCTATGGTTGATCCTTACATTGTGGGAATTTCTGCCGGGGCAGGTACAGCTGTCACTTTTGCTATAGTTTTTAATTTAAGTTTTAGCATTTTATATTTTAACACCATACCTTTATTTGCTTTTATAGGAGCTTTATTAACCGTTATACTGGTTTATAATCTGGCTAAAACAAAAAATAAAATTCCGGTTATGACATTTTTGCTGGCAGGAGTGGCTACTGCTTTTATCCTTGACGCTGCCAGATCACTGGTTATGGTACTGGGCACCCAGGATATTCAGCAGGTTGTTTTTTGGTTGATGGGCAGCCTATCTGGTTCCAGCTGGGGAGATATCACTATGATACTACCCTATTATTTGCTGGGAATGCTGCCTATAGTTTTATATATAAATGATTTAAATTTAATATTATTGGGGGAAGAAAATGCTCATCACCTGGGAGTTGAAGTGGAAAGAGTTAAAAAGCTATTAATCGTCGGGGCTACTCTGGTAACAGCTTCTGTGGTTTCGGTTAGTGGTGGTATCGGTTTCATCGGCCTGGTTATTCCCCACATAGGAAGAATGTTAATAGGGCCAGACCATAAAAAGCTTATGCCCCTGGCGGGTATTCTGGGAGGAATATTTTTGGTGATATCGGATATGCTTGCCCGGAGCATCATGCCTCCTATGGAAATACCAGTAGGAATAATAACAGCGCTGGCGGGAGGGCCATATTTTATTTACCTGCTGCGCAAACGCAAACAGGAAAGATGGTGATTATAAGTGCTGAAAGTTGAAAATCTTTCTTTTTCCTACCAGAACTCTGATAGGATAATAAAAGAAATGGATTTAGTTATAGAAAACCAGGAGTTTGCAGGTATAATCGGCCCCAATGGTTCTGGAAAATCAACTTTTATAAAAAATTTGAGCAATCTTTTTCAGCCAGATGAGGGAGTTATATATCTGAACAGTAAAAAACTAAATCAGCTTTCCGCTTCGGAACTTGCCAGACAGATGGCCGTAGTACCCCAGCAAACGGTGATAAATTTTAGTTTTAGTGTTTATGATCTGGTTATGATGGGAAGAAATCCCTATCAGGATAGATGGGGAAGTATAGATGATAAGGATCGTAAGATTGTGGAAGAAGCTTTAACCCTGACTGATACCAGGCAGTTTCGCAACAAAAGTATTGACCAGCTCAGTGGCGGGGAACGACAGAGAGTAATTATTGCCAGGGCTCTGGCTCAATCTCCGGAAATTTTGCTGCTGGATGAGCCCACCTCAAGCCTTGATATTAATTATCAGGGTGAAATATTTGATCTGCTGTCATTTTTAAATAAAGAACGTAACCTCACAATTGTGGTGGTTTCTCACGATTTGAACCTATCAGGGCAGTACTGTCAGCGCTTAATTTTATTTAATAAAGGTGAAGTATATGCATGTGGTTCCCCGGAAGAGGTGTTAACAGAGGATAATATAAATGGTGTTTATAATGCGGAAGTTATTGTGAAAGATAATCAATTTACCGGCAGGCCTTTTATCACTGTGATGCCCCGCGAGCATAGTGATTATCGATGTAAACTCAAAAGTGCTGGATGTGTGCATGTGATATGTGGGGGCGGAAATGCCAGGGAGCTGCTGCAGAAATTATATTTTCATGGTTTTAATGTCAGCTGTGGAGTAATAAATCAGGGTGATAGTGATTGGGATTTAGCCAGGCGGCTGGGATTTGAACTTGTGGATATTGCTCCTTTTGCCTATATTGATGATACAGCTCTGGAAAAAAATTTTGAAAAGATTTCTCGGGCTGATTTGATTCTGGTTGCTGATCTGCCTTTTGGACATGGTAATATAGATAATCTTATTCAGTTGAAGGAGTTTGTCGATAAAGATATAATTATGCTAAATAAGAGGAGTATTGAAGAAAGAGATTACACTGAGGGAGAAGCGGTAACAGCCTGGCAGGATCTGCTGCCCAGGGACAATGTATACACGGTGGAAGATGAGGAAGTTATGATGGATAAAATTTTCCAGCTGTTGGATATTGAAAACTGATTTTTCAACTGCAGGGGGAGAATACTATGATAAAACCTGCTTCCCTGGAAGATGAATTTTTTATAACCTTGATACCCGGGGGGCTAGTGGCTGAAAAAGCTGGCAGAGTACAGAGGATTATAGCTGAGGAATATGAGCTATATGAGGGCGGAGATCTGCCTCCTCTTCATATTACTGTAGATAGGATTAAGAAGGAGAGGGGATTAGAAGCTGCCAGAATGGTTATAGAAACTCTTGAGGATTTTACGGGCGATATTAATATTTTGCTGGAAAGTTTTCATTGTTTAAGACAGCATGAAAACAGGTTTTTGGTATTTGATGTAAAAAATACTGACTCTTTAATCGACTTTTCAGAAATGCTGCATTCGCGACTGGAACAGGCGGGTATAACTACCATTGAAAACTACAGTGAATGGGATTTTCATATCACACTGGTAAATAATCATTTTGTCGACAAACCTCTTTCCTGGTCAGAGTTTACTAATTTATGTGAAGATTTAGAGGAGGAAATAAATAAAATCATTTCTTCTGTCAGCCGGGTGGAGATCTGGCGGCCAACTACAGATGAGCTCCGCAGATTATTTTTTAGTCTGGATCTTAGTTGATAGGCAGAAGGAAAACTTGGTTTTTCTCCAGAACCGCTGGTGAGATTGCCATATAAGCTGGATTACCAGGGCTACTAATACCTTTAATTGCCGGGGCTTATAGTGTATTGGAAGCTATAAAGCGAAGTGATACTGGAAATTTTTCAAATTCAGGGACAAGCTTTCGCGCAGGAAGCACTATTTTTTGGCCGAAAACTCAACCTAAACACAGAAAAATTTCCTGGTGAACAGAGCCTTATAGCTTGCAATTATAAGCATTACGAAAATGGCTAAAACTATCTTCAACCAACTTATATGGAGAAGATCCGAAAATTTAGGAGGGTTTAACAGTGGCAGAAATTAAAGGCGTAATTCTGGATCTTGATGGGGTCATTACTGATACAGCAGAGTTTCACTTTCAGAGCTGGAAACGGATGGCTGAAGAAGAGGGAATTGAATTTAGTCGTGAAGATAATGAACAGTTAAGGGGGGTCTCTCGCAGAAGATCTCTGGAATTAATTCTGGGCGATAAAGAATTATCAGAAGAAGAAATGCAGCGATTAATGGACAAGAAAAATGGGTATTACCAGGACAAAATTGAACAGATGGATAAAGATGATATGCTGCCTGGTGCCTGGAAGCTCATTGAAGAAATTAAAGCAAAGGGATTAGCAGTGGCTGTGGCCTCTTCCAGCAGAAATGCTCGGATAGTATTGAAAAATTTGGGTATTGCTGATGAGTTTTCTGCTATTTCTGATGGATATAGTGTTAAAGATCCCAAACCTGCTCCCGATTTATTTTTACATACTGCAGAAAAACTGGGTCTGGAACCGGAAGAATGTGTGGTAATAGAAGATGCAGAATCAGGTGTAGAAGCTGCTTTAAAAGCTGATATGAAGGTGGTAGGAATTGGTCCGGAAGATAGAGTGGGAAATGCTAATCTGAGATATGATGAAGTAGAAGATATAGATATAGATGAGATTATGTCGTTAGCAGAATAGTGTGATAATATAATTTAATAATTCGGATTTTTTGCAGGAATATAATTTTATTTGTGGAAGTTAATATTAGAGATGGGTATTATAGAAGCTAGATATTATATAGATTAGCTTCTAAGGGTTTTGTTTTATTTTTTGCAGTTTTTGCAAGCGCTTGCGTAGAGGTGGATATTATGAGCATTACTCAAAAAGAACTTGCTGATATGGCTGGAGTAGCAGTTTCCACTGTCTCACGGGCCTTAAACGATAAAGGTGGGGTGGGAGAAAAGACGCGACAGCAGATTTTGCAACTGGCAGATGAATATGATTATAAACCCAATAGATTGGCGCAGGGTCTGGCCAAACAGAAAACAAACATGCTGGCTCTGCTGCTGCCTGACCTTGAAGATCCTAACAATCATGTGATTGTGGATGCGGTAGAAAGAGTGGTGGAAGAATCTAGCTATCAGCTGGTAATCTGTAATTCTAGAGGTCGAGAGGAAAAGAGCAAAAATTATCTTGAGCTGCTAAAACTGAATCAATTTGATGGAGCTTTAATTGTAGGAGGCACGAATGTCGGAAGCAAACTGCTGGAGCTTAGACCTGGCAGCAATAATGTAGTTTTGATCAATCTGCTTCTGGAAGAAATAATTTTGCCCAGTCATCTGGTTAACTATCAGGAAGGAGGCAGGCTGGCTGCCGACAAATTATCAGAACAGTTGAGATTGAAGGGGAGAGAAACTGAATTCGGACCTCTTGTTATGTTAATGGGATCTACCAGAGATTATACTGATGGTCAGAGACGTCAGGGTTTTGTGGATTACTGTCGCGATAAAGGCATAGATTTTGATGTGATTTCTAATGTCAATACTCGGGAGGAAGGGTATCAGGCATTTTTGGATATTATGGATAAATATTATCCCACCCCTGAGGGTTTTTATCTGACTTCTAATATGTCAGCTTTAGGTTTGATGGAAGCGATAAAAATGGGAGGTTATTTAATCCCGGAAGATTATCAAATAATTGGCACCGGCAGCAATTACATTTCTGAGCTGGCCAAACCAGAATTGACTGTAATAGAAGAGCCATTAGCTGAAATTGCCGGTAATGCAGCGCAAAATTTGCTGGATCTGGTTCAGGATAATTCTCTGCTGCAGGATATAAACGTTTATAAGCCCAGTGTTAAAATAAATGGCACAACTCTGTAAGCTAATGGGATGATAATTTTTAAGGCTTTTATCCAGCACCGCTGGTGAAATTACCATATATGCTGGATTACCAGGACTACTTATACCTATAATTGCCGGGCCTAATAAAGTATTGGAAGCTATAAAGCGAAGTGATACCGGAAAATTTTCAAATTCAGGGTTGAGCTTTCGCGAAGGAAGCACTATTTTGTGGCCGAAAACTAAACTTAAACACAGGAAAAATTTCAGGGTGAACAGAGCCTTATAGCTTTCAATTATAAGCATTACGAAAATGACCAAAACTATATTCATCCAACTAATATGGAGGAGATCCATTCTAAAATTGACTTTAATAAATATAAGGAGGTTTAATCAATGGCTGGAGTTACTCTTGATAATGTAACAAAGACATTTGACAATGGCGAGGTTGTAGCGGTCGAAGAGGCTGATTTACAGATTCGGGATAAAGAATTTTTAGTTCTGGTAGGACCTTCCGGCTGTGGAAAATCCACCACTTTAAGAATGATTGCTGGTCTGGAAGAAATTACTGAAGGAACCATCGAGATTGGGGACCAGGTTGTAAATGATATTCCTCCCAAAGACAGAGATATTGCTATGGTTTTTCAGAATTATGCTTTATATCCTCATATGAATGTATATGATAATATGGCTTTCGGCCTTAAGTTGAGAAAATTTCCTAAAGATGAGATTGAAAGAAGAGTGGATGAAGCTGCCGAAATACTGGGAATTCCCAATCTGCTGGACAGGAAACCAAAACAGTTATCCGGTGGCCAGAGACAGCGGGTGGCGCTGGGAAGAGCGATAGTGCGGGAGCCTAAAGTTTTTCTGATGGATGAACCTCTATCTAATCTTGATGCCAAGTTAAGAGTTCAGATGAGAGCTGAACTTTCCAAATTACATGATAGACTGCAGACCACAGTTATTTATGTAACCCACGATCAGACAGAGGCTATGACCATGGGGGATAGAATCGTAGTTTTAAAAGATGGCGAAATTCAACAGGTAGCTGATCCCATGACGTTATATAACAAACCTGTCAATATGTTTGTGGGCGGGTTTATAGGCAGCCCGGCCATGAATTTTACCGATGCTAATCTGATAAAAGAAAAAGGAGATATTTACGTCGAGGGCAATGGAGCTTTCAAAATAAAACTGGCAGAAGAGCTGGTTGATAATAATCCTGACATTGAAAATTATGTGGGAGGAGAAGTAGTTTTCGGTATTAGACCTGAAGATTTAAATGATGCTTCCGTAACTCAGGAAGTTGATATTAAGGAAGAAAATACCTTTGAAGCAGAAGTGGATGTAGTAGAACCGATGGGGTCAGAAATTTATCTGTACATTAACACCGGGGAACATGAAATGATAGCCAGAGTAGAAGCTGATAGTAAAGCGGAAGTCGGAGATACAGTTAAACTGGCTGTAACCCAGAGCCATATGCATATTTTTGATCCGGAAACAGAAGAGTCGGTGTTCTATTCATAACTTCAGGAAATTAATTAAAATAAACAGGCGGGTTAAATCCTAATATTCGTTTATTTAATTGCCCGCCTGTTAATTTTGCTGTTTAAATTATGTTTAGCTGGCCTTTTTAAACTTACAGTATTTTTTATTTTTTAAGGAGGAGATTAAATTTTTCTGTAGAAATTGATTAAAAGAAACACAGATTAAACAGGGATAAGCAAATTACATAATAGCCGGGGTGTAAAATATGAGTAAATTGAAGTATAAGGAGTTGTTTATAACTAAAATAATTCCCCTGGCCTTATTTGTAATTATGATATTTCTAGCCTATCATATAGCTGGTAATTATCTGGAAATTAGAAGGATGGAATCAGAGATAGCAGAAATGGAAGAAAGAATTGCAGAAGCCGAAGAAAAACAGGAACAATTAAGCATGGAAGTACAGCAGCTTAATGATCCCGATTATATAGAAAGAATGGCCCGGCGCAAACTGGGTCTGGTACGTCCGGGGGAAGAGCTTATCATTCCCTATGAGGATGAAGAGATGGAAGATTTTGATTAAATATAATTCATAATAAAGACTTTAATTGGCCAGAGAGGGGAGGTCCGGTTTAAATTTAAGAGCTAATAGTTCTGTAAAAATCAAGAGAATCGATAGCTGGAAATGGCGCTCTTAAAGGGTTTGACAGGCTTACAGAAGTAGGGTATAATTAAAACAATATTATTACACTCTGAGGAGGAGTTTATTAAGTATGTCCATTGAAGAAGGTTCCACAGTTGAAGGTGAAGTTACAGGTATTACTGATTTTGGTGCTTTTGTTGAATTGCCCGGAGGAGAAACCGGTCTAATCCATATTTCTGAAATAGCAAATTCTTATGTGAAGGATATTACCAATTATGTAAAAGAAGGGGAAGAAGTTAAGGTTAAGGTCATCAATATAGATGATGATGGTAAAATTGGCCTTTCTATAAAGAGACTGGATGATCCTTCTGATAGAAGAGATCATGCCCCCAAAAAATCCTTTGAAGAAAAAATGGATGAATTTTTACAGCAGAGCAGTGACAGGCAAAAAGATCTCAAAGACAGGCAGGCTGATCAGGAGAGATAAGGTTTGGCAGATATAATATAAGATAAAATTCCTGTTTTTCCAGGCAAAGTTGTAAAGGAATTTTTCTTTAACATCCTCCAGGTGAGGATGTTTTTTTTCATGTTTTGCCGGGTTTATCGAGCATTTGCCTGGTGATATTGGTATTTTCTGGAGGTTAAACAGAGTGAGCGAAAGATGTACTCGCAAGAGTGCTGAGAACCTAACAAATTATGTCGTAAAAAAGGCTAATGAATTTTCTGTATCCAGCTGCGAAAGAAAAATAATTGAGCGACAGCTGGATACTGAGCCCTATAATGTTTTGGCAGTAGTAAAAAGATGTGCATCTGGATTTCCCCGGATTTTACTGGTACATCCTTTTTATCAGGGGGAGGTTTTTCCTACTATTTTTTGGTTGAGCTGCCCCGAACTGCGGGAAAGAATATTTGCTCTGGAAGATGGTGGACTGCTGGAGAAAATTACGGACAGAGAAGCAGTTTCATCTGCTTTTAGCCAGGAAATGCAGGATGCTCATACAGAATATGCCCACTGCCGTCGTGAGTTAATTTCCGGGGAAAAATGGCAGGAGGCTGCCAGAATATCTGAAGATATAATATATACGCTAAAAAATTCCGGGGTGGGCGGTATCCGTACCAGTTCAGGCATTAAATGTCTGCATGCCCATTTTGCTCATTACCTGGCCGGAGGAAAAAATCCTGCTGGTAAAAGCACTGCGGAAGCGCTTGAATTTCCCTGGCTCTGCCGCAGGTGCTATAATTTATAATTCTGTTCTGGAGGTTGAAAAATGTCTGAGGAGGAACGAAAGGCCGCGGCAATAGATATTGGTAGTAATTCCTGCAGATTGTTGATTGCTTCTAAAGAAGACGGCGAAATAAAAAGAGAATATTTTGCTATGAAGATTACTAAATTATCTGAAGGTATTGAAACCGAGGGAAATGCAACAGCTAAGCTTCTGACAGAGCCCGCCCGCCAAAGAACTTTTGCGGCCCTACAAAGTTTTAAAAAAGAGATCGAAAAACAGGATATTTCCCGGGTAAAAGCTGTAGGAACAAGTGCTCTCAGAGAAGTTGATAATGCTCAGGATTTCTGTCGAAAAATTGAAAATAGGCTTTCTATCCCTGTCGAGATAATAAGCGGCCAGCAGGAAGCCAAACTTGTGCTGGCCGGAGTTAACAGTTTTCCCCGCCGGGATGTTCAGCTGGTTATTGACATTGGGGGTGGCAGCACTGAAATTATCAGGCAGAAAGGAAAATCTCGGGTTCAGGCTGTGAGTTTGAAAATGGGAGCTGTAAGGTTTACCGAGAGATATATATCAGAGCCCGGTTCTCTTATTACGCAGAACGAGCAAAATGATATTGTGCAGGTTGTCCGGGAATTATTGAGAGAAAAGGCCAGTAAATTAGATAATATTAGCAGTTATAATGATGTTTTTGGAGTAGGAGGCACCATTACCTCCCTGGCTGCTATAGCCGAGGAAATGGAGATTTATAATTCGGAGATCGTAGAAAATTATTCTTTGAGCCGTAGTAGAATAGAAAAAATTTGCAGAATGCTGGCTGGAAAAAATCTGGAGGAAAGGAAACAGGTGCCCGGGCTGCAGCCTGAAAGAGCAGATATAATTGTGAGTGGCATTTTAATATTACTTGCTTTTATGAAATACTTTGATTATTCTCGTCTGCAGGTTAGTGATAGAGGAATTTTATATGGAATGATTTCTCATTATTTGCTTTAAATCGTTTATATAAAATGAATAAAAGGCAGGAGATTTACCGGCTTTATAGAAATTAAACTTGAGGATGAAAATGAGGGGTGGATTACCCTTGAAGCTTTTGTCTCGCTGTAAAGAGTTCTGTCAGAAAGAAAATCTGGTTGAGCCAGGTGACAGTATACTTTTAGCTGTTTCGGGTGGTCCAGATTCTCTGGCCATGCTTGATATATTTGACAGGTTGAGATCTGAATGGAAATTGGAAATAGGGGTTTTTCATCTTAACCACTGTTTGCGTGACAAAGCCAAATCCGAGGCAGATTTTGTAAAAAAACTTTGTGAAAGAAGACAGATTGATTGCTGGATTGAAGAAGTTGAAGTTGCAGAGATTAAAGAGAGAAAGGGCGGTAGTATTGAGGAGATCGCCCGGGAAGTTCGCCTGGCATTGCTCTGCAAATATGCGAAAAATAATGCTGTGGATTCTATAGCACTGGGCCATCAGGCCAATGATCGAGCAGAAACTTTGATATTTAATTTGCTCAGAGGAGCAGGAATGAGTGGTTTGACGGGGATTTCCCCCAGGTCTTTCCACCGGGATTTTCCCTTTATTAGGCCTCTTCTTATTTTTACCAGAGAACAGTTGAAAAAATACTGCCGGGAACGTTCTCTGGAACCCAGAATTGATGCCAGCAATTTTTCAACTGAATATGACCGGAATAAAATTCGCCAGGAACTTATTCCTTATCTGGAGAACAATTTCAATCCCGAATTAATCTCTGTTTTAAATTCAACTGCGGATTTACTCAGAAGTGAGGATAATTTTTTACAGAAACTTGCACATGAAGTATTTACTCAACATGCAAAAAAGGTTGAAGATCATAGGATAGATCTGAAAATTGAACCTCTAAAGAAAATTGAGGCAGTATTGCGGCGCAGAGTATGGAGAATTGCCATTAAAAAATTACAGGGTTCAACGGAAGGATTTTATAAAAATAATTTTGCCATGCTGGAGGATATAATATCTGAAAATGATGAACATCAGGGGAGCAAGAGGTACCACCTGCCCAAAAATATAAATGTAATAAAAGAATACGATATAATATCCTTTAGAGATGAAATCTGGCAGAAAAGACAGAAACATCATGGTGATTTTTCGGAAAAAGTTAAATCTCCCGGAAAAATTGAACTGCCTGAAGGGAGCTTGATGGAGTTCATCATAGCTGAATTACCAGAAAACTGGCGAGAATTAATATCTGCAGATAATATATGTTATGTAGATAATAAAAAAATTGCCTGGCCTCTTACTGTACGCAGCAGAAAACCTGGCGACAAATTTCAACCTTTAGGTATGGAAGGCAGCAAAAAGATTAAGGACTTTTTTATAGATGAGAAAATTCCTGCTCACCAAAGAGATAAAATTCCACTGATTGTCGATAAGCGGGGACGGATAGTTTGGGTCGCAGGTATGAGATGTAATGATAAATTTAAAATAAGTTCTGAAACTCAGGAAATTCTGAAAATAAAATTTAAAACTTGAGAGGAGCGATTAATATGTCCCTCGATACACTTACTCAGGATATTGATGAGATAATAATTGATGAGGAAGAACTTCAACAGCGCATAACTGAAATGGGGGAAGAAATCACGGAAGCTTATCCTGAAGGAACTGAACTTCGGCTTATCTGTATTTTAAGAGGTGCTGTGATGTTTATGGCCGATCTTTCTCAAAAAATTAATTTACCTGTAACTTTTGATTTTATGGAAGTTTCCAGTTATGCTGGTACTGAGTCTACCGGTACAGTAAGAATTATTAAAGATTTAGAGGATGATATCAGTGATAAACACGTATTGATAGTGGAGGATATTATTGATACAGGCCTGACTTTGAAAAATGTTATGGACATGCTGGAAACCAGAAGACCTGCCAGCCTTAAAGTGGCAACTCTACTTGATAAACCGGAAAGAAGAGATTATAAACATGTGCAGGTTGATTTTAATGGTTTTGAAATTCCCAATAAGTTTGTGGTTGGATATGGGCTGGACTTTGCTGAGAAGTATCGCAATTTACCTTTTATCGGAGTTTTAAAGGAAGAAAAATACAAATAATTAGCTTTTACAAAGTGCATAATATGTGGTATAATGCCTTAATGTATAATTCGCACTAAACCAGCATGAAAGTTCAAGGGTTTGAGAGGAGGTAAGAGCTTTTGAATAAATTTGCCAAAAACATTGGTTTTTATTTGCTTTTAATTGCAATCTCCATTCTTGTAGCTCAGTTTTTCATACAGCAGGGACCGGAAGACATCGAGGAATTCACCTATTCTGAGCTGATCAGGCAGGTCGAAGCCGGTAATATTAGCCAGGTGGTTTTGGTGGGAAGTGAGAGAGTAGAAGGAACATTCGATGGCAGGGAGTTCGAAGTTGATGTCCCACCAGAAGATACGCCTTATTTACTGCAGACCCTGCGTGCTCAAGATGTAGAAATTTCGACCGAACCTGAACCCAGTGCTCCCTGGTGGCTAAATATACTGGGATATATGCTGCCAATTGGTATTTTAATTATAGCCTGGATTTTTATTATGCAGAGGATGCAGGGTGGCGGCGGCAAAATGATGTCCTTTGGAAAAAGCAAAGCAAATCAAATGCAGGAACAGGATAAAGATGTTACCTTTGATGATGTAGCGAATTATGAAGAGGTCAAAGAGGAACTGCAGGAAGTTGTAGAGTTTTTGAAAAATCCGCGTAAATTTTCCCGTCTGGGAGCTGAGGTTCCTAAGGGAATTTTACTGGTAGGTCCCCCTGGCACCGGAAAAACTCTTATGGCCAGAGCTGTTGCAGGTGAGGCTGGAGTACCCTTTTTCTTCATAAGTGGCTCGGATTTCGTCGAGATGTTTGTCGGAGTGGGTGCTTCCCGGGTTAGAGATTTATTTGAAAAAGGCAAGGAAAATTCTCCCTGTATTATATTTGTGGATGAGCTTGACTCAGTCGGGCGTCAGCGTGGTGCCGGTCTGGGTGGAGGCCATGATGAACGTGAGCAAACTTTAAATCAGCTTTTAAATGAGATGGATGGTTTTGAACCTAATGAAGGTATAATTCTTATGGGGGCTACTAATCGTCCGGATGTACTTGATCCGGCTTTGCTGAGGCCCGGGCGTTTTGATCGTCAGGTTGTGGTGGATAAACCTGATGTGAGAGGCCGACGCCTAATTCTAGAAATACATTTGAAAGATAAACCAATTGCTGATGATGTCGACACTGATATTCTGGCTAAAAGGACTCCTGGATTTACGGGAGCAGACATGGAAAATCTGGCCAATGAAGCCGCTATATTGTCGGCTCGTCGGGGTAAAGATGTTATAACTATGACAGAATTTGATGATGCTGTCGATAGAGTTATCGCCGGACCTGCTAAAAAAAGTCGGGTAATTTCTGAAGAAGAAAAAAATCTGGTGGCCTATCACGAAACCGGACACGCTCTGCTGGGAGAATTGCTGGAACACGCTGATAAAACTCATAAAGTTTCCATAATTCCCCGGGGCGGTGCAGGTGGCTTTACGATTCCTCTGCCAGAGGATGATAAGAATTTTGTCACGAAAAGAGAGCTGCTTGATAAGGTAACGGCCCTGTTGGGCGGCCGGGTGGCGGAGGAAATTTTCCTTGAGGATATATCTACAGGTGCTCAAAATGATCTTGAACGGGCAACTAAAATTGTGAGAGCCATGATCACTCAATATGGAATGAGTGAAAAATTAGGACCTTTGACCCTGGGTGATAAAGAAGATGGTCAGGTATTTTTGGGCAAAGATCTTTCTACCAGCCGCAATTACAGTGAAGAAGTTGCTTCCGAAATAGATCAGGAGATTAGCACAATTATTGAACAATGTCATAGAAAGGCTAAAGATCTTTTAAAAGATAATGCTAAAACTGTTGAAAGAATAGTTGAAAACCTCAAAGAACATGAAACATTAAACTCTGATCAAATTCAGAAACTGGTGGAGGGAAAGCAGATAGAACCTCCCAAATCTGAAGAAGATACTTCTAAGGAAGAGGATAGTGAAGAAGCGGAAGAAGATGAAAAGCTTCCTGATATGCCTAGAACCGATCAGGGTAAGGAAACTGGATCTGTACCCGGGCATTAAAAATATGGCTGGTTATAGTATTAGCCTCAGGTGAGGAGCAGCTAATTATGGGCAGTTTTAAGCCTTGTTCTGCTTATGAAATTAATAGAAAGTAAGACCAGGGATGCGGTTTATTAGCCGCATCCCTTTATTAATTTAAACTGGCAATAGAAAAACGGGAGGGGAATAAAATGATCTATATTAATGGAGAAGAATTAAGCATCGGAGAAGTGGTCGAAGTTGCCAGAAACGGAAAAAAGGTTGCTCTGGCTGAATCGGCTATAGAAGATATTCATAAAGCTAGAAGCCAGGTAGAAGATGTGGTAGAAGATAATAGGGTTTGCTATGGGATAACAACTGGTTTTGGCCGTTTCAGTGATACCCGTATTTCCCCCCGGGAAGTTTTGCAATTACAGGAAAACTTAATCCGCAGTCACGCGGCCGGGACAGGAGAAAGCCTATCCGACGAGACTGTAAGAGCCATGATGCTGCTACGTATTAATGCTCTGGCCCAGGGGCACTCTGGTATACGCCATAGAACAATCAAATTGCTTATAGATATGCTTAATAAGAGGATTCATCCTGTTGTACCTTCTCAGGGTTCTTTGGGAGCAAGTGGTGATCTGGCACCTCTAGCTCATATGGCGCTGGTGCTCATTGGCGAAGGCAAAGCAAAAGTAGATGGAGAAGTTTTAAAAGGTGAAGCAGCTTTACAAAAACGCAATTTACAACCAGTAACCTTAAGAAGTAAAGAGGGACTGGCTTTAATTAATGGAACTCAAATGATGACAGCCATTGCTTCCCTGGTTTTGAATGATGCTTTCAATTTGCTTAAACATGCAGATGTTGCTCTGGCCCTCACTATGGAGGGTTTGAAAGGAATTCTGGCTCCTTTTAAATCTTTGCTGCATGAGGTTAGACCACATCCAGGACAAAAACTGGTGGCCAAAAACGTTTATAATATTTTGCAGGATAGCTCTCTGGTACTGGAGACTAGAGAGGATAGAGTCCAGGATGCTTATTCTTTGCGTTGTGCTCCCCAGGTGCATGGGGCCAGCCGGGATGCCTGTAAACATACCAGTGAAACGGTAAAAAGAGAAATTAATTCCGCTACCGATAACCCCCTGTTGTTTCCTGAGGAAAATGAAATTATATCCGGGGGTAATTTTCATGGTCAGCCTTTAGCACTGACCCTGGATTATTTAGCTATGGCTCTTTCAGAACTGGGTAATATATCGGAAAGAAGAGTTTTCAGAATGGTGGACGGCACTTTAAACAATGATCTGCCCATGTTCTTAACCAGGCACGGAGGTTTAAATTCCGGATATATGATAGCTCAATATACTTCGGCTTCTCTGGTAGGGGAAAATAAGATGTTATCTTCTCCAGCTTCAATCGACTCTATACCTACTTCAGCTAATCAGGAAGATCATGTAAGTATGGGGGCTATAAGTGCCCGGAAAGTTATGAAAATTAAGGAAAATTTAAAAAATATTATAGCAATCGAATTTATAACTGCTGTGCAGGCCATAGATTTACGGACAGATTCCCCTCAAAATGATTTAGCTAAAACTTCCAGTGAAGTTTACCATATTATCAGGGATGAAATATCTCTTTTAGAAAAAGATAGAATCGTAGCTAAAGATATTGAGAGCATGAAAAAATTAATTTCCCGCGGTGAAATAATAAATAGAGTGAATGAAGAAATAAATTTTGCCTGAAATTTATTTGTATTGAGAGACCTGTTGTAAATTGTATGAAAATATGTTATGATTTTGACAAGTGGCAGAGTAAATGACTGTGCGTGTAAGTGTTCCAGGATGGGACGTTGCCTGGAAACGAAACGCCAAAAGGCTGCGGTACAGTCATTGCGTCCGCTGTTGCCAAAGAGCCTTTCTCTTTGGTGCCAGGGTGTCTGCCATGGACCAGGGAGAAAGGGGGTGTAGTTACCTTGAAATTTTCCACCCATAAACTGGTTTATATTTCTATTTTAATAGCTTTGAATATAATTTTTACCAGATTATTAAGTGTTAGAATTGCAATTGGTGGGGTGGAAGGAATCAGAATAGGACTGGGCGGTCTGCCTATTGTTTTTGCAGGCGTTGTACTCGGCCCTTTAGCTGGCGGCCTGGTAGGAGCAATGGGAGATCTCATAGGTTTTTTCATAAATCCTATGGGAGCTTATATGCCGCATTTTACTTTTACAGCGTTTTTGACCGGGTTTATTCCTGGAGTTTTAATCTGCTATGTTTTCGCAGGGAGAAAAGGATTTAAAAATATTTTGCTTGCAATAGGTGTAACTCAGGTTTTGACTGCTGTTATTATGGTTCCCTATTTTCTTAATTCGCTTTTTGGGGTACCATATGTGGCTTCAGTTCCAGCCCGGGTAATTTCTCAGGCCGGTATGATTCCTCTCTATGCTTATCTATGTACGGTTCTGTTAAACTATAACCTGATTAAAATCCCGGAACACTGCAAACCAGCCCGCAGCTAAAAATAAAAATTAAATAAAAATTCTTATGTTATGAGCAAAAATTTTATAGAATCTAAAACCCCGCCCTGATATAGCAGGCGGGGCTTTTATATGACAGTACTCTATATCATATTATTATCGGTCTGTTACATATCCTCTGGCTGCTGTGTCAATTCTGCTACAATTAACTCGGGAGCACCATCCCGCATTATTCTCAGCATGATTTCATCTCCGACTTCTCTTTCCCTTATCATTCCGGCAAAGTCTTCAATAGTTTCAATTTCCTCTCGGTCCAGCTCTGTAATTACATCATAAGATTGTAAACCTGCCTCATCAGCAGGGCTTCCTTCTACAACATCAACAATTATAATTCCGGTATCATCTTCCAGACCAAAATGTTGCTTGATATCAGAGGTGACCTCTCTGTAATATACACCCAGCCAGGGTATTCTGACTTCCCCGTATTCTCTAATATCTTCCAGGGCAAATTTAACTTCATTTATGGGAATAGCAAATCCTATTCCCTGAGCTCTGGTGGCTACGGCTGTGTTGATTCCAATTACTTCTCCCTCAATATTTACTAGCGGCCCCCCACTGTTTCCAGGGTTTATAGCTGCATCGGTCTGGATAAGATTTCTATAGCGCCTGATTTGTCCCTGACGGGTGGGAACTTCAATCGGTCTTTCCAGAGCGCTAATCACACCGAAAGTTACAGTATATTCGAAACCAACGGGGTTGCCAATTGCTACTGCCCAGTTTCCCTGTCTTATTTCATCTGAATTTCCCAGAGGAATTGGATTTAGATTTTCTTCTGTATCAACTTTAATAATTGCGAGGTCAAGACCATAATCTGACCACAGAACTTCGGCTTCTTTTTGTTCTTCATAACCTTTTATAGTGACCATGATCTCATCTGCATCTGCTATTACATGTTCATTGGTGACTATATGTCCTTCTTCTGTAACCACAAAACCGCTGCCGATGCCCTCCCGGGTAGGGGGATCATCTTCATCAAAATCTTCAAATTGATCGGGAAAGAAGAACCTGAATAAATCGTCTTCCTGGTCAAAAGGGGAACGTCCCAACATTTCTACTTCCCTTTCGGTATCGATCATTACAACCCCTTCTTCTACATCATCCGCAATGTCAGCAATGTAGTTCTGGCCAAAATCTTCTATGCCTTCTTGAGCATTAACTATACCTCCTGATAAAAATATGGCTGCTATCAGGATGGCGATTACTTTAAAAGAGAATCTATCAACCAAAGTTTCCATATCTTAATCACCTCCCTCTGGCGAAATTTAAAATACACTACAGATTTAGTTGCTTCACACTTAAAATTATATTATAATAAGGAAGGCAAGTCAATTTGCGTATTTTTTTTGAGTGTATATTTAAAATTTGCTGTTATTTTAGTGAGGAAATATTATTATGGAAAAATACTGGTCACCAGCTGATATTAACTCCGTAGTAAGAAATGAGCTTATAGATATTTTTCCTGAGCTCACCTATAAATTTATGTCCGAAGTTGATTCTACCAATGGGTTATTAAAAACATGGGCTTATGAAGATAAAATTAAGCCTGTTTTTTTGCTGCTGGCCGGCAGACAAAACGCTGGAAGAGGCAGAAAAAAACGGCAATGGTATTCTCCGCCGAGAAAAGGTTTGTATTTTTCTTTGTTATTTAATCCTGCTGTTAAAAGTCAGCATCTGTATTTATATACCATGATTTCTTCTCTGGCAGTACAGGAGAGCCTGGTTTCTCATGGTTATAAAGCGAGAATTAAATGGCCTAATGATATAATGTTAAACGGTCGAAAAGTCTCCGGTATTTTGAGTGAATTGATGGTAATGAATCATGATAAGAAAGAAAAAAGAGTCATTGTAGGTATTGGAATAAATACTCATATAAATTCTTATCCCAAATATTTACAGGATAAAGCAACCTCTTTATTGCTGGCAAAAAATCAATCTCCCGCTGCTGCTCAGATTTTCAAAGAAATTATCACAAAGTTAATAAACTATCATTACAGCCTGCAAAAAGAGAAGAGAATAAACAAACTACGAGAAAAGTGGTTAAATAGGTTGAATTTAAAAGGTGAAATAATTAAGATTTACACAGATGAAAGCAGTTATCTGGGTAAGGTTAAGGATATTTCTCGCAGGGGAGAACTGATTGTTTCGACAAAAGAGGGGCAAAAACTTATTAATTCCAATGATATAGAAATAATGAATAATCAATAAAGCAGGTGATTGCTTTTGGTTTCCATCGATGGTTTAAAACTTCATACTCCTGTAATTATAGCTCCCATGGCAGGTGTTACAGACTATCCCTACCGACAAATTTTAAGAGATTATGGGGCGGAATTATGCTTTACGGAAATGGTCAGCAGTCATGGCATAGTACAGGGCAATAGAAGAACTGAACAGCTGCTGGAATTTTCCTGTCAGGAAGGAAAAATAGGAGTGCAGTTGTTTGGAGCAGATCCCGAAATTATGGCCCGGGCAGCTGCTCTGGTGGAAAAGAATTTTAAACCAGATTTGATCGATATAAATATGTGCTGCCCGGCTCCAAAGGTGACCAAAACTGGTGCAGGCGCAGCGTTACTGCAGAAACCGGAACTGGCAGTAAAAATTGCTGATAGTGTAAATAGTTCCATTTCCTTACCACTGACAGTAAAGATGAGAAAAGGCTGGAAAAAAGATGAAAAAACCTGTCTTGAGCTGGGATATAAGCTGCAGTCGGCGGGAATTCAGGCGGCAGCTATACATGCTCGCAGCAGACAGGATTTTTACGAGGGAAGAGCTGATTGGGATATTATCGCTTCTGCAGCTGAAAAACTAGAAATACCTGTAATTGGTAGTGGAGATGTGTTTTCAGCCGGGGAGGCCAATGATATGCTGCGGGAAACTGGATGTGATGCTGTGATGCTGGCAAGAGGAATTCAGGGCAACCCCTGGTTAGTAAACAGAACTCGTTCACTTCTGGAAAAGGGAGAGAGAGTGTCTAAACCCGGGCCAAAAGAAAAAATTAATCAGGCTATATCCCACCTGGAACGGGCTATAGAATATTATGGAGAAAACAAAGCTGTACCGCTGATGCGCAAACATATTTCCTGGTATTTAAAAGGCCTGCCCTATTGTACAAAGATTAAAGAAAAAATATATCATCTTGACAGAAAGGAGGCAGTAAAAAAAGAACTAAAAAAGTATCGCAATCAACTTAAAAGAATATAACTTGTAATTTTCCTGTTAATATTTCTTGACAAGGCGGCAGACTTAATTTATAATAAAAGGCAATTGTAATTTCTTAAAATCTGAAAATTCTTTGCAAATAATATTTTGCGAAAACCAAACTTAAAAAGCTAACAAAGGAGTATGATTATGTCATCAAATGAGGAAATTTTATTAACAGAGGATGGTTATGAAGAATTAAAAGAAGAACTCAAACATTTAAAGGAAGTTAAGAGAAAAGAGGTAGCCGAAAAGATCAAAATTGCTCGTGACTATGGAGATATCAGTGAAAATGCTGAATATGATGAAGCCAAGAATGAGCAGGCTTTTGTTGAAGGGAGAATTAAAAAACTGGAAAATATGCTTGACAACGCTAAAGTGGTTAAGAAAGATGAAATTAATAACCATACAGTTAATCTGGGTAATACTGTTGAATTAAAGCAGCTGGATTCAGAAGAAGTTTACACATACACCCTTGTGGGTAGCGCTCAGGCTGATCCTCTCAACAATAAAATTTCCAATGAATCACCGATCGGCAGTGCTGTAATTGATAAAAAAATTGGGGAAGAAGTACAGGTTGAAACTCCAAACGGTAAAGTCGAGTATAAAATACTATCTATTGATGCTGAATAGACGTCATATTGAAAATTTTTTTGTCAAAAATTAATACGAAAGACAAATGAGGTGGGATGCAATGACAGAAGAATTCAAGCAAGAGGACCTTCATAAATTAAGGGCTGAAAGACGCAAACATTTACAGGAGTTAAGAGAAGAAGATATTGATCCTTATGCTAAGAAATATAATCCTGAACACAAAGCTGAAGAAATACTGGATAATTTTGCAGATTTCCAGGGGGAGGATGTTTCCCTGGCAGGACGGATGATGGCTTTTAGAAGTCACGGGAAAGCCAGTTTTGCTGATTTACAGGATTTTAGCGGCAAGATTCAACTATATTTAAAGTATGACCTTTTGGGCGAGGAAGATTATGAATTTTTCCAGGACCTTGATATTGGTGATATTATAGGGGTTAGAGGTGAAGTTTTTAAAACTAACCGGGGAGAAGTGACGGTTAAAGTTAAACAGTTTGAGTTATTGACAAAATCTCTGCGACCTCTGCCGGAGAAATTTCATGGTTTAAAGGACAAAGAATTGAGATACCGCAGGAGATATCTGGACCTTATTGTTAATCCCGAAGTTAAAGAGACATTTATAAAACGGAGTAAAATAATTAGAGCTATGAGAAATTATCTGGAAGAAAAAGGTTTTCTGGAAGTTGAAACCCCTATGATGCATCCAATTGTAGGGGGGGCGAATGCTAGGCCTTTTGTGACCCACCATAATGCTCTGGACATGGAGCTATATTTACGCATAGCCCCTGAACTATACCTCAAACGATTGATAGTGGGCGGTATGGAAAAGGTATTTGAAATTAATAGAAATTTTCGCAATGAAGGTATGTCATATAAACATAATCCTGAGTTTACTATGATGGAATTATATGAAGCCTACGCAGATTATAATGATATGATGGAGCTTACCGAAAATCTGGTAGAACACATTGCGCAGGAGATTTTAGATACTGCCACTATAGAGTACGAGGGGGAGAAAGTTGATCTTTCTGCTCCCTGGGAGAGAATGAAAATGGTAGATGCTATCGAAGAATATACTGATATAGATTTCACGGCAATAAACTCACCGGAGGAAGCACACAGCGCTGCCAAAAGCCTGGGTCTGGAGCCGGAAGAGGATCTGAGTACTGGTGAAATTATACATTTTGTTTTTGAAGAAAGAGTTGAAAATGAGCTGATACAGCCTACCTTTATTAAAGATTATCCTCTGGAAGTTTCCCCTTTAGCGCGGCGTAAAGAGGAAAACTCTGATTTTACTTATCGGTTTGAACCTTTTATTTGTGGTCGGGAAATAGGTAATGCTTTTACCGAGTTGAATGATCCCCTGGAACAAAAACGCAGATTTGAAGAACAGGTCAGTCGTCGGGAAGAAGGAGATGAGGAAGCACAAATGATGGATGAAGATTACATTAGAGCTCTGGAATATGGCATGCCTCCAGCTGGAGGACTGGGAATAGGAGTTGACAGATTGGTTATGCTTTTAACGGATTCCAGTTCGATCAAAGATGTAATTCTATTTCCGACTATGAGACCAGAAAGTAAAGAGGAATAAAATCATGAAAGTTCTCATATCTCCGGATTCATATAAAGGTTCTCTTTCTGCTCCGGAAGCTGCTAAAGCTATAAAGTCAGGATTAGAAAATGCCAGTGACAGTTTTTCCTGTCGTCTGCTGCCTCTTGCTGATGGAGGGGAAGGTACGGTAGATTGTCTGGTGCAAGCTGCAGCTGGTGAGAAAATCAGGGCAACCGTTAATGATCCCCTGGGCAGACCGATAACCGCAGAATATGGACTTTTACGGGAAGAAGACAGACTTACTGCTGTGATTGAAATGGCAGCAGCTTCTGGTCTGCCACTTCTGGAAAAGTCTGAACAGGACCCCATGCAAACTACTACCTATGGCACCGGGGAACTTATAAAAGATGCTCTACAAAAAGGTGCAGATAAAATTTTGCTGGGCATAGGTGGAAGTGCTACTACAGATGGTGGCATGGGAATGGCCAGGGCCCTGGGAGCTAAATTCTTTGATCAGGCGGGTGAAGAGTTGAGAGGTATAGGGGAAAATCTGTCAGAACTGGACTCAATAGAATTAGGAGGCCTGTCTGAAGCGGCTGCAGAAGTAGAAATAGAGGTAGCATGTGATGTTGATAACCCGCTTTATGGGGAAAGAGGGGCTGCTTATGTATACTCACCGCAAAAAGGAGCCAGCTCTGAACAGGTTAAACAGCTTGATGAAGGGTTAAAAAATTTTGGCAAAGTGATTAAATCTGACCTAAATAAAGATGTTATTTCCACGCCTGGCGCCGGAGCTGCCGGGGGTTTAGGTGCAGGACTACAGGCTTTTCTGGATGCTACCTTGCGTTCGGGTATTGATATAATTTTAAATTATTTTAATTATCGCGAACTGGTTACCGATTTTGATCTGGTAATATCCGGGGAGGGTAGCTGTGATAAACAGAGTCTCTATGGAAAAGTTATTGGAGGCGTGGCAGAAAGAACTTCTGAAGCTGATATGCCCTTAATAGTGATTGCTGGTAATATTTCACTGGAAGATAAAGAAGCTCTGCATAAAAATGGGGTGACTTCTTTACACAGTCTTGTTAATAAGCCTTTGAGCCTGGAGGAAGCTATGAACAGTACAGAAGAATTACTCTGTTTCACCGCGGAAGAGCTGGGAAATTTGTTGTTGCTTTGATGACAAATATAGAAAAAATTATTCGGGGGCCCAAGAATGAAAAAACTCTCAGTAAAAACTGGTGATAAATGTGAATTTATAGATGTGACTTCTCGTATTAATAAAGTTATTTCTCAGCGCAGCCTTGATGAGGGGGCGCTGTTATTAATGGTCCCGCATACTACTGCGGGAATAACTATCAATGAAACCCACGATTCTGCCGTCAGAGCTGATATTATCTCTCAGTTAAACAAGATTGTACCTTTCCAGGGTGGATATTCTCATAGAGAGGGGAATTCTCCGGCTCATATCAAAAGCAGCATTGTGGGCTGTGATCAAATGGTTCCCGTCGAAAATGGCAAGCTGGTATTGGGAACCTGGCAGGGGATTTTCTTCTGTGAATTTGATGGACCTCGCAAGAGGAAGCTGTTTGTTAAATTTTTAGCTGAAAAATAAAAGTGCTTAACTTTAAAATTACTGGTAATAATTATATCCATATTATTAAAATATTAATACTTCCAATAGCTTCTAATAGTAAAGTAACATCAAAATGCTATAATAGAGAGCATGTAAATTCATCCCGGAGATCGGGATGAATTGTTTTATTATGACTTGATAATTCTAATTTGATCGCTTACAGGACTTGCAATCTTGACGAAAAACCTCTAAAATAATAATAAGGTCAAAAAAAGTCAAAGACAGATGAAAAGTTAAAATCAATTGCGAATTTTATGGAGGAGGGTATAAAAATGGCCAGTCTCTCGGATCAAATTGAAAAATATCTTAATAATATGATCGGTCAGGATGAAGGGAAAATTGAGATCAAACGAAATCAACTGGCTGACAAATTTGACTGTGCCCCTTCTCAAATAAATTATGTTTTGAATACCCGATTCACCCCTGAAAAGGGTTATATTGTGGAGAGTCAACGGGGTGGCGGTGGCTATATACGAATTATAAAAGTTTCTATAGATTCGGTTGATAAATCACTGCGAAAATTGATTTCACGTCTTAATCAACCGGTAAGCCAGCAGGATGCCCAGGATATTATACACAGACTCTATGAAAATGATATAATTAATGAAAGAGAAAAACACATGATGAATATTGTTACCCACAGACAGGTGCTCAATATAGAGCTGCCGGAGAGAGATTTTTTGCGCAGTCGAATTATGCAGGGTATCCTGGAAGTTATTTTGAAGACTGAAGCCGGGGAGGAATGACCTTTGCAATGCCAAAAATGCGGAGAAAAAGAAGCTAAAGTTCATTTGACTAAAATAATAAATAATAAAAAACAGGAACTTCATTTATGTTCAGAATGCGCCGAAGAGATCGGACAGATAAGTTTTAGCAGTGATCCTTTTTCCTTTAAACATTTGCTATCGGGTATGATCAAGCCGGATTTCATGCAGGCTCAAATTCCTGCTTCACAGGTGCAAACCTGTGATAATTGTGGGCTATCTTATCAGGAGTTTGCAGAACAGGGTTTATTTGGGTGTGCCAGATGTTATGATAATTTTTCTCAGCAAATTGAATATATAATAAGGAAAGTTCAGGGCGGATCTGAACATCGGGGCAAAATTCCTTTGAGACAGGGTGAGGAAATTAGACTCCAGAGAAAAATTAAAGACCTGAGAGTTAAAATAAACGAGGCAGTAGCTGTGGAAAATTTTGAAAAAGCCGCAGAACTGAGGGACAAAATTAAAGATCTGGAAAATAAACTGGGTGAGAACGATGAGCAGAAATAATAAAGTGCCGGAAAATTTGTGTGATTGGATGAAATCTATTGAAAATGATGATATTAAGATAAGCAGCCGGATAAGATTGGCAAGGAATTTGAGGCAGTATATTTTTCCCAACAATGCGGCCGGGGAACAGCTGGAAGAAGTTCGTAAGATGATAAATAGGGTGCTGGAGACCGGAGAAAAAAATCTGCTGGGTTATAATATGGAAGATTTGTCAAAGCTGGAGAAGGAGACCATGATTGAAAGACATCTTATCAGCCGTGAGCATAGTCGTAACCCTCTTCCCAGTTCTACTTTTATCAATAAAGAACAGACTGTCAGTATAATGGTTAATGAGGAAGATCATCTGAGGATGCAGTTTATAAAATCCGGAGAAAAGTTAAACGAGGCCTGGCAGGAAGCAGATGAATTCGATGATTTTCTGGAAGCAGAACTTGATTATGCTTTTTCCAGTGAACTGGGATATTTAACTTCCTGCCCGACTAATTTAGGGACGGGTATGAGAGCTTCTGTCATGCTTCATCTGCCGGGCTTATATATGACCGATAAAATAGATAAGTTACTGGGTGGTGTAGGAAAATTTGGTTTAACTGTCCGGGGGATCTTCGGAGAAGGCACCGAAGGAGAAGGCAGTATTTTTCAACTTTCCAATCAGGTAACTTTGGGGATGACAGAAGAAGATATAATAGAGAATCTGCAAAGTATATTGCGACAGGTTGTTGAGCAGGAACGTGAAGCTAGAAAGAATCTGATGCAAGAAAATGAGTATGAGATTAAAGACAAAATTATGAGGGCATTAGGAATATTAAAACATGCTTACAAAATTAATAATTTAGAAGCTGTTCATTTTATCTCTCTATTGATGCTGGGGAATTATTATGAAATGTTCTCAGATTTTTCTCTGGATAAATTGCTGGAATTGATTGTTCTTACCAGACCTGCTCATTTACAAAATTACTTTGCTGAAAAGATGGATTCTACCAGGCGTGATATATTACGGGCGAGATTGATAAGGGAAAAATTAAGTTCTTTTAAATTATAATTTGGAGGTGTAGTAAGATGTTTGAAAGATTTACTGAACGAGCCAGAAAAGTTCTGGGCTATGCGGAAGAAGCTGCCCGAGAACTTGGTCATAATTACGTAGGTACTGAACACATACTATTAGGTTTGATAAGAGAAGATGAAGGAGTTGCAGGCAGTGTATTACATGAATATGATGTAACTTATGAAAAAGTCAAAGAAAAAATTAGTGAAATAATAGGCGAGGGGAGCAGCAGTCAGAGTAGTTCTCAGGCTATAGGTTTGACTCCCCGGACAAAAAAGGTGCTCAATCTCTCTATGGATGAAGCACGCAGATTAGGTCACAACTATATTGGCACCGAGCATTTGCTTTTGGGCTTAATGCGCGAAGGAGAAGGTGTTGGCGCCAGTATAATTTCTCAATTAGGTGGTGATCCCGGGGAGATTAGAGAGAAGATTGTTCAGATGCTGGGGGGCAAACAGAGAAGCTCGGGGCAGAAAAGTCAGGAGAAGAGCGACACTCCCAATCTTGATGAATACAGCCGTGATCTAACTGCTATGGAAGCTGAAGGCAAGTTGGATCCGGTTATCGGCCGGGAAAAAGAAATTGAAAGAGTTATTCAGGTTTTAAGTCGACGGACAAAAAATAATCCTGTTTTGATAGGTGAACCCGGGGTTGGTAAAACAGCCATCGTAGAGGGCCTGGCTGAACAGATAAACAAGGAGAATGTCCCGGATCTTTTACTTGATAAACGGGTCGTAGCTCTTGATTTGAGCTCGCTGGTAGCAGGCTCTAAATATCGAGGAGAATTTGAAAAAAGAATGAAAGGAGTAATGGAAGATATAAAGAATAGCGGAGATATCATTTTATTTATAGATGAGCTTCATACCCTGGTAGGAGCTGGAGCTGCTGAAGGGGCTATTGATGCAGCCAATATTCTCAAACCAGCTTTAGCCCGGGGTGAACTTCAGGCTGTAGGAGCTACTACTCTTGATGAATACAGAAAACACATAGAAGAGGATGCAGCCCTGGAAAGAAGATTTCAGTCTATACTGGTAGAAGAGAATTCTCCGGAAGAAACTGTGGATATCTTAAAAGGTCTGCGTGACGCTTATGAAGCACATCATAAAGTTAAAATAACCGATGAGGCTATAGATTCTGCTGTTAAACTTTCTCATCGCTATATTCAGGATAGATTTCTCCCTGATAAAGCAATTGATTTAATGGATGAAGCTGCTTCCAGGGTCAGATTGAACAACAATACTCGACCTGACGAGTACAAGGAATTAAATCAGGAGCTGGAAGAGGTCCGTAAAGAAAAAGAGGCTGCAGTCAAGAATCAAGAATTCGAAAAAGCTGCTGATTTGCGCGACAAAGAGAAAAAACTGGAAGAAGAATTGGAAGAAATGAAAAATTCCTGGCAGCAGGAAAAGGGTTCAAACGGTGCCTCTGTTACTGGAGATAATATAGCTGAAATTGTCTCCAGCTGGACCGGTATACCCGTCACCAGGCTGGAGGAAAAAGAAATGGAAAGACTTCTCCGTCTGGAGGATGAACTTCATAAACGAGTTATTGGCCAGGATGAAGCAATTACAGCAGTTTCTGAAGCGGTTAGGAGAGCCCGAGCTGGCCTGAAAGACCCCAAACGTCCAATAGGGTCCTTTATGTTTCTTGGCCCTACAGGGGTGGGGAAAACCGAGTTAGCCAGAACTCTGGCAGAAGCTATGTTTGATGATGAAGAGGCTATGATAAGAGTCGATATGTCAGAATACATGGAAAAACATTCGGTTTCCAGATTGGTTGGTTCTCCTCCCGGTTATGTTGGATATGATGAAGGCGGACAGCTGACTGAACCGGTTAGAAGAAGGCCTTATTCTGTTATTTTATTAGATGAGGTGGAAAAAGCCCATCCGGAAGTCTTCAATATACTGCTGCAGATACTGGAAGATGGCCAGTTAACAGATGCCCATGGCCGAAAAGTTGATTTTAAAAACACCATAGTTATCATGACGTCAAATGTAGGTGCAGATTTTATTGAAAAACAATCCAGCCTGGGCTTTCAGCCTTCGGCTGATGATGAAGAACGCAGGCGATATGAACAGATGAAAGAAAAAGTGATGGATGAATTGCGCAATACTTTCCGTCCTGAATTTCTCAACCGCCTGGACGAGACAATAGTATTTCACAGTCTTAACAAAGATCATATAATGAAAATTACTGATCTAATGATAGCTGAGCTGGAGGAACGTTTACAGGAAAAAGAATTAAGTATTGAAGTTTCGGAAGAAGCTAAAGATAAATTAGCCGAAGAAGGCTATGATCCTGAATTTGGCGCCAGGCCTCTGCGGCGAACAATTCAAAGACTGGTGGAGAATCCTCTTTCTGAGAAGATTTTGGCCGGTGATATTGAAGAAGGTGACAAAGTTTTAGTTGATCTGGAAGATGATGAACTAACCTTTACGCAGAAAGAGTAAGTGGTTTACTGACAAGCAATTGTAAACTGGTCTGGCTTTCTTGTAAATAAGTGGATAAAATGATATAATTAATACAACTATGAGAGTTAATTTAACGGTTTGAAGCTAGCAGTCCTGTTTCAAGTTATTTTTGCAGCAGGAAGGAGTAATAAATTGAGCCAGAAAAATACAGTTTATAGATGTCAGGATTGTGGTTATCAAACCACAAATTGGATGGGAAGGTGTTCCAGTTGCGGCAACTGGAACACCTTTATTAAATATAATAAAAATTCTGAAAAAGATGCTCGGGCTGAAAATGAAGTTAGCGAAATAGAATGTTTTAGTTTAACCGGGAATTTCAGGAATAGCTCACCACAGGATTCGCGGATTAATACTGGTATGTCAGAATTTAATAGGGTTTTGGGTGGGGGTGTAGTTCCGGGCTCTCTGGTTTTGCTGGGAGGATCTCCCGGAGTGGGTAAATCCACCTTGATTTTGCAAATAGCTTCTTTTTTGGCTGATAAAAATTTAAAAATACTTTACATATCGGGTGAGGAGTCAGGTGAACAGCTGGCAATGCGGGCGGAACGTCTGCAGGCTTTTGACGAAAATATTAAAATCTTAACAGAGACCTTATGGCAAAACATCTCTTCTCACGTAGAAAATAATGATTATGATTTTATAATTGTAGACTCTATTCAGACAGTTTATGATAGTTCCTACCAGTCATCTCCCGGCAGTGTTATGCAGGTAAAAGAAGTTACTGCATCTTTTCAACAGGTGGCTAAAAATCAGAACATTCCCGTTTTCTTAATCGGGCATGTTACCAAACAGGGGCAGCTGGCCGGCCCTAAAGTGATGGAGCACATGGTTGATACTGTTTTATATTTTCAAGAAAACAGTAATTCTCATCGGCTTTTAAAGGCCCATAAAAATCGATTTGGGGCTACGGATGAGGTAGGCGTTTTTGCTATGAGAGAGGATGGACTGCAGCAGATAAATAATCCTTCTTCGCTATTTTTAGAAGGCCGACCTAATAACTGCTCTGGTTCGGTTGTTGCTCCCATCAATGAGGGCAGTAGAACAATACTTGTGGAAATCCAAGCTCTGGTTAGCAGCGGAAATTATGGTCATTCCCGACGCATAACTTCAGGGGTAAATAAAGACCGGGCTAATTTACTTTTAGCAGTTATTGATAAAAGGCTGGGTCTCAATCTGGCAGAAAGAGATGTCCATTTTAATATTGTCGGTGGACTGGAGGTTAATGAACCGGCTTTAGATTTAGCTCTGGCTGCATCTGTTATCTCCAGTTATTTCGATATTGTTCTTCCTGCTGATCTGCTTGTATTTGGAGAAATGGGGCTGGCTGGAGAGGTAAGATCTGCTTCTCAAAGCGAAAAAAGAATCATGGAAGGTAAGAAAATGGGCTTCAAGCGGGTTCTTTTACCAGAAGCCAATAGCATGGACGACTTGCAGGGTGAAAAATTAAATTTTATTGATATAGATAGAATATCTGCACTATTAAAATATATTAAATCTATAGAAACCAGCTAAAAGCTGGCTGGTTCAGGGGTGGAGGTGTGTAATTATTGGAATATGATCAGGAAATGATGGATATTCTAAATTTGATTGCACCAGGCACTGTATTTAGGGCGGGGCTGGAAAATGTACTGCGGGCTCAAACCGGTGCCCTGATTGTTGTGGGAGATGGTGAAGAGGTTATGGACATGGTTGATGGAGGTTTTAGAATAGAAGCGGATGTTTCTCCTTCCAGATTATATGAGCTGGCCAAAATGGATGGCGCAATAATATTAAATCATGACCTTGATAAAGTAATTGTGGCCAATGCTCATATTATCCCGGATTCATCCATCCCTTCTCAGGAAACCGGCACAAGACATAGAACTGCAGAAAGAGTGGCCAAACAGACAGGAGAACTGGTAATAGCCATATCTCAACGTCGTGATATTATAACTCTTTATAAAGGAAGCCTGAAACATGTGATGGAAGATATCAGTGTAGTTCTTTCTAAAGCCAATCAGGCGGTACAGACTCTTGATAAATATAGATCAGTTCTTGATCAGTCGCTTACCAATTTGAGTGCCCTTGAATTTGAAGATTTGGTTACAATAGCAGATGTGGTAACAGTTTTGCAGCGTGCAGAAATGGTATTAAAGATTCAAAAAGAGATAGAACGTTATATTGTTGAACTGGGCACCGAGGGTCGTTTAATTAAAATGCAGCTGGATGAATTAATTACTGATGTACGGGAAGAATGCGTGTTGTTAATCAGGGATTATATCAGATATGATGAAGAGGAAGGAGAACCCGATGCCCGGGATTTACTGCAGGAATTGACAGACTGGTCTTCAGATGAAATGCTCTCCACGAGCACAATTAGTAAAGCTCTGGGACTCGGTGGTAGTGTCAATTCTATGGACCTGTCTATTTCACCACGTGGTTATAGATTACTGCGGAAAATTCCCAGACTTCCTATGCCTGTAATAGAAAACCTGGTCGAACATTTTGGTGAACTCGCTCCCATTGTAGATGCATCCGCCGAACAACTTGATGAGGTCGATGGTGTGGGTGAAGTTCGGGCTCAGTCAATCAAAGAAGGACTAAAAAGATTGCGGGACCAGGTTTTATTGGATAGACATATTTAAATTAATTCAGCCATCACACAGTCAATATTATAAATCAGTTAATAAATATTTATTAGTTTTTTTTAAAATATTTTGCTCCAGAGCGATATAAATCTTCAAATATTAAATAATGCATACAATTCATTAAATTGACAGGGTAAATCATGAATGGTATAATGAGGGTTAGGAATAAAATGGTTTTTATTAAGAGGAGCTGATATTTTCATAATGTTTGACATTGGTGATAAAGTTGTTTACCCCAATCATGGGGCCGGCACAATAGTTGATATAGAATCTCGTGAAATTCTGGGGGAAGAAAAGAAATATTATATAATGAAGCTTCCCATTGGTGAAATGAAGGTGATGATCCCTGTTGACAAAGTGGATGAAATAGGGGTTAGGGATATTATTGATGAAGAAGAAGCTGACGAGATAATTGCTCTTTTAAAGGGCGATCAGAGCAAAATGTCGCAGAACTGGAACCGCAGATATAGAGCTAATATGGAAAAATTAAAAACAGGCGATATTTATGAAGTGGGAGGTGTAGTTAGAGATCTGACCATACGTGACGAAGAGAAAGGTTTATCTACTGGAGAAAAAAAGATGTTAAACAATGCCCGGAAAATTTTGATCAGTGAACTTGTGCTGGCCAAAGATGTCGAGGAGGAAGAAATAAAAGATATTATTGATCAGGCTTTTGATAGTAATCCCAATATAGATGAGGAGGAAGATTGATATTATATTGTAATTATATAAGTGTATATACTGAGTGCAGGTAAATTTGACTGCAAATAATATTTTTTTTGCCTTGGGAGGGGGTGAAGGTGGTTGTTGAAACAGGGGATGCGTTTGATACTGGCAGTTATTGGAGGGGCTATCGGGTATAATCTAATTATCATTTTAGGACTGGCAGGAGATGTGGAATTATCTATAAATAATATTGATAATATCTTTACCAGTGCTCAATTTTATGGTATGGCAGCAGGGGCTCTGGTTGGATTTTTTATTTTTTCTGCCCTGGTAGAAAAATTATTGAAAATTGTTTTGAGTTTTGATTATGAATTTAAGGATTTTACGCTCAAAAAAGTTATGGCGGGTTTAACGGGTTTGATTTTGGGACTTATTTTTGCTTTAATAATAAATTTTGCTTTTTCTATAGGCCGAATACCCAGACTGGGCCTGCCGCTACAAATTTTATTGAGTATAATTTTTGCTTATCTTGGTTTTTCTTTGGCATTTTATAATGTTGATGATATTCTATCAATTTTACCCAGCAGAGATGTTAATCCGGTGCCAGAGAAATCAGGGGGTGGGGCCCCAAAAAGTAAGATACTTGATACCAGTGTAATTATAGATGGCAGGATAGCAGATATATGTAAGACTGGATTTGTAGAAGGGACTCTGATTATACCTGAATTTATTCTGGAAGAACTCCGACATATTGCTGATTCTTCTGATGAATTGAAAAGGAATAGAGGTCGGCGGGGACTGGACATACTCAAACAGATGCAGAAAGATTCCAGCATAGAGGTGGAAATAGTAAACAAAGATTTTGAGGATATACCTGAAGTTGACAGCAAGCTGGTCAAACTGGCTCGAATTATGGAAGGTAGAATTGTAACTAATGATTACAATTTAAATAAAGTAGCTGAATTACAGGGAGTTCAGGTAATGAATATAAATGAGCTTGCTAATGCCGTTAAACCGGTCGTGCTGCCCGGGGAAGAGATGGAAGTTGAGTTGATAAAAGAAGGAAAAGAAAAAGGACAGGGAGTAGGTTATCTGGATGATGGTACTATGATAGTTGTGGATGATGGAATAAATTATATTGGTGAAACCATAAAAGTCCTTGTCACCAGTATTTTACAAACTGCAGCAGGAAGAATGATTTTTGCCCGTCCTAAACAACATAAAGATGCTGTAGAAAAAGAGAGTTGAGGGATGAGGAAATGTCTTTTGCTCTGATGATACCCGCTGCTGGACAGGGTGAGCGTATGGGGAAGAGTGTGAAAAAACAGTATATCAATTTAAAAGGATCGCCCCTGGTGACTCGAACACTCAATTCTTTCGCCGGGTGCGCTGAGCTATTCGATCAGGTAATTTTGCTTATTCCGGAAAATGATCATAATTATGTTCGGGAAAAAGTTTTGTCCGGAGTGGCAAAAAAGATAAGAGATAAGATTGAGCTGATTGCAGGAGGAGACAGCCGCAGAGAAACGGTTAAAAAAGGGCTGGATAGTTTAAATAGCAGCAGCGATTATGTCATCATTCATGATGGAGCTCGTCCTTTTATAGACTGTAAATTGGTGAAAAGAATTATTGAGGAAGTAAAAAAATCGGGGGCTGTTTCTGTGGGAACCCCCGTAAAGGACACTATAAAAGTTAAAAATGAAGCGGGCCTGGTGGAAAGAACTCTGGATAGAGATAAACTTATAGCTATCCAGACCCCCCAGGCCTTTTCCTGTGAAATCATAAAAAAAGCTCATGGAGAAATTAAATCGGAGGAAAAAGCCCCGGATGATGCCTGCCTGGTTGAGAAAATGGGGCATAAAGTTGCCATCATCAGGGGGGATTATGATAATATAAAAATCACAACTCCCTTCGATCTTAAAATTGCAGAATTTTTACTGGAAACAAGGGAGGCTAATTGATCAGATGAGAGCTGGCATCGGTTATGATGTGCACAGATTGGTAGAAGGAGAGAAGTTAGTCCTGGGGGGATGTATAATTCCCTATAATAAAGGCCTTAGCGGACACTCAGATGCTGATGTTCTTTTACATGCTGTTATGGATGGTATGCTGGGCGCAGCTTCTCGGGGGGATATAGGTGAGATTTTTCCGCCTGAATCAGATGAGTTTAAAAATGCCTCTAGTCTTAAACTTCTGCAGCGGGTTAATAAAATTATTTCCAGAGATATGTTTGAAGTTAACAATATAGATGTTACCATGATTATGGAGGCTCCTAAGATCAGTCAGTACAAGGAGGAGATGGTTACCAACATATCAGACCATATTTCAGTGAAGAAGAATAAAATTAATATTAAAGCTACCACCTGTGAAGGACTGGGTTTTATTGGGAAGGGAGAAGGGATAGCAGCGCAATCTATCGTTACGCTTGTTAGAATTGAGCAGGGATAAATAATACATACAAGAGGTGACAAAAATGTTAGTCAAAGATATTATGACAACTGATCCTATAACTATTAATAAAGATGCAACAATCCTGGAAGCAGAAAGGCTGCTGGCAATTAATAAAATTGGACGACTCATTGTGGTGGACAGCGATGATAACGTGGTAGGTATTATTACCGATGGAGATTTTATGGAGAGAGACAATCTGGAAGCCAGCATCTCAGAACTGGTTTCTAGAAATTTAATTTCTGTTACCGAAGATACCAGTGTTAAAGAAGTTGCCCAGATTATTTCTAAAAACCAGATTGGCGGGGTTCCTGTTTTCGACAAAAATGAAGAAGAACTGGTCGGTATCATAACTGCCGAAGATATAGTTGATGGTTACGTTCGTTATGATCAAAAAGATATTGAGCTGGACAGCAATAATATCACCCCGGAAAGTGCTTCCATCTATCTGGCTATGACCCGAAGCCGGGAATATGAAAATTACTGGCTGGAAAAGGTTCAGGGATATGGTTATAAAGGGGCAATAACCCAAACTGGTGCCAGTGCCGAAAAACTGCCAATTAAATTGCGGGAAAGCACTACAGTGGCAGCTATAGCTCGCAGTGTAATAGAAGAAAACTCACGGGAAAAAATGGCTATATCTAATGCAGTAAAAGATGCCTATAGCCAGCTTTCTTTGATAAATCCTGGACTTGGAGGCGGTTTTAAAATAGCAGTTGTTAGAGGTAATGAACACATATCGGTAGCTATATTTGGGAAATTTGGCCATGCCCTGGTTGATGGTCCTGAGCAGCTGGCAATTGGGACCAGTGTAATCTAGAAATTAATTGAGATGCAAAATTACTATTTAACTTTGTTATAGATAAAGGAGCTGATAAAATATGTCTGATTTGAGATTGAGATTCCCCCCCTCGCCAACCGGTAAAATACATGTAGGAAATATTCGCACTGCCCTGTTTAACTGGCTATGGGCAGAAGCTGAAGATGGTGAACTGGTCTTAAGAATAGAGGACACTGATACCGAAAGATCAACCCAGGAATTTGAGGATATAATTATTGAGGAGCTAGATTGGCTGGGAATTGAGGTTGACGAAGGTCCAGGCAAAGGGGGAGAACACGGTCCTTATCGTCAATCTGAACGACTGGAAATATATGAGGATTATATTGAGAAGCTGCTGGCAGAAGATAAAGCTTATCGTTGTTACTGTACAGAAGAAGAAATTCAGGAAATGAGAGAAGCTCAGAAGGCCCGGGGAGAGATCCCTCATTATGATGGACGATGTCGCAATAAAGATGTTGATGTGGATAAAGAAGACGGTGATTTTGCCGTTCGTTTTAAAATGCCCAAAGAAGAGAGAGAAATTGTCGTAGATGATCTGGTAAGAGGCAGGGTTAGTTTCAGCAGTGATGAATTTGATGATTTTGTTATTCAAAAATCTAACGGTTTTCCCACTTATAATTTTGCGGTTGTAGTTGATGATGCTCTGATGGAAGTAACGGATGTCATTAGAGGGGAAGATCATCTCTCCAATACGCCCAAACAAATAATGCTGTATGAAGCTCTCGGTTTTTCCCTGCCGCGTTTTGGACATCTGCCACTTATACTTTCTCCGGCTGGAGGTAAATTGAAAAAGCGCTCCGATTCTGAAGCTGTATATGTGGGAGAATTTCGCAATAGAGGCTATTTACCAGAAGCTATGATCAACTTTCTTGCTCTGTTAGGCTGGTCCCCACCTTCCGAACAGGAGATTCTCAGCCGGGAAGAACTGATAGATAAATTTGATATTAACAATGTAAATAAAAGTGGAGCAGTATTTGATCGCGAAAAACTAAACTGGATGAATAGACATTATATCCAGGAAGCAGATCTGGATAGAATTCTGGAATTGAGCCTTCCTTTCCTGCAGGAAGCTGGTTATGTAGATGAGAAGACAGATAGAGAGTGGCTAAAAAAGGTTATTGATATTACCCGTGAGGGCGTTGATTTTCTGGCCCAGCTGCCAGAAGAGAGCAGACTGTTTTTTGTAGAGCATAAATATGAGGACAAACAGGAAGCAAAAGAAATTTTTGCTGATGAGCAGGTCATTGAAGTGTTTGAATCATTAAAGGGCCTGCTAAAACAGGAAGAGGAAATAAATGCTGAACAGGTAAATGACCTTTTCTCTCAGGTCCAGGAAGCTACTGAGGTAGGTGGCCGAAAGTTTTACCATCCCTTGAGATATGCTCTCACAGGTAAAGAATCTGGTCCTGATCTGGCAGAATTTGTTTCTCTAATTGGTCGGGAGGAAGCAATTTTTAGACTTGATAAAGCTCTGGATTTACTGGAATAATAGAACAGTAAATTTGCCGGTTAAGAAGAGAGCAAAGAGGAGGTGTCGCACTTGCAGATATATAATTCTTTGACAGGAAAAAAGGAAGAATTTACCCCGCATAATTCTGGTGTGGTCAATATGTATGTATGTGGATTGACAGTTCAAAATTATTCTCATATTGGGCATGTGCGGGGAGCAATAAATTATGATGTGATAAGACGCTATCTTGAGTATAGAGGCTATAAAGTGAAGTATATCCAGAATTTCACAGATATAAATGAGAAAATAGTGGAGAGAGCTGAAGAAGAAGGCTTAACTCCCATGGAATTGGCCAATAAGTATGCTGAATCTTATCGAGAGGAATTGAGACAGCTAAATGTAAAAATGCCCGAAAGATTCTGCCGGGTTTCAGATAATATACCGGAGATAATTGAGATGATAGAGGTCTTAATTGATAAAGGTTATGCCTATGAAGTTGAGGGAGATGTATATTTCAGTGTAGAAAAATTCGATGATTATGGCAAATTATCGGGAAGAAATCTGGAAGAAATGGAAGCCGGAGCTCGAGTGGAAATTGATGAGAAGAAAGAACATCCCCAGGATTTCGCGCTGTGGAAAAAGCAGGAAGAGGAGCCAAACTGGAATAGTCCCTGGAGTAAAGGGTGGCCCGGCTGGCATATAGAATGTTCTGTTATGTCTCTCAAATATCTGGATGGCGCTGTTGACATTCATGGGGGAGGTACTGATCTGGTCTTTCCTCATCATGAAAATGAGATTGCCCAGGCTGAAGCTTATACAGGAAAGAGTCCATTTGTAAAATACTGGGTTCATAATGGCACAGTTGATCTGGGCGGGCAAAAAATGTCCAAATCTGAAGGAAATGTATATGAGACCAGGGAATTGCTGCAAAGATTTTCTTCTGATGAATTGAGATATTTTATTCTGGCCAAACATTATCGCAGCCCTATTGAGTTTTCTCTGGAAGAAATTGAAGAGGCTTCCCGCAGTCTGCAAAAATTAATTAATACTTCGGTTCATTTGAACCAGCTGGTACAAACAGTAGAAGCTGTCGATGGTGACGAAGAAGGAGACGCTATCAATGTGGAAGAATTTACTGCCAGGTTAGAGAATTTGCAGAAGGAATTTATCGCAGTTATGGATGATGATTTCAATACAGCCAGGGGTGTGGCAGTACTGCACGAATTGGCTACTGAAATAAATAGTAGAACTTCAGATTTAGGACAAAAAGTAGAGGCTGAAACTTTGAAAGCTGTAAAGAAGTCTAGAGAATTATTTAGAGAGTTAAATGAAGTGTTCGGTTTCAAGCTGCAGACTGCAGAAAATGAGAGGGGCATTGAAGATAAATTTCAGGAACTTTTGAATTATCTGCTGGATCTGCGGAAAGAAGCACGTCAGCAGGAGAATTATGAACTGGCTGACAGGATTAGAGATGATCTGGCTGAAATGGGTGTTATGGTAGAAGACACCCCCAGAGGTCCTGAATGGAGGCTGGCTGAACATGAACGAGAGTAAAGGAGATAAAGAAGTTGAGCCCCGAGCTGAGTTGATCGATTATACATCCGAGGCTGCCAGGAATGTAGCTTCTGCGGCTCGGCTCTGCTATTCCCGGCAGGGAGCAGAGAAGTTGAGAGAAGAAATGTCCGAGGAAGAAAAAAACAAAATGATTGAAAAAGTGCTGGACCTGGGACATTATTCTACTCTCGAGCACAGTTTCTTTTCTTTTCATGTTGTCTGCAGTAGAGTTACAAGTCATCAGCTGGTCAGACAGCGTATTGGGGTTGCTTATAGCCAGCGTTCTCAGAGGTATGTAGATGAAGGAGAATTTTCTTATATAACTCCTCCTGCTGTTAAGAAAAGTTCAGAAGAAGAACAATTTCACCAGCATTATGAAGAGTCCAGAGAGGTATATCAAAAATTGAGAGAAAAGGATGTTCCAGCTGAAGATGCCCGGTTTGTTTTGCCAGCTGTTAAAACTAATTTAATAGCTTCTTATAATGCCCGTTCTCTCTATCATTTATTTAAACTGCGCTGCTGTCAGCGGGCCCAGTGGGAAATTAGAACTCTGGCTGAGCAGATGCGGCAGCAGGTAAAAGCTGAATTTCCAGTTTTATTTTCTCGAGCTGGCCCTAAATGTGAGACTGAGGGTTTTTGCCCTGAGGGTGATATGAGTTGTGGCAGGATTGATGAAATGTCCCGGGGAGGAGAGAATAATGGCTAAAATAGCTGGCAGACATCCGGTTCATGAAGTCCTGCAGGGAAACCGAAAAGTACACAGGTTGTTTTTACAGTACGGAGCTTCTGGACAAATAATTGAGAAAATAATTGCAGAAGCCCAAAAAAGAAATGTGCCTGTAGAGAGAACTACCGAAAGAGAAATTTCCGATCTGGCAGATCTTGACAACCATCAGGGTGTTGTTGCCCTGGCCGATGATATAGAGATTAAAGACCCTCTGCAGGTATTAGCCGCCGTAAAAAACTCCGGTGAAACCCCACGATTTTTACTGCTTGATCAAATTAAAGACCCGCAAAATTTTGGCGCTCTGATAAGAACTGCCCGGGCTGCAGGTTTTCAGGGAGTAATTTATCCTAAGGATCGCAGCTGTCCTATCACTCCGGCAGTTGTTAAGGCAAGCGCCGGGGCAGTGGAGTACCTGGCGATGTGTAAAGTGACCAATTTAAATCGCACTATTAAAAGTTTGAAAGAGCAAAATATGTGGATAGCAGGTGCTGATCCGGCGGGAAATAATCTATATTATCAGGCTGACCTTACAGGATCATTAGGCATTATTATCGGTAGCGAAGGCAGTGGACTTCGCAGATTGGTAAAAGAAAATTGCGATTTTTTGCTGAAAGTTCCAGTTTTAGAAAATCCGGGTTCCCTTAATGCTTCTGCTGCTGCGGCTGTTATCATATATGAGGCAGTCAGGCAATCTCAGGAAAGCCTTGACTAAAATAATAACAACAAGTATAATGTAAATTGAAATGTATAAGGGAGGGGATGCCGGTTGGAAAGTAATGCTCGCGAGGAAATTAAGTATGAAGACTTTACTGAAATGTCCGATGATGAATTGATTGAATATGTGCGCGAGGGAAGCAGTCGGGCGGAAGAAGTTTTAATCAAAAGGTATAAAAATTTTGTCCTCGCCAAGTCTCGTTCTTATTTCTTAGTGGGAGCAGATCGAGAGGATATTGTCCAGGAGGGTATGATTGGCCTTTATAAAGCGGTAAGAGATTATAAGATTGAGAGACTTGCTTCATTTAGAGCATTTGCTGAACTCTGCATAACCCGGCAGATTATAACTGCAATTAAAGCTGCTACCCGCAAAAAACACCAACCCCTGAACTCTTATGTTTCACTCAATAAACCAGTTTATGATGAAGAATCTGATCGCACACTGCTTGATATTCTCAATAAGGGAAGTCAGAATGCCAATCCCGAAAAGCGTTTTCTCAGCCAGGAAACCTATCATCTCATTGAAAATGAGCTTTATGATATGTTAAGTGAACTGGAATTTAATGTTTTGCGAGAATATTTAAAAGGCAAGTCTTACAAAGAAATAGCTGAAGCTCTGGATAGACATGTAAAATCTGTTGATAACGCTCTGCAGAGGGTAAAAAGAAAGCTGGAAGATTTTCTGGATAAACATGATATTGATTACTGATATTTTGCCTGATAATTACACCGTCCTCAGCCAGTTTGAATTTTATAAATTGGCCGGGGACGGTATTAAATACATAAGCGTGGGAAGTGACATCAGGCCTGGAAAGTAACATCGAAAAATCTTCTAATCAAACATAACAAGGAGGATGATGAGGATGTCAAACAAGGAGAAATTTGAGCGGACAAAG